>NZ_CP009279.1:5535722-6150802 GCF_000758545.1 Paenibacillus sp. FSL H7-0737 | reverse complement strand
GCGCCGTACCAAGATCTTACAAAGACTAGGAACACGAGGATGATTGTTGCCGTTCGAATACTTTTGCGGCGGGTAGGATCGATTGCGCGAGCTGTTGATTTCTTATGAAACGTATATCCCGCATCCAGCATCTCTCGATACCAGCGAGCGACATAGGTCTGTACGGCAATTCCGGCAGCCGCAACGATAGTGAAGCCAAGAGCCCCGATCTGCCCAAAGGGAATGAATATCCATTTCGTGAGCATTGGTCCTAAAGATTGTCCAGCGTTACCGCCGACTTGAAAAATAGATTGCGAAAGACCTTTCCGTTGACCGGCAGCCATATGAGCAACACGCATGCCTTCCGGATGAAAGGTAGCAGATCCGAAGCCAATTAGCATGACGGAAAACAATACAAGAATATAGTTGTTGGCATAAGCCAATAAAAGTACGCCTAGAAATGTGCTGCACATACCCAGTGGTAACAATATAGGACGTGGCTTACGATCAGCCGCATACCCAATGACTGGTTGGATAACGGAGGACGTCATGTTTAAGGCAAAGGAGATCCACCCGATCTGAGCGAAGGAGAGCATTAAGTTATCTTTGAGAATAGGAAAGATTGCAGGGATGACTGCCTGAATAGAATCGTTAAATAAATGAACAAAGCTGACAGCCAGCAAAATCTTATAGATTGTTGCTTGCTGCAGATTACGGAGCTCCTTGTCCTTGGTGTTTGTTTGGGCCGCAGCACTAGATGGATTGTTTTTCATTTAGACTCCTCTCGTACGTATTATTAGAAGTTAATATATGGGATTACGATAAATTCTATTTAGCCATAAATTAAGGATTATTGGAATCAATTTGTGTTGGTTTGTGCTAGTTTGAAAGTATTTATTCGTAGATTATTTTTATTTCAAAAAAAGCTTGCAAACATAAGAACAGCATGGTATATTATCTCTTGTGCTTATGACGCATCGAACAAATGAAACACAAACGATGAAAAAATAAGTTGACAAGAAATACGACAATATGATATACTCTAATTCCTGTGCAAGAGACAGTTGATGTCGAAATGCCGGGAGCAAGTTCTTTGAAAACTGAACAAATGGAACGCGTTAATTTTTAAAAGATTCATTTAATGAATCGTCAGTTTCAAAATGAGCATATCGCTCTTTTCAATACTAATTGGAGAGTTTGATCCTGGCTCAGGACGAACGCTGGCGGCGTGCCTAATACATGCAAGTCGAGCGGAGTTACTTTGAAAGCTTGCTTTCAAAGTAACTTAGCGGCGGACGGGTGAGTAACACGTAGGCAACCTGCCCCTTAGACTGGGATAACTACCGGAAACGGTAGCTAATACCGGATAATTTCTTTTTTCTCCTGAAGAAAGAATGAAAGACGGAGCAATCTGTCACTGAGGGATGGGCCTGCGGCGCATTAGCTAGTTGGTGGGGTAACGGCCCACCAAGGCGACGATGCGTAGCCGACCTGAGAGGGTGAACGGCCACACTGGGACTGAGACACGGCCCAGACTCCTACGGGAGGCAGCAGTAGGGAATCTTCCGCAATGGACGAAAGTCTGACGGAGCAACGCCGCGTGAGTGATGAAGGTTTTCGGATCGTAAAGCTCTGTTGCCAGGGAAGAACGTCCGGTAGAGTAACTGCTATCGGAGTGACGGTACCTGAGAAGAAAGCCCCGGCTAACTACGTGCCAGCAGCCGCGGTAATACGTAGGGGGCAAGCGTTGTCCGGAATTATTGGGCGTAAAGCGCGCGCAGGCGGTCATTTAAGTCTGGTGTTTAAACCTTGGGCTCAACCTGAGGTCGCACTGGAAACTGGGTGACTTGAGTACAGAAGAGGAAAGTGGAATTCCACGTGTAGCGGTGAAATGCGTAGATATGTGGAGGAACACCAGTGGCGAAGGCGACTTTCTGGGCTGTAACTGACGCTGAGGCGCGAAAGCGTGGGGAGCAAACAGGATTAGATACCCTGGTAGTCCACGCCGTAAACGATGAGTGCTAGGTGTTAGGGGTTTCGATACCCTTGGTGCCGAAGTTAACACAGTAAGCACTCCGCCTGGGGAGTACGGTCGCAAGACTGAAACTCAAAGGAATTGACGGGGACCCGCACAAGCAGTGGAGTATGTGGTTTAATTCGAAGCAACGCGAAGAACCTTACCAGGTCTTGACATCCCTCTGAATCCACTAGAGATAGTGGCGGCCTTCGGGACAGAGGAGACAGGTGGTGCATGGTTGTCGTCAGCTCGTGTCGTGAGATGTTGGGTTAAGTCCCGCAACGAGCGCAACCCTTAACTTTAGTTGCCAGCAGGTTAAGCTGGGCACTCTAGAGTGACTGCCGGTGACAAACCGGAGGAAGGTGGGGATGACGTCAAATCATCATGCCCCTTATGACCTGGGCTACACACGTACTACAATGGCCGGTACAACGGGAAGCGAAGCCGCGAGGTGAAGCCAATCCCATCAAAGCCGGTCTCAGTTCGGATTGCAGGCTGCAACTCGCCTGCATGAAGTCGGAATTGCTAGTAATCGCGGATCAGCATGCCGCGGTGAATACGTTCCCGGGTCTTGTACACACCGCCCGTCACACCACGAGAGTTTACAACACCCGAAGTCGGTGGGGTAACCCGCAAGGGAGCCAGCCGCCGAAGGTGGGGTAGATGATTGGGGTGAAGTCGTAACAAGGTAGCCGTATCGGAAGGTGCGGCTGGATCACCTCCTTTCTATGGAGAATCGTCTTCTGCAATGAAGACATTCAAATCGGAAGCTAAGCTTCCAAAATCATTTAACGCGTATCCATTTGTTCGGTTTTGATGGAATTTGCGGGGCCATAGCTCAGCTGGGAGAGCGCCTGCCTTGCAAGCAGGAGGTCAGCGGTTCGATCCCGCTTGGCTCCACCAACAAACTTCATCTATTTGTTATGTCTAGAATATCTTTAAACTTGATCCTTGAAAACTGGATACCGAAACGAATTTGCGTTTTAGAACATCTTTTAGCTAAAACTTGTGTAAACAAGTACGTTAGTTATTAGCTGGAAGCGAAGATTTTCAATTGTGCGAACAAGCGAAACATCGGAGCGAAGGTTAAGCTAATAAGAGCACACGGAGGATGCCTAGGCGCCAGGAGCCGACGAAGGACGTGGCGAACAACGAAACTGCCTCGGGGAGCTGTAAGCAAGCTTTGATCCGGGGGTGTCCGAATGGGGAAACCCAGCTGTGGTAATTCGCAGTTACTCATCTCTGAACACATAGGAGATGTAGAGGCAGACCAGGGGAACTGAAACATCTAAGTACCCTGAGGAAGAGAAAACAATAGTGATTCCGTCAGTAGCGGCGAGCGAACGCGGAACAGCCTAAACCTAAGAGCTTGCTCTTAGGGGTTGTGGGACGTCTCACATGGAGTTACAAAGGAATATGGTAGGTGAAGAGGTCTGGAAAGGCCCGCGATAGAGGTAAAAGCCCTGTAGCCTAAACTGTGTTCTCTCCGAGACGGATCCCGAGTAGTGCGGGGCACGTGAAACCCCGTATGAATCCAGCAGGACCATCTGCTAAGGCTAAATACTACCTGGCGACCGATAGTGAAACAGTACCGTGAGGGAAAGGTGAAAAGCACCCCGGAAGGGGAGTGAAATAGAACCTGAAACCGTGTGCTTACAAAAAGTCAGAGCCCTATTAATGGGTGATGGCGTGCCTTTTGTAGAATGAACCGGCGAGTTACGTTTAACATGCAAGGTTAAGTCGAGAAGACGGAGCCGCAGCGAAAGCGAGTCTGAATAGGGCGATTTAGTATGTGGACGTAGACCCGAAACCGTGTGATCTACCCCTGTCCAGGGTGAAGGTGCGGTAACACGCACTGGAGGCCCGAACCCACGCATGTTGAAAAATGCGGGGATGAGGTGGGGGTAGCGGAGAAATTCCAATCGAACTCGGAGATAGCTGGTTCTCCCCGAAATAGCTTTAGGGCTAGCCTCGGTATAAGAGTAGTGGAGGTAGAGCACTGATTGGGTGCGGGGTCCGCAAGGATTACCAAGCTCAGTCAAACTCCGAATGCCATATACTTATTGCCGGGAGTCAGACAGTGAGTGCTAAGATCCATTGTCAAAAGGGAAACAGCCCAGACCATCAGCTAAGGTCCCCAAGTGTGTGTTAAGTGGGAAAGGATGTGGAGTTGCACAGACAACCAGGATGTTGGCTTAGAAGCAGCCACCATTGAAAGAGTGCGTAATAGCTCACTGGTCGAGTGACTCTGCGCCGAAAATGTAACGGGGCTAAACACACCACCGAAGCTATGGCTAGATACGTATGTATCTGGGGTAGGGGAGCGTTGTATGTGGGTTGAAGGTGTACCGTAAGGAGCGCTGGACAGCATACAAGTGAGAATGCCGGTATGAGTAACGAAAAGATCAGTGAGAATCTGATCCGCCGAAAGCCCAAGGTTTCCTGAGGAAGGCTCGTCCGCTCAGGGTAAGTCGGGACCTAAGGCGAGGCCGAAAGGCGTAGTCGAAGGACAACAGTTTGAAATTACTGTACCACCGTAATCCGCTATGAGCGATGGGGTGACGCAGGAGGGTAGTGACGCGGACTGATGGATATGTCCGTCTAAGCAGTGAGGCTGATGTGTAGGCAAATCCGCACATCGTTAAGGCTGGACTGTGATGGGGAGCGAAAATTGTAGTAGCGAAGGTCATGATCTCACACTGCCAAGAAAAGCCTCTAGCCAGGAGAAGGTGCCCGTACCGCAAACCGACACAGGTAGGCGAGAAGAGAATTCTAAGGCGCGCGGAAGAACTCTCGTTAAGGAACTCGGCAAAATGACCCCGTAACTTCGGGAGAAGGGGTGCCCCGGTAGTGTGAATAGCACGAGGGGGCCGCAGTGAAAAGGCCCAAGCGACTGTTTAGCAAAAACACAGGTCTGTGCGAAGCCGCAAGGCGAAGTATACGGGCTGACGCCTGCCCGGTGCTGGAAGGTTAAGGGGAGTGGTTAGGGGTAACCCGAAGCTATGAACCGAAGCCCCAGTAAACGGCGGCCGTAACTATAACGGTCCTAAGGTAGCGAAATTCCTTGTCAGGTAAATTCTGACCCGCACGAATGGCGTAACGACTTGGGCGCTGTCTCAACGAGAGATCCGGTGAAATTTTAATACCTGTGAAGATGCAGGTTACCCGCGACAAGACGGAAAGACCCCATGGAGCTTTACTGCAGCTTGATATTGAATTTGGGTACGATCTGTACAGGATAGGTGGGAGCCGTAGAAATCGGAGCGCAAGCTTCGGTGGAGGCGCCGTTGGGATACCACCCTGATCGTATCTAGGTTCTAACCTAGTACCCTAATCGGGTACGGGGACCGTGTCAGGCGGGCAGTTTGACTGGGGCGGTCGCCTCCTAAAGAGTAACGGAGGCGTTCCAAGGTTCCCTCAGAATGGTTGGAAATCATTCGAAGAGTGCAAAGGCATAAGGGAGCTTGACTGCGAGACCTACAAGTCGAGCAGGGACGAAAGTCGGACTTAGTGATCCGGTGGTACCGCATGGAAGGGCCATCGCTCAACGGATAAAAGCTACCCTGGGGATAACAGGCTTATCTCCCCCAAGAGTCCACATCGACGGGGAGGTTTGGCACCTCGATGTCGGCTCATCGCATCCTGGGGCTGAAGTAGGTCCCAAGGGTTGGGCTGTTCGCCCATTAAAGCGGTACGCGAGCTGGGTTCAGAACGTCGTGAGACAGTTCGGTCCCTATCTGTCGTGGGCGCAGGAAATTTGAGAGGAGCTGTCCTTAGTACGAGAGGACCGGGATGGACGTACCGCTGGTGCACCAGTTGTTTCGCCAGAAGCATGGCTGGGTAGCTACGTACGGACGGGATAAGCGCTGAAAGCATCTAAGCGTGAAGCCCCCCTCAAGATGAGATTTCCCAATTAGTAAGACCCCTTGAAGACGACGAGGTAGATAGGTTGGAGGTGGAAGTGCAGTAATGCATGGAGCTGACCAATACTAATCGGTCGAGGGCTTATCCTATACTTAAAATGCAAATTCAATTCGGATTCAGTTTTCAGGCGACTCAAGCCTGTAACACGCTTAGGAATTCATTCTCACTTCTGGTGATGAACGAAATTTCACGCGGCAGCGTCTGTTTCACAGACGCATGTTTGGTGGCGATAGCGGAGGGGTTCCACGCGTACCCATCCCGAACACGACCGTTAAGCCCTCCAGCGCCGATGGTACTTGGACCGAAGGGTCCTGGGAGAGTAGGACGTTGCCAAGCACAATTAGACCACTGTTGAGTAATCGACAGTGGCTTTTTTGCGTTTATTATAGACTGTGGAAAACTTGTGGATAAACATTTGGATTTGCAGAAAAGTTACGCACATGTGGATAGATGATTGAAGGAGAAATAATCCCTAAATAGTGTGGATTAAATACATAATTATATGGATCTGTCAACAGAAAACCTAAGTAGTACACGGGTTGCTGTGGATATAGCCGGGATTATGTGGATAGAGCTATTGATAAGTGGATAACTATTTTAACTTGGATGTGACAAGATTTCAAGACTATTTTTAAAACTGCATAGAGCTGTGGATAACTAAAAATAAAGTTATAAATAATGCAATAGATTAGCGTACAATTGACGCTCTTGTTATACTTATCCTAAATAGTAATCTTATAAAGGATGAGGTGAGTTTGTGGTAATAAGACAGTTACGTTCAGAAGAATTCGATGCAAGCATGAACTTGTCAGAATATGCTTTTCAGTACAAGCTTCCTAGTGAAAAAAGGGCAAGTGCTAAGGAAAGATTTAAGGCTGAACAGGTATGGGGTGCTTTTGAGGACGGAACATTGGAAGCTAAATTGACGATTATTCCTTTCCAAGTCTACATACAGGGCAGAGTGGTACCTATGGGTGGTATAGCAGGAGTGGCTACATGGCCAGAGAACCGCAGACAAGGACATGTGGCAAATCTATTGTCTCATGCGCTGCATACGATGAATGAGGCAGGTCAAACGCTCTCTTTTCTACACCCGTTCTTGATTCCGTTTTATCGTAAATTTGGCTGGGAGGTTTATTGTGAATATAAGAAATACTCTATTCCAGTAGCGAAGTTTCCCAAAAAGGTCGAAGTTGAGGGCAAGGTTAAACGGGATATAAAAGATATCGAAGTATTAGATAGCCTATACAATCGATTCGCTGTCAGATATAACGGGACACTTAAGCGCGATTTGGACTGGTGGGAGAACTCTGTTCTAGATGATGAAGGAAAGAGTGCAGTATTTTACTCCAAGAGTGGTGAACCAGAGGGATATGTGCTGTATAAGGTAGAGAACAGAGAACTGGTTATTGATGAATTTGTTTTTTTGAATGAACAAGCTCGGCAGGGGCTGTGGACATTTCTTGCGAACCATGATTCGATGGTGACCGGTGCATCCTTAAAGCTGGTGCCTTCGGATGACATATTACCTTTCTTGCTGCCAGATCCACGTATAGGACAAGAGAATTATCCTTATTTTATGGGGCGGATTGTTAATGCCAAGTCATTCATTGAAACTTACGCCTTCAGAGGAAACAGTAGTCAAAAGAAGCAGCTTATATATATCGAAGATAAGTATGCACCTTGGAATGATGGGTTATGGGCATGGAATATCTCTAATGAGGGCTCGGCTACTTTGATTCGAGTGGAAGGGGAACGGGCGGAAGCAGACTTGAGCTGTGATATAGGCACTTTGACGGCCTTGATGCTTGGATACAAACGACCAACAGAGATGGCACGTTATGGAAGTGTCTCTGGCCACGCAGCAGCACTGGAATGGTTTGAAGAAATTATTCCACAAGCACAGACAGCTTTATTTGATCATTTTTAAAAATATAAGAAAGTATAAGTTTCATGCTATACATTATCCTTATATTTCTCGCATAAACGCTTATCGCCCTAATAAGGATACCGAAGGCGTTTATACTTGACAAAAATTAGGCTCTCCCCTTCGAAAGAAGTTGGGAGAGTTCTTTATTTCCGAATACATTCGCTGAAAAAAGTGAAAAATAAGAGAATCCACTTGGAATTAGCACAGAATATGTTATAATATTAAAAAGTCAAAGAAAGTCAAAGTCAACGAAGCATAATGACAGCTATTCGATCCTTTGAACACGTGGGATTTCCACAAATGTTTAAGTTCAATTAAAGACCATTGTCATTATGAATGCAAGTTGCAATCGGTATTATAAAGATTTAAGCACTGGAGGATGAGTGATGCGCAATATCTCTGATATTATCGAACAATATCTGAAGAATATTTTGCATGAAAGTCCCGAAGGTACGGTGGAAATCCAGCGAAATGACCTGGCGGACCAGTTCTCATGCGTACCGTCACAGATCAATTATGTCATCAGTACACGCTTTACTCTGGAAAAAGGTTATGTAGTGGAAAGTAAGCGTGGTGGCGGGGGATATATTCGTATTCAACGTTTTGAATTACCACCTAACGTGGCACTGCATGCCCATTTAAACCATACTATAGGTGGCGGGATTGATCAGAACGCTGCTGAAGGGCTGATTTATCAGCTGGAGGAAGCTGGTTTTCTAAGTAAGCGTGAAGCGTGCCTTATGCGCGCTGCTGTTTCTCGGGAATGCCTAACGGTTAAGATTCCATACCGGGATGAGATTCGTGCCAAGATTATGAAGGCGATGTTAATCTCTTTGTTAGGCAAATAATTGTCAACCATAAGGGAGGGGCTTTCGCTTATGCAATGCCAGGAATGTGGCGTCAAGCCGGCAACACTCCACTTCACTAAGATCGTGAATGGAGAGAAGACGGAGTTTCATATCTGCGAGAGCTGTGCACGGGAGAAGGGTGAACTCATTCCCGGAACGGCTGGAGGATTCTCCATCCACAGTCTGCTCTCAGGTCTGCTTGATCTTGAAGGTGCCGGCAAGGAGAAGTCGGCTGCAACGAAGACTACGCAGAGTCTGCAATGTGAGAATTGTGGGATGACGTACTCCCAGTTTAGCAAATTAGGCCGTTTTGGCTGTAGCTCCTGTTATGAATATTTTAACAGCGCACTGGACCCGCTTTTTAAGCGAGTGCATGGCAGTACTTCACATGTAGGTAAGATTCCGAAACGTGCAGGAGCTCAGATTGTGTTTAGACGCCAAATTGATGAACTCAAGCAGGAATTACAGCAAAGTATTACACAAGAAGAATTCGAGAAAGCAGCGGAGCTGCGAGATCAGATTCGTAAACTTGAAAAAGAAATAGCACAAGAGTAAAGTCTTTGATATATAGGGGGGATATGACATGTCAAGTCTCCGATTTACTGAACAAGCGCTTAGTGATTGGATGCGTTCTGGAGGTAGTCATTCCGAGATTGTAATTAGCAGTCGTATGCGTATTGCCCGTAATCTAGAGCATCTTCCATTCCCAATGCTGGCTTCCTTAGAGCAATCGGAAGAAGTATTAGAGTTACTGGCTCCTGTGTTTCATGAGGAAGCAGCTGCAGATTTCGGATCTTTTCAACTCCTAAAGCTTGATGAAGTGAATGAACTGGACAAAAAGGTACTGGTTGAGAAGCATCTAATCAGTCCTAACTTGGCTAATGATTCGCGCAGTGCGGCTGTCTTATTAAATGAAGATGAGTCGGTCAGCATCATGATTAACGAAGAGGACCATCTGCGAATCCAGTGTCTGTTTCCTGGTCTTCAGGTTAGAGAAGCATGGGATCGTGCGACGGCGATCGATGATATATTCGAGGCAGCTGTCAATTACGCTTTTGATGATAAAAGAGGATATTTGACTAGTTGTCCCACCAATGTTGGTACGGGGCTTCGTGCCTCGGTAATGCTGCATCTACCAGCGCTTGTAATGACTCATCAGATCAATCGCATATTGTCTGCAGTGAACCAAGTGGGATTGACTGTAAGAGGAATTTACGGTGAGGGTAGCGAAGCAGTAGGGAACATCTTTCAAATTTCTAATCAGATCACCCTCGGTCAAACGGAAAGTGAAATTATAGAGAACCTTCACAGTGTAGTTACCCAGATTATTGAGCATGAGCGAAATGCACGTGAACGGTTGCTTGTTGATTCCGCCCTGAGAATAACAGACCGAGTGAAGCGTTCTTACGGAATTTTATGTTATGCAGCTCTTATGGAGCTTAAAGAATCTGCTCAACGCTTGTCTGATGTGAGACTTGGGGTTGACCTTGGCATTCTGGAAGGTCTTTCGATCTCAGTGCTTAATGAACTTAACGTTAAGACACAGCCAGGATTTCTACAAAAGATGTTCGGCGATGAGCTGAACGCTACTGAACGAGATATGTATCGGGCAAAACTGCTCCGAGAGACACTGGGAACACAACATTAATATAGATATTTATTATTCATGGAGGTGCAGGAGATATGATGTTTGGAAGATTTACGGAACGCGCACAAAAAGTGCTAGCGCTGGCGCAGGAAGAAGCTGTTCGTTTAGGACACAACAATATTGGTACAGAACATATTTTGCTCGGACTTATTCGTGAAGGAGACGGCATTGCTGCTAAGGCATTAATAGCTTTAGGGCTAGGTCTTGAAAAAATCCAGGACGAAGTGGAGACACTGATTGGCAGAGGTCAAGAACAGCCTACGAACATTGCTTATACTCCTCGCGCTAAAAAAGTGATTGAGCTGTCGATGGACGAAGCCCGCAAATTGGGTCATACGTATGTTGGCACTGAGCATATTTTGCTTGGACTTATCCGTGAAGGAGAAGGTGTCGCGGCTCGTGTGCTTAATAACCTCGGCATCAGCTTGAACAAAGCTCGTCAACAAGTTCTTCAGCTCCTGGGAAGCAGCGAGGCTGCCTCTAGTCATAGCGGGACTCCGGCTAATGTCAGCACACCGACCCTAGATGGTCTTGCGCGCGATTTGACCGCTTATGCTAAGGAAGGTAATCTAGACCCAGTTATCGGCCGTAGTAAGGAAATTGAACGTGTTATTCAGGTACTGAGTCGCCGGACTAAGAATAACCCGGTACTGATCGGTGAACCTGGTGTTGGTAAAACAGCTATCGCTGAAGGACTTGCACAAAAGATTATCAATAATGAAATCCCAGAAACACTTCGCGACAAACGCGTCATGACGCTCGACATGGGCTCAGTAGTGGCTGGAACAAAATATCGCGGTGAGTTTGAAGACCGCCTCAAGAAAATTATGGATGAGATTCGCCAAGCAGGTAATATCGTGCTCTTTATCGATGAGCTTCATACGCTGATCGGTGCTGGTGGTGCGGAAGGTGCGATTGACGCATCTAACATTCTGAAACCGGCGTTAGCCCGTGGAGAACTTCAGTGCATTGGTGCAACTACGCTTGACGAATATCGTAAATATATTGAAAAAGATGCAGCATTGGAGCGTCGTTTCCAACCGATTACGGTGGATCAGCCATCTCCAGAAGAAGCGGTCCAAATTCTGTTCGGACTTCGCGATCGTTATGAAGCGCATCACCGTGTGAAGATTACGGATGAAGCTATAGTGGAAGCAGTGAAGTTGTCCGATCGTTACATCCCGGATCGTTTCCTGCCAGATAAAGCGATTGACCTTATCGATGAAGCAGGATCTAAAGTAAGGCTTCACTCTTACACTATCCCGCCAAATCTGAAGGAACTTGAAATGCGCTTGGATGATATCCGCAAGGAGAAGGATTCCGCAGTGCAGAGTCAAGAGTTTGAAAAAGCGGCGGCCTTGCGAGATACAGAGCAAAAAATCCGTGAAGAGCTTGATACGACTAAGAATCAATGGAAAGAAAAACAGGGTCGCACGGATTCAGAGGTTACACCTGAAGACATCGCACAGGTTGTAGCTAGCTGGACGGGTATACCTGTAAGCAAGCTGAAGGAAGAGGAGACCGACCGTCTACTTAACATGGAGGCTTTACTGCATGAACGAGTGATCGGTCAGGACGAAGCTGTTAAGGCAGTTAGCCGGGCACTACGCCGTGCGCGTGCGGGTCTTAAAGATCCGAAACGTCCAATGGGTTCCTTTATCTTCCTCGGTCCTACTGGTGTAGGTAAAACTGAGTTGGCTCGTGCATTGGCTGAAGCCATGTTCGGCGATGAGAATGCGGTCATCCGTATTGATATGTCGGAATACATGGAGAAGCACTCCACGTCCCGCTTAGTAGGAGCCCCTCCTGGATATGTTGGCTATGAAGAGGGTGGCCAATTAACTGAGAAGGTACGCCGTAAACCTTATTCTGTAGTGCTGCTTGATGAAATTGAAAAAGCGCACCCAGAAGTATTCAATATTCTGCTGCAAGTTCTTGAAGACGGTCGTTTGACTGACTCTAAAGGACGGGTAGTCGATTTCCGTAATACATTAATTATTCTGACTTCTAACGTAGGCGCACAAGCGATCAAGAAGAATTCGACACTTGGATTCACAGCTGTGCAAGATGCTGGAGCAGAATACGGTAATATGAAGGGCAAGGTTATGGAAGAGCTTAAGAAGAGCTTCCGTCCTGAGTTCTTGAACCGGATTGACGAAATCATCGTCTTCCATTCCCTCGATGAGAAGCATATTGCTGAAATCGTTACGTTGATGTCTGATGAGCTGCGCAAGCGGCTGCGTGAATATGATGTTGATTTCGTACTCACGGATGCGGCTAAGGCTTTCCTGGCTAAGGAAGGTTACGACCCAGCCTTTGGTGCACGTCCATTACGTCGTGCGATTCAGAAGCATATTGAAGACCGTCTTTCCGAGGAATTGTTGAGAGGAAATATCCAAAAGGGTGATTCGCTCAACATTGATGAAGTTGGCGGAGAACTTGTAGTGAATAAAGTGGATGCTCCTGTAGCGCCATTGCTTGAAAAAGAAGTAGAATCCGAATAAAAAAACGGAATAAAAAAAGCTTCCGCTCCTCAGTTTATAGAGGGGCGGAAGCTTTTTTAATATAAATTTATCACTTTAAAATATACATTTAGTACAAATTCCGAATGACCTTTCGTTAAAGGGGCAGAAATGGTAAACTTTCATTAGAAGAAAATATCCGCAATTTAAAAGTTCGGACCGTAAGGAGAACAAATGGCTAAACCAAAAACTAAATTTTTTTGCACCGATTGTGGATACGAATCGCCAAAATGGTTCGGAAAATGTCCCGGGTGCCAAGCTTGGAACTCCATGGTGGAGGAAACGGAAAGCGTAGTCAAAACACAGGGAATGAATGCCCCTATTTTTCATAGTAAAGAAAAGGCACAATCGATCATAAGTATAGAAAGTGACAAGGAACCGCGCATACTGACAGGTATAGGTGAGCTTAACCGTGTTCTCGGTGGGGGGATCGTGCCAGGATCGCTGGTACTAGTAGGGGGAGACCCAGGAATCGGTAAATCTACGCTCTTATTACAGACTTCGCATGCTCTGACAACTCAGGGATTGCGAGTGCTGTACATTTCGGGCGAAGAATCGGTAAGGCAAACAAAACTACGTGCGGATCGCCTCGGTGCGTTGTCAGCTGAGCTATATGTACTATGTGAGACGAATATGGAAAGCATAGAAGAAGCGATTGAACAAATTCAGCCGCAATTTCTTGTTATCGATTCGATTCAGACTGTATTTATGCCAGAAGTAACTAGTGCGCCAGGCAGTGTGACCCAGGTTCGGGAATGTACGACAAGATTTATGCGTATCGCTAAGATTCGGGGAATTGCTACAGTTCTCGTTGGGCATGTCACCAAGGAAGGCGCTATTGCAGGCCCACGGATGCTTGAACATATGGTGGATTGTGTGCTGTATTTTGAGGGAGAGCGGCATCATACGTATAGACTCCTGCGGGCTGTAAAGAACCGCTTCGGTTCAACGAATGAAATCGGCATTTTCGAAATGGGTGAAGTGGGTCTAACAGAAGTAGAAAATCCATCGGAGCTCTTCTTATCTGAGCGTCCACTCGGCGTAGCCGGATCTACAGTCGTGGCTAGTATGGAAGGGACTAGACCGGTGCTTGTTGAGCTTCAGGCTCTTATCGCTGCCACTCATTTCCCCTCCCCACGCCGGGTGTGCACAGGTATGGATCACCAGCGGATGGCACTCATTATCGCTGTACTTGAGAAGCGGATGGGCATGTTCCTGCAAAATCAGGATGCATACCTTAATGTTGCTGGAGGCGTGAAGCTGGATGAACCGGCGATTGATTTAGCAGTAGCTGTTAGTATCGCTTCCAGCTTTCGTGATATTTCAACAAAACCTTACGATGTTTTCTTCGGTGAAGTAGGACTTACAGGTGAAGTAAGAGGTGTTTCACGCGCGGAAATGCGTGTGAAGGAGGCCGCGAAGCTAGGCTTCCGGCGGGTGATCATGCCAGAGAAAAGTTTGAAGGGCTGGAAGCACCCGCAAGATATCCAGATTATTGGCGTCAGTACCGTAGCAGATGCACTATCGGTCGCGTTAGATTAGGGGGCACAGGGATTATGAAAGAATATAACCAATTAGAGAATATGAATGATCTGCTCAGACTGGCGGCACCGGGGACACCCTTTCGGGAAGGTCTTGAGAATGTGCTGCGAGCTAAGACGGGAGCACTAATCGTCGTTGGGTATAGTCCTGAGGTGATGGAGGTAGTGGATGGAGGATTCTCCATTAACTGCGATTTTTCACCCAATTATTTATATGAGCTCGCCAAAATGGACGGTGCCATTATTCTTAGTGAGGATTTGAAACGAATTTTGTATGCAAATACACAGCTAATTCCGGATTCGTCCATCTCTTCAATCGAGACAGGCATTCGTCACCGGACCGCCGAGCGCGTAGCGAAGCAAACAGGTAAACTGGTTGTTTCTATTTCACAGCGCCGCAATATCATTACCCTGTATCAAGGTTCCATTCGGTATGCGTTAAAAGAAATCGGAGCTATTTTGGCTAAAGCTAATCAAGCGATTCAGACCCTCGAAAAGTACAAAGCGGTTCTTACACAAGGACTGACGAATTTGTCTGCTTCGGAGTATGAGGGAATCGTCACCGTAGCTGAAGTGGTCGGAGTGATTCAGCGGGTAGAGATGGTTCTACGCATAAAAATGGAGATCAAACGATATATAAATGAACTAGGCAATGAAGGACGCTTAATCAGCATGCAGATGGAAGAACTGGTTGGAAATACAGAGGAAGAAGCATGGCTCCTATACAGAGACTATGCTAAGGAAGAGCAAGAAGATAAAATTCGTGAAATTATTGCCGGTCTCAAACGTATTAGTGATGATGACCTAATGGATGACAACCATATTGCTCGATTGCTGGGCTACTCTTCTACGGCAATTTCTTCCGAAGAGGTGGTTACTCCGCGTGGATATCGTCTGCTCAACAAGATTCCGCGGCTTCCAAATGTGATCATTCATAATCTGGTGGAGCGGTTTGAAATGCTGCCTAATTTGATGTCTGCAAGCATAGCTGAACTGGATGAAGTGGACGGAATTGGGGAGGTGCGGGCTCGTAATATTCAGGATGGGCTCAAACGTTTACAGAAGCAAGTTCTTATTGACAGGCAAATGTAAATAACATACAATCACGTAATATTGGAGCTGTTTAAGGCCAATGTGAGAAAATTGAGGTGAAGAAATGATACAAAAATCAATTCCGAGTCTTTTTACCATAGGTAACTTGATGCTCGGAATGTTTGGTATCATGATGGCGTTTGACGGTAAAGTTAGCATGGCCGCTATCATGGTTATTATTGCTATGCTGTTAGACGGATTGGATGGCCGAGTTGCTCGTGCACTTAAATGTGAGAGTGAATTTGGTAAGGAACTGGACTCTTTGTCTGATGTCGTTTCTTTTGGAGTAGCACCGGCTGTTATTATGTACGTCTCAAGCCTGCATGATTTAAATTCTGCATTAGCCTGGACAGTAACTGCAATTTTCCCGGTGTTTGGTGCATTGCGCCTAGCTCGCTTTAATGTTCATCCAGGAGTTCCTGGTTATTTCATCGGATTGCCAATTCCTGCTGCTGGTGGTGTACTTGCCACATTAGCTCTTTTTAATAAAGATGTTTCTGCTCCATTTATGATCGTGGCTACATTGCTCTTATCATATTTGATGGTCAGCACTGTTAAATATCCTAATTTTAAGAAGGTTGGATTACCTAAAAAAGTGGTTGTCGGAGCGCCAGTAGTCATTGTTGTTGCCGTGGCTGTTGCTGTTGTGTTCCCTGAACAAATTGCTAAGCTAATCTTCGTCTTACTTGGCATTTACGCGTTATATGGTTTTAAACAAAACATCGATCGATTGACAGCCAGACGCCGTCACCGTCGTAGAAGACGTTCTGAAGATAAAGTGTATCACTCGAAGAACGGTTAAAGCAGTCTTGTAGTAAGGTTGAACTAATATAATTATAGCTAGAGGCTTTGTCGTCCTTAGGGGATGGCAAAGCCTTTTTGCAATTCCAGCGCTACCCCAAGTTTATCGTCTTGAAAATTGGAACATACTGGTGAGGTATAGATCATTCAAGGATGAATAAAAAGGAGGTGCGTTAGGTTATGTGGAAAAAAGTGATATTGTCTTTTGCTTTAATATGTGGTGCTTGGTCTGGTTTTTCGCTATACCATGCGCTTGAAAGAGGATTCCCCAAGGGAATGGAAAAGCTGAGTGAAAGTTTACCTGTAGAGGGAAGCATTTTATTTACGGTGCTGGGTGCCATTATTTTTTTGTTTGCGGGGTCTTTATGCGCGGAATGGGGAGGTTCAAAACTGCGGGAGGCGGTTCTGTACTGTTCGCGTATACCAATGAATGAATTGGCTGCAGGTGCAGCTGGGCTTACAGGAGGGCTTTTGCTATCTCTTCTGTTATATCCTGCTATGATTTGGCTTGGAAAAGCTGGGCAGTTGCTGCAGGTACCCGTTACGTTAGCTTTTGGATATATGGGGCTGCGGATCGGTCTGGAGAAAAAAGAGGAACTAGCTGCACTTTGGACAACTGGACGCTGGGGGCAAGCGGCTGAACCGGAAGGTCGTGGCCTGGAGGAGCATAAAATCCTCGATACGAGCGTTATTATTGATGGGCGGATCGCCGACATTTGCAAAACTGGATTTATTGAGGGAACGATTGTCATACCGGAATTCGTACTTGAGGAGCTCCAGCATATCGCAGATTCTTCCGATCTACTGAAACGTAATCGCGGACGGCGGGGACTTGATATTCTCAATAAAATCCAAAAAGAGCTCGATGTGAAGGTATTAATCTACGAGGGAGATTTTGAAGAAATCTCTGAGGTGGATAGTAAGCTGGTGAAGTTAGCGAAGGTACTGCGAGGTAAAGTAGTTACCAATGACTTTAACTTGAATAAGGTTTGCGAATTACAAGGAGTCTCAGTCCTGAATATTAATGATCTTGCGAATGCCGTGAAGCCCGTAGTGTTGCCTGGTGAGGAAATCGTAGTTCAGGTCATTAAGGATGGCAAAGAGCATGGACAAGGCGTAGCCTATTTAGACGATGGAACAATGATCGTTGTGGAAGGCGGACGGGAATATATCGGAACTACGATGGAGGTTCTCGTCACGAGTGTGCTTCAAACCTCAGCTGGACGGATGATATTTGCGAAGCCAAAGCTCTTGGAAAAAGCACAATAAGCGTAGATAAAGTGCATGGCAAATGTCCTATGGGTTGGAAATGCCCGCCAAACACGTTATGATGGGAATATACGTGAAAGACAGGAGCCTGAGTAATGTCAAACAGTGTGGGCGTCGTCATTGTGGCGGCAGGCAGAGGAACGCGAATGGGGACTGTAGAGAGCAAGCAATATCTGTTACTGCAGGGGAAACCAATCATCGTTCATACGCTGGAAGTATTTCAGCAGCACGAATTGATTTCTGAAATCGTGCTCGTAACCGGTAAGGAAGATATTGAGCGCTGCCGGGAATGGATACAGCTCTATAAGCTGGACAAGGTTAAGGCTATAGTACCTGGTGGATCTGAGCGTCAGCATTCCGTACATAAAGGATTGTTGAAACTTACGACACAGTGGGTAATGGTACATGATGGTGTTCGTCCGTTTGTGCAGCCGAATGAAATTGAGGCATGTTATGAGCGAGCGAAGCAGATCGGTGCTTCAGTTCTTGCTGTACCCGTCAAAGATACGATCAAACAGGTAGATAACGAAGGCAAAGTACTGTCTACGCCGGATCGGCGAAGTCTGTGGGCGATTCAAACCCCGCAGACTTTTCGTCTTTCTGAATTGCTGGATGCCTATGCGGCCGCGGAGCGGGATGGATTTCTAGGTACTGATGATTCCAGCTTGGCAGAGCGTGCTGGTATTCCGGTTTCTGTGGTAGAGGGAAGCTACAGAAATATTAAGATTACGACGCCAGATGATTTGGATTTTGCGGAATTCACAGAAAGAAACAGGGGAGAGGGACAATCATGATCGCTGTAGGACAAGGGTTTGATGTACATCAACTGGTTGAGGGAAGGCCTTGTATTATTGGAGGCGTTACGATTCCTTATGAAAAAGGATTAGTAGGACATTCCGATGCCGATGTGCTGCTGCACGCAGTAAGTGACGCGATTCTAGGCGCACTAGGACTTGGTGATATTGGCAGACATTTTCCGGACACAGATCCAGCGTTTAAGGACGCGGATAGCTTGAAATTATTAGAACAAGTGTGGGCACTTGCTAGCGAGCGAGGTTATAAGCTTGGAAATATCGATTCAACGATTATTGCCCAAAAACCAAAGATGGCGCCATACATTCCACAAATGACGGAGATTATTGCTCGTGCGCTTCACGCGGACCCGTCCAAGGTGAACGTTAAAGCTACGACTACTGAACAGCTTGGTTTTGCTGGTCGTGGTGAAGGAATTGCCGCACAATCTATTGTCTGTCTACTCCAAGATGTGATATCATCTTGAGATGGTCTAAGTAGCAAATCTAAGTTTTAACCATATGAAGCGGAGGGAATATAATGACGGATCAAGTCCGGGTGCGTTACGCACCGAGCCCTACGGGACATTTACATATAGGTAACGCCAGAACGGCGCTGTTTAACTATCTGTTCGCCCGTAATAAAGGCGGTAAATTCATTATCAGAATTGAAGATACAGACGTGAAGCGCAATGTCGCAGGCGGCGAAGAGAGCCAGCTTAAGTATTTGAAATGGCTAGGCATGGATTGGGATGAGAGTGTTGATGTTGGCGGAGAGTACGGACCTTACCGCCAGACTGAACGTCTTGACCTATATCGTGTATATTGGCAGGATTTGCTGGACAAAGGTTTGGCTTACCGCTGCTACTGCACAGAGGAAGAACTGGAAGCAGAACGTGAAGAACAGACTGCACGTGGAGAAACCCCTCGTTATTCCGGCAAACACCGTGATTTGACGGAAGAACAACGCCTTGCCTTTGAAGCTGAGGGACGAGTAGCTAGCATTCGCTTCCGTGTACCAGAAGATCGTACGTACACGTTTGATGATATTGTAAAAGGTACTATTTCTTTTGATACGAAAGAAATGGGTGATTTTGTTATCGTGAAGAAGGACGGAATTCCGACCTATAACTTTGCGGTAGCTGTTGATGATTATCTGATGGCTATCACCCATGTACTACGTGGGGAAGATCATATTTCCAACACACCACGTCAGCTTATGATCTATGAGGCTCTTGGTTGGAACCCCCCAATATTTGGTCATATGACACTGATTGTCGGTGACAACCATAAGAAGCTTAGCAAGCGGGATCAATCTGTAATTACATTTATTGAGCAATATGATGAATTGGGTTACTTGCCTGAGGCTTTGGTTAACTTCATTTCTCTACTGGGCTGGTCGCCAGAGGGAGAAGAGGAGATCTTCAGCAAAGAAGAACTTATTTCTATTTTTGATGCGGACCGTTTGTCCAAAAGTCCGGCTGTATTCGACAAGCACAAGCTGGCGCATCTAAATAATCACTATATTAAGCATGCTGATCCTAAACGGATCTCGGCATTAGCGATTCCACATCTGCAAAAAGCGGGGAAAATACCGGCTGAGCTGAATGATGAGCAGCAGGCATGGGCAGAAAGCCTTGTAGCACTGTATCAAGAGCAGATGAACTCTGCCTCCGATATCGTAGAGCTATCTGAACTATTCTTCCGCAGCCATCTCGAGTTAGAAACAGAAGCGGCGCAGGTTCTGGCGGAAAGCCAAGTGCCTGAAGTCTTGTCTGCTTTCCTAGCTAAGGTTGAAGCTTGTCAGGATTTCAGTGCTAGTAATATGGCTGTACTGATCAAGGAAGTGCAGAAAGAAACAGGGCACAAAGGCAAAGCGCTCTTTATGCCGATACGTGTGGCTTTGACCGGACAAACGCACGGACGTGATCTTAATATAACGATTGCTTTGCTCGGCCAAAACCGTGTCATCGAACGTTTGAAATCACAAATTAAAGGAGCTTAAGGTAGTATTACTTATCATTAAGCCTCTTGTCAGTCCCTTAGCTTTTACGCTAAGATAGAACCATATGATAATAGCTGTGATCAGGAGAAGTACGTCCATAAAGGCAATTACCAGAGAGAATAACCGAGAAAGGGATACCCTTTCGGGCTGGGAGTTATTCATTTGTCCGGGGCAGAACATGCGCCTGTGAGCTGCACGGTTGAACGATCCTAAAGGCTCGTTAGATCGCGCCGGGTACATCGCCGTTAATGATGCCAAGTGGAACGAAGGAACTCTGCCGATGGTAACAACAGCAGTCTGTTTGATTCGTTCAAGCAGAGTGGAACCGCGGTTAAACGTCTCTGCAGCTTTATGCTGCAGGGGCTTTTTTTGTTTCAGGGTATCTTTTCTAATATAACAAACCAAGCAAACACCCACAGCATATGTATGATAAGAATGATGGATTGGAGACAATACCTTCCTTGTGTACCTGTAAACAGGAGATGGGGGAGTCAAGAAGAGAGGAACCGTGATGTTTAAGCATATTAAGTCGGACATTCGGGCGGTATTTGATAACGATCCCGCTGCCCGCAGCTGGTTCGAGGTTGTCTTCACATATGCAGGGTTGCACGCCATTTGGGGTCACCGGATTGCCCATTCTTTTTTCAAACGCCGCTGGTATACAATGGCCCGTATGGTCTCACAGTTTAGTAGATTTATGACCGGTGTTGAGATCCATCCCGGAGCTGTCATCGGAAATAGGCTGTTTATCGACCATGGTATGGGGATTGTTATTGGGGAAACCTGTGAAATCGGTGATGATGTTATTATCTATCAAGGTGTTACACTTGGGGGGACAGGGAAAGAAAAAGGTAAGCGCCATCCCACAGTTGGCAACAATGTAGTTATTGGTTCTGGTGCGAAGGTATTAGGATCGTTTCGTATCGGCGACAATTCAAATATAGGTTCGAATGCGGTTGTGCTGCGTGAAGTTCCAAATAACAGTACAGTAGTAGGAAACCCGGGCCGTGTAGTAAAACGTAACGGTGAACGTGTATCCGATCGCTTGGATCATACCAAGATGCCAGACCCGCTTGTAGATTCACTTCGCTTTCTGCAAAAAGAGATCGAAGAGATCAGAGAGAAGCTTGGCGAAGAAGATAAGCAAAAGACCGCGCAGCGGCTAGTCGAAACTCAGCAGTACATTGGTGATTACGAAATTTAAGCATATCCGGTACTTAAGGAATCGGGACAACAGAAAGGGTTGGAATAGGATGGCTTTACAAATTTACAACACAATGACACGCAGCAAGGAGCAGTTTGTGCCCCAAGAGTCGGGCAAAGTGAAAATGTATGTATGTGGTCCAACCGTTTATGGATATATGCATATCGGAAATGCTAGACCTATTATTGTCTTTGATATGGTCCGGAATTATTTGGAGCAACTCGGCAATGAGGTACGGTATGTTACGAACTTCACAGATGTAGATGATAAACTGATACGCAAAGCAGAAGAAATGAACACTTCAGTAGCAGAGGTTGCTGAGATTTTTATTAATGCTTATCGTGAGGATCTTGAAGGGCTTGGAGTAAAACCGGCAACATTGAATCCGCGGGTAACAGAAAGCATGGAGCTGATCATTGGATTCATTAAAGAGCTCGAGGAAAAAGGGTATGCCTACGAGAGTGGTGGCGATGTATACTACCGTACTTCCAAATTTGAAGACTATGGTAAGCTGTCCCGTCAGAATCTAGATGAATTACAGTTTGGTATTCGCGTGGAGGTAGACTCACGGAAAGAGAAACCTGAGGACTTTGTGCTGTGGAAAGCAGCAAAACCAGGTGAAGTGTACTGGCAGAGCCCGTGGGGAAATGGACGCCCGGGCTGGCATATTGAATGCTCGGCCATGGCAAGAGAGTTCTTGGGGGATACGATGGACATCCACGGGGGTGGACAAGATTTGCAGTTCCCGCATCATGAATGCGAATGCGCTCAGACAGAAGCTCTGACGGGTAAGCCACTCTCTAATTATTGGATGCATAATGGATTTATCAACATCGGTGATGAAAAAATGTCGAAATCATTGGGTAACGGATGGCTTGTGAAAGATATCCGTGGGCAATTTAAAGCTGGAACTATTCGTTATTTCATGCTATCGACCCATTATCGTAATCCGTTGAACTTCTCGGTGGATTCAATGACTTCAGCTGAAAAGAGCGTAGAACGTATCTCACTAGCAGAAAGTAACGTTAAGCATCGTCTTGAACTTGCTGCTGAAGGTGCCCAGGGTGAGGTCAGCTTAGAGATTAATGATAAGTTATCTGCTATTGTGGCCAATTTTCATGCTAGAATGCAGGATGACTTTAATACCCCTGATGCGATTACCGCTATGTTTGATTGGGTGAGTCTTGCAAACCATACCCTTGCGAATAGTGAAGCAGCCCCTGCTGATTTTGCTGCGTTGCTGCAAGCTTTTGGGGAAATGAATGCTGTGCTGCGTTTAACACCTGAGCATGAGGAAGAAGAGATCGCGAGTGAAGAAGTTGAACGATTGATCGCGGAGCGGGTTGAAGCGCGTAAGAATAAAAATTGGAGCCGGTCCGATGAGATTCGTGATGAATTAGGTCGCTTGGGCATATTGCTTGAGGATACTCCGCAGGGAATGCGGTGGCGGCGGAAATGAGTGAGGAACGTAAGTTTCAGAACGGGTGGTTTCCTTACGAGCCTTCCAAACCTGCGCGACTCCTCTCGCCAATTGTGCTTGCCTATGTAGGAGATGCCATTTACGAAGTGTCAGTTCGCCAGTATTTAGTATCTCTTCCGAATTTGCGCCCAAACCATTTGCATCGCTCTGCTACAGGACTTGTATCCGCTAAGGCGCAGAGTGCAATTCTTGGATTTCTGGAGCCAAGTCTCACAGAAGAGGAAAAAGATGTCGCCCGTCAGGGGAGAAATGCTAAATCGGGAAGTATTCCTAAGAATGCAGATGTGCTTGAATACCGTCATGCTACTGCTTTTGAGTGTCTGATAGGTTACTTATACTACACAGGTCAACAGGAAAGAATACAAGAAATTGTGAACAGTGGCATACAGTTTATGTTGAAACAGCCGTGATAAGGCTTTTGCGAAATAGAGAATAGGAGAAGTGAACATGGAAGAAGATTTGAAGACAGAAGAGGAAATATTGGCTGGGAAGCATTCAGTGCTTGAGGCGCTTCGTGCGGGTCGTACATTAAATAAAATATGGATTGCAGAAACGGCTCAGAAGCATCTGACCGCACCAATCGTCGCTGAAGCACGTAAAGCGGGGATTGTCATTCAGCATGTGGACAAGCGTAAGCTGGATCAACTTGCTCCTGGAGTTCAACATCAGGGGGTAGTTGCTCAAGCCGCACCTTTTGCCTATGTCGAGGTAGATGATCTGCTGGCTGCAGCTAAAGCCAAAGGAGAGCCTGCATTCTTGATTTTGCTGGATGAGATTGAAGATCCTCATAACCTTGGGTCCATTCTGCGGACAGCAGATTGTACTGGAGTGCATGGAGTAATCGTACCTAAACGTCGTTCGGCTCAGATTACTGCTACCGTCTCCAAAACATCGGCGGGTGCCGTGGAATATGTTCCGGTTGCGCGGGTCACTAACCTAGGTCAGACCATTGATCGTCTGAAAGAGCAGGGAGTCTGGGTAGTAGGTACGGATGTGGATACAGATCAGAATCTGTTTGGATCCAATATTTTCACAGGACCGGTAGCTGTTGTAATCGGTAATGAGAATAAAGGGATGGGACGCCTGATTCGTGAAAAATGTGATGTATTACTTAAGCTGCCGATGGCCGGAAAGATCAATTCATTAAATGCCTCTGTCGCCGCAGGAGTCATTATGTATGAAGTGGTACGCCTTCGGCAACAGCAGGGATAACTATGGCCGACTGGCGCGATGTGCTGCTTGTGGACGGGTACAATATGATCGGTGGCTGGCCGGAACTAGCGGCACTGTCCCAGATTGGTATGCAGGAAGCACGCGACCGCTTGATGGATTTGCTGGCTGATTACCAGGCTTACTCAGGACGACGAGTTATTGCTGTGTTTGATGCATACCGCGTTCCAGGATTGGGTCGGTCATTTGTCCAGGGCAAAGTCCAGGTGTTTTTCACCAAGGAAAAAGAAACCGCAGATGAATGCATCGAGCGATTGGTTGGGGAATTTAGCAACCGACGTCGGCAGATCTATGTTGCAACGAGTGACTTTGTGGAGCAACATATCATTTTCGCCCAAGGTGCACTGCGGATTTCTGCAAGAGAATTGCACCTAGAAATTGAAGAGAACCAGAAACAAGTGAAAAAAGCTATCGAACCGGGAAGTATCAGCTCTACACGTCATTCTTTGGAAGACAAACTGCCTCCTGATGTGCGGAATAAACTGGAAAATTGGCGTAGGCAGTGACAAGAGGAAAGATTTAGGTAATATTTTTATTCCATTTTATGCTATTCCAGATTGTTTTTGGACAAATCCGGTTGACGGTGTAAGGTAACATAATATATACTGATCCTATATTTCGCGAAGTAACGATGTGTCTTGCGTTGCAGCCGGGGGGATTCTTGGTGAGTGTCGACCTCAAGGAAATAATGCTATCCGAGTATGATTTCATAAGTGATGAAGATATTGTCGAGGCTTTCCGTGGTGGCGACAGTGGCGCATTGGAACACTTAATTAATAAATACCGTAATTTTGTACGTGCTAAAGCCCGCTCTTATTTCTTGATCGGGGCAGATCGTGAAGATATTGTTCAAGAAGGAATGATTGGTCTATATAAGGCTATTCGTGACTTTAAAGGTGACAAGCTCTCTTCATTCAAGGCTTTTGCTGAGCTCTGCATAACACGTCAGATTATAACTGCTATTAAGACGGCCACGCGTCAGAAGCATATTCCGCTCAATTCTTATGTTTCTTTGGATAAGCCCATTTATGATGAAGATTCCGACCGGACGCTTATGGATGTCATTTGTGGAACTCAGGTACTAGATCCAGAAGAGCTAATTATCAATCAAGAAGAATTCATTGGACTTGAAGATAAGATGGCGGAGATTTTAAGTGACCTAGAGCGTAAGGTTCTGATGTTGTATTTAGACGGACGATCTTATCAGGAAATTGCTGAAGATCTGAAGCGGCATGTGAAATCTATTGACAACGCTTTACAACGAGTAAAGCGGAAATTAGAAAGATATCTAGAAGTGCGTGACAATTAATGATATAATGAACACAAGAGGGCTCGTACATCGAGTTCTTTTTTTTAGTCTCATGAAATTGCTTAGATAGAATTAGGAGCTAACACCATAAATTTCTATTTGAGTCGATTTTAGTTGTTGCCGTTGAGGGTAGGTTTATACACAGTCGGAATGCCCCATAATGATAAGGAAGACAGCGAAGTGTGAGGAAGAGATAGACCCAAGGACAGGGTACGGCCATATGACTATAACACCCGAAATTACCCAGTGCAGAACGGAATTCTTTCGTTGACACAGACCTTGACATTATGCTAAAGTGTTTTAGGTAGGCCTAAATTCGCGGCTTTTTTTAGGATCAATATTTACGTCTTCTAATTGTATTGTTAGAAGGACGTCTCGGGAGGTGCACATCATGCGGGTAATTATCACTTTGGCTTGTACAAGTTGCAAACAAAGAAACTATGCGACTACCAAAAACAAGCGAAATCACCCCGACCGCATGGAGATGAAGAAATTTTGCAAGTATTGTAACTCGCAAACTCCTCATCGCGAAACCAGATAGTCTGTGGAGGTGTAGTCGGCATGAAACGTAGTTTCAAGTCTATGTTTTCCTTTTTCACTGAGAGCTGGAGTGAACTCAAAAAAGTTCGCTGGCCAAGTCGTAAAGAATTGACCAACTATACATTGATCGTTCTCGGTACAATTGTAGTTGTCGCTATTTACTTCTGGGTTCTGGACATCGGTATTTCCGCTGTGATTGAAGCGATTATTTAGAGAGGTCCCAGGTGGCTTGATATGGAAAAAAGATGGTATGTCGTTCATACCTATTCTGGGTATGAGAATAAGGTCAAAGCCAATTTGGAAAAGCGCGTTGAGTCCATGGGCATGGAAGACAAAATATTCCGCGTTCTTGTTCCTATGGAAGAAGAAATCGTAAACAAAGACGGTAAGAAAAAAACCGTTATGCGTAAAGTTTACCCGGGTTATGTTTTGGTGGAAATGGTTCAGACTGATGATTCCTGGTATGTTGTCCGCAATACTCCGGGCGTTACTGGATTTGTTGGTTCGACAGGCTCAGGGTCTAAACCAACAGCTTTGCTTCCGGAAGAGGTAGAACAAATTCTGAAGCATATGGGCATGGTTGAACCTAAAGCGAAGATTGATTTCGAAATCAAGGAATCCGTACGTATTATGGTTGGTCCGTTTGCGAATTTTGTGGGATCCGTGGAAGAAATTTTGGCTGACAAGAGCAAGATCAAAGTGCATGTGAACATGTTTGGACGGGAAACCCCGCTAGAGTTGGATTTCACTCAAGTGGAGAAAATATAACATAAGCTAAGGGTTTCTTGTGGGAGAGCGCCAATGGCGTTCGAAGACCACTATTTTTGCAAGGAGGTGTCACTCATGGCTAAAAAAGTTATTAAAATGGTGAAACTGCAGATTCCTGCAGGGAAAGCGAATCCAGCGCCTCCAGTAGGTCCGGCGTTAGGTCAAGCAGGTGTCAACATCATGGCATTCTGTAAGGAATTTAATGCTCGTACTGCCGACCAGGCTGGCTTGATCATTCCGGTTGAAATTACAGTATTTGAAGACCGTTCCTTTACGTTCATCACTAAAACTCCTCCGGCTGCTGTTCTGCTTCGCATCGCTGCTAAAGTAGAAAAAGGATCCGGCGAACCAAACAAGAAAAAAGTAGCAAAAATCGGCCGCGCTGCGGTTCGTGAAATTGCTGAAACAAAAATGCCAGACCTTAACGCTGCATCTGTAGAAGCTGCAATGCGTATGGTTGAAGGTACTGCTCGCAGTATGGGTATCACAATCGAAGACTAGTAGTTTTCGAAGAATCGGTCATTCGTGACCCGCAAGTATGTGGGAGGAATTTCCGCTAACACCACAAAGGAGGAACATTTTCATGGCTAAACATGGTAAGAAATACCAAGAAGCTGCTAAGCTGATCAACAGCGAAGCAACTTACGAGCCTTCAGAAGCTGTAGAGCTTGTGAAAAAGGCAGCGACTGCAAAATTCGACGAAACCGTTGAAGCAGCAGTTCGTCTGGGTGTAGACCCGCGTAAACAAGACCAAGCAGTTCGTGGTGTTGTTGTCCTGCCTCACGGCACTGGTAAAACACAACGCGTGCTTGTATTTGCAAAAGGTGAAAAAGCGAAAGAGGCAGAAGCTGCTGGCGCGGATTTTGTTGGTGATCAAGACATGATCAACAAAATTCAACAAGGCTGGTTTGAATTTGATGTCTGCGTAGCTACACCTGATATGATGAGTGAAGTCGGTAAACTGGGTCGTCTGCTTGGTGGTAAAGGTCTTATGCCTAACCCTAAAGCTGGCACAGTTACATTCGATGTTTCCAAGGCTGTGCAAGAAATCAAAGCCGGTAAAATCGAATATCGTCTTGACAAAGCAGGTCAAATTCACGCGCCAATCGGCAAAGTGTCCTTTGATGCTGCACAATTGAACGATAACCTTAAAGCTCTTATCGACGCTTTGAACCGTGCGAAACCAGCTGCTGCTAAAGGTGTATACCTTAAAGGCATCTCGATTTCTTCCACAATGGGTCCTAGCGCTCGTGTGAACACAACCGTCTTCAGATAAATAAGGGTTGACTCTTTGGGTCAATTTTGATAATCTATAACAGTTGTGAAACTTAAGGTATCAATCTTAACCTTGAATATGCTTACCGTAGACAGTAGGTGCCTTAGTGCTTAATTCCCTACCGAGGTGTTGTGATAGAAACAAGAAGTAACGAGCTCGCTCGTATAACTTTCGTTTTATCAAGCCTTCGTGATTCTGCGGAGGCTTTTCTAATGCCTGCGTAGGAGCGGTGATGCTTTCCTTGGAAAGGACGCCGACACATAAATTTTCAGGAGGTGTATACATTGGCAAATGCAAAAGTAATTCAAGCAAAACAGGATGCGGTTGACGTTGTTACTGCGAAACTGCAAAACAGTCTTTCGACTGTTGTAGCGGACTATCGTGGATTGAACGTTTCCCAAGTGACTGAACTGCGTAAGCAACTTCGTGAAGCTGGCGTTGAGTTTCAAGTCCTGAAGAACACATTGCTACGTCGCGCAACTGCTGCGGCTGAGTTGACTGAGTTGGATGAAGTTTTGACTGGTCCAACAGCTATCGCATTCAGCACAACTGATGCAGTAGCTCCAGCTAAAATTTTGAACGATTTCGCCAAGAAAAACGACGCTTTGAAATTGAAAGGCGGCGTAGTAGAAGGACGTGTCATCGACGCGGACCAATTGAAAGCACTGGCTGAGCTTCCATCCCGCGATGGTTTGCTGTCCATGCTGCTTAGCGTACTTCAAGCTCCAATGCGCAACTTCGCGCTTGCAGTTAAAGCTGTTGCTGAAAAAGAAGAACAAAGCGCGTAAGCCTTTGGCTCTTACAGCATAAATCAATACCACAAACAAATTTAAATTATAAATGGAGGTTCAATCATGAGTAAAGAAGCAATCTTGGAAGCAATTAAAGGCATGAGCGTATTGGAACTGAACGACCTGGTTAAAGCAATTGAAGAAGAATTCGGCGTAACAGCAGCAGCTCCAGTAGCAGCTGGCGGTGCGGTAGCAGCAGTAGCTGAAGAGCAATCCGAATTTGACGTAATTTTGACTGGCGCTGGCGCTTCCAAAATCAACGTTATCAAAATCGTTCGCGAAATCACAGGCCTTGGCTTGAAAGAAGCTAAAGACCTTGTAGACAACGCACCAAAAGCAATCAAAGAAAAAGTAAGCAAAGACGAAGCCGAAGCTACTAAAGCAAAATTGGAAGAAGCAGGCGCAGCTGTAGAAGTGAAGTAATTCCTTCTATACTGAAAACCCCTTGAACTTGTTCAAGGGGTTTATTTTATAAAATTATAAGAAAGTATAAGTTTCACATTATACTTTATCTTTATATTTCTCGCTTGAACGCTTACCGTCCTTATAAGGACATCAGAGGCGTTTATGCTTGATAGAGTTAGTAGGGTTGTGTGAATACAAACTATTAACATAAAGGAAAGGGAGGATAGAGATGTCGCAACATTATTATTCGCAGCAACCGGAAGTGCGTCATGACAGACGTACCATCGACACCGTTCTAAGAGGCAAAAGCTTTCGTTTCACAAGTGATGCAGGTGTGTTCTCTAAAGGAGACATCGATTACGGTAGTCGAGTTCTCATTGAAGCTATGGATATTCCGGACGGTTCAGCAGTGCTTGATGTGGGTTGCGGATATGGACCGATAGGCATAAGTGCAGCATACCTAGCCCCCAAAGGGCAAGTTACGATGATTGATATTAATAGTCGTGCGGTAGAACTTGCGCGTGAAAATGCCCAGCACAATGGAATCCGGAATGTTACGGTAATGGAAAGCGATGTGCTCGGCGCATTGAATGAACAACAAAAGTTCGATGTGATTCTTACCAATCCTCCGATACGTGCAGGAAAAGCTGTAGTGCATCAGATTTTTGAAGAAGCTTATGAGCATTTAAATGAGGGTGGATTTCTGTGGATTGTCATTCAGAAGAAGCAGGGCGCTCCATCAGCGGTAGCTAAACTTGAAAGCTTGTTCTCAAATGTAGAAGAAGTGGGCAAAGATAAAGGTTATCGTATTATTAAAGCTCAAAAATAAAAATCAATAGGTTATTGACATGTGATAGTGATAATGGTATTATTATAAAATGTCAGTATTAAGATAGGCTCCATGTCTTTAGTTTGCTGAAAATGTCAAGCGATATATTGTCGCCGGCTAGCGCAAGCCGTACGGCAAGTTTTTTGCGAATTGGTTCTCTATGCTCTGGCGTAGCGAGTGTTACGCGGTAATAGATAATAGCGCATAAACTGTTGCTTGGTGACGTATAATATGTACGTTTTGGGCAAATCTACTGGATAAGGAGTATTTTGGTCATGGATAAGTGCGCTCTTTTTTCGAAGATTTCGATAAGGGCTTTTCTTTTATTTATGACTGAATCCTTGTAGTATGGTTCCATTATACGGTTCCAAACAAGGGTTCGCAATCAATTTTTAAGTGAGTAGACATGAGGGGTGAGTAAAGTTGGCAGGACATCTTGTTCAGTATGGTCGACGCACTCGGCGGAGCTATGCGAGAATTAACGAGGTACTCGAGGTCCCGAACCTGATCGAGATCCAACAAAAATCTTATGATTGGTTTTTGGAGGAAGGATTGCGGGAAATGTTTCAGGACATCTCGCCGATCCAGGATTTCACAGGTAATTTGGTACTAGAGTTCATTGATTACAGCCTGGGTGAACCAAAATATACGGTTGACGACGCTAAAGAGCGGGACGTGACGTATGCGGCTCCTCTGCGTGTAAAGGTGCGGCTCATTAATAAGGAGACCGGTGAGGTCAAAGAGCAGGAAGTGTTCATGGGAGATTTCCCGCTGATGACGGAGACCGGCACTTTTATTATTAACGGTGCGGAACGGGTTATTGTCAGCCAGTTGGTTCGCTCTCCAAGCGTCTATTTCAGCACAAAAGTGGATAAGAACGGCAAAAAAACCTACACCGCCACAGTAATCCCGAACCGCGGAGCCTGGTTGGAACTTGAGACCGACGCTAAGGATATTATGTATGTTCGTATCGATCGGACTCGTAAAATTCCTGTTACCGTACTTTTGCGTGCTCTCGGTTTCGGTAGTGATGCCGAAATTCTGGAATTGCTTGGCAATGATGAATATATTCGCAATACGCTGGATAAAGACAACACGGACTCCACGGAGAAGGCGCTTATTGAAATTTATGAGCGTTTGCGTCCGGGCGAACCGCCGACACTAGACAATGCCAAAAGTTTGCTGGTCGCGCGTTTCTTTGATCCAAAACGCTACGACCTAGCTAATGTAGGCCGTTACAAAATCAATAAAAAGCTACACATTAAGAACCGTCTTTTCAATCAACGTCTTGCTCAGCCTTTGGTTGACGAAGCTACAGGAGAAATCCTGGCTGAGTCCGGTCAAATGGTCGATCGCAGACTGCTTGATGAATTGATTCCTTACTTCGAAAAGAATGTTGCCTTTAAGAACTACCGTGTTACTGGTGGGGTTATGGACAGCGAAGATATTCCTCTTCAAACGATTGACGTATTCTCGCCAATTGAAGAAGGTCGGGTTATTAAGCTGATCGCTAACGGCAACATCGACAAGTCTGTTAAGCACATTACTCAAGCTGATATTATATCCTCGATCAGCTACTTTATTAATTTGCTTCACGGAATTGGTAATACCGATGATATTGACCATCTGGGTAACCGTCGTCTGCGTTCTGTGGGTGAACTTCTGCAGAATCAGTTCCGTATCGGTTTGTCCCGTATGGAGCGCGTTGTGCGTGAAAGAATGTCGATTCAGGATGCTAATGCAATTACGCCTCAAGCTCTGATCAATATTCGTCCGGTTATCGCGTCCATTAAAGAGTTCTTCGGTAGCTCCCAGCTGTCTCAGTTTATGGACCAGACGAACCCACTTGCGGAACTTACGCATAAACGTCGTCTGTCTGCACTCGGACCCGGTGGTTTGACACGTGAACGCGCGGGCTTTGAAGTTCGTGACGTCCATCACAGTCACTACGGCCGGATGTGTCCAATTGAAACGCCGGAAGGTCCGAACATTGGATTGATCAACTCCTTGTCCACCTTTGCTCGTATCAACGAGTACGGCTTTATCGAAGCTCCGTATCGTTGGGTAGATCCAAAGACAGGTAAGGTAACTGAACAAATCGATTATCTGACTGCTGATGAGGAAGATAATTATGTAGTTGCTCAGGCTAACGTATTGATCGATGAAGATGGCTCCTTTAAGGAAGACATGGTAATCGTTCGTTACAATAAAGACTCTGACAACATTACAACAATGCCAAGTAATCGTGTAGATTACATGGACGTTTCGCCTAAACAGGTCGTATCCGTCGCTACGGCGCTCATTCCGTTCCTTGAGAACGATGACTCCAACCGCGCTCTGATGGGATCTAACATGCAGCGTCAAGCCGTTCCACTTCTAATTCCTAAAGCTCCGTTGGTCGGAACAGGGATGGAACATAAATCCGCTAAGGATTCTGGCGTATGTGTTGTTTCTAAATATGACGGTATTATCGAACGCTCTTCAGCTAATGAAATTTGGCTGCGCCGGGTTGAAACTGTCGAAGGCAAAGAAGTTAAAGGCGATATCGTTAAATATAAATTACACAAATTTATGCGTTCTAACCAAGGTACCTGTATTAACCAACGTCCTCTGGCTAAAAGAGGGGATATTGTTAAGAAGGGTGACATCCTGGCGGACGGTCCTTCTACAGAAATGGGCGAACTTGCTCTTGGTCGTAACGTAGTCGTTGCGTTCATGACTTGGGAAGGTTACAACTACGAGGATGCGATCCTGTTAAGTGAAAAGCTAGTTAAGGAAGATGTATACACTTCGATTCATATCGAGGAATACGAATCCGAAGCTCGTGACACTAAACTGGGACCTGAAGAAATCACACGTGATATTCCAAACGTGGGTGAAGAAGCTCTGCGCAATCTTGATGAGCGTGGAATTATCCGCATCGGTGCGGAAATCAGTGCTGGTGACATTCTAGTTGGTAAGGTTACTCCTAAGGGTGTAACTGAATTGACTGCAGAAGAGCGTCTCCTACACGCTATCTTTGGTGAGAAGGCTCGTGAAGTACGGGATACCTCTTTACGCGTTCCTCACGGTAGTGATGGTATTATCGTTGACGTTAAAGTATTTACACGTGAGAACGGCGATGAGCTGCCTCCTGGCGTAAATCAATTGGTTCGTGTGTACATCGCTCAGAAACGTAAGATTTCTGAAGGTGACAAAATGGCCGGACGTCACGGTAACAAGGGTGTCGTTGCTCGTATCCTGCCAGAAGAAGATATGCCGTTCCTTCCGGACGGTACGCCGGTACAGGTTGTTCTTAACCCTCTAGGCGTTCCTTCTCGTATGAACATCGGACAGGTGCTTGAGGTCCATATTGGTATGGCCGCATTGCGTCTGGGAATTCACATTGCAACGCCGGTATTCGACGGAGCACGTGAGTACGACGTATTTGATACGATGGAAGAAGCTGGCATGCAGCGTAATGGTAAGACTGTATTGTACGATGGTCGTACAGGTGAACGCTTCGAACGTGAAGTTACTGTCGGTGTCATGCATATGATCAAACTGGCGCACATGGTTGATGATAAGATTCACGCCCGTTCAACAGGACCTTACTCACTAGTTACGCAACAGCCACTGGGTGGTAAAGCTCAGTTTGGTGGACAGCGTTTCGGGGAGATGGAAGTGTGGGCGCTTGAAGCTTACGGTGCTGCATATACATTGCAAGAAATTTTGACTGTAAAATCCGATGACGTGGTTGGTCGCGTGAAGACGTACGAATCCATTGTCAAAGGTGAAAATGTACCGGAACCAGGTGTTCCTGAGTCGTTCAAGGTATTGATCAAAGAACTGCAGTCCCTGGGTATGGATGTTAAGATTCTTAGCGGTGACGAGCAGGAAATTGAAATGAGAGAATTGGACGATGAGGACGAGACGTCAGGCGACAAGCTGAGCCTCAATTTAGAAGGCGCAGAAGTCGGAGTAGAATAATCACGTTGGAGCTTTTGAGTTCCATTTTATAAAGGACCGCGCCCTCTTTTGATGTAACAGTCAGAGGAGGGCAAAGCGGTACTAAATCAGGATTAGGTTAAGGAGGGTTGCTCCTTGTTGGACGTTAACAATTTTGAATTTATGAAAATCGGACTCGCTTCTCCGGAGAAGATTCGTTCATGGTCCCGCGGAGAAGTTAAGAAACCGGAAACCATTAACTATCGTACATTGAAACCGGAAAAAGAGGGTCTTTTCTGTGAGCGTATCTTTGGACCGCAAAAAGACTGGGAATGTCATTGCGGTAAATACAAACGTGTCCGTTATAAGGGCGTAGTCTGCGACCGTTGTGGCGTTGAAGTTACTCGTGCTAAAGTTCGTCGTGAACGTATGGGTCACATTGAATTGGCTGCTCCGGTATCTCATATCTGGTACTTCAAAGGTATCCCAAGCCGTATGGGTTTGGCACTAGATATGTCTCCAAGATCACTTGAAGAGATTATCTACTTCGCTTCGTATGTTGTAACTGACCCAGGTGAAACACCACTGGAAAAGAAACAACTTCTATCCGAGAAAGAATATCGTAGCTACCGTGAAAAATACGGTTACGGATTCCAAGCGGGCATGGGTGCTGAAGCTGTTAAGAAGCTTCTTCAAGACATCGACATCGAAAAAGAGCTGGAATTCCTCAAAGAAGAACTGCGTACGGCCCAAGGCCAACGTCGTAACCGGGCGATCAAACGTCTGGAAGTCATTGAAGCATTCCGTAACTCAGGCAACAAACCTGATTGGATGATCATGGATGTTCTTCCGGTTATACCTCCGGAGCTTCGTCCGATGGTTCAATTGGATGGTGGCCGTTTTGCTACGTCTGATTTGAACGATCTTTATCGTCGTGTTATTAACCGGAACAACCGTCTGAAAAGACTGCTGGATCTTGGTGCGCCTGACATTATCGTGCAGAACGAGAAACGGATGCTACAGGAAGCTGTCGATGCTCTCATCGATAACGGCCGTAGAGGACGTCCGGTAACGGGTCCTGGTAACCGTCCATTGAAATCTCTCAGCCACATGCTGAAAGGTAAACAAGGACGTTTCCGTCAGAACTTGCTCGGTAAACGGGTTGACTACTCTGGTCGTTCCGTTATCGTTGTAGGACCGTACCTCAAGATGTATCAGTGCGGACTTCCTAAGAAAATGGCGCTAGAATTGTTCAAGCCTTTTGTCATGAAGGAATTGGTTAATAAGGGCCTAGCCCACAACATAAAGAGCGCAAAACGTAAAGTTGAGCGTGTAAGTCCTGAAGTATGGGATGTACTTGAAGAAGTAATCAGAGAGCACCCAGTACTTCTAAACCGCGCACCAACACTTCACCGTCTCGGTATCCAAGCTTTTGAACCGATTTTGGTGGAAGGTCATGCTATTCGTCTTCACCCACTCGTATGTACGGCTTATAACGCCGACTTTGACGGTGACCAAATGGCGGTGCACGTTCCTCTGTCAGCAGAAGCTCAAGCGGAAGCACGTATTCTCATGCTTGCATCCGGTAATATCTTGAACCCTAAAGACGGAAAACCGGTTGTAACACCTTCCCAGGATATGGTCCTTGGTACTTTCTACCTGACCATGGACAACAAGGAAGAAAAAGGATCAGGTATGATTCTGCGTACCGTAAATGAAGCTGTATCAGCTTACCAACGCGGAACTGCAGGTCTTCATGCTCGTGTAGCTATTCCAGTTAAAGCACTAGGTAAGACTTGCTTTACGGAAAAACAACAAGGCGCAATGTTGATTACTACGATCGGTAAGATTATCTTTAATGAAATTTACCCAAGTAGTTTCCCTTATATCAATGAAGCGACTAAGACTAACTTGCTGCATGGCACGCCAGAGAAATACTTTATCTATGAAAAAGGCGCAGATATTCGCGAGCTGATTGAATCCGCTCCTGAAGCCAGCGCTGTAGGTAAAGAATATCTGGGTCTGATTATCGCACGTTGTTTTGAAACTTATCATACGACCAAAACCTCTATGATTTTGGATAAAATTAAACAACTCGGCTTTACTTACTCCACACGTTCCGGTGTTACCGTTGCTGTGTCGGATGTTATCGTGCCTGAGGAGAAAGTTACGATCCTGAAAGAGTCCGAAGCTAAGGTAGATGTGGTTGCTAACCAATATCGCCGTGGTCTGATCACTAATGACGAACGGTACGACCGCGTTATTGAGATCTGGTCGAAGACGAAGGATGATCTTACGAACATCCTGCTTAAATCCATGGACCGTTTCAACTCAATCATGCTCATGGTTGACTCCAAAGCGCGGGGTAACAAATCGCAGATCACTCAGCTGGGTGGTATGCGTGGTCTGATGGCAACACCTTCGGGTCGGATTTTCGAATTGCCAATTAAAGCGAACTTCCGTGAAGGTCTTACGGTCTTGGAGTACTTTATCTCCACTCACGGAGCGCGTAAAGGTCTTGCCGATACCGCACTTCGTACTGCTGACTCCGGTTACTTGACTCGTCGTCTCGTTGACGTAGCTCAGGACGTTATCGTCCGTGAGGAAGATTGTGGAACGGATAAAGGATTTACAGTTAGTCGTATTCAGGATGGCAAAGAGGTTATTGAGGATCTGTATGACCGTATTGAAGGTCGTTACTGCTTCGAGACTGTTCGTCATCCGGAAACAGGCGAAATCATTGTTCACCGCAACGATTTGATTGACTCCGATAAAGCGGAAGCAATCGTAGACGCTGGTGTAACTAAGCTACAAATCCGATCTGTACTAAGCTGCCGTGCTCGTCATGGTGTTTGTAAGAAATGTTACGGTCGTAACTTGGCAACTGGTAAACACGTTGAGATCGGTGAAGCGGTTGGTATTATCGCTGCACAATCTATCGGTGAACCAGGAACCCAGCTTACAATGCGTACGTTCCATACCGGCGGTGTTGCCGGTGATGACATCACGCAAGGTTTGCCGCGTATTCAAGAGTTGTTTGAAGCCCGTAACCCTAAAGGTCAGGCTACAATCAGTGAGATCGATGGTGTAATCAAGGAAATCCGTGAAACTAAGGATCGTCGTGAAATCGAAGTTCAAGGTGAAGCAGAATCCAAGACTTATTCCATTACTTATGGATCACGTCTACGTGTCAGCGAAGGCCAAGAAATTGAAGCCGGCGATGAGTTGACAGACGGTTCGATTGACCCTAAAGAAATGCTGCGAATCAAAGGGATCCGTGGGGTACAAAACTACATTCTGCAAGAAGTTCAGCGTGTATATCGTAACCAGGGCGTTGAGATCAATGATAAGCACATTGAAGTTATGATCAAACAAATGCTTCGGAAGATCCGTATCATTGATGCAGGTGACACAAGTCTGTTACCAGGCGCGTTTGCGGATATTCATGAATATGAAGCTGCTAATAAGGAAGCCATCTTGTCAGGTAAAGAGCCTGCAGTTGCTAAACCGGTCTTACTCGGTATTACCAAGGCATCTCTTGAGACAGATTCCTTCTTATCCGCTGCATCTTTCCAAGAAACTACTCGTGTCTTAACAGACGCTGCTATCAAAGGTAAAGTAGATAAGTTGCTTGGACTCAAAGAAAATGTTATTATCGGTAAGTTGATTCCTGCAGGTACTGGTATGAATCGTTACCGTAATGTTAAGCTAAGTGATCCAAATGCAGAAAGCGCGCTTGAATCTTTAGAGCCGGTTCCTGCTGAATAAATTAGCAAACATGGTAGTGAACTCGTGTCATACCTAATCATAGGTGTGACACGAATATCTGCTGTGTATAATATTCATAAAAATTATTGCTGAATTTCTTGACACCATCTATTGATAATGCTAAAATGTCTAAGGTGCGTGAGTAGCCATGTTATCCTTGTTCATTGGAGGTAATGATTATGACTGATGATAGAGGACTACAGGATGCTCAGGTCAAGATCGGTACCAAACAAACCGTCAAGGCGGTAGAGTTGGGCCAAGCTGCAGAAGTCTATGTGGCAGAGGACGGAGATCAAAGGCTTACTTCCAGGATAGTTATGCTTTGTAACAAACAAGGTGTTAAGATCACATACGTGGATACGATGCTGAATTTGGGCAAGGCCTGCGGAATAGAAGTTGGCGCTGCGATGGCAGCCGTCTTAAAACAATAGCTACGGAAATGTTTTTGTACTGGGGTGAACTCCAGCGGCAAGAACTTTTCATTTGTCTTTTTATGAACCGCCTGGGTCTGTGGGCTTAGAGTTCTTAAATCGGCTATCATTTCAGGAAGGGGGTGGCAACAACATGCCAACAATTAACCAATTGGTTCGTAAAGGCCGTCAAGCCAAAATCGAAAAATCTAAATCTCCCGCTCTTCAAAAAGGGTATAACGCCCTCAAGCGTGAGGCTACAAATTTGAGCGCTCCGCAAAAACGCGGTGTGTGCACTCGTGTTGGTACTATGACTCCACGTAAACCAAACTCAGCGCTTCGTAAATATGCCCGTGTTCGTTTGACGAACCGTCTCGAGGTAACAGCTTATATCCCGGGTATCGGACATAACTTACAAGAGCACAGTGTTGTATTACTTCGCGGAGGTAAAGTAAAGGACCTTGCAGGGGTTCGTTACCATATCGTTCGTGGTGCATTGGATACAGCAGGTGTAGCTAACCGGATGCAAGCTCGTTCTAAATACGGTGCTAAACGTCCTAAAGCTAAGAAATAAGAAAAAATTCTAGAATAATAAACATTTAAGAAAGGGGGATATCCATGCCACGCAAAGGTCCAGTTACTAAGAGAGACGTATTGCCAGATCCGTTGTATAATAGCAAGTTGGTTACTCGTTTGATTAACCGCATTATGCTGGGTGGTAAAAGAGGTGTCGCTCAAAGCATTCTGTACAATTCATTCAAATTGATTGAAGAACGTACGGGTAAAGATCCGATGGAAGTTTTCGAAGCTGCCATCAAGAATATCATGCCGGTTTTGGAAGTCAAAGCTCGTCGTGTCGGTGGTGCTAACTATCAAGTACCTATCGAGGTTAAACCAGAGAGACGTACTGCTCTGGGATTACGTTGGCTCGTAAACTACTCTCGCAACCGCGGTGAGAAGACGATGGAAGAGCGTTTGGCGGCTGAGATCATCGACGCTTCCAACAACACAGGCGCTTCTGTTAAGAAACGCGAAGATACACACAAAATGGCTGAAGCAAACAAAGCGTTCGCTCACTACCGTTGGTAGGATTAAGGTCATTCAAATAACTTATATTTTGAAGGGAGATCCATTTCATGGCTAGAGAGTTCTCCTTAAAAAATACACGTAATATCGGGATCATGGCGCATATTGATGCTGGTAAAACAACTACCACAGAGCGGATTCTTTTCTATACAGGCCGTACGCACAAAATCGGTGAAGTTCACGAGGGTGCTGCTACAATGGACTGGATGGAGCAAGAACAAGAGCGCGGAATCACGATTACGTCCGCTGCTACGACTGCTGCGTGGAAAGGTCACCGCATCAATATCATTGATACCCCAGGACACGTTGACTTCACTGTTGAAGTTGAACGTTCCCTGCGTGTATTGGATGGGGCAGTAGGTGTATTTAGTGCAAAAGAGGGCGTTGAGCCTCAGTCTGAAACCGTATGGAGACAGGCTGACCGTTATAACGTTCCACGTATTGCATATGTGAACAAAATGGACATTATCGGTGCGGATTTCCTTAACGTAATCGAAACTATGCGTGATCGCCTTCAAGCCAATGCAGTTGCTATTCAATTGCCAATTGGTGCAGAAAGTGATTTCACTGGTATTATCGACCTTGTTGAGCAAAAAGCACACATGTTCAGAGATGATCTAGGCCAAAACATCGAAGTAACGGATATTCCGGAAGAATATTTGGCCAAAGTTGAGGAGCTGCGTCTCGAGTTGATCGAGAAAGTTGCTGAACTTGATGAAGATCTGACTATGAAGTACCTGGAAGGCGAAGAAATTACAGTTCCGGAAATTAAAGCTGCACTGCGCAAAGGCGTAGTTGAAGTTAAATTGTTCCCTGTAATTGTTGGATCCTCCTACCGTAACAAAGGGATTCAGCTTATGCTGGATGCTGTTGTTGATTACTTGCCATCTCCTCTTGACGTTCCAGCTATCACTGGACATCTTGATGATGGAACTGAAGCAGTTCGTCATTCTTCGGATGAAGAACCGTTTGCAGCTTTGGCATTTAAAATCATGACTGACCCTTATGTAGGTAAACTTACGTTCTTCCGTGTATACTCTGGTATTCTAGAGTCCGGATCTTACGTAGTTAATGCTACTAAGAACAAGCGTGAACGTATTGGTCGTATCCTTCAAATGCATGCTAACAGCCGTCAAGAGATTTCCATCGTGTATTCTGGCGACATCGCTGCAGCAGTTGGTTTGAAAGACACCAGTACAGGTGATACACTGTGTGATGAGAAGCATCCAGTAATTCTGGAATCAATGAACTTCCCTGATCCAGTTATCGAAATCGCTGTTGAACCAAAAACAAAAGCTGACCAAGATAAATTGGGCGTTGCTCTCGGTAAGTTGACTGAAGAGGATCCAACTCTTCGTGCTCATACTGATGAAGAAACAGGCCAAACTATCCTGGCTGGTATGGGTGAACTTCACTTGGACATCATCATCGACCGTATGCGTCGTGAGTTCAAAGTAGAAACCAATGTGGGTAAACCACAGGTTGCTTACCGCGAAACGTTCAAGGCACCTGCTCGCGTCGAAGGTAAATTTGTACGCCAATCTGGTGGTCGTGGTCAATACGGTCACGTATGGGTTGAATTTGAACCCCTCGAGCCAGGTACTGGTAGCAAATTCGAAAGTAAAGTTGTCGGTGGCTCGGTTCCTAGAGAGTACATCGCTCCTGCACTTGCGGGTATCGAAGAACAAATGAAAAACGGCGTACTTGCAGGCTTCCCGCTTGTAGACGTTAAAGCTACCATCGTTGATGGTTCTTACCATGATGTCGATTCCAACGAAATGGCATTTAAAATTGCCGGTTCGATGGCGCTTAAAGCAGCTAAAGACAAGTGTAAACCTGTCCTGCTTGAGCCAATCATGAAAGTAGAAGTAACTGTTCCTGAGGAATATATGGGTGATGTTATGGGTATGCTGAACTCCCGCCGTGGCCGTATCGAAGGTATGGATTCCCGTGGTGGAGCGCAAATTATCCGTGCTAAGGTGCCTCTTTCCGAAATGTTCGGATACTCTACAACTCTTCGTTCTGGTACTCAAGGACGTGGCGTATTCTCAATGGAGCTTTCTCACTATGAAGAAGTTCCTAAATCCATTGCGGAAGAGATCGCTGCTAAGAACAAAGGCGGAGAATAATTACTAGTTTTAACTTGCCGTCCGAGTATAATTACTCAGTCATCTAAGATAAACATATATGCGGGCGGCTCAAATATAAGGAACCCCACATTAAGGAGGAACTGTTCAAATGGCAAAGGCAAAGTTTGAACGTAACAAACCGCACGTTAACATCGGTACTATTGGTCACGTCGACCATGGTAAAACGACTCTGACTGCTGCAATCACTACTGTATTGTCCAAAACTTACGGTGGCGCAGCTATCGCATTCGATCAAATCGACAAAGCTCCTGAAGAGCGCGAACGTGGTATCACAATCTCCACTTCCCACGTTGAATATGAAACTCCTAACCGTCACTACGCTCACGTAGACTGCCCTGGTCACGCCGACTATGTTAAAAACATGATCACTGGCGCAGCGCAAATGGACGGAGCTATCCTGGTTGTATCCGCAGCTGATGGCCCTATGCCACAAACTCGCGAGCACATCCTGTTGTCCCGTCAAGTAGGTGTTCCATACATCGTTGTTTTCTTGAACAAATGCGACATGGTTGAAGACGAAGAGTTGTTGGAATTGGTTGAAATGGAAGTTCGTGACTTGCTGAGCGAGTATGACTTCCCAGGCGATGACACTCCAATCATTCGTGGTTCTGCTCGTGAAGCTCTTCAAAACCCAGAAGGCGAATATGCTAAGAAGATTGTTGAAATGTTCGAAACAATCGACGAGTACATTCCACTTCCAGAGCGTCAAACTGACAAACCATTCTTGATGCCTGTCGAAGATGTATTCTCCATCACTGGCCGCGGTACTGTGGCAACTGGTCGCGTAGAACGCGGAACAGTTAAAGTCGGAGAAGAAATCGAAATCGTTGGTATTCACGAAGAAACTAAGAAATCCGTAGTTACGGGCGTAGAAATGTTCCGTAAATTGCTGGATTCCGCTCAAGCGGGCGACAACATCGGAGCTTTGCTTCGTGGTGTAGACCGTACAATGATCGAGCGTGGCCAAGTATTGGCTAAACCGAACTCTGTTAAACCACACACTGAGTTCACTGCTCAAATCTACGTTTTGACTAAAGAAGAAGGCGGACGTCACAAACCATTCTTCACTGGTTACCGTCCACAGTTCTACTTCCGTACAACTGACGTAACTGGCATCATCAACTTGCCAGAAGGTACTGAAATGGTTATGCCTGGTGACAACATCACTGTAACTGTTGCTTTGATCTCCCCTATCGCTATTGAAGAAGGTACTAAATTCTCCATTCGCGAAGGTGGACGTACAGTTGGAGCAGGTAGCGTAGCTTCCATCCAAAAATAAATTCGTTTCTATCTGCGGGTAGACTCTGAATCATAGTGCCCCGGATTCTTCTTGCGGAGAATCCGGGGCTTTTTGTTATTTTATAGGATAAACCATCTTAAATTCGACAATATACGATAAAATAAGTATGAAATTTCGAATAATTCTACAAAATTCAACAAAATTCAACGATAAATTGTTTACAATTTTAATAATCATAGAGTAAAATGAAAGGAAGGTAATATTGTAAAAAAATAGTAATTGAGGGGAGAGTGATAACATGGGAAAATGTCCTTTTTCATTCATGCATGCTATAACATCACGTAATAATAACGAGGATTCTCACACCCCTAATTTGATAGAACATAAACACCAGACTAAGCGTACTGAAGATTTTTTTCATACTCTTGAGGGTTATGACGAACTCAATGAGCAAATGAGAATGATTGATCTATCTGAATCAGATTTGAACTTATTACGTAGGGTAAAGCCTAGCGTTGAAAAGAATATAGACTATATAATTGATCAATTTTATAATTCGGTATTAGGTGTGGATAAACTCGAAGCCATTATATTGGAGCATAGTAGTATCGAGAGGTTGAAAACAACACTCCGCGAGCATATCGTTGAAATTTTTGATGGCAAAGTTGATGAAGAATACATAGCAAAGCGAATGAAGATTGCTAATATTCATAAAAGAGTAGGACTTGAGCCTAAATGGTACTTATCCGCTTTTCAAAATCTTCAGAACGTTTTTATACAAGTTATCTATAATGAGACACATGATGACAATACACGTTTACATGTAGTTAAGACCGTAACTAAGCTGCTTAACCTTGAACAACAACTTGTCCTGGAGGAATACGAGAAGGAGAACGTCAAAGAGAAGGAACAGCAATACCTTTTGGTTAAAAATGAATTAAAGCAGAAAATTGCTGAATTCAGCAGCGAGTTAATAGATTTTAGTATCGACACAAATGCCGCTGTGAAGCAGCTAGTAGCAAGTAGCAATGAAGTGAGTAGAACATTCCAACGTACAGCTACATCCGCTGTAGAGTCGCAGGGGTTGGCTACAGATGGACATGAGCATTTGGATAGCTTAACAGGACAGATTAATCTTATTTATCAAAGTACTAGTGAAATGGAACATTCAGTCCACGAATTAAGCAATTCCTCTAAACAAATTCAAAAAATCGTAAACTCAGTTAAAGATATTGCAGATCAAACTAAAATTCTTTCACTTAATGCAACGATAGAAGCCGCTAGAGCCGGAGTGCATGGTAGAGGGTTTAGTGTAGTTGCTCAAGAAGTTAGTCGGTTGGCAGAGGATACGAAGAATACTGTAATTCAGATCGTAGAGCTGACTTATAAATCGGGAAGTCTCACACAACAAGTCGTTGAGGAGATACGTAAGGTACAAGAGCTAACCAAAAGTGGGAAACATCAATCCGTTGAGACTAGTCTTTTGTTTTCCGAAATTGTAGAGGCGATGAGGAGTAGCACACAAGAGATTGTTATAGTAGAAGAAGAAATAAGAACATTGATTCAGACAATAGAGGGAATTGGGTCAGCAACAGCACAGACTGCGGAGTCAGCTGAGATTTTTAAGTCTGCCACTGCGAATCTTTAACCTATATAATAGTAATAAAGCAACGCATGAAAAAAATATGCGTTGTTTTGTTATTTTAGCTTGCAATACTGCTGCCTATTATATATAATAATAAATGTTGTTCTGAGACGTTGCGATGATGTGAGAGGTTACTGACACACCCGGCCCCTTTGCCATGAGGTCGACGTCAGAAAATTTTCACGGAGTATGTCCGATAATAAATTGGGCGATAGAAGGAGGGACTAAAATGGCAAAGCAAAAAATTCGTATTCGCTTGAAAGCATACGACCACAGAATTCTTGATCAATCCGCAGAGAAAATCGTTGAAACTGCAAAACGTTCGGGTGCTGGTGTATCTGGACCGATTCCGTTGCCAACTGAGAAGCAAATCATTACTATTCTCCGTGCGGTACACAAGTACAAGGATTCCCGTGAACAGTTTGAACAACGGACTCACAAACGTTTGATCGATATTGTGAACCCAACACCACAAACTGTGGATGCCTTGATGCGCTTGGATCTACCGTCCGGTGTAGATATCGAAATCAAATTGTAATTCTATTTTTAGCAACTTAGGAAAAGAAAAGAGGTGTCAACATTGAAAGGTATCTTAGGAAAAAAACTCGGTATGACTCAAGTGTTTACTCCAGAAGGTAACGTAATTCCTGTTACTGTTATCGAAGCAGGCCCTTGTGTAGTACTGCAAAAGAAAGACCTGAATATCGACGGATATGAAGCAGTGCAATTGGGATTTTCTGATAAAAAAGAAAGTCGCTCCAATAAGCCTGAACAAGGTCACGCCAAAAAGGCAAATGCAACACCTAAGCGCTACGTTCGTGAAATTCGCGGTGTTGACCTCGGGTCTCTCGAGGTTGGACAAGAACTGAAGGCTGATATTTTTGCTGAGGGCGAATTTGTTGACGTAACTGGCACATCTAAAGGTAAAGGTTTCCAAGGTAACATCAAACGTTGGGGACAAAGCCGCGGACCAATGGCACACGGATCGCGTTACCACAGAAGACCGGGTTCCATGGGTTCTATCCAAGCTAACCGTGTTCCGAAGGGCAAACGCCTCCCAGGACATATGGGTCACACGACTATCACGGTTCAAAAGCTTGAAATCATCAAGGTTGACGTTGAACGTAACGTATTGCTGGTTAAAGGCGCTATCCCAGGTCCTAAAAACAGCTTCGTGAAAGTTAAACAAACCGTTAAGAAATAATTACCTAAGAAAGGAGGAACATGAAATGCCAAAAGTAACACTTTTTAATATTAGTGGCAACGAAGTTGGTGAAGTAGAACTGAGCGATACAGTATTCGGTATTGAACCGAATGAGCACGTTCTACACGAAGCTGCGCTTATGCAAAGAGCTTCCCTTCGTCGTGGTACACACAAAGTAAAAGGACGTTCTGAAGTTCGTGGCGGTGGACGTAAGCCTTGGAAACAAAAAGGTACAGGTCGCGCTCGTCAAGGATCCATTCGTTCTCCACAATGGAAAGGCGGCGGCGTTGTCTTCGGACCAACACCACGTAGCTATTCCTGGAAATTGCCTAAGAAGGTTCGTCGTTTGGCGATCAAATCCGCTTTGTCCTCGAAAGTACTCGAGAATGACATTATCGTATTGGATAGCTTGACAATGAATGCTCCGAAGACGAAAGAATTCGCAGCAATCTTGAACAACCTGAAAGTGGAACGCAAAGCTTTGATCGTAGCTACTAGCTATGATGATAACGTAGCACTTTCCGCTCGTAACATCCCTGGGGTGAAATTCGTAGCGGCTGACGGCATTAATGTTCTTGACGTACTGACGTACGACAAACTGATCATCACTAAAGAAGCAGTTCTGAAGGTAGAGGAGGTGTTCGCGTAATGAAAGATCCTCGTGATATTATCAAACGTCCGGTGATTACGGAACGTACTTCCGACTACATGAGCGAAATGAAATACGCTTTTGAAGTGGATATCCGTGCTAACAAAACCGAAATCAAAAAAGCTGTCGAGGCTATTTTCAAAGTAAAAGTAACTAATGTGAACACAATGCGCGTGCCTGGCAAACTGAAACGTTATGGTAAATATTCTGGTTACACTCCAGAGTGGAAAAAAGCCATCGTTAAGCTTAGCCCGGACAGCAAACCGCTTGAATTTTTTGAAGCGGTAGAATAATACTCTTAAAGTAAGGAGGAAACTATAGTGCCAATCAAAAAGTACAAACCGACCTCTCCGGCAAGACGCCATATGTCTGTGTCTACGTTTGAAGAAATCACAACAAACCAGCCAGAGAAATCGTTGCTTTCTCCGCTGTTCAAACATGCGGGACGCAACAACCAAGGTAAAATTACGGTTCGTCACCATGGCGGCGGACACAAACGTAAATACCGTATTATCGACTTCAAACGGACTAAAGACGGCATACCAGGTAGCGTTGCTACAATCGAGTATGACCCGAACCGTACATCTAATATTGCTTTGATCCACTATGCTGATGGAGAGAAACGTTATATCATCGCTCCTAAAGGCCTAAAAGTTGGGGATAAAGTAGAGTCCGGCCCGACAGCCGACATCAAAATTGGTAACAGTCTTGCGCTGGAGAACATCCCAGTGGGTACAGTTATCCACAACATTGAGTTGAAACCAGGTAAAGGCGGACAATTGGTTCGTGCTGCTGGTACAGAAGCTCAATTGCTTGGTAAAGAAGAAAAATACTGTTCCGTTCGTTTGTCATCCGGTGAGGTTCGTAAGATCCTTAGCGTATGCCGTGCAACTATCGGTTCCGTAGGTAACGAAGATCATGAATTGATCAAAATCGGTAAAGCTGGACGTAGTCGCTGGCTGGGCCGTCGCCCTGAAGTACGCGGTGTAGTAATGAACCCGAACGATCACCCACACGGTGGTGGTGAAGGCCGCGCTCCAATCGGACGTAAATCGCCTATGTCTCCATGGGGTAAACCAACCCTTGGTTACAAAACGCGTAAGAAAAACAAGGCATCTGATAAATATATCGTTCGCCGCCGCACAAAATAAGACGCTTCTGGCAAGTTAATAAAGCGCGAAGCGTCGATTCGCGGTTTGAAGAACCGGATGAAGGGAGGATTCACACATGGGTCGCAGTTTAAAGAAGGGGCCGTTTATCGATGGCTACCTGCTTAAAAAAGTTGAGGAACTGAACGAGGCTGAAAAAAAGGTTGTAGTTAAAACTTGGTCCCGTCGCTCAACCATTTTCCCTCAGTTTATCGGACATACGTTTGGTGTATATGACGGCCGTAAACACGTGCCTGTATACGTAACAGAAGATATGGTAGGTCACAAGTTGGGCGAGTTCGCGCCAACACGTACTTACAAAGGCCACGCGGGTGACGATAAGAAAACAAGAAGATAATAATAAGGTCTCTGTTTGAAAGGAGGTTAAACAATGGAAGCAAAAGCACATGCAAGATCGGTGCGGATTTCCGCTCGTAAAGCGAAACTGGTTGTTGACTTGATTCGTGGTAAGCAAGTGGGGGAAGCAATTGCTATTCTTCGCCACACTCCGAAATCCGCTTCTCCGGTCGTTGAGAAGTTGCTTAATTCGGCAATTGCGAATGCTGAGCATAACTATTCTTTGGACGTGAACAGTTTGTTCGTTAGCGAGGTTTTCGTTAACCAAGGACCTACTATGAAACGTTTCCGTCCGCGCGCCATGGGCCGCGCAAGTCGGATCAATAAACGCACGAGCCACATTACACTGGTGGTATCTGAGAAATAAGGAGGGATAACACGTGGGTCAAAAGGTAAATCCAATCGGACTCCGGATCGGGATCATTCGCGATTGGGAATCTAAATGGTATGCAGGAAAAGATTTCGGTACTCTTCTAATGGAAGACGTCAAAATCCGGGAATACCTTAAAGGTAAGTTGAAGGATTCCGCTGTTTCCCATATCGAGATCGAAAGAGCGGCTAACCGCGTGAACGTTACAATTCACACTGCTAAACCAGGTATGGTTATTGGTAAGGGCGGAGCAGAAGTAGAAGTACTTCGCAGCGCAGTTACAGCAATCGCTGGTGGCAAAAAAGTACACATCAACATCAATGAAATCAAGCACCCTGAATTGGATGCAATTCTTGTAGCTGAGAGCATTGCTCAACAATTGGAACGTCGTGTATCGTTCCGTCGTGCACTCAAACAAGCGATTCAAAGAACAATGCGTTCTGGCGCAAAAGGGATTAAAACTCAAGTAGGCGGACGTCTTGGCGGAGCTGAGATTGCTCGTTCAGAAGGTTATAGCGAAGGAACAGTTCCACTTCATACGCTTCGTGCCGATATCGATTACGGAACGGCTGAAGCACATACAACTTACGGTCTTATCGGCGTAAAAGTATGGATCTACCGTGGAGAAGTTCTTCCCCCAGCTAAGAAACAAGCTGCTCAGGAAGGAGGCAACTAATCATGTTGGTACCAAAACGCGTAAAACACCGCAAGCAACAACGCGGACACATGAAGGGTATGGCAAAGGGTGGTACTGAATTGAACTTCGGCGAATTCGGCCTGGTTGCAATGGAACCATCTTGGATCACTAACCGTCAGATCGAAGCTGCTCGTATCGCAATGACACGTTATATCAAACGTGGCGGTCAAGTTTGGATCAAGATTTTCCCAGATAAGCCTATTACTCAAAAGCCTCTCGAGGTTCGTATGGGTAGTGGTAAAGGTAACGTTGAGAAATGGGTAGCAGTAGTTAAACCGGGCAAGATTATGTTCGAACTCGGAGGCGTGTCGGAAGAAATCGCTCGTGAAGCGATGCGTCTTGCCGCTCACAAGCTGCCTGTAAAGACTAAGTTTGTGAAACGTGAAGAATTGGGTGGTGAAGCAAATGAAAGCTAATGAACTTCGCAACTTAACCACTGCTGAGATTGAACAAAAGATCGCTGGATTCAAAGAGGAACTTTTTAATCTCCGTTTCCAATTGGCAACTGGCCAACTGGACAACCCGACTCGGATTCGTGACGTGCGTAAGGAAATAGCTCGTGCTAAAACCGTAATCCATCAAAGAGTGCTTGGGATTAGTTAAGTGAGACGGATCTCAGATCCGTATTCAGGAAGGAGGCTAACTAATGAGCGAAGAACGTAATGCACGTAAAGTGCTAATCGGTAAAGTGGTCAGTGATAAAATGGATAAAACCATCGTAGTCGCTGTTGAAACCTATAAGAAGCATAACTTGTACCACAAACGCATCAAGTCTACGAAGAAATTCAAAGCACATGATGAGGAAAACGTTGCGAAAATTGGCGATACCGTAAAAGTCATGGAAACTCGTCCGTTGTCCAAGGACAAACGTTGGAGACTAGTTGAAGTGGTTGAAAAAGCGGTTATCATCTAAGATAATCAAAAGAGTTTTTCCGGAAGGAGGAAATTATAATGATTCAACCATTTACACGCTTGCATGTGGCTGACAACTCTGGTGCGAAGGAACTGATGTGTATCCGCGTACTGGGTGGTACTGGACGCCGTACAGCAGCAATCGGTGATTTGATCGTTTGTTCCGTTAAACAAGCAACACCAGGCGGCGTTGTCAAAAAAGGTGATGTTGTTAGAGCGGTAGTTGTTCGTACGAAACGTTCCGTTCGTCGTAAAGATGGATCTTACATCGCATTCGACGAAAATGCAGCTGTTGTTGTTAAAGACGACAGAAGCCCTCGTGGAACACGTATCTTTGGACCAGTTGCTCGCGAACTTCGCGATAAAGACTACATGAAGATCGTTTCCTTGGCACCGGAAGTAATCTAATAAACACGAGCACCAATAAGTTGAAGGTTAGTTATAGGAGGTGTAATAAATGCCTAGAGTGAAAAAAGTTCTGGAATCCCATAACAATAAACTGCACGTGAAGAAAGATGATGTGGTGCTTGTGATTAGTGGTAAAGACAAAGGCAAAAAAGGCCGTGTCATCGCTGCTTATCCTCGTGAAAACCGCGTTCTGGTAGAAGGCGTCAATATGGTGAAAAAACACCAAAAGCCGAACCAGCTGAATCCACAGGGTGGAATTATTGAGCAGGAAGCTTCGATTCATGTGTCCAACGTAATGCACATCGATCCGAAGTCCGGCAAAGTAACACGTATCGGTTACAAAGTATTGGACAACGGTAAAAAAGTTCGGATTGCTAAAAGATCCGGAGAGATTATCGACTAATCTAGCCCTTAAGAAAGGAGGTTAAATCTTCATGGCAGCAAGAATGAAAGAACGTTATCTCAACGAAATAACACCTGCTTTGATGCAGAAGTTTAACTATACAACTGTTATGCAAGTGCCTAAGATCGAGAAGGTTGTCATCAACATGGGTGTAGGTGACGCTGTTCAAAACTCCAAAGTACTTGATGCTGCAGTTAATGACATGCAGTTGATCGCTGGTCAAAAACCAGTAATCACTAAAGCTAAAAAATCCATCGCTGGTTTCAAACTACGCGAAAATATGCCGATTGGGGTTAAAGTAACACTGCGCGGCGAGCGTATGTATTACTTCTTGGACAAATTGTTCAACGTAACGCTTCCACGCGTACGTGACTTCCGTGGTGTTTCCACTAAAGCCTTTGACGGCCGTGGTAACTACACACTTGGTCTTAAAGAACAATTGATCTTCCCCGAGATCGAATATGACAAAGTGGATAAAGTCCGCGGTATGGACATCGTTATTGTAACGACTGCTAAGACGGACGAGGAATCCCGCGAGCTGCTGGGTCAGCTGGGAATGCCTTTCGCAAAATAAAGTCGGTTAATCCATTTTCTCCGAAAATGTTTAGGAGGTGTCAGGCTAAGTGGCAAAAACTTCGATGAAAGTTAAACAACAACGTACGCCTAAGTTTAAAGTACGTGCATATACACGTTGCGAACGTTGTGGTCGTCCACATTCGGTACTGCAAAAGTTCAAAATTTGCAGAATTTGTTTCCGTGAATTAGCTTATAAAGGCCAGATCCCTGGCGTGAAAAAAGCAAGTTGGTAAGAAGTTTATAAACGGGAAGGAGGTTTACACACATGACTATGTCTGATCCTATTGCAGATATGCTTACTCGTATTCGTAACGCTAACATTGTGCGTCACGAAACGGTAGAAATGCCTGCTTCTACTATGAAGAAACAAATCGCTGACATTTTGAAGCGTGAAGGTTTCATCCGCGATGCGGAATTCGTTGAAGATAGCAAACAAGGGATTATCCGTATCTTCTTGAAATACGGCCCTAACCAAGAGCGTGTTATTTCTGGTTTGAAAAGAATCAGTAAACCAGGCCTTCGCGTATACACGAAGAGCAATGAAGTGCCTCGTGTACTCGGTGGTCTAGGAATCGCGATTATCTCCACATCTAAGGGAGTTATGACCGACAAAGAAGCTCGTCAATCAAAATCTGGCGGAGAAGTTGTCTGCTACATTTGGTAATAAACGTCACAAGATAAGGAGGTGCAACACATGTCTCGTATTGGTCGTAAACCAATCGCAGTACCTAGCGGTGTAGATGTCACTTTGGACAACGCCGTTATTACAGTAAAAGGTCCAAAAGGTTCTTTGACTCGTGAGCTTCATAAAGACATGAAGGTTACAGTTGAAAATAACGAAATTACCGTTGTTCGTCCGTCGGATAACAAATTGCATCGTTCACTTCACGGCACAACCCGCTCCGTTGTCAACAACATGGTAGCAGGCGTGACTGAAGGTTTCTCGAAATCTCTGGAATTGGTTGGGGTCGGATATCGTGCAAGCAAATCCGGAGATAAAGTCGTTCTGAACGTTGGTTACTCCCACCCGGTTGAAATTACACCGGAAGCAGGTATTGAGTTTGAAGTTCCTGCGAACACGAAGATCATCGTTAAAGGTATCGATAAAGAACGCGTTGGCGCATATGCTGCTAAAATTCGTTCCGTTCGTGAGCCAGAACCGTATAAAGGTAAAGGTATCAAATATGAAGGCGAGCGTATCATCCGCAAAGAAGGTAAAGCTGGTAAGAAGAAATAACCAGTTTAAACTTAATTGTAAGATACCCCGTGCATCTTAAAGTGAAGCTGTTTACGGCAAACTGAAGGGAGTGAAAGGGAAGTCATGATTACAAAAGAAGATAAAAACAAGGCTCGTCTCAAAAGACACCTGCGTGTTCGTAAGAAGATCCAGGGAACTACTGAGCGTCCACGTTTGAACGTATTCCGTTCTTCAAAACACATCTACGCTCAACTGATCGATGATGTTAAAGGGGTTACTATCGTATCCGCTTCTACACTTGATAAAGAACTGAGCGCTAACATTGGTAATGGCGGCAGCGTTGAAGCTGCAGCGAAAGTTGGCCAATTGGTCGCTGAGCGTGCTAAAGAAAAAGGCTATGCAGTGGTCGTATTCGACCGCGGAGGTTACTTGTACCATGGACGAATTCAAGCATTGGCTGACGCAGCTCGTGAAGCTGGTCTTGAATTCTAGAATAATTCTTAAAAGGAGGTTAACGACTTGCGTGTAGATCCGAACAGTTTAGAACTGACAGAAAGAGTTGTACACATTAACCGTGTAGCAAAAGTTGTAAAAGGCGGACGCCGTTTCAGCTTTAGTGCACTCGTTGTTGTGGGCGATGGCAATGGCTACGTCGGTGCTGGTATCGGTAAAGCCGGCGAAGTTCCGGATGCCATCCGTAAAGGCATTGAAGACGCCAAGAAAAACCTGATTCACATTCCAATCGTAGGAACTTCGATTCCCCATCTCGTTACTGGCCACTTCGGCGCAGGACGCGTGTTGCTGAAACCAGCATCAGAGGGTACTGGCGTTATCGCTGGCGGTCCAGTTCGTGCGGTATTGGAATTGGCAGGCGTTGGCGACATTTTGACAAAATCACTGGGTTCTTCGAATTCCATGAACATGGTCAATGCAACTTTGGAGGGACTTTCCCGTCTGAAACGCATTGAAGAGGTCGCGAAACTTCGCGGCAAATCTGTCGAAGAATTGCGCGGTTAAGGAGGGGAACGTCAATGGCAAAATTGCAAATTACCCTCGTACGTAGTGTAATCGGACGTCCAGAAACACAACGTGTTACTGTTAAGACGCTCGGCCTACGTAAACTCAACACGACAGTGGTTCACAATGACAGTCCTGCAATTCGCGGAATGATCAACAAAGTGAGTCACTTGCTATCTGTAACTGAAATTGAAGGCTAATCGCCTCGTATAAATTAACAAACATAAGGAGGTGCAAACGATGAAGTTACATGAACTTGCTCCAGCTCCTGGTTCCCGCAAAGAACGCAATCGCGTTGGTCGTGGACCAAGTAGCGGAAATGGTAAAACTTCCGGTCGCGGTCACAAAGGTCAAAACTCACGTTCTGGCGGTGGTGTTCGTCCGGGCTTCGAGGGTGGACAAAATCCGCTCTATCGTCGTCTGCCTAAACGTGGTTTCGTCAATCCTACCCGTAAAGAGTATGCGATTGTGAACCTTGAAGATCTGAATAGCTTTGCAGAAGGAACAGAAGTGACTCCGCAGTTGTTGCTTGAAACTGGTGTTGTCAAGAATTCCAAAAGCGGCATTAAGATTCTCGGCAATGGTGAGTTAACCGTTAAATTGACTGTACAAGCAAATAAGTTCTCTCAATCTGCGGTAGAGAAAATCGAGGCTGCCGGCGGTAAAACCGAGGTGATCTAATGATCAAGACGCTTAAGAATATCTGGCATGTGGAAGATTTGCGCAAAAAGATCCTGTTTACCTTGTTCATTCTGTTTATCTACCGTATCGGTTCGTTTGTTCCGGTTCCTGGTGTAAACAAAGATGTACTGGCAACAGCAAATCAAAGCGGTGACGCTTTGATGGGACTCTTGAACACCTTCTCGGGCGGAGCGCTCAAAAACTTCTCGATATTTGCGATCAGTATTTATCCGTACATTACAGCATCCATCATCGTGCAATTGCTGTCGATGGATGTTGTTCCTAAGTTTGCTGAATGGGCTAAACAAGGGGAGCACGGTAAAAAACAACTAGCGCAAATCACTCGTTACGGTACAGTGATATTAGCCCTGATCCAAGGTTTTGCTACGTCGATAGGGTTTAACCGGATTTATGGAACTCAAATGATGCCGAATGCGACATTTGCTGATTACTTGCTGGTTGCCATTATCTTGACGGCAGGTACTTCTTTCTTGATGTGGCTTGGTGAACAGATTACCGAAAAGGGAATCGGGAACGGGATTTCGATCCTGATTTTTGCGGGAATCGTCGCCGCCATACCGGGATATATCACAAGTACGGCTAACTCAAGCTTTATTCAGCCGGATCAAGTGTTCCTGAATATTCTTAAAGTCGTTATTGTGCTGATTGTGATTGTAGCGATTATTACAGCAGTTATCTTCGTACAGCAAGGCATTCGGAAGATTCCTGTTCAATATGCTAAACGCGTAGTCGGCAACAAAATGTACGGTGGACAGAACACACATATTCCGCTGAAAATTAATGCGGCAGGTGTAATTCCGGTTATCTTCGCCGTATCGTTGCTTCAGTTTCCAGTTGTTCTCTCCAGTTTCTGGTCAACACATGCCTGGGCACAATGGATTACCAAATATTTGGCAACCGATGCTCCGCTTGGTATGCTTCTGTATATAGTGATGATCATCGGGTTCACGTTCTTCTATACGTTCGTGCAGATGAATCCTCAACAGATGGCCGACAACATGAAGAAGAATGGTGGTTACATCCCAGGTATCCGTCCTGGTAAAGCTACTGAGAAATATCTGACTAGAGTAATGTCTCGTTTGACTATGTCAGGCGCGTTATTCCTAGCTTTGATCTCTGTACTACCGATGTTCTTCGGTGCTATATCGGGATTGCCCAAAGAAGTTCGAATTGGCGGTACTGCGCTGCTAATCGTAATCGGTGTGGCATTGGATACTATGAAGCAGATCGAGAGCCATTTGATCAAACGCCATTACAAAGGTTTCATCAATAAATAGGCGATAGGTTCCGGTGAAGCGTAATTTTTTATTCTTCCCGGCACCTATTGTGCTGTTTCTTGCTTGGTGGCGAACTTTTGGGGGGAGAGAGAAATCGTGAACATTTTATTCATGGGCCCTCCTGGGGCAGGCAAGGGAACACAAGCGGCTGAGATCATAAAAGAGTTTGGCATTCCGCATATTTCGACAGGAGATGCTTTCCGTTTGGCAATCAAACAAGAGACTCCAGTAGGATTGAAGGCTAAATCATTTATTGATCAAGGTTTGCTTGTACCAGATGATGTGACCATTGGTATAGTTGAAGAGCGGCTGCAGCAGTCCGATTGCGAAAAAGGATTTCTATTGGATGGTTTTCCAAGAACTCTTTCGCAGGCGGAAGCGCTGGATGAAATTCTAAGCCGTTTGAATACTTCTTTGAATCATGTCATCAACTTGAATGTTGACCGTGGACTGTTGATGGCGCGTCTTACTGGACGTCGTATCTGCACAGTTTGCGGAGCATCCTACCATTTAATCTTCAACCCGCCGAAGCAAGATGGCATTTGCGACATTGATGGCGGTGAATTGTATCAACGTCCGGATGACAACGAAGAAAGTGTAGGCAAGCGTCTGGATGAGTATGATAATAAGACAGCGCCGCTGCTTGCGTTTTATGATAATAAAGGTCTTTTGCGTCAGGTAAATGGGGAAAACGAAATCAATGTCGTTTCTTCTGAAATCGTATCTTTATTGCGGGGTTAATGTAATGATCATTTGTAAATCCGAACAGGAACTTGCCTTTATGAGGGAAGCTGGTCGAATTGTTGCCGAGAGTCACCGTCTTATTGCTGAGGCCATTGAGCCTGGCATTACAACGGGCGATCTCGACAGAATCGCCGATCAATACATTCGCAGTCAAGGTGCTGTGCCGTCTTTCAAAGGCTACAACGGTTTTCCTGCCAGCATTTGCGCTTCAGTCAACGAACAATTAGTGCATGGATTTCCAGGTAAACGCAAACTGATCGAAGGTGATATTGTAACGCTGGATATCGGTGCAGAATACCGCGGTTATCACGGTGATTCCGCCTGGACCTACGGTGTGGGCAGCATTTCCGAAGAGGCTCAGCGTTTGCTGGACGTTACGGAAGGCTCCTTGTACGCGGGACTGGCGTTAGTTAAGCCGGATGTGCGCTTGTTTACAATCTCCCATGCTATCCAGCAATACATCGAAGAGGCTGGTTTCTCAGTCGTACGTGAGTATGTTGGTCATGGTATTGGGGCAAAACTGCATGAAGAACCGCAAATTCCGAATTATGGCATAGCGGACCGCGGACCACGTCTGAAACCGGGTATGGTACTCGCGATTGAGCCGATGGTAAACGTAGGAAAGAGACATGTCAGAACGCTGGAAGATAACTGGACTGTCGTTACGGTGGATGGCTCCCTATGTGCTCACTTTGAGCATACAGTAGCAGTTACTCCGGACGGCATGGAAATTTTCACAAAACTGAATGCGTAGGTGATCTCCACTTGAATACTGTGAGCAGCCCGCAGGTTGGTCAATTAGTGAGAATTCTCAAAGGCAAAGATGCCGGAGAGGCAGCCGTTGTTATCGCAGTTGTTGATAGCAGATTTGTATACATTGCAGATGGAGACAAACGTAAGTTTGATGGGCCAAAGAAGAAGAATATTCTTCATCTTGAGCTCATACCCTTCATCAGCAGTGAGGTTGTGAACAGTTTGGAAGAAACTGGGCGGGTAACAAACGGAAAGCTGCGTTACGCAGTCATGAAGTATGCTGGCCCAACCGGAATAAGTGCTTATGAGAAAGGAGACTAACTGTGGCTAAGGAAGATGTCATTGAAGTAGAAGGTACTGTCCTTGAACCGTTGCCAAATGCAACGTTTAAGGTTGAGCTTGAGAACGGTCATCAAATACTTGCCCATGTATCCGGTAAATTGCGGATGCACTTTATCCGTATTTTGACCGGAGACAAAGTGGTCGTGCAGTTATCGCCTTATGATTTATCAAAAGGTCGTATAACTTACCGTAAATAGATGGGAACTACGAAAAAAGTTTTGCTTCGCAAAACTTTGAGGAGGTAATTAACATGAAGGTAAGACCTTCTGTAAAGCCCATTTGCGAGAAATGTAAAGTAATCCGCCGCAAAGGGACTGTTATGGTGATTTGCGAAAATCCGAAACACAAACAAAAACAAGGTTAAGAAGGGGGTGTAGCGTAAAATGGCTCGTATAGCTGGAGTGGATTTGCCACGTGACAAACGCGTTGAGATCGCCTTGACTTATATTTTCGGAATCGGTAAAACGACTTCTCAGAAAATTCTTAATGAAACAGGCATTAGCGCTAATACACGTGTCCGTGATTTGACGGAAGATGAAGTCAGCAAACTGCGTGAAACGATCGACAAAACGGTTAAGGTTGAAGGTGACCTGCGTCGTGAAATTTCCTTGAATATTAAACGTCTTACTGAGATCGGCTGTTACCGCGGTGTTCGTCACCGTCGTGGATTGCCTGTTCGCGGTCAACGTACTAAAACCAATGCCCGTACCCGGAAAGGCCCGCGTCGTACGGTAGCAAACAAGAAGAAATAATAAGGGGGGATAAGAGACAATGGCTAAACCGAAAAAAGTCGTACGTACCAAACGTCGCGACCGTAAAAATATCGAATCCGGCGTGGCACATATTCGTTCCACGTTCAATAACACCATCGTTACCATCACAGATCCTCACGGAAATGCAATTTCCTGGGCAAGCTCCGGCGGCCAAGGATTTAAAGGTTCCCGTAAGTCGACTCCATTCGCAGCGCAAATGGCAGCTGAGTCAGCAGCTAAAGCAGCTATGGAGCACGGCATGAAGTCGGTTGAGGTTATGGTTAAAGGACCGGGCGCGGGCCGCGAAGCAGCCATCCGTTCCCTTCAAGCTGCAGGGCTTGAAGTTAACCTTATTAAAGACGTAACTCCGGTTCCTCACAATGGATGCCGTCCGCCGAAACGTCGTCGCGTATAGTGAAATCAGTATTGTAAATGTGGTATAATTCTGACGCATCTGCTAATAATAGGTGTTTAGGCATACTACATGATGCACCTGATGGGGTGACAGTTTCATATAGGAGCGACGTTGAAGGAGGGGTAAACTCGTGATAGAAATCGAAAAGCCGAAGATTGAGACCGTAGAAGCTAATGATGAAGGTACCTATGGGAAATTCGTAGTTGAACCGTTGGAACGTGGGTATGGCACGACTCTGGGGAATTCACTTCGCCGGATATTGCTTTCTTCGCTTCCAGGAGCCGCAGTGACTTCGGTCCAAATTGACGGCGTTCTGCATGAGTTCTCGACCGTTCCAGGCGTAATGGAAGATGTGACGGAGATCATTCTGAACCTTAAAGCCTTGTCCCTGAAGATTCATTCAGACGAGGAAAAAGTGTTTGAGATTGATGCCGAAGGGGAAGGCATCGTTACCGCAGGTGATATCCGTGCGGACAGCGATGTTGAGATCCTCAACCCGGATCTTCACATTGCAACGCTGGGACCTGGTGCGAGACTTCACATGCGTATTTTTGCAGGCCGTGGTCGCGGCTACGTCCAAGCGGACCGGAACAAACGCGACGATCAGCCAATTGGCGTTATCCCGGTTGACTCCATCTACACTCCTATTTCACGCGTTAACTACGGCATAGACAATACACGTGTTGGTCAAGTGACTAACTACGACAAATTGACGCTTGAAATTTGGACAGATGGCAGTATTAGACCGGAAGAGGCTGTAAGCCTCGGAGCCAAAATTTTGAACGAGCACCTCGTATTGTTCGTAGGTCTTACGGACGAAGCGAAAGACGCCGAAATTATGGTTGAAAAAGAAGAAGACAAAAAAGAAAAAGTGCTAGAGATGACAATCGAAGAGCTTGATCTTTCTGTCCGTTCCTACAACTGCCTCAAACGTGCTGGTATTAATACCGTACAAGAGCTTACCACGAAGACTGAAGAAGATATGATGAAGGTGCGTAACCTTGGTCGTAAATCTTTGGAAGAAGTTCAGGAGAAGCTTGAGGAACTTGGTTTGGGACTACGTACAGAAGAATAACTACAGATTGTTACAGTAAAGGAGGGAAAACACATGGCATACCAAAAATTGGGCCGTGATTCCAGTGCGCGTAAAGCGTTATTTCGCGACATGGTAACGGATCTATTTTTATACGAGCGCATCCAAACAACGGAAGCTAAAGCGAAAGAAGTTCGTTCTATCGCTGAAAAGTTGATCACTAAAGCTAAAAAAGGCGATCTTCATGCTCGTCGTCAAGTAGCTGCATTTGTTCGCCGCGAGACTGTTGATGGTGAACAAGATGCAATTCAAAAATTGTTCTCTGACATTGCTCCTCGTTACACAGAGCGTCCAGGTGGATACACTCGTATCCTGAAACTCGGACCTCGTCGTGGGGACGCTGCGCCTATGGTTTATCTTGAATTGGTAGACCGCGCGTAGTATCACAAGTATTGATTTCCGATGCTTCCCTTTCATCCGGCCCTCTTTGGAGTAAAGATGGGGGAAATATCAGCGTTATTGTGCTGCAGAGGCGCAAGACTCTGCTGTACTAATAACCGTGGGAATCACCTTGGTTCAATTGAAGGAGCTCCCGCAGGGGCTCTTTTTTTTGAAGTAATGGAGTGAAGTGTTAATGGATGCCGTCCTTCTAGGGACGGCAAAGCCATTTCTTCCTCTTGAATAAGATCAGACAGTGCTTCGATCGACGTTTCTGCTGAACGGTTTAAAAAGGAGAACGGAATGCGTAATCTATTGATGAAGGTCAATTATGACGGAACAAATTATGATGGCTTTCAGACCCAGCCTCAGGGCAATACGATTCAAGATCGGCTGGAGCAAGCGATACTCCATCTGACAGGTGAGGAGCTTAAGATTACTGCTTCTGGTCGAACAGATGCCGGAGTACACGCCTACGGTCAGCCTTTTAACTTTACGACCTCCTCTCGAATCCCACTTGAACGTTGGTGTCTGGCGCTTAATGCCCGGCTGCCACAAGATATCGTGGTTACTGAGGCTAGGGAAGTACCGCTGACGTTTCACTCTCGTAGAGGAGCTAAACGTAAAACTTACCGATACACGATTAACGGCAACAGGTTTCCAGACCCGTTTCAACGGCGCTGGCAGCTTCATCATCCGGTGAGGTTGGACATTCCTGCGATGCAGCAAGGCTTAACGCATATTTTAGGGACACATGACTTCACTTCGTTTGCTTCACGGAGGTCTACTAAGGCCTCTCATGTACGAACGATCTTTGAAGCTCATATGGAAGTAGACCGCAGTATGTGCCGACCCTCTTCATTAGATCAGGGAGTGATCCAAACTTATATAACGGGTAGTGGATTTCTTCAGCATATGGTTCGCATTATTATGGGGACTTTGATCCATGTGGGTGAAGGTAAAATAGATGCTGATCATGTTGCTGAGATATTGGCGGCATGTGATCGTTCTGCTGCTGGTCCAACAGCTATGGCCAAGGGGTTGGCTTTGTGGAGTGTAGAATATGACGAGACTGAAAGTGAATCTTTTTTTCTATAAATTTCTTCCTGAATAATAGGCTGAATGTTTAAAAATCACTTGCACTTGTTATGTTTATACTGTAATATAAAAGTTGTGTTTTCTTGATGGCTATCCCACAGCCCCGATCAAGGAAATGCCAAAAAAATGCTTTGCTTAACTCACATAATTGTAATTCAATGAGAAACAAGATATACGAAACAGAAGATTTTCGTACGAGAACAAGGAGGAAACATTCATGCGTACCACCTATATGGCGAAGCCGAACGAAGTTGAACGCAATTGGCACATTATTGATGCCGAAGGCAAGACACTCGGTCGTTTGGCCAGCGAAGCCGCTGCTTTGATCCGTGGCAAACACAAACCGCAATTCACTCCACACGTTGATACAGGAGATTTCGTTATCGTAATCAACGCTGAGAAGATTCACTTGACCGGTAAGAAATTGCAAAACAAGAAATACTACCGTCACTCGATGCACCCAGGTGGCTTGAAAGTTACTAATGCTGAAACTTTGCTGAATACTAAACCAGAACGCGTAATTGAATTCGCTGTTCATGGTATGATTCCTAAGACTCGTCAAGGGGACCACATGAAGCTGAGATTGAAAGTATATGCAGGCGCCGAGCATCCACATGCAGCACAAAAACCTGAAGTTTACGAACTTCGCGGATAAGAATAGAGGAGGACAGTTTCATGGCACAAGTACAATACTATGGGACAGGTCGTCGTAAACATTCGGTAGCACGTGTTCGCCTTGTACCGGGTGAAGGACGCATTGTCATTAACAAACGTGAGATGGACGAATATTTCGGTGTGGAAACACTGAAAATGATCGTAAAACAACCTTTGAACCTGACTGAAACACTAGGCAACTACGATGTAATCGTTCTTGCACATGGTGGCGGCATTTCCGGTCAAGCTGGAGCAATTCGTCACGGTATCTCCCGTGCATTGCTTAAAGTTGACCCTGAATATCGCGGTGCGCTTAAGAAAGCCGGCTTCCTGACTCGTGACCCACGTATGAAGGAACGTAAGAAATACGGCTTGAAGGCTGCACGTCGTGCGCCTCAGTTCTCGAAACGTTAATATTTATCAAGAATTCAACCCTTGGCCTTTACGGTCGAGGGTTTTATTTTTTTTAGCAGCCCCTTTCGAACAAGAAATGGGCTTTTTTTGCATTCATTTACTAATTCTGAGGGTTGAAACTCATTGACTTCCTCAGTAAAAGTTATATACTATTTCATATAGAAATAGTTGGTTTTATTACTTCTTTTACCTCATTTATTCATACGATTAATATTTTGGATGGAGGAATACCTTAATGAACCTGCTCGAGAAAGAAGATTTGATCAGAATAAAGGCCGAAGAATTAGAGAGTGCTTCACCCGAGGATATTATCCGCTGGGCTGTAGAAACATTTCCTAACATTACTTTTGCCTGCAGCTTTGGTGCCGAAGATGTAGTGCTTGTTGATATGCTTCACAAAGTTAGTCCATCTACTGATGTCTTTTATCTCGATACAGATTATCATTTTAAGGAAACCTACGAAACCAGAGATTTGATGGCAGACAAATACGGATTAGAGTTTGTACGAGTGTCTCCGCAACTCACCACGCAGGAGCAAGCACTTCAATACGGTGATGCGTTATGGACGGTTGACCCAAATCAATGCTGTGGTATTCGTAAAGTTGAACCATTGACTCGTATATTATCTCAATATGAGGCATGGATTACTGGAATTCGTCGCGATCAAGCGCCTACCCGTGCAAATGCTAAAAAGGTCGAGTATGATTATAAATTTGGTTTAGTGAAGTTTAATCCTATTGCGGATTGGACGTCAGAAGATGTATGGAACTATATTCGTGAAAATGACGTAATCTATAACCCTCTACATGACCGTAACTATCCAAGTATCGGCTGTGAGCAATGTACACGTCAGGTTATGCCAGGTGAAGATCCGCGTGCTGGCCGTTGGTCTGGATCAGAGAAGACAGAGTGCGGATTGCACAAGTAAGACATATTCCTGTGGGAACATAGAAGGAGAGACTAAGATGACTTCAATACGTCCGCATGGCGGAGCTTTGGTAAACCGTGTAGTAGAGGGTACTGAAAGAGAAGAATTGCTAAATCTCGCACGTGACAGCAAGGCGATTGTCTTGAATACCTGGACTTTATCTGATTTGGATCTTATAGCTGTAGGTGCATTTTCACCATTAACTGGCTTTTTAAATGAGCAAGACTATCATTCAGTAGTAAAAAGCATGCGTTTAGCAGATGGAACAGTGTGGAGCATTCCAATAACACTGGCTGTAGAAGATGATGTGGCTGCCAGTTTATCAATTGGGGATAAAGTTTCTTTAATCGGTGAAGACGATGGCGAGATTTACGGTTTATTGGATATTGAGAGTATTTATACTGTAGATCAAACGATTGAAGCACAAAATGTCTTCAAGACAACAGATCCTGAACATCCTGGTGTGAGTAAGCTGTTGGCTCGTCCTGCAACTTATGTTGGAGGGCCGATTACAGTCTTGAACCGCCCACAGCCAGAGAAGTTCGGTGAATTTTATTTTGATCCTGCGGATACGCGGAAGATATTTGCTGAAAAGGGCTGGAGAACGGTTGTAGGCTTCCAAACACGCAATCCGGTCCACCGAGCTCACGAGTACATTCAAAAGTGCGCTATGGAGGTTGTAGACGCTCTATTCCTAAATCCACTTGTTGGTGAGACGAAGTCAGATGATGTACCGGCAAATGTACGGATGAAGAGCTATCTGGCGCTTTTGGAGAACTATTATCCTGAGGATCGTACCTTCCTTGGTGTTTTTCCGGCGGCAATGCGTTATGCAGGCCCTAGAGAAGCAATTTTCCATGCAATGGTTCGTAAAAATTACGGCTGTACCCATTTCATCGTCGGTCGTGACCATGCTGGGGTAGGTGATTATTATGGCACTTATGAAGCACAGGAAATTTTCTCGAATTTTAGTGCTGAAGAACTTGATATTACTCCATTATTTTTTGAACATAGCTTCTTCTGTAAAAAATGCGGGAATATGGCATCCAGTAAAACTTGCCCTCATCCTAGCGACGATCACATGACATTGTCGGGTACGAAGGTACGTGCTTTGCTCCGTGATGGCCAATGTCCTCCGCCAGAATTTACACGGCCTGAGGTTGCGCAGATTCTGATTGAAGGTATGACACAAGAAGTTACAGCTTAATCATTAACAGCTAGTACTATTTGACCTTCTTGTCCCATATAGATGAGTATTATCTATCGGGACGAGGGGGTCTTTGTTATGTCTGGCCGAAAGCAGAGTAAAGTCTCGGTCTGGATTTCATGGAGCAGTATCAAAAAAAGTATGCTTGGCGTGATGCTGCTAGCTATAATGATCGGAATTATTGCGTATGACATGCCTACCGCTAAAACACTAAATTATTGGAGTCTGCCCTTGTCAGGAAAAGTTATTGCTCTCGATGCGGGACATGGTGGAGCTGATGGAGGAGCGGTTAGCCGGGAAGGGCTAATTGAGAAAGATATTAATCTCGCGGTATCGCTTTATTTGCGTGATTATCTGCAGCAGGCAGGGGCTATTGTAGTAATGACTCGTGAAGGTGATTATGATTTGGCTCAGGAAGGTACTAAAGGCTATTCTAAGCGTAAGACAGAAGATCTTAAACAAAGAGTAAGAAGTATCGAAGAAAAAGGCGCAGACCTTTTTATAAGCGTTCACATGAACAGTGTCCCTTCCAATCGTTGGAGTGGAGCACAGACCTTTTACTACCCCAATCACAAGGATAATAAAGCTATAGCGGAGTTTGTGCAGAGTGAGCTGAAGACTACGCTGGAGAATACAGATCGTGTGGCTAAGACAGTGAATACTGTTTATCTGTTAAAAGCATTGAAAATACCAGCGGTACTTGTAGAAGTTGGCTTCTTATCACATCCTCAGGAATCTGCTCTACTTGGAAATGATGTCTATCAGCGTAAGGTTGCGACTAGCATTTATCGGGGGATTCTTCGGTACGCCTCAGAGTAGTCAGGACTACTCATGGGGAGACAGGTAATGCTATAATAGACAAAAACTCCGGAGAATTCTCAACCGGAAAGGAAACAGAGGTGCTTCCCATGCTGACTAAGGAACAAATTCAGGAAATACTGCAGCCATTAACAGACTCTGAAACTGGAAAAAGCCTTGTGGAACTACAGCTGATCCGTGACATTATGATTAAAGAAGACCGTATTTCTTTATCTATCATATGTCTGAATCCTGAAGAGCAAAGTCGCATGGATCTAGAACAACAGGTTCGTGAATTGCTTGAAGCGGGTGGGGTTTCTAATGTACATATCCGGCTTCGTGATGCAACCGATTATGAACGTGCTATACTTCGCGGAGAGAGCGTAGAGGATTTCGATGAACCTGGGAAACTTAAAGGACATGCTGCAGGCCTTGATGACCATGAATTAATTAGCGAGAGCTCTGGCGTGAACTTTATCGCTGTGGCCAGCGGCAAAGGTGGAGTTGGTAAGTCAACCGTAACGGTGAATTTGGCCGTAGCCCTTGCAAGAAAAGGGAAAAAAGTTGGTCTTATCGATGCTGATATTTATGGTTTCAGTATTCCCGATATGATGGGGATCGAAGAGGGACCAGTTGTAGAAGAGGGAACGATTATTCCTGTGGAACGTTTTGGAGTGAAGGTCATGTCTATGGGCTTCTTTATTCGTGAGAATAGTCCAGTTATTTGGCGGGGACCTATGCTGGGTAAAATGCTTCGCCAGTTCTTCAATGATGTTGGTTGGGGTGAACTTGATTATATGCTGCTTGATCTTCCCCCAGGTACTGGTGATGTGGCACTTGACGTGCATCAGATGCTGCCTCACAGCAAAGAGATTATAGTTACGACACCTCACGCTACCGCAGCGTTTGTGGCGGCTAGAGCGGGCTCTATGGCTCTACAGACAGATCATGAGATTATTGGAGTCATTGAGAATATGGCTTATTATGAGTGCACTGACTGTGGTAAGAAAGATTATATCTTTGGCAGAGGCGGAGGAGCGAGGCTTGCCGAGACGCTTCATACGGAGCTGCTTGCACAAATACCGCTAGGTGCACCGGACAACCATATTTCCGAACTGGATTTCTCACCTTCTGTATACAAAGAAGAGACACCATCAGGACAATTATTTGCAGAAATTGCTGATAAACTTATTGCCAAATATGAGCACTAACTCTTGTGCATAAAAAAGAGGCCTTCCCACACGTATTAGTGGGATAAGGCCTTTTTTTTTAAGAACTTGAATCATCGCCGCTGCCGCCGCCACTGCTTTCCTGTTTGTCGCCACCTTCGCTACCCTTTTCTTTTTTCTCTTTTGGTTCAAGTTCTTCTTGTACGACTTTTTTAAGTAAATTCAATACTTCCATGCGAAATAATGGAGTTTGCATGGATTCCTGCATGGTCTTCATGGATTGTTTACGGTAATCAGGTGTTTTAGTGAGATTTAAAAACATTGTCATCATTTCTGGAGACTTCATAATTTCTTCGACTGATTTCTGATAAGTGGGATCCTTAATTAGCTGTAGGTGTAGTTCCTTGCTTTGTGATTGAATGGCTTTAGCGAAATCGCCTGCGAATTTGGGATCAGTCATTATCTTCTCGATTTCCTTCTGATATTCCGGTGCAGTGAGAGTATTTTTAACAGCGAGCTTGATCTCCTCTGTTGTTTGAAGTGGCATCATCTTCATGCTCATTCCACTGGTACCGCTAGAGCTGGAGCTTGATAATGATTCCTCAACCGCTTTTTTACCCTCATCGCTTTTCAATATATCTAAAACCATGGTCTTCGTTTCTTTATAACTGCCTTGTCCGGAAGAAGAACTGCTCTGCTCACTTCCGCAAGCCGTTAAGGCCATAACAAAGCTCAATGCCAAACCCACAGATCCGATAAATCTCCATTTCATTGGCGCTGCCCTCCTTTATAGGATTCTCTAGATGTATTATGCCGAATTAGATCACATTTATGTTGTGGGTGTAATGGTGTTTTGTCGGTATCCTTGGTAAAATAAATCTGACAAGAGGAGGTGAATTGGCTGAGTATAAAAAAATGGTTTCATTTATTTTGGACTACCCTCCTTATAGGAGCGGGTGGGGCTGTAATCGCTGGTCTGGCACTGCAATTCGTAAATGGTAAGATTGATTTCAAAAGTGTCGGGGATTTCTTTTTATACCCGCTGATTCTGCTTGGCTACGGTATGCTTGTAAGCGTTTATTCGCAACTTGGTTTTTTTGCCTATTTGATTTTGAATTATATGGGCAACGGCGTTTTTCCACAAAAGGTTTGGAAATACATACAACTAGTGCTTTCTGTGCTCGCATTGCTTGAACTGATTTTTTTGCGTACCGTCGTTGGTGGGGAAAGAAATGTTATGTCTGATCTAATATTAGGAATCGTTATTTTGCTAGCAGCTATTATTGTGTCTTATTTCAAAGTAAAAAGTACAAACATCTCAGCTTTGATTCCAACCCTCTTTTTTATGACAGCTATTTCAATTGTGGAAGTTATTGGCGTGCTCCGTATAGGTGTTGATAGTGCAACGGTATTTATTGTTGTTCCGCTTATCGCTTGTAATGCATTCCAAATTTTGATGCTACACCGTATTCTGAAGCCGGCAGCCGGATAATGAATGGGGAAGGCACTAAACAAAGAACCCCGTGCTCTGATCTCAGAAGACGGGGTTTTTTGCTCTAACTGTATCTTAACGATTAAAATCTGATTGTAGAGGTTAATCTTAAAGAACGATACGCTCACAAAACTAAGCGTATGCTTTCGAAGTGAGTTTTGTACGAAGCGTTCCTATGATGCATATGCTTTACAAAACTTAGTAGATGCTTCCGAAGTGAGTTTTGTACGAAGTAACACAAGTGTAGTAACGCTCACAAAACTTTTAGGAGGGGAATATATGGACATCAAGCGCTATATGATAAAAGACACAAAAGAAATCCGGCTTAACAAGCTGGATCCGGACGACACAGGTGTTTTTAAATCCAAAAAAGAAGTAGAAGCCAAAACAGAAGAGCTTAAAGCACGTTTGGCAGAGCTCCAAGATATTTTGTTTGCTCAGAAAAAGCATTCGCTGCTTGTTATTCTGCAAGGAATGGATTCCAGCGGTAAGGATGGCACGGTTAAGCATATTTTTTCAGGCATTAATCCACAAGGGTTTATAGTGACCAGCTTCAAGAAACCATCTCTAGAGGAAGAGGCTCATGATTTTCTATGGAGGGTTCATCAGAAGACACCCCCTAAGGGATATATCTCTGCATTTAACCGCTCGCATTATGAAGATGTATTGGTACCACGGGTACACGGAGGGTTAAAAAAGGATGACTTGAAGCGTCGCTTTCGTTACATACGGCAGTTCGAGGAAATGCTGGTGGAAGAGGGGACGACAATTATCAAGCTTTTTCTGCATATTTCTAAAGAGAAGCAGCTGAAGAAGATTAAGGAACGGCTTGAAGATCCCAAAAAACATTGGAAATTCGATGCAAGTGATCTCCAGGAGCGGGAGTATTGGGATGATTACCAAGAAGCATATGAAGATGTTTTCAAGGAATCTAGCATAGATAAAGCACCCTGGTACTGGATACCCGCCAATCATCAATGGTACCGCAACTATTTGACCTTATCCATCGTTGTAAAGACACTGGAGAGTCTGGATCTGAGCTATCCGAAGCTGAATACCCCCACACCTGACATATCGGAACTCATTTCTCCACGTCATTAATCCTTTGGACAGATCAACATCCATTACGGCACCAGAGATTGAATGTGTTTTTACAGCCCAGCTGCGTCCTCAATGGCATTACTCAGTGAAGCTGAGTCGCGGACTTCTTTACCTTCGGTGTTGCTTTGACTAATCAGCTCAGAGACGGTAACGAATTCATAACCTTGTCTGCGGAGCTCGTCGATAATGAGTGGAAGTGCTTCATGTGTTTGTTTACAGGAATCACTGGCATGTAGAAGGACGATATCACCTGGATGCGCTTTTGTCGTTACACGCTTCACGATATTGTCTACGCCGATGTTCTTCCAGTCCAGGGAGTCTGTATCCCATTGAATGACCTTGTAGCCGAGATCGCTGGCAACCTGAAGGACTCTTTTGTCAAAATCACCATTAGGCATACGAATCAAATTGGGTTCAGTGCCGGTTAATTCGGTAAGTACGGTGTGAGCCGTTGAGATCTGTGTACGAATTTCTTCGTTGCTTAGTGTGCTGTAATTGACATGTTTATGACCATGACTTCCAATTTCAAAACCTGCATTCTTAATGTTAGTTACAATGTCTGGGTGAGTCTTACTCCATGGAGACGATAGGAAGAAGGTGGCTTTGTCCACTTTCTTGTCTTCAAGTACCTTCAAAATTGGTTCGGGTCTTTTCTCCCCCCAGCTAATATCGAAGGTCAGGGCAATCAGCTTCTTCTCTGTTGGTACACTGTAGATCGCGGAAGGTCCGGATTCAGAAAAAACGGTTATGTTTCCCCTCTCGACATAGACAACTCCAGCAGCAAGAAGCACAGCGGCGAAGATATAGATGAATCGTTTAATCTTTTTGCCGCTGAATACATAAAAAGAATTCATAATGACAGCGCTCCTCTCCCATGCGAAATGCTTGTTTGTTCTAAATGTATGCTCGTACCGCAAGGTTATGACCTAAGAAACAGAGATCACAATTTCAGGAGGGTATTTATGTTGTCGTTCTTCACGTTTATTAAAGATCTAAAAACGATCCGGAAGGCTTTATTGCTATCCTGTCTGCTCTTCGCAGTAGGAGCGGTTATAGGGTGGGTAGCTACTAGCAGTCTGGAAAAGCTATTGGTTCAGCAATTAGAGGGGCTCAGTGAAATCAGTGGCAACCTTAGAGATTCTTCTAATCCGCAATGGAGCTTCTTTGTATTTATATTTTTGAATAACAGCATCAAGGGTGTTCTTATCATATTTTTAGGAGCGTTGTTCGGTATACTGCCAGCCATATTCTTATTTATTAACGGAGCGGTTATCGGCTATCTGATTCATTTATCAGCACTGCAAGGACAGGATTTATTCGAACTAATAGTAAAAGGACTGCTGCCACATGGGATTATAGAGATTCCAGCAATCATTATTGCTTGTGCATTTGGACTTCAGTTCGGCGGGAAAGTAGTTGCAAGTCTGTTTAGCTCATCCACTAAAAAAGTGAACAGAGGTGTTGAGTGGTCTTCGTTCATGCGTCAAACACTTACGGCATCTATTTGGACAATAATCCTGTTATTTGTTGCAGCCATCATTGAAAGCACAATAACTTTTTCTCTTTTATCATAAAACTTCCGAGAATGGAGCATAACATTAAAGCTATTCATCCAAGGATTGCCTAAAGGTCAGAAGTATATAATCGTGACGAAACCATAAAGGGAATTTTTAATAATTATGGTTATAAAAAGAGTACTCCGGTTAATCTAGTGTAAGAGGATCTTAAGGCAGCTTTCTCCATGAGATGGACTAACTAATTATGTACAAGGGGTTTTTGGTTTTAGTGAATGTGTTACTTGCAACTTCATGAAGGAGGCCAAGCATATGTTGGGAATGTTGTTCAACGAAAAAGAATGCAAGGAACTGGATTATGTTTTGCGGAAAGAACTTGATGAGATGCTGTTAGATTTGAGCGATCAGCGCTTGGACCAAAATATCAGGCATGCCATCGCCAATAGATATAAGACTGTATTTCGTATGTATGCTCGTTTTGCTCCTCAGAAAGAGCTTTCCAAGTATGCGTGGGGTGGACGTTCTTCTCAGTATAAACACTAAGGATAAGCGGTAAATGCAAGAGTCTTATATGAATTTAAGATTTTTTAATAAAATAGCTTGACTAAAAAGGAGTGCTCGTGATAAATTATATCTCGCGCTCCTTTTGCTTGTGTAAAAGGGAAGCGGAAGGCAAGAAAAGTTGAAAAAAACTTTTTCAAAAAAAAGACTTGCCAAACAACGAAACACTGTGATATATTATAAAGGTCGCCGCTGACAAACAACGACGACGAAATGAGAGACATTGATCTTTGAAAACTGAACAACGAGTGAGTGGGAAATCACGAAAGTGATATCCAAAATTAGAGAATTAATTTTCTCGTCAGATGTTTCAAAATGAGCATATCGCTCTTTTCAATACTAATTGGAGAGTTTGATCCTGGCTCAGGACGAACGCTGGCGGCGTGCCTAATACATGCAAGTCGAGCGGAGTTACTTTGAAAGCTTGCTTTCAAAGTAACTTAGCGGCGGACGGGTGAGTAACACGTAGGCAACCTGCCCCTTAGACTGGGATAACTACCGGAAACGGTAGCTAATACCGGATAATTTCTTTTTTCTCCTGAAGAAAGAATGAAAGACGGAGCAATCTGTCACTGAGGGATGGGCCTGCGGCGCATTAGCTAGTTGGTGGGGTAACGGCCCACCAAGGCGACGATGCGTAGCCGACCTGAGAGGGTGAACGGCCACACTGGGACTGAGACACGGCCCAGACTCCTACGGGAGGCAGCAGTAGGGAATCTTCCGCAATGGACGAAAGTCTGACGGAGCAACGCCGCGTGAGTGATGAAGGTTTTCGGATCGTAAAGCTCTGTTGCCAGGGAAGAACGTCCGGTAGAGTAACTGCTATCGGAGTGACGGTACCTGAGAAGAAAGCCCCGGCTAACTACGTGCCAGCAGCCGCGGTAATACGTAGGGGGCAAGCGTTGTCCGGAATTATTGGGCGTAAAGCGCGCGCAGGCGGTCATTTAAGTCTGGTGTTTAAACCTTGGGCTCAACCTGAGGTCGCACTGGAAACTGGGTGACTTGAGTACAGAAGAGGAAAGTGGAATTCCACGTGTAGCGGTGAAATGCGTAGATATGTGGAGGAACACCAGTGGCGAAGGCGACTTTCTGGGCTGTAACTGACGCTGAGGCGCGAAAGCGTGGGGAGCAAACAGGATTAGATACCCTGGTAGTCCACGCCGTAAACGATGAGTGCTAGGTGTTAGGGGTTTCGATACCCTTGGTGCCGAAGTTAACACAGTAAGCACTCCGCCTGGGGAGTACGGTCGCAAGACTGAAACTCAAAGGAATTGACGGGGACCCGCACAAGCAGTGGAGTATGTGGTTTAATTCGAAGCAACGCGAAGAACCTTACCAGGTCTTGACATCCCTCTGAATCCACTAGAGATAGTGGCGGCCTTCGGGACAGAGGAGACAGGTGGTGCATGGTTGTCGTCAGCTCGTGTCGTGAGATGTTGGGTTAAGTCCCGCAACGAGCGCAACCCTTAACTTTAGTTGCCAGCAAGTAATGTTGGGCACTCTAGAGTGACTGCCGGTGACAAACCGGAGGAAGGTGGGGATGACGTCAAATCATCATGCCCCTTATGACCTGGGCTACACACGTACTACAATGGCCGGTACAACGGGAAGCGAAGCCGCGAGGTGAAGCCAATCCCATCAAAGCCGGTCTCAGTTCGGATTGCAGGCTGCAACTCGCCTGCATGAAGTCGGAATTGCTAGTAATCGCGGATCAGCATGCCGCGGTGAATACGTTCCCGGGTCTTGTACACACCGCCCGTCACACCACGAGAGTTTACAACACCCGAAGTCGGTGGGGTAACCCGCAAGGGAGCCAGCCGCCGAAGGTGGGGTAGATGATTGGGGTGAAGTCGTAACAAGGTAGCCGTATCGGAAGGTGCGGCTGGATCACCTCCTTTCTATGGAGAATCGTCTTCTGCAATGAAGACATTCAAATCGGAAGTTAAACTTCCACAATAGAACCTTCGGGTTCGAACACTCACTCGTGTTCAGTTTTGAAAGAGTAAGTCTCTTTCATATACGTTTGGTGGCGATAGCGGAGGGGTTCCACACGTACCCATCCCGAACACGACCGTTAAGCCCTCCAGCGCCGATGGTACTTGGACCGAAGGGTCCTGGGAGAGTAGGACGCCGCCAAGCGGACAACCATTCTTTGGTTGATTCACAATGTTATATATGTTATATGGGCTTTTAGCTCAGTTGGTTAGAGCGCACCTCTGATAAGGGTGAGGTCGGTGGTTCGAGTCCACCAAGGCCCACCATATAACTTTATATCTTTTATGGGGCCATAGCTCAGCTGGGAGAGCGCCTGCCTTGCAAGCAGGAGGTCAGCGGTTCGATCCCGCTTGGCTCCACCATAATTTTTAATTCAATAACTTCTTTAAACATTGATCCTTGAAAACTGGATACCGAAACGAATTTGCGTTTTAGAACATCTTTTAGCAACTTGTGTAAACAAGTAAATGTTATTAGTGAGATGATTCCAAAAGAAATGTCATTGTATGATATTTTCCTGCGGAAAAATCAAGGTTAAGCTAATAAGAGCACACGGAGGATGCCTAGGCGCCAGGAGCCGACGAAGGACGTGGCGAACAACGAAACTGCCTCGGGGAGCTGTAAGCAAGCTTTGATCCGGGGGTGTCCGAATGGGGAAACCCAGCTGTGGTAATTCGCAGTTACTCATCTCTGAACACATAGGAGATGTAGAGGCAGACCAGGGGAACTGAAACATCTAAGTACCCTGAGGAAGAGAAAACAATAGTGATTCCGTCAGTAGCGGCGAGCGAACGCGGAACAGCCTAAACCTAAGAGCTTGCTCTTAGGGGTTGTGGGACGTCTCACATGGAGTTACAAAGGAATATGGTAGGTGAAGAGGTCTGGAAAGGCCCGCGATAGAGGTAAAAGCCCTGTAACCTAAACTGTGTTCTCTCCGAGACGGATCCCGAGTAGTGCGGGGCACGTGAAACCCCGTATGAATCCAGCAGGACCATCTGCTAAGGCTAAATACTACCTGGCGACCGATAGTGAAACAGTACCGTGAGGGAAAGGTGAAAAGCACCCCGGAAGGGGAGTGAAATAGAACCTGAAACCGTGTGCTTACAAAAAGTCAGAGCCCTATTAATGGGTGATGGCGTGCCTTTTGTAGAATGAACCGGCGAGTTACGTTTAACATGCAAGGTTAAGTCGAGAAGACGGAGCCGCAGCGAAAGCGAGTCTGAATAGGGCGATTGAGTATGTGGACGTAGACCCGAAACCGTGTGATCTACCCCTGTCCAGGGTGAAGGTGCGGTAACACGCACTGGAGGCCCGAACCCACGCATGTTGAAAAATGCGGGGATGAGGTGGGGGTAGCGGAGAAATTCCAATCGAACTCGGAGATAGCTGGTTCTCCCCGAAATAGCTTTAGGGCTAGCCTCGGTATAAGAGTAGTGGAGGTAGAGCACTGATTGGGTGCGGGGTCCGCAAGGATTACCAAGCTCAGTCAAACTCCGAATGCCATATACTTATTGCCGGGAGTCAGACAGTGAGTGCTAAGATCCATTGTCAAAAGGGAAACAGCCCAGACCATCAGCTAAGGTCCCCAAGTGTGTGTTAAGTGGGAAAGGATGTGGAGTTGCACAGACAACCAGGATGTTGGCTTAGAAGCAGCCACCATTGAAAGAGTGCGTAATAGCTCACTGGTCGAGTGACTCTGCGCCGAAAATGTAACGGGGCTAAACACACCACCGAAGCTATGGCTAGATACTATGTATCTGGGGTAGGGGAGCGTTGTATGTGGGTTGAAGGTGTACCGTAAGGAGCGCTGGACAGCATACAAGTGAGAATGCCGGTATGAGTAACGAAAAGATCAGTGAGAATCTGATCCGCCGAAAGCCCAAGGTTTCCTGAGGAAGGCTCGTCCGCTCAGGGTAAGTCGGGACCTAAGGCGAGGCCGAAAGGCGTAGTCGAAGGACAACAGTTTGAAATTACTGTACCACCGTAATCCGCTATGAGCGATGGGGTGACGCAGGAGGGTAGTGACGCGGACTGATGGATATGTCCGTCTAAGCAGTGAGGCTGATGTGTAGGCAAATCCGCACATCGTTAAGGCTGGGCTGTGATGGGGAGCGAAAATTATAGTAGCGAAGGTCATGATCTCACACTGCCAAGAAAAGCCTCTAGCCAGGAGAAGGTGCCCGTACCGCAAACCGACACAGGTAGGCGAGAAGAGAATTCTAAGGCGCGCGGAAGAACTCTCGTTAAGGAACTCGGCAAAATGACCCCGTAACTTCGGGAGAAGGGGTGCCCCGGTAGTGTGAATAGCACGAGGGGGCCGCAGTGAAAAGGCCCAAGCGACTGTTTAGCAAAAACACAGGTCTGTGCGAAGCCGCAAGGCGAAGTATACGGGCTGACGCCTGCCCGGTGCTGGAAGGTTAAGGGGAGTGGTTAGGGGTAACCCGAAGCTATGAACCGAAGCCCCAGTAAACGGCGGCCGTAACTATAACGGTCCTAAGGTAGCGAAATTCCTTGTCAGGTAAATTCTGACCCGCACGAATGGCGTAACGACTTGGGCGCTGTCTCAACGAGAGATCCGGTGAAATTTTAATACCTGTGAAGATGCAGGTTACCCGCGACAAGACGGAAAGACCCCATGGAGCTTTACTGCAGCTTGATATTGAATTTGGGTACGATCTGTACAGGATAGGTGGGAGCCGTAGAAATCGGAGCGCAAGCTTCGGTGGAGGCGCCGTTGGGATACCACCCTGATCGTATCTAGGTTCTAACCTAGTACCCTAACCGGGTACGGGGACCGTGTCAGGCGGGCAGTTTGACTGGGGCGGTCGCCTCCTAAAGAGTAACGGAGGCGTTCCAAGGTTCCCTCAGAATGGTTGGAAATCATTCGAAGAGTGCAAAGGCATAAGGGAGCTTGACTGCGAGACCTACAAGTCGAGCAGGGACGAAAGTCGGACTTAGTGATCCGGTGGTACCGCATGGAAGGGCCATCGCTCAACGGATAAAAGCTACCCTGGGGATAACAGGCTTATCTCCCCCAAGAGTCCACATCGACGGGGAGGTTTGGCACCTCGATGTCGGCTCATCGCATCCTGGGGCTGAAGTAGGTCCCAAGGGTTGGGCTGTTCGCCCATTAAAGCGGTACGCGAGCTGGGTTCAGAACGTCGTGAGACAGTTCGGTCCCTATCTGTCGTGGGCGCAGGAAATTTGAGAGGAGCTGTCCTTAGTACGAGAGGACCGGGATGGACGTACCGCTGGTGCACCAGTTGTTTCGCCAGAAGCATGGCTGGGTAGCTACGTACGGACGGGATAAGCGCTGAAAGCATCTAAGCGTGAAGCCCCCCTCAAGATGAGATTTCCCAATTAGTAAGACCCCTTGAAGACGACGAGGTAGATAGGTTGGAGGTGGAAGTGCAGTAATGCATGGAGCTGACCAATACTAATCGGTCGAGGGCTTATCCTATACTTAAAACGCAAATTCGATTCGGATTCAGTTTTCAGGCATCAAGCCTGAGCATTTACGCTGTAAATGCCCGTTTGGTGGCGATAGCGGAGGGGTTCCACGCGTACCCATCCCGAACACGACCGTTAAGCCCTCCAGCGCCGATGGTACTTGGACCGAAGGGTCCTGGGAGAGTAGGACGTTGCCAAGCGGATATTCCCTGATAGCTCAGTTGGTAGAGCACTCGACTGTTAATCGAGTTGTCACAGGTTCGAGTCCTGTTCGGGGAGCCATGCTCTCATAGCTCAGCAGGTAGAGTGCTTCCATGGTAAGGAAGAGGTCACCGGTTCGAATCCGGTTGAGAGCTCCACAGATTTGCAAGGCCCGTTGGTCAAGGGGTTAAGACACCTCCCTTTCACGGAGGTAACATGGGTTCGAATCCCATACGGGTCACCAACTTTTACTTGTACTTACCCTTAGAGGGTCCCATAGATATGGAGGCTTAGCTCAGCTGGGAGAGCATCTGCCTTACAAGCAGAGGGTCGGGGGTTCGATCCCCTCAGCCTCCACCATAATCTTCCTGAGAGATTATGGGCAACATAGAGGTACCATCAATGGGGATTAGCCAAGTGGTAAGGCAACGGACTTTGACTCCGTCACTCATAGGTTCGAATCCTATATCCCCAGCCAAGTGCGAGCCATTAGCTCAGTTGGTAGAGCACCTGACTTTTAATCAGGGTGTCGAAGGTTCGAGTCCTTCATGGCTCACTTTTATTATTACATGCGCGTGTGGCGGAATGGCAGACGCACCAGACTTAGGATCTGGCGTTTCACGACGTGGGGGTTCAAGTCCCTTCACGCGCACCACTTATTGCGGACGTGGCTCAGCGGTAGAGCATCGCCTTGCCAAGGCGAGGGTCGCGGGTTCGATTCCCGTCGTCCGCTCCATAATTTTTGCGCCCTTAGCTCAGCTGGATAGAGCGTTTGACTACGAATCAAAAGGCCGGGAGTTCGAATCTCTCAGGGCGCGCCATTTTTTTTATTAAGCAATTATAATATTTTAACGGGATGTAGCTCAGCTTGGTAGAGCACCTGGTTTGGGACCAGGGGGTCGCATGTTCAAATCGTGTCATCCCGATTTTCACCTTTGCGGGTGTAGTTCAATGGTAGAACTTCAGCCTTCCAAGCTGATAGCGTGGGTTCGATTCCCATCACCCGCTCCATAATTTTATAGTAACGGGATGTAGCTCAGCTTGGTAGAGCACCTGGTTTGGGACCAGGGGGTCGCATGTTCAAATCGTGTCATCCCGATACTCAGCTTAATTGCTCTTAGAAAGCTCTTACTTCGGTAAGAGCTTTTTTTGTTATGTATAGAATTAAAACACGCATAAATTCATATAACATATGTTCTATCATTCTTCCAAAAGAAACTGTACTTCTGGCGGAATGCCAATCCGTAGATAATAGCTTTTACAGGATTCTTCTTGCTCAGGATTACTGCCTGTGGATAGTAGCTTTACAGCAAAGACATTAGCTTGACGTTCAAGCTTCCCAGGAGAGAAGTAGGAGCTTTCCTCTAGAAAAAAGCGGTTAATCCCCTTATGAAGACGATCATGTCCTAATTCATGCGCACAAACGAAGCGCTGCCACTCAACTGGCAACTCATTATGAATGACGATAAATCTTCTTCTTAGTTTTCGGTAATATAATCCCTTTGTGCCTGTCCCAAGGTTCATGAAACGAATGTGAATACCTAGCGCTGAGGCCAGCTCGAACGGACAGTTGGTTTTATATTTTTTAATCAGATTATTGATCAGTTCATCCATATTCTTCACCTGCAGCATGTTAGTGTAGTTATTAAGTGTTGTTGGATTTCTTTCTCTTGTTCATCTGTTTGGCTTCCCAGAATAAGCCGGTCAGTACATCTTTTATCCTCTGTTTGTCATCCTTGTCTAGTGGAATCCCATCAAACATCAGCTCTCCATCATCCTCCAGCATTTTACGGAAGTCACGTTTATCCTTGCTTGTAGCCCACTCTGGGACAATCTCTTCGCTTGGAAGAGCCTGTTCCTGCAAATACCCCGCTTGATCCATTAGCTCCTCGTACGGGACTCCTGTAGCCTCTGCTATTTTGCGTAATGTAGTTGGCTTAGGAACACCTCTTAGACCATTTTCAATCCGTGAAATCTGTGATCCGCTAATACCTGCTGCTGCTGCCAATTGATTAATAGTAAGTCCCTTAGTTTCGCGAAGTTGCTTCATATAATCCCCAAAATCCTGTTTCATCTCAACCACTCCTTATAGACTGAAGCTTATGTTATTAATATAAGCCATTTTTGCCAATTGGTAAACAACAAAGCGTATATTATTGCCAAAAGGCAAGATAATGGAGGGAAAGCTATTCTTTTTCGCCCAAAACAGACTCAAACGGGGTTTTACGAGATTGGTAGAGAAGTGGTATATTATAGAAAAATACGAACAGAATACGAACACTTTTATATTTTAGCACATTGCTTAGGAAACTTCCGCAATTTAATCTCATTCTGTTAAAACCTAAAGGAGTGCATAAAATGATGAACTTATCTGCTTTACCGGAGCTAGACCGTCGCCGAACCCAGGTCGCTATAGAGAGCATGTTGGAGAAATACCGTATTTTTAAGACCGTTACATTTGAGGCTAAGGAAGCCAGTACTACTTATTCGTATACAGAAAGATTTCATGGTCCTACGAATACTGTTACTGATCAGACTGCTGCGATAGCTTCTTATAATGTGGATATACCGGCTGCTAGGAGGGCTTTTTGCTCGGCGATAGACTCTGTGGTAGAAAGACTCGATACGAGGGAACAGCAATTAGTAAGAGAGCGTTATATGAAAAGAGACGAAACGTACGATTATACGATTTACAATCATGTGTTTGATCCACCGGTAAGTAAGGATACTTACGTGAAGATACGCTCGAAGGCTTTTTATAAGATGGCTTTGGCTTTAACGGATCTCGGTCTACTGTCCCTTAACACTTTAATAACAGCACCTAGAGTGAAGAAAGAGAAGATTAGTATTACTTAAGAGATATAGACGGTTACTAAAGACTGTGTCGTCCGAGCGGATGATGCGGTCTTTTTTTATTGATTTTATGATCCTCCGAAAAACCGCTCTATACCATCCCAAAGCTAGCTTAAACCTCGTCGGTATACCGTCTCTGCAAGGCAAATAGGGGTGTATATTTATAACATGGCAAATGAAGCAAAAAGAACACCGCAAGAGCATGAATGCTCTGCTAATAGTTCAACCCTAGTGGTGATGAGAACAAATCTAGCGGTGAAAGATTCTTTTGGCATTGGCCTAGTATAGAAGGGTATTATCCAACATTGGATAGTATCCTTTTTGTTCTTAATTTTAGTAGAGGGGGTGTCTTCTTAAATGTTAATGCAATTGAAGGTTAACACCATCAAGGATCGGCGAACCGCCGCAGTTCAGAAAGGAATGGAGTGATGTCGGTACAACAATTACGAGAACACATTACGAGTGCGCTGGAGCGGTATTTTCCAGATGTGCCTGTGTATGTGGAGGGGGAGAAACCTCAGACGGCTTATTTTTATCCCGGACTGATCTCAGCGACACTGGATCGGCAGCGGGAAGGCCGATATTTAGCGGTCTATCGCTTCGGTATCCGTTATGAAAAAGGCAGTCTGCTGGAAGCTGAGAGAATGGCAGATAAGCTGAGTGAGGCAATGGCAGGGATGGAGCAAGAGGGTGGCTCCTTTCGTGTAGCTAGGCAAGCCTGGGAAGCTGGGGTAGAGGGGCATGGACCGCTTTTTACAACAGACTATATGGTGTATTTGCAAAGTGAGAAGCCTGACCCCATTAAGATGGGACATATGATAGGAGGAGAAAGACTGAAATGAGCACAAAGGTGAGTAATGGAGATCGTTTTGGTAAAGAGCAGATTGTGAATTCATCGCTTTTTACGGCTAAGGAAAAGGATGTGCTGAACGTTATTTTGCAGGATGACAAAAGTTATACGATCGAAGAAGCGAAGCAATCTATGGGATTGTTTATGAATAAGGAGGTTTTGAACTAATGGCAGGCGGAACATGGACAACTCAAAACAAAGTGCGCCCAGGGGTGTATGTAAATGTAGCATCGAATCAAGGTGCCATCGGCAAAATGGGAGAACGCGGGATTACTGCTTTGGCACTTGCCTTATCTTGGGGAGAAGCTGGAGTGATCATGAAGATTACCCCGCAGGACGACGTGAATAAGCTGCTAGGTTATGATTTGGAACACCCAACATTACTGCCAGTACGCGAAGCGCTGAAACGTGCGGGAACGTTACTGCTCTATCGATTGAATGAAGGGGTTAAAGCGGCGGTCACGAACAATGGTCTACAGGTTACGGCTAAATATGGCGGTCTACGCGGAAATGATCTTTCTGTTGTTATTGAGAAGAATATTGAGAATAATGCTCTTTTTGATGTAAAGACACTGTTGAATGGAACTGAACTGAATAAGCAAACGGTTGGAACGGCTGAAGAGTTGGTCGCTAACGATTATGTACAATTCCAGAAAAATGGCGCAGAAGGCTTGAAGCTAACCGCAGGGATGCCGCTTATTGGCGGAGCTAATGGTACGGTGACAAATGGTGCGCACAGCGATTTCTTGTCTGCTCTTGAGGTGCTTGAGTTCCAAACGGTTGGACTAGTATCGCAGGATAGTACGCTTAAGGCGCTGTATAGCTCTTGGGTAAGACGACTGCGGGATACTGAAGGGAAGAAAGTACAGGCTGTACTATCGGATTATGCTACTGCGGGTCATGAGGGTGTGATCAGCGTGAAGAATGGGGTAGTACTGAGTGACGGAACTATGATTGATAATAACAATGCTGTTGCTTGGGTGGCCGGTGCTACGGCTGCTGCTGCGGTGAATCAATCGCTGACTTATCAGGGATATGACGACTCCGTTGACGCTGATGTGCGGCTTAGCCATTCTGAGACGACTGCAGCTTTGCTGCGAGGTGAATTGCTCTTTACTTACAGTGGAGGGCGAGCTGTGGTGGAGCAAGATATTAACACGTTTACGGCATTTTCTCCGGATAAAGGCAAAGCGTTTTCCAAAAATCGTGTGCTACGCGTGCTGGATGGGATTGCGAATGATCTGAAGCGTATTTTTGAGAACTACTACATTGGTAAGGTAGCGAATAATGAAGATGGACGGGCTCTGTTCTGGTCACAATGTGCGACTTATATGAATGATCTGCAGGATATGGGTGCGATTGAGGGCTTTAACGCGCAGACAGATGTTGTCGTTGTGGCTGGTGCGGATAGTGATAGTATCGTGCTGGATGTGGCTGTGAAACCGGTAGATTCCGTAGAAAAAGTATATATGAAAGTGAAGGTGGTTTAAGATGGCATTTTTAAAGGCTAGTGATACGATTTCCGGCCAGGAGGGCCGTGCGTATGCCGTGATTGGCACGCAAGCTGAAGAGATGTTCTATGTGAAGACGCTTGAAGCAACGGTAGAAAAAACAAAGGCGGAAGTGAAGACACTCGGCCGACGTGGTGTTCAGCATAAAGCGACTGGATGGTCGGGCAGCGGTTCGATGACGATTTTTTATATGACTAGCCGTTTCCGCCAGATGATGCTTGATTATATGAACACAGGTGTCGATCAGTATTTCGATATTGAGGTTACGAACGAAGACCCATCGTCCAGTGTGGGAGCACAACGCATTATTTTAAAAGGCGTGAACCTTGATAGTGTCATCATGGCTTCTCTTGATACAGAATCAGATGCGCTGGAAGAAGAAGTGAGCTTTACCTTTGAAGACGTGCAGATTGTGCAAGCTTTTGGCGCTCCAGCAGGCTCTGGAAACTAATAAAGACAACTAGATAGGAGCAAGTAAGGCCCGGGCGTGCAGGTGAGCGGCGGGTCTCTTCTCTGTCTAGTTAGTAGTACTAGAAGAAACTAAATCATTTTAGGAGGAAGACAATGAGTGAATTAAGTTTGTTTTTTGCGCAAAATGTAGCATGTGACACGACCGAGGAGTTTGTGGTATCGCAGCGGTTTAAGGATAAGGAAGGGAACGCAGTTGCCTGGAAGCTACGCAGTATGAACGAGGATGAGAATCAGGAATGCCGTAAAGCAGCTACTCGTAAGGTCAAAGGTAAGAACGGAGTGTATACCTCCGAGATTGAACCGAATGATTATATGGCTAAGCTTATGACTTCAAGTGTGGTGCATCCGGATCTGAAAAATGCCGAGCTACAGCGTTCTTATGGTGTCCTTGGTGCTGAAACACTGCTGCGAAAAATGCTGCTTCCGGGTGAATTCGCGGCATTGGGTGAACGAGTGCAAGCCTTGAATGGCTTCGGCACAGATATGAACGAGCTGGTGGATGAAGTAAAAAACTAATCAACGAGGGCGACAGCGAAGCCAACTTGGCTTACTACGCCCTCCACGAGCTGCACATTTTACCGCATGAGCTGATGAAGCTGTCTTCGCGCGAACGTGCCGCAATCTATGCGATGATTGCTGTTCGGGTGGAGAAGGAGAAGCGGGATCAGGCACGGAGTAAGGCGAGGAAGAGATAGGGGGTGAATGAATGGCAGGTATGCAAAACAATATAGCTGGAATCCAGCAAGTCTCCAATCAATGGATTAATGATATAACCAATCAAATTACAACTCAGGTTTCTGCAAATATTTCAAATTCCTTTTCCGCAACTTTAAACCGAATCAGTATGAAAATAGTCAATAAGCCCGTGTACAACATCACTAACAATTACAGTGCAGCTTATACCAGGATTCAAGCTTCTATTGGAGGCGCAGTACAGGCTCAGGAGAGACTGAACGATGCGGCAGAACAAGGAGCAACAGGTGCTGAGCAGCAGGCGGGTACATGGGAAAAGATCACCGGTGCTTTTGGGAAAGCCAAAGGTGTGCTGGAAAAAGTTAAAGGAGTTATGGAAAAGGTGCTTGCGCCTGCAGCTGAACAGCAAAAATGGGAGGATCTTTTTAAAGCGAAAACCGGAAATGCTGATGTTGGTGTGGCAATGTTTGATAAGTTCAAGAAGAGGGCACTAGATACCGGGCAGGATGTAAACAAGTCCATGGAAAGTGTCTTGTCGTTTTATCCTAAAACTCAAAATACGGATCAGTTAGATAAGCTTATGGATTATTCCACAAGGCTAAGCATGATGTCTCCGGAGGGTAAAGATATTGGTGATACTTCATCGGCGATTACTTCTGCTTTTGAGGGGGATTCTAGTGATTTAGCATCCATGCTTCAGGTGGATAAAGAGGATCTGGGTGGACTTGATCTAGTGGCCGGAACGGGCAATATGGAAGCCTTTTTGAGTACTTTGGGAGATATTATGACAACGTCAGGGATGACGAGTGATTCGCTACAAACCATGATGGATTCACCCGTTAATCAATGGCAAGCTCTTCTTGGAAACTATAACAACTCTCTGGCTGGTATGGGAGAAGGTGCTCTTGCGGCATTGTCACCACTATTAGGCATTCTTAACCAGGCATTTTCAGATGGAAGCTTTCAGCCAATTATCGATGGGATAGCGATTGGACTGGCGATACTTGCACAAGTATTCTCGCAGGTCGTACAAGGTGCATTGTATCTCTGGAGTGTTCTTAGCAACCCTGTTGTTTTGCCGATTGTTTTGGGTGTTGTTGCTGGAGTTATTGCCTTAGCAATCGCGATGAATGCCTCAACAATTGCAACTAGAATTTCATCTATTGCTACCGGAATTGCTACCGCAGCCCAAGGCATTTTCAACGCTGTGATGAGTGCTAATCCAATTGCACTTGTAATAGGGCTTATAGTTGCACTTATAGTAGCATTTTTAGGGATTGTGGCAGCCCTTCAGCCTGTGAGGGACTTTTTGGCGAATATGTTCAGGGGACTGGGACAGCTCGTTGCAGAATTTGTGGGCTTTGTTATCGATCTTTGGACCGGATTTGTTAATGGTATTATTGGCGCTGTGAACTTTTTGCTAGATAGTATAAATAAAGTAGTTGGAGCTGTTGGCAAATTTATTGGTATAGAGTCGGAGATCAATCTTCATATTGAAGAGGTTGATAGCAGTCAATTCAAAAAGGATTTGCAAATGGACATTGGAGCTTCTTTTAATTCAGGGGCAGAAAAAATCCAGAATTTTGATATCAATAAGTTTAAAGAAAAATTAAATGTAGGTGGAAATAAGAGTAATAACACCACATTAAATCAGTGGAATACTACCCATTCAGGGGATTTGTCAAAACCTTTGCAAACGCCTACCGTACCTGAAATTCCAGTAGTTCCTACGATGAATACACCTTCAGCTACGGGTTCTTTTCAAAATGCAGGAACTCCAGGTAATCTAAACACCGTAAACCGCGTGAAGCAACTCGACTCCATCAACGACACTGTAGACATCTCTAGCGATGATCTGAAAATGCTGCGTGAGCTAGCGGAGATTCAGGCGATCCAGAATTTTGTGGAGCTTACGCCGACGGTGCAGGTGACGACCGGGAATATTAATAATGCCGGAGACATTGATACGATTATCAACAAGATCGGGCAAAAGCTGAACGAGGAGTTTGTCTCTACAGCGCAGGGGGTGTATACGTAACATGGAAGAGTACGGGATTTTTCTTGGTTTTAATAATCAGGCGGAAGCATTCCGGCTGCCAGTCAACCCGGAGACCTTAGAGATCAAAGAGAGCGGGGATGGAAAAAGCTATACCATTATCGATTTGGGTGAGATCAATACGATTGCTTATCCGAAGCTGACGGAGATCACAATTGAAAGTATATTTCCGGCACAAAGATATCCGTTCGTATTGGTACAAGAGGACGGGCTGAAGAGACCCTTTGAATATGTGGAGCTTATTAAGAAGTGGATGACGAGTCGCAGGCCTATTCGTTTTGTATTCTCCGGGGTGAGCTATGCGGATGACACGAAAAAAGCTGAGGGGAAGCTAAACGATGCGAAGAAATGGTTAAAGCAATCATCGACTAGTGAGGATAAATCCATAGAGATTGATTTTGGTGTGAATATGGCTATGAGTATCGAAGGCTTCACTTGGAAGCTCAGTGCAGGTACATCAGGGGATATTGAATATTCTTTATCTCTCAAAAAGTATGTATTCTATCAAGCGGTAGCAGTTAAGGTTGTCAAAGATGAAGTGAAGGTAGAACAGAAGCGGGCTAATGAAAAGCCCAAACCTAAAACGTATATCATGAAATCTAAAGACAATCTATGGAAAATCGCTAAAGAAATTCTTGGAGATGGCAAAAGGTGTGGAGAAATCCAGAAACTTAATGGCATTAAAGATAGTGAGCTGAGGAAGCTTCCAATCGGTAAGGTCATTAAGCTGCCGTAGGAGGATGTTATGGAACTGCTTGTGAAGAATAAGGAAGGGAATCTATGGGATATTTCTGGCATCGTCTCCGATATTTCTTGGAAAACAGCCCGCTCAGGAAAGCCAGCAACGCTAGAGTTAACACTTGTGGACAGTGGAATCTATCAGCATCCCAAGTTTAGCATCAACAACGGTGATATTATTCAGTTCAGCAAAGATAATGTGGATGTATTCTACGGGTTTGTGTTCAGCATTGATACAGGCTCGGATCAGGAGATTAAGCTGACTGCTTATGATCAGATTCGTTATTTACTAGGCAATGGTAGTTATGTTTTGCAGGATGTCACGGCTAGCGATGTTATTACTAAAATAACCAAGGACTACGGCCTGAAGACAGGTGTGCTGGAGAATACAGAGTACCGAATTCCCTCATTAATTCAAGATGACAAAAAGCTGCTGGACATCATTATGGGAGCGATCGGCAGTGAGCTTCAGTATAAGGGGAGGCTGATGGCTTTTTACGATGACTTTGGTAAGCTGACGCTTCGTAAACCGGAGTCTATGCTGCTTAATCTGGTGCTGGGAGCGGGGCAGTATCTGTACGACTATTCGCTCAAAAAAAGTATTGATGATGATACGTACAACACCATTTTTCTATACAAGGATAACGAGAAGTCTGGTAAGCGTGATTTCTTTCCGGTTAGCGATAAGGATAATGTGAAACGCTGGGGTATCCTGCACTTGTATCAGAAGGCCGATGACAAAGCGAATGCTGCACAAATTCAGGAGAAGGCAAATAATCTGCTAAAAATGCACAACCGTGAAAAGCTTAGTCTCTCCGTACAGGCGATTGGTGATATGCGCGTAAGGGCTGGTAATTTCATTTATGTCCTGCTTGATGAATTCAAGACTCAGGTGTTTCTGGTGGATCAATGCAGTCATAAGATTTCCGGTGGGGAGCATACGATGTCCCTCGATATAAAGGTGGTGTAGAAATGATGTTGGATATTATAAAAAAAGCAAGCTTAGGAGCCGTGGGAAATACAAATCCCGTGGCTTTTTCTTATGGGACGGTAACGGAGGTAGCTCCTTTGCAGATCCAGGTGGATCAACGTTTTATTTTATCGGGGAATGCGCTAGTGCTGCCTGAATCGGTAATGGAATGTAAAGTCGAACTAGAGGGTAGAGAAGTGGTAGTGCGTCGAGGGCTTGCCTCTGGTGATCGGGTTCTGATGGTTCGGATGCAGGGTGGACAAAGCTATATTGTTCTGGATCGGCTGGTGAGTCCGATATGATTCCTGCGATTGGAAAATCTGGACCGATAACTGCCCTTCTTGAAGGCGAGGTCAACCTTGAACGTGGGGAAAGCCCCAGTCTAACTTACCGAATGGATTGGGACAGAAAAAGGATCACTGGCCAAGTGGATGGACTTGAGGCAGTGCAGCAGGCAGCGGCCAAAATTCTGCGAACCGATAGATTTGAACATCTGATTTACAGTTCGGATTACGGAACAGAGTGGCAGCTGGTTCTGGGTAAGGATCGGCTGTTAGTCAGAGCTGAAATCAGACGTGTCATTAATGAGGCCTTACTTCAGGATGAACGAATCCTTAGCTTAGAAAATATTGAGGTTTCTTTTACCGGAGAAAACTTAACTTTTGACTGCAAGGTGGTTACACGTTACGGAAATTTTCAGCTGAGAAAGGAGTGGAATGAGGATGTATGAGAATCAGACGTATGAGGCTCTTTTAGAGCGGATGCTGGACCGGGTTCCGTCAGGTCTGGATAAACGCGAGGGCAGCATTATTTATGACGCGCTCGCTCCGGCAGCAGCAGAGCTCGCGCAGATGTACATTGAGCTGGATGTGAATAATAATCTGTATTTTGCAGATACGGCGACCGGAGAGTACTTGGAGCGAAGTATATCCTGGTCAGGAATTGTTAGGCGAGAAGCGAGCAAAGCGCAACTGAAGGGGATTTTTTATAAAGCGGATGGAGGATTTGTAGATGTCCCTCTCGGAAGCCGCTTTTCACTCGATATGCTGAATTATATGGCTGTGGAGAAGCTATCTCCTGGAGTGTACCGGTTGGAGAGTGAAACCGCTGGAGAAGAAGGAAACCGATATTTTGGCTCTTTGCTGCCGGTGGATTATATTTCAGACCTCGCGCGTGGGGAAATAGCTTCCCTTCTGATCCCTGGGGAGAACTCCGAATCGGATGAATCGCTACGGCAGCGTTATTTGGATTCAGCCAGACGCCCAGCTACTAGCGGCAATAAATATCACTATATGGAGTGGGCTATGCAGGTTGTAGGGGTGGGAGGTGCACGTGTTTTTCCGTTATGGAACGGTCCTAAGACGGTGAAAGTGATTGTTGTGGATGCCGAGAAACTTCCTGCTTCTGAGCTGCTGGTGACAAAGGTTCAGCATTACATTGATCCGGTCTCTGGAGCGGGTGAGGGGAAAGCCCCCGTAGGTGCTGTTGTAACTGTGGCGTCAGCGAAGGGCAAAAGTATTAGTGTAAGCGCAAAAGTAACCCTTGCTTCAGGTTATGCGCTGCAAGCTGTAAATGAAGAATTTAAGGCGATTCTTGAGAGCTATCGCAAAGAGAAGGCTTTTTCAGCAACCTATATTAGCCAGTCTGTAATCGGTGCCCTATTGCTAGCTACTGAGGGAGTCGCAGATTACAGTGAGCTGAAGCTGAACGGTGGAGCGGGCAACGTAATGTTGAACGAAGAAGAAATTCCATTGTTCGGCAATGTTTTACTGGAGGTGTAGCATGGGTTATCCGGAGAAAGTTGATATTTTTCAAGAAAAGCTTAATAAAAAAGCAAACGGCGGCAGCTATGTTATTGAAGAGAGATTACCGCTTGTAAATGGCATGTATAGTGGTGCGCTTGCGCATGACAACATCAATAATCAGACCATCGCAGTGTACACAGGGTCACAGTATTCCGGGATCGAGCTGCGTAATTTTACGGTGTCTTTTCCGGATGAAGCGCCATGGCGGCGGTTGATTAAGATTTTTGCCGATGTGCCCGAGGTTTATGTGACTTACGAAACCCCCGGCGATACCGTTGAAGCAGAGGATATTAACGGTTTGCAGGAAAGTCTTACTGCTGTTCAAACTGAAATAGAACGTTATAAGAGCAAGGGCCAGATTGACGGGGGATCTTTTAGAAGAGAGGTGTAAAATGGCACAGACCATACAAATAAAGCGGGGAACAAAGGCTGAACTAACGAGTTATGGCGTGTTGAAGGTAGGAGAGCTTGGTTTTTGCAGTGACACTAAGGAAGTTTATGTTGGTGATGGGACTTCCAATTCCATGGTCGGAAGGGCACTATCGGGTCCAGAAGCCTCTCGTCCAGTTGCAGGAGCCGTTGGCCGTTTGTATTACGTGACTACGGGTACGAATAGCGGATATTTGTATTTTGATGATGGGGCAGCCTGGCGGCGGATGAATGCGCAGAAGCTTAGCGATCTGACAGGTACAATTGATGATATCGCTGATGGAGCAACCTATGCGAAGGTGCTTAAAGCGGATATTAGTGCGGGGCATATCAATAAAGTATCAGATGGCACGAACGTAAAGACCGCGGCTGAGATTAAGACTCATATTGATGATGTGACCAAGCACCGGACGATCAATGATGCCGGGACTACGATTACAGATTTGTGGTCAGCGCAAAAGATTAAAAATGAAATTGAGCTGGCCAAGCATAACATTGAACCGCAAGCGTCGGTAAAAGATCAGAACCTGCTGGCTCCACCAGCCAGTCCGGTTGAGGGTGATCGATACATTATTCCAGCTGGAGCAACCGGGGCATGGGCGGGGAAAACGAATCAAATCGTTGAATATCAATCTGCCGCTTGGGTATTTTATGTTCCGGCTGTAGGCTGGACCGCTTACGTCGATGATGAGCAGAAGATTTATAGCTGGAACGGTAGCGCATGGGTGCGCACAGGTGGTGCGTTACAGACTATTACCGCTGGTAACGGGCTGATCGGCGGCGGTCAAGCCGATGCTGTGACGCTGAATATTGGTGCAGGTAATGGGATCACGGTTACTGCAGACGCGATTGCGGTGACGGCTGGAAAAGGGATCACCGTAGATGGATCCGGTGTAGCTGTAAGTGTGGATGGAAGTAGCATCATTTATGATGCTGCGAATGGCAATAAACTTACCGTAGCCAGTATTGATGGCGGAACTTTCTAGGGGGCGGGACAATGGCTTTAAAGACATTGATTCAAATACGCCGCGGATTGGAAAGTGCGATTGGAGCACTGGCTATTGGTGAGCTTGGCTATTGTACAGACAGTGGCAAGCTGTACATTGGTTCTGCAGCTGGTAATGTCTTACTGGTAGCCGCGCAGAGTACCGGAGATATGCTGAAAAGCATTTACGATACGAATAACAATGGCAAGGTGGATTTCGCGCAACAAGCGGATAGTGTAGCTTGGGCGGGTGTAGCGGGTAAACCAGCGGTATTCCCTCCGGCGGCGCATACACATGATTATTTGCCCAAAGGCCCCCTAACCTGGAATCAACTGAAGGGGGTGTAGAGGATGAGTTACGGCAGCTCTTTATACAGCGAATTGCAATATTCGGCAGATAAAGATTCGAGCCATCCGGGTGAAGTCGAAGCGCCTGATCTAATGCAGTATTTGCCGGATTATTATAAGAATGTTCGTGAAATGGAGAAGCTTCAGGAGACCATCGGGCTAGAAATTGGTGGACTGAAGGTAGGTACTATAGATGTACTGGATCAGGCGTTTGTTGAAACAGCAACGGTGAGCCTTGGACGTTGGGAGGCTGAGCTTGGACTAAATATTGATTCATCCAAGTCATATGCCACACGCCGAGAGATGATTAAGGCGAAGCTGCGTGGAAACGGGACGACAACGCCGGAGATGATCCAGCGGACAGCGTCCGCTTTTTCAGGTGGAGTGGTTGAAGTTAAGGAAGTGCCTGATGAGTACCGTTTTGAGATTCATTTTGTGAGTACGCTGGGGATCCCTCCGAATATGGCAGGGCTAATTCAAATTATTGAAGAGATTAAACCCGCGCATTTAGCTTATGAATTTGTGTTCAGCTATACCTGGTGGGACTCTGTTAAGGTTTTAAACTGGGAGAATGCCCACAGTAAAACATGGAATGAATTAAGAACTTATAGATAGGAGAGTGACACATGCAAACCACAGGAAATTTGGGATTAAAGAAGCCCGAGGGAACAGATATCGTTGATATTGCCGATTTAAATGGGAATATGGACATCTTGGATAATGCCGTTACTAGCAAGGTCGATAAAGTTACTGGCAAACAGCTGTCGACCAACGATTACACCGCAGCTGAGAAAACTAAGCTGGCGGGTATTGCTACGGGAGCGAATAATTATGTGCATCCTAATCACACGGGGGATGTTACTAGTAATGGTGATGGAGTTACGGCTATTGCGACTGGAGTGATTGTAAATGCAGACGTTAATTCTGCGGCTGGGATTGATGCTTCGAAGATTGGGACTGGCGTGGTCTCGAACGCAGAGTTTGGGTATTTGGATGGGGTGACTAGTGGGATTCAGGGGCAGTTGAATGGTAAGGCGCCTTTGGTTACTACACCGCAGCAGACGACGGCTGATATTACTTACTATGTGCGGACGGATGGGAACGACACAAACAACGGTTCAGCCAATACGGCAGCAGGGGCATTTAAAACAATCAATAGGGCTATCGGCATGATTCCTCAAGTTGTTAATCATACTGCATCTATAAATGTTGCATCTGGAACCTATGCCGAAGATGTGAGAATAAGCGGCAAAGTAGGCGGTGGTCATGTTCAATTTATGGGTACTTCTGTAACTATCCGCTCCTTCGTGGCTGAACGGTGCAATCGTATTGTTATAGACGGTTTTTCTGCTAATACCACAACCTCAATGGGTTTTAATGCGTATGACGGCGGAAACATCGACATTAAAAATTGCTCCTGTGAAACTACCGCTAATTATCCGGGCATTAATATTGCAGGTCAAAACGCAGACATTAGAAATTCTTCGGTATCTGGACGAAACTTTGGAATAATAGTCGGAAGTGCTTCGATTGTTACATCACTCGATAACACGGGGCAAGCGAATGGCGTGGGTCTTTACGCTAGTCATGGCGGTTCAATCTATAAATATGGCTCACAGCCATCAGGAATAACTTCCGAAGGCTCATTAAATGGTATCATCACTAGTGGAGTTCTTAACCCTTGGGGAGATAATACATTTTCAAAACGAAGTGCCTTTTCTGCCATACCATCTACTAATCAAGTGGTTCCGAAAGCTATTTTAACAAAGATTAATTTCCAAACTGAGTATTACGACAATCTCGGTGAATATAACCCTTCGACGAGTATGTTTACAGCAGCGAAATCAGGGCTTTATCTAATTGAATGTTCTATTGTAGTTAGTTCGCCGGAAGCACTAACTTCTCATTACCTCCAAATTTATAGAAACGGAACAAACAGAGAAATAGGTACTTATGGTATACCAGTGAACTCTGGTGGCGACATACAGCTATCTTTAACTGCTATGCTCCTTATAAATGCCGGAGACAAACTTGAAGCCTATGTGCAGCATCATAATTCTATAGATAAAAGCATAACGACTGATTCTATATATTCAAGATTCAAGGTATCTCAAATTGCGTAATGGAGGAATTATAATGAACATATCAGCAGCAATTATGCACATGCACCCAAAATCTGACCCAGTGCATGACTTTATGGTGCGGGATGACGGTCCTGAACCTGTATTACGCGAAGGCGTAGATGGTCACATACGCTACGAGATCCGCCCATTAGAAGAAGATGAATCCAAGTTAATAGAAGGGGTACACTATCGTTATGCAGTGGATTTTAATCGACTAGTCGAAGGCAAAGACTACGACATTATTGAACGCGGTCCATACATCGCCGCCTGGAACCTAGACGCCCCACAACCTACAGAAGAAGAACTCGAAGCAGCGTGGCAAGCGTACCTAGAAGCAGAAGCTAACAAACCGCCAGAATTAAGCGAAGTCGAACAACTGCGCGTAGAAAATACTGCTTTGCAGGATCGTCTTCAAGACGTTGAAGTCATTATTGCTGAACTACTAAGCATCTAATACTACTAGGAGGTTCATACACTATGACTATGGATTCATTAACAGCCGCCAAAATCCGCTTGATGGCTAATGCCTGCATGACTCGTTACGATCGTGAGGAAGGTCCTATAGAGGATATCATCTCATCATATAACATGCAGGCTGACAATCAGATTTTGGTTAGGGCACAGATTATGGAGAAGCGATCAGATATTCATTTTGCTGAAAATAATACGACCGAGCAAGCAGCATCAGCTAAGTAACTAGCACGCCCACACAGGAGCGTGTTTTTTTGTGCCCTCGGTGTGCCGGGGGCTATCTTGCATCAACATCATTACAGAAAGGAGCGGACGAATGAAAGAGGGGGATATTGCGCAATTGGAGAAGCTGCTGCCGCTGGCGGATAAGTATGGGCTGGCTTATATTGTTGCGTTTATTTTGATGATCGTGCTCATGGTATTATTGCGTGCGATTGTCAAAGGGAACACCTTGTACCGCGAGAACTGCTGGATCGTGCAGAGGAGGATCGGGATCGTCTGCAAGCGATTCTGGACAAGGAGCGCTCGGAGTTTATGCAGCCGACACTGGACGTCTTAAAGAAACTGAAGATTGACCATACGGAAGACAGGGGGAGTTAGGAATGCTGTCACAATGGATTCGGCGGCTGCTTCTCCCCCGGCATGTTGATAAAGAGATGGAGCTCCGCAGAGCCTCTACCAGCGTTACGCTGACCATAAGTCATTATAAAAATGTCTCGCAGGAAATTCAGGAGGAGATTGATCGTAACCGATTCGCCAAATATTTAGTCTATGATCGAGGGGATCATGATGCACATGATTGATTTTTTATTATTGTTGCTATATAGCACTACTGCAGCCTGCGGATTATATATCATTTATCGCCACAGGCAATATTTTTATGAACGATTCCGAAAAGGTGTGGTCAGCGTGTTTATGCTGGCTATGCTTTTTTTCTTAATGGCCCATACATTCAATATGTTAATCATTCTACTATTCCGTTTGGTAGCTCTACTAGGAGCGGACTCGGCAGCATGGCTAATTTGGCTGCAATATAGCTGGGCTATCGCCCATTTCGGTACAACTGGTGGGATCATCATACTCGCAATATTGACCCGTTCCGGGAAATATGACCAATTTATTTATCTGAAAAAGATAGACAGAAAAGAGGATCATCATGTTGACACTAATGCAGGTAAAAAATAAATCAGCCTCACGCCTAACAGGTCTACACCCCGTAGTCCGTTCCGCTGCTACTGCTCTAATCGAGCGTTGCTACAAGCTCAACATCCCCATTCTCATTACGCAGGGTCTTCGCACAATTGCTGAGCAGGATGCTCTTTACGCACAAGGACGCACTAAGCCTGGAGCGATTGTTACCAATGCGCGTGGCGGGTATAGCTACCACAATTTTGGACTAGCCGTAGATTTTGCTCTTTTGCTGCCGAATGGATCGAGTGTGTCTTGGGATATGCGCCGGGACGACAATAACAACCAGATCGCAGATTGGCAGGAGGTTGTAAAAGAGGCCAAGGCACTTGGATTCGAATGGGGAGGCGATTGGACTAGCTTTAAGGATTACCCACATTTTCAAATGGCTTTTGGGTTAACGCTCACACAGTTACGTGCAGGGGGCAAGCCCTCAACATCCGCAGTGGAGGCAGCGTACAAAATCATCCATCGGAAGGAGGAGGAAGACTTGAAGAGTGATGTTATTGCCGTCGTAAAGGTTAACGGGGTTAAGATTGCAGATGGAGTGCTTGAAAAAGGCATCACCTACGTTCCCGTTCGTATTATTGCAGAAGCGCTAGGTGCACAGGTGGGTTATGATTCCGCCACTAGAACGGTTGAGATTAAAAGTACTCACTAAGGAGGTGTCTATCATGGAAACTAGAGAGATTTTAGATGATGTTATGGCATTTGCCTCAATATTAGCTGTATTCGTACTTGCTCTGGTTCAATTGGCCAAAAATAGTATCAACATCCCGCGTAATGCAGTCCCAATTATCGGACTATTAATAGGTTTGCTCATCGGAGCGGCAGCGTATCCTTTTACCGAACTGGATATCGTCCTTCGCCTTTGGGCTGGGGGGTTGGCTGGTTTATCTGCGACGGGGTTGTTTGAGCTAGCTTTTAAGGATCGACCGGGGACGACGAAAGAGTAAATGGATAATCGGTACGAATCATTAAAAAGGGCTGTTCCAAAACGTCTACATAGACCTAAGGAAGAGCCCCATTGTTTTTTTTACGAGATTACATAGTTAAGCTTCAGAACGAAAGCGTACTTCCAGGCAGCAAAGAGTACAGCCCTGCAAAACCTTCTCCTTCTAATATAGAAGTGACATGATCAATATGCGATTTGGGAGCATGAACGAGCACCGACCGGCGGCTAGGAATCGTTTGGAGCATTTCTCGAATATCCGGTAAGCCTTGGTGGACCTTATAGCGAATGAGTGAGACTGTACATCTCATGTCGCTAGATTCTTCTACCATAGAATGTTTAACGAGACGGTGCCCGAAACTGCCTGCCGCCAAATGTCCCGTGAAAATCACATGGTTCTTAGGAGAAGCAGAGAGCTGATGAAAATACTCTTGTGCTTTTGCCGACTGCATCATTCCATCATTGGTAAACACGATTGAGCTCTTGAGATTCAACAATGCCTTTGCTCGTTCCTCTGAATTAGATATAATACACAAGTTCTTTCTATTAAAAAGCATATCAACGCGCTGAATAGCGCCCTCTTTTAGCCATTCGGTCTTATCGCTCAAACCTCTTAAAGGTGCTATGAGCTCTTCTTCGACGATCAGCTGATCATCCGGGAAACACTCGCTTGCCCATACGATCAATTCCTGGCTTCTGCCATGGATAGGCACCGGAAGGAGGATTGAACCCCCATTTTGCAGAGTGTTACAGATCGCTGACTCTAATTGCTGTAACTTTATAAGCTGCTCATCAGGATCAGCGCCGTATGCGGCATCGATAATGGATAGATCGACGACATCTTTAGCTCCGGCTTCCATAATCGTAGGTGAATCTGCCATGAGCAGCAGCGACTCCTTCGTATAATCCCCTGAGAAAAATACGACTGTTCCGTCCCATTCGAGGATCAGCCAAACCGAACCTGCTAAATGTCCGCTTCGCCCCCATTGTACTCGAAGATTAGGTGCAATCCTCAGCCAAGTCTGAGGGGGGATATGCTCCTCCAAATACATGAACTGAATAGATTGCTTATCTATTTCTCCATAAGGCAGTGATGCGGACTGAGCAGCCACATATTTATCCCAAGCTTCGAAATAATCGGGAAGCTGTTTAACGGTAGCTTTCGTTGTCCATACCTTACCTGAATATCCATACTTATATAGTAGGGGAAGTGCTATGGAATGATCCTCATGCGCATGGGACAGAAACACTGCCTGCAAATGCGGGATGATGTCTGTATCAAGCAGGGGGTATTCACCTGGACCTTCTTTTTTGACACCACAATCGAGTAGAATACCAGATTGCCCATCTTTGTTCTGCAAAAGATAGGAGGAACGGCCATGCTCTCCGGCCCCTCCCCAAATCGTTAGTGTGCTCATCGTTGTCTCCGCTTTCTATCTGGGCTTAAATATTCTAATACTAGTAGTAATATAGTAGTAACGCCGACAGAGATTACTGCCATGGCCATCCCCATCGCTACTGCACCTTGTTCAAACTGGGCAAAAATATAGGTCGCCGATGTCTGCATTGAAGGTGGAAGAATGAGTAAGGAGGCTACCAGTTCCCGATTGGAAATGGTGAAGGTCATCATCCATCCAGCCACCATCCCCGGTAGAATGAGTGGAAGCAGGATACGGCGGAACACATAAAGCTTGCTTCCTCCGAATACTTGTCCCGCTTGCATAAGGGAAGAATCGATCTGCCCATAGCTCGCTTTTACATACTGAACAGTATAGGGGATGAATAGTACAACGTAGGTAAGCACAACCATCCAGTAGGTATTATAGAGCGGAATAGGCATCCAGCGAGCATTCCATAGCAGGATTAGCCCTACTACAATTACAATTCCAGGAACTGTGTTGGGAAGTAGGCTGAATAGATCTGTAATTTTCTGCTTGAATGTAGCTCCTTTTCCTACAGTTAAGGCAAACCAAGTCCCAAGAATAACCGCGATACTGGAAGCAACGATGGCTAATGTGAAGCTATTTAATAAAGCCTCAAGACCCTGAGAACCCGGTGATAGCAGCTCTGCATAATGTTTCAAGGTTAAATTGCTCCATGATACGCCTTCTCCTCGCAGCTTCAACAATGAGGCTGTAATGATCGAGAAATAGGGAATGCCGATAGATGCTAGAAGTAATAGAACAACATATCCCCAACTAAGAACCCCTACAATTCCAGTACTTTTATAACGTTTGGTACGAGTCCCTTTTCCGCCTATTAAGCGATAAGAAAAGCGGCTGCTAATTAGAGTCTGGATGTACCACATGACGAGACAAACTCCGAGCAGCAAGGAAGCTAGTGAAGTAGCCTTTCCAAAATCTATTGGCCAACTAGAGATATACTTATGGATCTCAGAGGTCAGAACGTAAAAGCCGATCCTACGACCAAAGGTCGCAGGGGTACCAAATTCAGCAATCGTTTTGACGAAGATCAGAAGAGCCCCAAGCCCATAGCTGGATAACAGCAAGGGAATGATCACTTTTTTAAATCTGTAAAAGAACGGAGCACCATGAACAGAGGCTGCTTCCTCCAGATTGCCCCCGATCTGCAAGAGCGCATTACGCAGCAGTAAATACAGGAAGGGGAATAAATGCAGGCTCATGATCAGCACCATCCCTCCATAACTAAAGAAATACGGAGTCAGCACGGAGGAAGCGGGCAGAAACTGTTCCATATACCCACCCGTCTGCATAAATAACATCCAACCCATTGAACCAATGTATGGCGGAGTCATAAAAGGAATTAGTAGCACAACATCCAGCCAATTATGATGCCCTAAGTCCGTTTTAGCCATAATCCAGGCCAGAGGTAGTGCAAATAGCGTAGTTAGTAGAATAACGCTTACCCCGAGCCCGATAGAATTCAGCAGTACCTCAACCAGATCATGACTACTCATAATGGTTCGTAGTGGCGCGGCTATATCAAACTGCTCATTGGGATAGATACTGGTCCAAAAAATGAGCAGGAGTGGCAGCAGTACGAGCACTGTCAGTATAAATAAAGCAAGTCCGCCGCTCACCCATTTAAATGAGCGTAAAGAGTTAATATTCATTACGCTTATTTAAAAATTTGTGTGAAGGTCGAGGAAACTTCATCACTATGTTCGTTCATCCATTCCCATTTCACATCAAATGTCTTAATTTCATTGAGATTCGCACGATTCTCTGCTTTCACATCGGTTCTACCTGGCAATAAGTAGGCTTTAGCAACTAGCGCTTGTGCTTCATCAGATAGAAGATAGTCGATAAAAGCCTTGGCATTATCTACATTCGGACTTGTCTTAATAATCGCAGCCGGGCGAGGGCTAATTACTGTTCCTTCAGCAGGGTAGACGATATCTACAGGCTCTCCATCAGCTTTTGCCTTGTAAGCCATGTAATCTACACCTGAGGCAACGACAGATTTAGCACCGGTAATAACCGGATCAAGTGCCTCCTGATTGGCGCCCGCCATCGCTACACCATTGCTTTTGTATTGTTTAAAAAGATCCCAACCGCTGTCCCCTTTAGCGCTTAAATATCCAGTTACGAAATCTAGAGCCGAGCCAGATAGCGAAGGATCTGGAATATTGACGGTTCCTTTCCATTCCGCTTTAGTGAGATCATCCCATGAAGTCGGAGGTGTGTTAACTTTTTTAGTATTGTAGACAATCCCCAGTGCGGATGCGCTATAGCTAAAATAATTGCCATCTGCTGTGTCTGACCAATCGCTAACGAGCTTATCTGCATTAACCGCCTCTTTATATGGAAGCAATAAACCATTATTCTTCATCCCTTGCATGGACGGAAGGGAGGCAAGAACAACAACATCGACTACTGGATTGGACTTCTCTGCTTCCATACGGGCTAGTATTTTTCCAGTAGTGCCTTGGAACATTTCGACCTTCACACCGGTTTTGGCTTCAAAGCCGTCTTTAATTTTATTGGCTAGACCTTCAGGACCTGCGCTGTAGACGACAAGACTGCCACTCAGAGCTTTCTCTGTGGGTTGTGGTGCTTCAGTTTGAGCTGTAGTGTTAGCGGTTGAAGTCGGATTGCTTGCGTTAGCAGCAGGAGTGTTAGTAGAGCTACAGCCGGCTAGACTCGCTCCGATTATAGTTGTTAGAAGAAGTGTACTAAGTCCTTTAGTGTTATTCATTGATTTCAATGTGAATGCCTCCCTAATATTTTTTGCATCTTGCTGCATGGAACAGCATCATACGAGCTATTCCATGCAGTGGACGCTTAATTCAGATGATGGATCTGGTGCTCTGAAGCGTAGACCTGGATCGTCTCTCCAACAGGTAGACGTTGATCATGATAAGCGGTCCAAGCGGTTTGGTTCTCCATTTCTAGAATGACCTCATAGCGATCACCCATATAGCTCACATGTCGAATCGTCCCCGTAAAAGGGAGAGAGGAAGCATTCTCCTGAGACCAACGTAAATGTTCCGGACGAAGCATTTGCTTATCGGGAACGATCCAGTTGGATTTTCCAATAAAATGAGCTACAAAAGGATGATTGGGTTTCTGATAAATCTCCTCAGGAGAACCTGCTTGTAAAATAGTTCCACCTTGCATCACGACCACTTCATCTGACATAGACATCGCCTCGGTTTGATCATGGGTGACATATAGAGCGGTAATACCCATGTTCCTCACCAAGGAGGTTAACTCCAGCCTCATTTCATCTCGCAAGACTGCATCCAGTGCACTTAACGGCTCGTCGAACAATACGAGTTGGGGTCTAGTAACTACAGCTCTGGCAAAAGCAACCCTTTGCTGTTGTCCACCGGACAGCTGATGGGGAAAGCGTAGCTCGAGTCCTTCCAGCTTTACGGATCGAAGGGCTTGCTGAACCCTAATCCGTAAATCCTTTTTCTGCTTAGAGGCACGAAGTCCGAAGGCGACATTCTCGAAGACAGTTAAATGCGGCCAGAGCGCGAAATCTTGAAAGACCATGCCAAAGTTGCGGCTATGGATGGGTCGACTAATTTTTTTGCTGCCTGAGAAAATAAACTCGTCATCCATTAGGATTTCTCCAGCATCCGGTGTTTCTAGCCCAGCAATCAGACGGAGTAGTGTCGTCTTTCCACAACCTGAAGGACCGAGTAATGTCGTAAAGCTTCCAGCGGGAATCTTCAGATCTGCAGCCTTCAAGGCATGCACATCTCCGAATTTCTTTTCCAATCTGTGGATTGTAATTTCCTTCATCTCTATCTACCTGCCTGTTCTTAAGCTTGTTCTTAGTGTAAAGGTAAAGAATTCCCGCTATATTTGCTGAATGTAACTGTGATATTAACTTTTTTGCCGATTTATTTTAACATTCATAGAATTCTTCTATGTTACCGTTTAGTGAATAGGCGAGGAGTGGATGATAATGAACCTTAATTTAATCAAGCTGGAAATCGTAGAACTGTTAAATAAACATAAGAAAATAACTACAGTAGCCGATAAACTCGGACTGAAGCAGCCCACCGTTACGTACCATTTAAAGAATTTAGAGCAGCAATTGGGGGAGAAGTTATTTGAATCCAGAATGGATAAAATGATTCTTACGGAGAGTGGAAAAGCGTTTCTTCATTATGCGACTAAAATCAATGCACTAGCTGCAGAAGCGGAGCGGGTTGTAAAAGAGTTCAGTCAGGCGGGGCGGGGAACGCTTAAGATTGGTGCCAGTTACGTTCCAGCTACTTATATTCTTCCAAAAATATTGGGGCTGTTTGGAGAACAACATCCGGGGATTACGATCTCTTTATCGGTTAAGCCTTCCCCTGTAATCAAAGAAATGCTGGCTAGCCATGAGATTGACCTTGGTATTTTGTCTACAGAATCTTTTTATCTACCAGATCTGCATACTCAAGCCTTGTGTGAGGACGAGCTCGTGCTTGTTTTTTCGCCATCTCATGAATTTGCCTCATTTTCTAATCTAAATCCGGCTATGATTGCTTCAGCAAGTTTTATATTACATGACAAGGAGTCGAGTACACGCCAACTGACGGATAAATGGTTTGAGCGTGAGGGGAATGAACCGAGGACCTATATTCTACTGGATTCACTGGAGGCCATAAAGCAATCGCTTATGAGTGGAAAGTACGTTTCGTTTATATCGCGTCTTGCTGTGGAGGATGAGGTAGCCAGAGGAAGATTGCTAATGCGCACCATTCCAGATTATAATTTTCAAAGACATATTTATTATTCGTATAACCGCGATCGTCATTATTCTCCTCTTATTGGCCTGTTCATCGATCAGATTCGAACGCTCCGTATTTAAATACACATAATGAAGGTATGCTAGAGCCATTATATATAAGAAAGAATACATAAAATATAAGGACTGTATAAATTGAGAAATTGGTGTATAATCTTAGATACTGTGTCGCTTTACAGCGCAAAATAGTTGGAGATTTTCACACAGTTTTATTGTATGATATGAGGAAAGCTTTAATAGGCGATTTTTAGACAGACAATAATTAACACATTGATCCGGAAGAGAATGGGGGGAGCAGCATGACCGAACTTACGACTACCGTCAGCAAAAGCAACTCTAACAATCTGCTGCGACGGGACGTACGGTTCTTGGGGAACATTTTAGGAGAGGTCTTGGTTCACCAAGGCGGTAACGAACTACTAGAGATCGTGGAGAAAATTCGCGAAACCAGTAAATCGCTGCGCTCACTATTTTTACCTGAACTGCACAGTGAATTTAAGGAGTTAATCAATTCTTTGGATCCAGAGAACCGTCATCAGGTAATAAGAGCATTCGCTATTTATTTTCAGCTCGTGAATATTGCCGAACAGAACCATCGGATTCGCCGCAAACGTGACTATGAACGTTCAGCTGGGGAGACAGTCCAACCCGGTTCTATAGAAAGCGCGATTAAAGAGCTTCGTGAACGTGATTTCTCTCATGAGGAAGTTAACGAGATTATTGCAGGATTATCTCTGGAACTTGTAATGACGGCACATCCAACGGAAGCTATGCGCCGTGCTATTCTCGATATTCATAAGCGGATATCTGATGATGTTATGGGTCTGGATAACCCTACCTTAACCTTCCGGGAGCGTGAACAGCTCCGTGAGAAGCTATTAAATGAAGTGATTACGCTATGGCAAACGGATGAACTGCGTGACCGTAAGCCTACCGTACTCGATGAAGTACGTAATGGGATGTACTATTTCCATGAGACGATCTTCCATGTATTGCCCGATGTTTATCAAGAACTTGAACGTTGTCTCAGTAAATACTACCCAGGGCAGAATTGGCATGTACCAACCTACTTGCGTTTTGGCTCATGGATTGGTGGAGACCGTGACGGTAACCCTTCGGTAACTTCTACAGTTACTTCACAGACCTTGCGCATGCAGCGTAAGCTGGCGATTCGGGAATATCAACGGATTATGCGTGAACTCATGAAATATCTAAGCTTTAGTACAAGTATTGTTAAGGTGACACCTGAGCTAGTAGAATCCATTGAAGCTGATCGTGAGATCATTAATCTTGGCAAGATGGAAGAATGGCGCAATGATAATGAACCTTACCGTATTAAGCTTAGCTATATGATCTCCAAGACACAAAATGTTCTGGATGATGAGAAAAAAGATACTCTTGAGCGTTATTCTACACCTGAAGAGTTTATCGATGATTTGAACGTGATTGACCGCAGCTTACGGCATCACTATGCCGATTATGTGGCCGACACTTATATTAAGAAATTGATCCGTCAAGTGGAGCTGTTCGGTTTCCATACGGCGACACTTGATGTGCGTCAGCACAGTCAAGAACATGAGAATGCTATGACTGAAATTCTGGCGAAAATGAACATTACGCCGGATTACTCCAAACTGTCTGAAGATGAGAAGATTGAGCTACTGGAGAAGCTGTTGAATGATCCACGTCCAATCACTTCTTCTTATCAGACGTATAGTGAGGGTACAGAGGAATGTCTTGCAGTGTACCGGACGATCTTCGCTTCGCAAGAAGAGTACGGCAAACAATGTATCACTAGTTATCTGATCAGTATGGCAGAAGCGGCAAGCGATATTCTGGAGGTTATGGTCTTCTCTAAAGAGGTAGGACTATTCCGCAAAGATAATGACGGTACAGTTGTATGTACGTTGCAAGCTGTGCCACTTTTTGAAACAATTGATGATTTGCATGAAGCGCCACAAATTATGAATAGATTGCTCAGCATGCCTATCTACCGCGATGCAGTAAGAGCAATGAATGATTTGCAGGAAATCATGCTTGGATATTCAGATAGTAACAAAGATGGCGGCGTGGTTACTGCTAACTATGAACTACGTGTTGCTCTGAAAGAGATTACAGCTACAGCCGATAAGTTCGGAATCAAGCTGAAGTTCTTCCACGGTCGTGGTGGAGCGCTCGGCCGTGGCGGCATGCCGCTTAACCGCAGCATTCTGGCTCAGCCAGCCTCGACGATTGGCGGCGGCATTAAGATCACCGAGCAGGGAGAAGTTATCTCCTCCCGTTATTCGATGCAAGGGATTGCTTACCGCAGTCTAGAGCAAGCGACATCTGCGCTTGTGACTGCAGCGATCAATGCGAGAATTCCACAAGCGGATTTATATGAAGAGAAGTGGGAAGAGATTGTTGCCCGTATCTCTGAAGTTTCGCTTCACAAATATCAGGATTTGATATTCCGTGATCCGGACTTCCTGACTTATTTCAAAGAATCTACACCTCTGCCTGAGGTTGGAGAGCTTAATATTGGTTCACGCCCTTCCAAACGGAAGAACAGTGACCGCTTTGAAGACTTGCGTGCAATTCCGTGGGTATTTGCGTGGACACAAAGCCGTTATTTGCTTCCAGCGTGGTATGCTGCTGGAACCGGACTGCAGAGTTTCTATGAGGGTAAGGAAGAGAATCTGAAGATAATGCAGCATATGTATGAGAACTTCTCATTCTTTACTACACTGATAGATACGCTGCAAATGGCTATTTCAAAAGCGGACCTGATCATTGCTAAGGAATACGCCAGCATGGGCAAGAACGAGGAAGCACGTCAACGGATCTTTGGCCAGATTGAAGATGAATTCAAACTGACCTCTGAGTTGATCCTGAAGATTACTGGCCAGCAGGATATCTTGGATAACGTTCCTGTGATTCAGGAGTCGATTAGACTCCGCAATCCTTACGTTGATCCACTTAGCTACCTGCAGGTTCAATTGCTATCTGAGCTTAGAGCGCTCCGTGAAATCGATGGAGACGATAGCGAATTGCTCCGCGAAGTATTGCTTACCATCAATGGCATTGCCGCTGGTCTTCGGAATACCGGCTGATATAGTCTTAACACAAAGAGTCCGCCCTTTATTGGGGCGGACTTTTTGTGCTTGTATAGGAAATTACGATAGCAGAATCATAGATCGAAAATAAAGCGATGCGCTGTGGCACACGCGTTATGGACATTGCCAGGAATGTGTGAAAAGGATGCACAAAAGGAGCGCTGGAACCCGTGTTTATTTGCATCTTTATAAGAATTACTGTCTGTTCGCACACATAAACATTTTTAAGTTTCATATTTCTCTGCTTCAGGGTCAAAATGCTAAATTAAAGGGGATTATTACCTGTAAATCGGTATTTCAAGCTCATTTCGATAAAATATAGGGAATTGTTCCCTTTATATCAGCTGAACTTGGTGTAATTAATTGAATTTGGCCAATATACAGGGAGAAATTCCTTATAACTTGGTCATAAAACAGCTGTGACCTAATTTATAGGGAGGTTTTCCCTATAATTTGTTCCATCAAAATGAAACCCTAAACCTACACTGGAGTTCTTACTCGCCAAATCACTGAAAACCCTGCGGAAAGTATAACAATGTCTGCTCCATATGCGACAAATTTAAACTAACAGAAGCCTATTCAACCGACGGGATGATTTTGTTGCTTAATACGAGCTACTTTGCTCATAAACTAAATATTGTGCTGCCAAGTGATTCTTTTGTCCTGAAAAATATTGATGTGCTTTGCCCAATATTGATCTTTCAGGCCCTACCCAAGTAACCGAGATGTAAGCGAAGGTAAATAGTGTGGCACTTATTATTCAGGTGATGGAGCAGCGTAGAGAATGTTTGGAACTGTAGGAGCGTTAGCGATCGCCTTTATTGTCAGATTTCTACCGCGAGTAGCGGTTTAAATCAGGAAATCTGACAATAACAGCGACCGGAAGTCCAAATATTTCTCGAAGCTGCACTTAATCACCTATACCAAGTTGTCCAGTTTTTAACTCAGTTTACAGAGAAGGTTACAATACAATCCTTGATTTTTACACAAACTTGAATTACGATTTAATTGCTTGTACCGTGGATATTTGAAAATAAATACCAAGGGCGGCAAGTCTGGGGGAGTTAACAGGTGGAGAATTTGGAAGGCAGATTGACAAAGCTCGCCTTAAAAGGCGACCAAAGGGCATTTGCCGAGCTTGTGGAACTATATAAAGACAAAATATATCATCTGGCGTACCGGATGCTGAACAATCGCCATGAGGCGGAGGATATAGTTCAGGAGACCTTTTTGCGTGTGTATAGAAACTTGGATCGGTATGATGATAAACAGAAGTTCTCTACCTGGATTTATCGGATTGGAACGAACCTCTGTATTGATAGATTACGCAAACGGAAACCAACCTATTCGCTCGATGCAGATATGAACGATCAGGAGGGCCTTGACGGCTATTCGTTGATTCCAAGTGATAATGTAACACCTGAGACCGAATTACTGCTCTCTGAGACACAGGGGCTAATCTATGAGGCCATTGACAGTCTGCCTGTGAAATACAGGTCTGTGATGATTCTTAGATACCTGCAGGATTTGTCGCTTCAGGAAATAAGTGATGTGCTCGACATGCCTGTAACCACGATTAAGACGCGTGTACACCGAGGTCGTGAATTTTTACGTAAAAAATTAGGCCCGAAAATGTAAAAATAGATTTTTTTTTATGAAACATCTTTGGGAGAGCGACGTATGTAAGTTAAGCAAGTCTTATGTGTCCTGACCCTTTGTCTTAGGATAATTAAATAGCACTCATGAAAGGATTGGCTCCTATGGAATGCAAACTGGCCGTCTCTATGATGCACGACTACTTGGATGACGACTTGCCCGATCAGCAGCAGAGGGAGTTGAAGGAGCATCTTCTATCCTGTCCAGATTGCCGTGCAAAGTTTAAAGAATTAGAACAGACAGATATGTTGATGTTCTCCCTAATGCATCAGAATCCTGTTGCCTCAGATGATCTTGTGAGCCGGATAATGAGTTCATTGCCAAAGACCAAGAAAGAAAATGCTTTTGTTACCTGGATCAAGAGACACCCTGCACTTACAGCGGCATCTCTGTTTCTTGTCGTAATGCTGATGAGTTCCGTAACTTTTTGGAGTCCAGATAGACAACTTGTAGTTAGAGGGGCAGATCTGGATCAAGTGGTTATCAAAGGGGATACTGTAATCGTACCTTCCGGCAAGATTATTACCGGTGACCTTACCATAGAGAATGGTAAAGCACAGGTATATGGGGAAGTGAACGGCAATGTAACAGTCATTGACGGTTCTTTGTATCAGGCTTCAACAGCTCATATTTCTGGGCAAGTCAAAAGCATAGACCAAGCAGTAAGTTGGCTCTGGTATAAAGTGACGAACATGTTCTCTGAAGTTGCCTACCGTTAAAGAAAGCGACAGTGGTTACCTTGAGCTGGAATATTATTTTGCGCCTCTTTTTCCGGAAAGATGGCGCTTTTTTGTTGCCTAAATTTAGAAAAATTAGAAAATGGGTGAGGGGCTAAACTTGCAACTGGAGCCCGAACGTTATAACCTAGATATTGATACAGATCTAACAGACATTTTACATAAACCCAGCTAATATGAAATGACGGGGGTTTTAGGCAATGAGTTATTTTACAGACTTAACATGGAAAGATTCCATTAAAGATATTATTGATATACTGATCGTCAGCTACATTATTTATAAAGTGCTTAATATGGTCCGCGGAACTCGAGCGATTCAGCTGCTGAAGGGGATTCTGGTCCTGGTTTTGATTTGGGCTGTGAGTACCATGCTAGACCTCTATACACTTAAATGGCTAATGAATCAAATGTTTACATTCGGGGTGCTGGCGGTCTTTATTATCTTTCAGCCGGAATTACGAAGGGGACTGGAGCAGCTTGGACGAGGTAAATTTTTCGGACGGGCTGGGGAAAGTGATGAAGAACTCAGTAAATTAATTGGCGAAGTGATTAAAGCCGTAAATTATTTATCCCATAGAAAAATAGGGGCATTAATCGTATTCGAGCGAGAGACAGGCCTTAATGAATATACGGAATCGGGTATCGCCATGCGTTCTTTAGTCAGCTCTGAGTTGCTGATTAACATCTTTATACCTAACACCCCTCTGCATGACGGAGCCCTTATTATGCAGGGGAATCAGATCGCCGCGGCTGCATGTTATTTACCTTTGTCCGAGAACCCTTTTATTAGCAAGGAACTGGGGACAAGACATCGCGCGGCTATCGGGATTAGTGAGGTTGCGGACTCGGTGTCTGTCATTGTCTCGGAGGAGACAGGACAGATTTCTCTGGCCATCAATGGTCAAATTGTAAGGGACATTAAGGAAGAATCAATGATTTCGAAGCTCCATCAAGAGCTGAGTGTAAGTTCATCACTGAAGGAGAAAGGTTCAACTTTCTGGAAACGGAAGGGGGACAAAAATCATGGATAAGTGGATGAGCAATAACAATTTCAATAAGATTCTAGCCCTTGCATTTGGGATCATACTGTTTACTATGGTTCGTATCGACACTGCGCCTGTTGGACAGACCACGGTCGATACTAAATCGAAGATTATTGAGAATGTAAAGATCGAAGAGATCGGTTTAGATAAAGATAAATTTGTACTGGAATACAAGGATGTAGATAGTGTGAGTATGGAGGTTAAGGGGAAGAACTCGGATATCTCTTTTCAGTTCTCGGACGACTATAAAGTGACCCTTGATCTAAGTAAGGTTGAGCCTGGAGATAATACGTTGCCACTCTCATATTCATTACCTAGAGGTGTAACTCTTGTCAGAATGACTCCTAAAGAGGTCAATGTACATGTAGAGCTGCGAAATACAAAGTCTTTTCCCATAACATTGGTTACCAAGGGAGAACCAGCAGCGGGGTATCAATTAGGTACCCCAGTCTTGCAGCCTACGGATACTGTTGAGGTTACGCTGCCAGATAATGAGTTAAGCAAAGTGGTGAAGGTACAAGGCACCATTGAGCTAAATGGCGAGAACGAAACCTTTAAAGAGAAGAAATTGAAGCTGCATGCTTATGATAATGAAGGAAAAGAAGTAAAGGATGCCGTCATTGAGCCGGCTACCGTTTCGGTGGAGTTGCCAATTACCTTGCCTTTTAAGAGCTTACCGCTGGATATCGGCTTTACCGGACAACTTCCGGGTTCTCTTGTCTTATCAAATGTGACACCTGAGCTGGAATCAGTCGTGGTATATGGTCAAGCCAATGCATTAGCTGCATTATCTACCTATGAAGCAAGTGTCGATCTTAGCGCTATAGATTCTGCAGGAACGAAGCAACTGAAGGTAGAACTGAAACCTCCGGCAGGAACTGAGAAAGTAATGCCTGAAACCGTGAACGTTTCATTAACGATCTCAGAAATTGCTGAACGGACGGTTGAAGCGGTACCCATTAAGTTACAGGGTGTCGGTGATGAGTTTGAAGGAAGTATTGTTAATCCAACAAGCAAGGATATAGCCCTTACCTTAACAGGTGCACCTACTTTGCTAAATCAACTAAATAAAGACGATATAGGTGTTGTGGCTGATGTGACTGGCCTGACTGCCGGGACTCACGAGGTTTCTTTACGGGTATCACTGCCTAAATTCATCGCACTGGCTAATTCAAGTGTGCCTCTTACGGTAACTGTACAGTTGCTGTCACCTGCAACGCCGGTGCCTACGCCTCATCCAGACGCGGGTAGTGTAACTACTCCTGAGCCAAGCTCTGAACCTGTTATAGGCGATGAGGAGGCCACTGAGAAGCCTACACATAGCGGAGAAGTTGGAGCTACAGCGACGCCTGTCCCCACGGATAGCAGTCCAGAGAATAATGGCACAGCTAACACAAGTACGAATTCCGAAAATCCTGTAGGTACAGGGGGAACGTAACCTTTTATTGAAATACGTCTTTTAGGATATGTCCCAAAGGTACACCAAAATAGTATTCAAATCATAGGATAGAACATTAAGCTAATGTAGCGTATTCAAAGGAGAAAAATAATGGGGAAGTATTTTGGAACTGACGGTGTGCGGGGAGTAGCAAACCGTGAATTAACTGCAGAAATGGCTTATAGCATTGGTCGCTGTGGAGGATATGTACTAGCGGGTAACGTGCATAAACCAAAGGTTGTCATTGGGATGGATACACGAATTTCCGGACCTTTGCTCGAATCGGCTCTTATTGCTGGTTTGCTGTCTATTGGGGCAGATGTAATCCGTATAGGTGTAGTGAGTACACCTGCTGTTGCCTATATTACGAGATTATTAAAGGCAGATGCAGGGGTCATGATTTCGGCATCACATAATCCGGTTGAAGATAATGGCATTAAGTTCTTTGGCGGAGATGGTTTCAAGCTTACGGATGAAACTGAGCTGCGTATTGAAGAACTAATGGATGCTGAAGTAGATGAATTGCCTCGTCCTATCGGCTCTGGTTTAGGTATGGTTACGGTTGATAATGACGCCAAGTACCTCTATCTGGAGTATTTGAAGACAACCATTTCTCAAGATTTCAAGGGAATTAAGGTTGTACTCGACTGTGCTCACGGCGCAGCGTATGAACTTGCACCAAGATTGTTCAGAGAGCTGGGCGCTGAGGTTATTTCTATTGGTGCTGAGCCTGATGGATTGAATATTAATGCTGGATTTGGTTCGACACATCCAGAGACTTTGCGTGAGGAAGTATTACGTCATGGAGCGGATTTGGGACTTGCTTTTGACGGAGATGCTGACCGATTGATTGCGATCGACAATAAAGGCGATGAAGTGGACGGAGACTTTATTCTCTGTATTTGTGGGGATGCAATGAATCGTGCTGGTAAGTTGAAGGATAGCACAATTGTATCAACGGTTATGAGTAATATCGGATTCTACAAAGCTACCGAGAAATTATCCCTGAACACTGCTAAAACAGCTGTAGGCGACCGGTATGTGATGGAAGAAATGCGCCGTGGTGGTTTTAATCTAGGTGGAGAACAGTCCGGACATGTTATCTTCCTTGATTATAATACAACAGGTGATGGTATTCTGACGGCTATCCAACTGGTAGATACACTTAAAGCTTCCGGTAAGCAACTTAGCGAGGTTAAGAGCATGATGACGAAATACCCGCAGGTGCTGGTCAATGTTCGTGTACAAGATAAGACCAATTATCCTAACAACCAGGCTATCGAAGCAGCTATCGCTGAAGTAGAAGGCAAGCTAGGCGACAATGGCCGTGTGCTTGTACGTCCGTCGGGTACGGAGTCTTTAATCCGTGTCATGGCAGAAGGCCCTGATAAGGCAGATCTAGATCTTTATGTGAATCAAATTGTAGAAGTGGTTCAACGCGAATTGGTATAATTCATTACCATACCTATATAGCCGGTGTAGAGAGCGAGAGCGATTCGGACTCGTTACACCGGTGTTTATTATTTTTGGATGGATCGTCTGAACAGGGATTTGTGAAATTTAGGTTGGTGCAGCATTGCCAAAGTAATGTAAGGTGCATATAATAGATTAAGTGTCATTCTAGAAGGAAAGCGGGGATTGTGAGGTTTGCAATAGCAAGCGCCAGAGCTTGGTCGAGCGCGGGGGAGAAGGGAAAGCTGCTACATGGTTATGTAGACAAGGGCTTGAACGGATCACGGCAGACGTAAGCTGACGAGGTGGAGGTGTTCGAAATGTTCGGCGGGGACCTCCCGGTGATGCACCAGAGCCGTAAATGGAGACGGAAAATGGAAGGGCGACCTTTCACACAACGTTTTCATGGGTGCATAAGAAATATAAAATTCATGTGTGCGCGCATCGTAAAGAAACACGTTGATTCTGCCACGGCAGAGAAGAAGGCTGTGCATTTCATGAACATAAGATGTAAGTGACAGTTTATTTTGTTGATCCAAAAATACAACAGAATATTTGCTTTTTCTCAAAAACATGCCGCACGGCACGTTTCTTTCCTTATGCCGCCACATTACGATAACTCGGACGGGGGAAATAATAATGTGTGGTATTGTAGGATATATTGGTAATCAGAATTCGCAGGGGATCTTGGTTGAAGGATTGAAGAAGCTGGAGTATCGGGGATATGATTCTGCTGGTATTGCTGTATTCACTGGGGAAGGACTGCAAGTAGTGAAAGCACAAGGCCGTTTGGCGAATCTGCAGTCGAAGCTGGAAGGCAGCCCACTGGCAGGTAGCGCAGGTATCGGACACACACGCTGGGCAACTCACGGTAAACCATCCGATGAGAATTCCCATCCACATACGGATAACAGCATGAAGTTCTCGGTCGTTCATAACGGTATTGTCGAAAACTATCTGGATCTGAAAGAAGAGCTGATCGCTGGCGGATGCCACTTTGTCTCCGAAACAGATACAGAAGTTATTTCACACCTGATTGCTCGCGAATATGATGGAGATATTGTGAAAGCTGTGCAAAAAGCGATTACCTTCATGCGCGGTGCTTTTGCATTAGGCGTCCTGACTGAATATGAACCAGATAAATTGGTGGCTGTGCGTCAAGCAAGCCCGCTCATTATTGGTCTTGGCGAAGGAGAAAACTTTATCGGGTCAGATATTCCTGCATTGCTTGAATATACCCGTAACGTATATATTTTGAACGACGGCGAAATGGCAGTCTTGACAAGAGATGCTGTCGAACTGATGACGATTGAAGGAAACTTTATTTCTCGGGAAATGATTACTGTCGATTGGGATGCAGTTACCGCAGAAAAAGGCGGCTACGAGCATTTCATGTTGAAAGAAATTCACGAGCAGCCTAAGGCTTACCGCGACACTATGCGTGGTCGTATTAATGCTGAAGGCAACAAGGTTGTTTTGCCAGAGTTGAACATCACAGAAGAACAAATCAAGAACATCCGTAACATCCAAGTTGTTGCTTGCGGAACGGCATACAACGCTGGTGTGGTAGGACGTACTATGATCGAATCTTTGGTTCGTATTCCAGTAGAGAATGACATTGCTTCGGAATATCGTTACCGTTCACCAATCGTGACCCCGGAAACTTTGGTTATCGTTGTCAGCCAATCCGGTGAGACTGCAGATACTTTGGCAGCTCTTCGTGAAGCGCAAGCTAATGGTGCACATGTTCTGGCAATCACAAACGTAGTGGGCAGCTCTATTGCTCGCGAAGCGAATGATGTGTTGGTAACCTTGGCAGGTCCAGAAATTGCTGTTGCCTCGACCAAAGCCTACACTTCACAATTGGTCGCTTTCGGATTGTTTGCTCTTTACTTGGCTGAAGTACGCGGTACACAAACCGAAGCTCAAGTGGCTAAGATACTAGCTGCTATGCAAGCTCTACCAGAGCAAGTGGAAGAGATCCTAGCTCAAAAAGAAGCGATCAAAGGTTATGCAGAACAAATTTCTGAGCACAAGAACCTGTTCTTCATCGGCCGCGGCGTAGATTATGCTGTTGCTCAAGAAGGTTCCTTGAAGCTGAAAGAAATCTCTTATATTCACTCCGAAGCTTATGCTGCAGGTGAATTGAAACATGGTACGTTAGCTCTGATTGAGGAAGGCGTTCCGGTTATTGCCCTGGCAACTCAGGAAGCTGTGCTTGAGAAGACCGTCAGCAACATCAAAGAAGTGAAAGCTCGAGGCGCAGACGTGCTTGCAATCACTCACCAAGAGCATTTGACTGACCTGCTTAGATCAGTGGATCAAGTGTTTGTTATTCCTAAGACATTGCCAATGCTGACAGCAGCGTTGTCTGTAGTACCTCTGCAATTATTGTCTTATTATGCTTCTCTTGCGCTAGGTCATGACGTGGATAAACCACGTAACTTGGCGAAGAGCGTTACTGTGGAGTAGGTTATAACCTTTCCCAAACAATAGTACCGTTTATAAAAAGTTGCACCCTAACACCCCGTTAGATATGATTATCTAACGGGGTGTTTTTTTGTAACTACGCCTGAACAAAAGGCGATTTTGAGGTTAGGAGTGATCGACATGGAGGTTTTCGCAGACTATTTAGCGCAAATTGATAACCCACAGCATCGGGAGCGAATGGAAGAGGTGTTGGCTTGGGTAACTGAGAAATTCACTGATTTAAAGTCAAAAATTGCGTGGAATCAGCCTATGTTCACTGATCACGACACCTATATTATTGGCTTTAGCGTATCCAAACAACATATGGCTGTTGCGCCTGAAATCGCAGGGATTAATCATTTCTCTGATGCAATTGTACAGGCTGGCTATGATCACACCAAGCAGTTGTTACGGATCCGATGGGATAGTCCGGTTGATTTCTCATTACTTGAGAAAATGATCGAGTTTAACATTATGGATAAGGCAGATTGTTCAACTTTTTGGCGAAAATAAAAAATGAAGCAGTAGTTAGCCTCGATGATGAATACATCATCGGGATTTTTTTAATTAGGAGTAAGACACTCCTACATAAAAGGTTGCTAGAAATGGAGCTAATTACCCCGTCTGTCGGTATTGGGGGCGAGAATATTAGTTCTTTTTGTCGAATCCATAATTCTTTCTTAGCGGATCATTAGCAAACATGCTAATATAATGACTGAAAAGGTTGAAAGCCCTTACTTTTTTACGCATAGGGGCGATCATCTCATGTTCACATGATAAAGAGGGGAAGAGAATGCATGCGGCGGATACTGTCGATGTTAAAGTTAAATACGCTGCGAAATCAAATGTTGCTCGGTTTCCTCGCCGTCATGCTCATCATTCTGACGTTCGTTGGAGGGATTACGTTCCATTCAGTCTCGACGCTACTCAAGAACAATGCGGAGAAGCATATTCAGCAAACCGCGATTCAGGCTAACGGCCGTTTGGAAAGCGTTCTCGAACAGATTAATTCTCTGACGACGCTGGTCTCGACTAACGATTATATTCAGCAACTCCTTTTACGCGATATAGAGGGTCATCCCGCTACCTTTACGGAACGGCAAGCGCTGCCATCTATTATCAATCTGGTCCAAATCTACACGGACGGCATCAAATCTGTTGAGCTTTATAATAAAGACGGAGTGAGGCTGTATCCTCTCGACGGCAGCACCCTTAGAGATAAGGTACCCGAAGATTGGATCGAAATGGCGACGAGAAAGGAAGGCAGTCTCGTTTGGTTCGGTATTGATCCGCTCGATCCTACATCGCTTGTGGCGATTCGACAGATCAGCCTTATTGATCGTCATTTCACAACTGGAGGGTATTTACTCATTCGCTCAGACCGAGACAAGTTTGCACTTAAAGAGTCTTTATCCGGGGAAGGGGACGGAGAAACAGTATTACTTCTCGCTCCTGATGGGCAGTTCATCACGTCTAACGATGACAGTATTTCACAAAAGACAGCAGCAAAGCTGGTGGAGGAATCTGACGATCAGAATGTTTCTATCGGCAAACGGTCCTTTATCGTTGTCAAACAGCGGTCTTCCGTGACAGGATGGACGCTACTCATCTTAACCCCGGTGAACGTCATCACCAAGGGGATATCGGTCTTGCGGACGACCATTGTCGTATCGGCCTTGATGGGTACCTTACTGTTCACCTTGCTTTCGTTTTTCCTATCTATACTTATTACCAGACCTGTGTTCAGGTTGATCAAAGCTATGAGAAGTACCCGTCTAGGCATTCTGAAGCCTATCGAAAACGTATCGTCCACTATGGAAATTCAGGAACTGAATTATTCCTATAACAAAATGGTTGATAATATCAACGAGCTGATCCAGTTAGTTTATGAGAAGGAGTTATCCCGGAGTCATACGGAGTTGAAGGCACTTCAAGCGCAGATTAATCCGCATTTTTTGTTCAATACCCTAGATGTTCTGTACTGGTCACTGTTGGATAGGGATGAAGATCAATTGGCGGAGTATGTTGTCGCTATGTCTGATTTATTCCGTTATACGATCACCGGCTCGAGTAAAGGGGGATGGGTGAAGTTACAGGATGAGCTGGAGCATGTAAAGCGATATTTGCTTATTATGAAGATGCGATTTGAAGATCGCTTGGAGTGGGAAATTGAGGCTCCTCCCGAATTTTCGAATGTGGAGTTACCCCGACTGTTGCTGCAGCCCCTTGTAGAGAATGCCGTATTGCATGGGGTCGAGAGCAAGATTGAACCGGGATGGATAAAGCTAACGGTTGCTGGAGATGAAGAATGGGTCACCATTACGGTGGAAGATGACGGGATGGGAATGGACGAGGAGATGCTGAGCTCTCTTGTGGAAGGGCTGGATAGCGGAAAGGTATCTTCTTCAAAAGATTCCGGTGTCGGAATCGCTAATGTGCATAGAAGGCTTCAACTATTTTTTTCGAGAGAGAATGAGCAGGGTGCGGCAATGACCATCGATAGCCAAAAAGGTCAAGGCACCCGTATAAACATCAAAATTCCTGTTCGAGGAGACAAAATGTCATGAGAAGCCGAACAATTCTTATTGTCGACGATGAACCGAGATCTAGAGAAGGAATGAAGAAAATACTAGAGGTGTGGGCAGCCGGTCATTATGAAATCCTTACGGCAAGCAATGGGATCTCGGCTATTGAAATTTTGGAGGAAATACCAGTGGAGCTCATGATATCGGACATCCGCATGCCGGGAATCAGTGGTCTTTCTTTAGTTAGCCAAATTAGGGATAAAAAAATACAGCGTCAGCCATCCGTTATTCTCATCTCCGGTCATGCCGAGTTCGAGTATGCTCAGCAAGCGATTCAGTTGTCCGTAGTTGAATATTTGCTCAAGCCAGCCAGCCGGGAAAAGCTAATCGCATCTGTGGAGAATGCCCTGAAGGCAGGGGAGGAGCAGGAACATATCGGCTTCATGCGAAAGATGGCTGATCCACAATTAATGGCCATAAGAGATGAAGATGCCGCATTAAGCGATCCGGTCCGTCAGGCGATAGACTACGTGGAAATGCATATAGAAGAGGCGATCAGCCTGCAGGAAGTAGCCGGACTTGTTCATCTGAACGGGAGCTATTTCAGTTCTCTTTTCAAGGAGCAATGCCAGATGAATTTCAGCGAATATGTCGCCCGTAGAAAATTGCAGAAAGCGAAGGAATTACTGTTGAAAACGAATCTGCCTATAGCGGAAATTGCCAGCCTTACGGGTTACCAGACGGTTAAATATTTCAACAAGCTGTTCAAGGAATACGAAAGAATGAGTCCAGGGCAGTATCGTTCTTCCATGAGGAATGGTATAGAAGCGAATATCCAATGACGGCTCGGCAAGGGGGGAATATCTACGAAGAGGATCGGATTATCCATCACCCTTTTCTTAACATTGTTGTTGATAACAACAGCTTGCAATGGGGATAAGGGGAATAGCAGCAAGAGCGACGGCGAGAAAATCACTTTAAAAATGATGCATCTATGGCCGGATAGCAATAACTCCGCGCAAAACAAAATGGTAAAAGAAATCATCAGAGAATTTGAAGAAGCTAATCCGAATATCACCATCAAGACGGAAGTGCTTGAAAATGAGCAGTATAAAAGCAAACTGAAGGTACTTGCCGCTTCCAACGATCTACCGGACATCGGATTCACCTGGGCAGCAGGCTTTATGGATCCTTATGTTAGGGGAGATAAGTTTGCAGCCGTGGACGATCTTTTACAGGATGAGTTGAAAGGGAAATTCGTAGCTGGTACGACGGAGGGGTACTCCTTTGATGGGAAGACGTATGCCCTTCCTGTCGAACTAAACATAGTTCCGGTCTACTATAATAAAGAAATATTTTCAGAATTTAATCTGCAGCCTCCCCAAACCTTGGATGATCTCAAAGCTATCATTCGAACACTGAATAACAATGGCATAACACCGGTTACTCTTGGAGGCAAGGACGGTTGGCCGGCTTCCTTCTGGTACATGTATCTAGCTGATCGTATTGGGGGACCTAACCTGATGGATAAAGCTGTTGCGGATCAGGACTTCACAGATCCTTCCTTGCTAGAGGCTGCAAGACAAGTGCAAGAGTTGGTAAACCTGAATACATTCATCAAAGGCTACAACGGATTATCCAATGATGAAGCCAAGGTACAGTTCATGAACGGAAAGTCAGCCATGTTCGTTACAGGGACTTGGGAGCTGCCAGATTTCACGACCACAACAAATATAGCCCAAGAATTTAAAGTCAACATCGGTTATTTCAAGTTCCCGACAGTTGAAGGCGGCAAAGGCAACGTGGATGATTGGGTCGGTGGTCCGGGCACTGGACTATTCGTTTCCAAAAATTCTAAGCATGCTCTGGAGGCCAAAGAATTCGTCAGCTTTTTCGTTCAAAAGTGGGGGGAGCATTCTGTTGTCAATGCAGGCGTAATCCCGGCTACCAAAGTAGATACTGCGGCCATCAAGCTACCGCAAATGTTCATTGATCTATTAAACGAGTTAAATAAGGCTAATAAAGTAACTCTTTATCTGGATACACAAATGAAGCCAGTCGCCTCTACTATACACATGAATCAGATTCAGGCATTGTTTGGTGAAGCCGTCACACCAGAAGAATTCATCAAGAAACAGGATGATGCGCTAAAAGCGGATAAATAATGATCAGAAATATAAACAGAGTCATGGAGACACCGAGGGATTGATCCCTTGATGTCTCTTTTTTTGCGCTCTATAGAACTGAATCTAAAAATAGTGGAAGTTTTCCTAAAGAGGGTGTCCTTATGCTTAAGGATTGCTGGATTTATAATTATGTATGCGGTTACAAAAAACCGAAGTGATAATACAAAAGGGGAGGCAAAGATATGAAAAGTATGAAACGTAGTTTAGTGGGGCTCTCTACATTGCTCGTGATGTCATCTGCTCTCGCAGCATGTGGTGGGAACTCGAATTCTAACTCATCTAGCTCAAGTCCAACGACTGCACCAGCAGCCAACGCTACCGAAGCTCCATCAAAAGGAACAGGTGAGAAAGTCACTATCAATCTCTGGAGCTTTACAGATGAGATTCCTAATATGACCAAGAAGTACATGGAAACTCATCCGGACGCGAATGTTGAGTTCAAAACTACGGTTATTGCAACCACTGATGGTGCTTATCAGCCTGCTCTTGATCAGGCTCTGGCAGCTGGTGGAAAAGATGCCCCGGATATTTTTGCAGCTGAATCAGCATTTGTGCTCAAGTATACACAAGGCGATGCATCCAGCTATTCGGCCAACTATTCTGACCTGGGCCTTGACGACCAAATGGTTAAGGACGCTGGCATCGCTCAATACTCGGTTGACATCGGTAGCCTAGACGGCAAATTGAAAGCCCTCGGCTATCAAGCGACTGGTGGTGCCTTCATCTATCGCCGCTCCATTGCGAAGGATGTTTTTGGAACCGACGATCCAGCCACTATTAAAAATGAAATTGGACCAGGCTGGGATAAATTCTACGAAGCAGCCGCGAAGCTGAAAGCTAAAGGATACGGCATCGTTTCCGGCGACGGAGATATCTGGCATCCAATTGAGAACAGCTCGGATAAGGGTTGGATTGTTGATGGCAAGCTTCATATCGATCCGAAGCGGGAAGAGTTCCTTGACCTCTCTAAAAAGTTAAAAGACAATGGCTACCACAACGATACAACGGATTGGACGGAAGCTTGGTACGCCGATATGTCAGGCTCTGGAGCCCAACCAATCTTCGGTTTCTTCGGTCCTGCTTGGCTCATCAACTACGTGATGAACGGTCAAGTAAAAGACACGAATGGCGACTGGGCGGTTTCCGAACCACCAACAGGGTTCTTCTGGGGTGGCACTTGGCTGCTTGCCAACAAAGACGTCACCAAGGACGATGCCAAGAAACAGGCTGTTGCAGACTTTGTGAAGTGGGTTACACTCGACACCTCCGAAACGGGACTCCAATATTACTGGGCTAACGGTACCATGAAGGAAGGCGAGCAAGGTACGAAGGACAGCGTTGCTTCCTCCGTTGTCATGTCGAAATCAAACGGTGAAGTTCCACTGCTCGGTGGTCAGAACATGTTCGACGTGTTTGTACCGGCCAATGCAAACGCTTCAGGTAAAAACTTGACCCAGTACGACGAAACAATCAACAAGCTCTGGCGTGATCAAGTGCGTGAATACACCGCGGGCAACAAGGACCGTGCCAAAGCGATCGAAACCTTTAAGCAACAAGTCAAAGACCAACTTGGCATTGAAAGCGAATAAGAAGGATTCGGAGGGGCGGGGGAGTAATCCCGCCCCTTCATATCAACTAAAGAGGTGAGAGCATGCGCCGCAAAAATGTGAACTATTCGAAATACGGTTATATTTTTACCTTTCCGTTTGTCCTGGCATTTCTGATTTTCTCACTGTATCCCATTTTATATACCGCAGTCATTGGATTCACCGATATGAAAGGAATAATACCAAAACCGATCCATATCCTTGATAATCCTTTTCAAAACTTCAAAGATCTTCTCTTTGATAATCCTTCGTTCCGGAAGTCTTTGATCAACACTGGATTGCTCTGGATTACTAACTTCGTTCCCCAGATGCTTCTCGCGCTCTTGCTAACGGCATGGTTCACGAATAAGCGTCTCAATATAAAGGGACAAGGCTTGTTCAAGGTTCTGCTCTATATGCCTAATATCATCACAGCGAGTACGATTGCCGTGTTGTTTAGCACTTTATTCGCCTATCCGATGGGTCCTGTAAACAGTTTGTTTCAAATGTTGGGGTGGACCGACGCTCCGGTGTTCTTCCTGCAGGATAAGACGACAGCACGGGGCATTGTCGCGTTCATCCAGTTCTGGATGTGGTACGGCAACACCATGATCGTCCTGATTGCTGGCGTTATGGGTATAAATCCTGCTCTCTTCGAGTCTGCATCGATTGACGGGGCCAACGGGTTTCAAACCTTTTTCCGCATCACACTGCCGAGTCTGCGTACGATATTGCTGTTCACACTGATTACATCGATGGTGGGTGGTTTGACCATGTTCGATATTCCGCAATTATTCCTTGCAGGCGGGCCGGACGATTCTACGCTTACCACGTCCATGTTTATCTACGGGCAAGCATTCAAGGGCAGCTATATGTACAATCGTGCTGCAGCAGCGAGCATGATTATGTTCTTGATTTCGGCAATATTGGCCGGAATACTGTTCTACGTGATGCGTGACCGTGATGCGTCAAGACTTAAAAAAATACAAAAACAAAAGAATAGAAAAGCTGCTATAGCAGCCCGTGAGGGAGGTGTAACACATGGCAAATAATCAGAAAAGCGGAACCGTTAACCGAAAGATCAACAAGACAATTATCTATGTTGTTTGCATCTCTTTGGCGGTGCTCAGTATCCTGCCGTTTTGGATCATGTTTGTAAATGCCACACGCTCTACACCGGAAATTCAAAGCGGACTTTCTCTGCTTCCTTCGAGCCACATGATGAGCAACCTACGAGTGTTGCTCGATAAGAGCTTCGATCCGCTTCAAGGGTTCCTGAATTCATTTATTATTGCCAGTTCTGCAACCCTCTGCACAGTCTATTTCTCGTCCTTGGCGGCCTATGGGCTCGTCACTTACAGCTGGAAGCTACGGGGGCCATTTTTTACCTTCATCATGTGCGTGATGATGATTCCCTCCCAAGCGAGCGCAATCGGATTCTATCAGTTCATGTATAAATTACATTGGACCAACAATTTTCTTCCGCTGATTCTACCAGCAATTGCTGCACCTGCGGTGGTATTTTTCATGCGTCAATACTTGCTCGCAACTCTGTCGATAGAGATCGTGGAAGCTGCACGTGTAGATGGGTCTGGTGAATTCTTCACTTTCAACCGGATTATCTTACCGCTGATGATGCCGGCAGTAGCAACACAAGCCATCTTTGCCTTTGTGGCTAACTGGAACAACCTGTTCATGCCGCTGATATTGCTGACACAGAAGGAGAAATATACTATGCCAATCATGGTAAGCTTGCTCCGAGGTGATATCTACAAAACGGAGTTCGGCTCGATCTATATGGGTCTGGCTTTGACGGCTTTACCGTTGTTTATAGTTTACTTCTTGTTATCCAGATATATTATCGCGGGCGTGGCACTTGGTGGCGTCAAAGAATAACCCAGGCAAGCTGGCTTCGAATAAGGCAGCACCGTGGAACCAATCAATTCCAATCTAGGCCTGTTGATTAGCTAAATTATAGTTATGGAAATGTGAGAACATTAGCTGAAAATACTTTAGGAGCGCCTTAGTGTACCTTTTTTTGAAATATCAGAAAGTATAAGTTTCACATGTCTACTCATGTTCTGATGTTTCTCGCAGAAACGGAACCGTCCCTATAAGGACGGTAAAATCCATTTCTGCTTGGCTAATCAACAGGCGTAATCTCAATCAGGAGGAGAGTTCTATTATGGCAACAAAAAATGAACCGTTAGTTACCCATCTCTATACAGCCGATCCCTCCGCTCATGTATTTGAGGGCAAGCTGTATATTTACCCATCCCATGATATTGACCATGATGGACCTACAAATGATAATGGTGACCAATATGCGATGGAAGATTATCATGTGTTTTCCTTGGAAGATCCTACATCCCCCTGTGTAGATCATGGAGAGGCGCTTCATCTTCGGGATGTGCCTTGGGCTTCGAAGCAAATGTGGGCGCCCGATGCCGCGTACCGGCAGGGGACGTATTATTTGTTTTTCCCGGCCCGGGACAAGGAAGGTATTTTCCGTATCGGAGTGGCTACGTCTACTTCTCCGTCTGGTCCTTTCCAGGCTCAAGAAAGCTATATCGAAGGGAGCTTCAGCATCGATCCAGCCGTATTCGTGGAAGAGGACGAAAGAGCCTACATGTATTTTGGCGGCTTATGGGGTGGACAATTAGAAAAGTGGCAAGACGGTATTTTTCAACAAGATGCGCTAGAAAAGGGTCCAGAGGAACCGGCTTACGGTCCTTGGGTGGGTGAGCTGAGTGAAGACATGCTGACATTCAAATCTGACCCTCAGGAGATTACCATTATTGATGAAGAAGGGAACTCAATCCTTGCGGGTGATGAAGACAGGAGGTACTTCGAGGGTCCATGGATGCACAAGTATAAAGGGAAATACTATCTCTCGTACTCTACTGGCACAACCCATAAGATCGTCTACGCGGTGAGTGATAAGCCTTGCGGACCTTTTGTTTTTCAAGGAACGATCCTGAATCCAGTTATTGGCTGGACGACTCATCATTCTATCGTGGAATTTAACGAGAAATGGTATTTATTCTATCATGACGCATCGCTGTCTGGCGGCGTGGACCATAAACGTAGTATGAAATTTACAGAGCTTCATTATGAAGAAGACGGCAGAATCCGCACGGTAGAGCTCTAATTGAAAGAACAGCCTCCCTTTTTTATAGGATTTATTATGAAATTATACTTAAGGGTGTCTTGAAGCTAATACTTCAGAGACATCCTTATTTGTCTTTTTACCTTCATATTATAGGAAATAGTTTCTAATATTCTGATTGCTTTTTTTATAAATGAGTTTTATTGTAAAGAGGAATGAATATTCATTCCGTAGGAAGAGAGGTGTTTTTATTGTCTACAAACAAGCAAGAGGAAATTTATAAAGCGGCTTTAAAATTATTTGCAGAAAGAGGTTATGATGGAACGACGGTCCCTATGATTGCGGAAGCGGCAAAAGTAGGAGCGGGTACCATTTATCGATATTTTGAAAGTAAAGAGTCACTAGTTAATTCATTGTTTCAAAAAGTAGTGATGGAGTTTTCAGAGACCATTAAAACTGATTTTCCAAACTCAAATGAAATTCGTGAGCAATTTCGCCATGTGTTTTATCAAATGGTCGGATTTGCAAAAAGCAATATATACGCGCTGCTATTTATAGATTCACATGCGGAGTCATATTATTTGAATGAGAAGAGCCGGAGCATGTTTGATGGATTTATGAATTTTTTAGTCGCAATCATAGAAAGCGGTAAAGAGAGAGGGGTGTTCAGCTCCCTTCCTTCAAATGCATTGATCTGCATTGTTTATGGCGCATTTGTTAGCTTCTTCAAAGAAATTCAACATGGAAAAATAATTGAGACTCCAGAGCTTATTCAAGGAATAGAAAGAAGTTGCTGGAATGCTATCAGAATCGACTGACTCAGCTGATATAAAATAATAGTGTATGGGAGGATTATTCTATGGAAAATTACCTATTAAATAATGGGGTTTTGTTACCAAAAGTCGGATTGGGTGTATACCAAATGAAAAATGAACACGAAGATGCAATCATTTGGGCATTGAGAAATGGATATAAGCATATTGATACCGCCGCTTTTTATCATAATGAGGAACTTGTTGCAAGTACTATTAAAAAATCAGGTGTAAATCGAAAGGATATATTTATTACAACAAAACTGTGGAATTCAGATCATGGTAAAAGAACGAAACAGGCTTTTGAAATGAGTTTGAAAAAACTGGGGACAGATTATATAGATCTTTATTTGATCCATTGGCCATCCCCAAAATATGTTGAGAGCTGGTTGATATTAGAGGAATTGTACAAAGAGGGTAAAATCAGAGCCATTGGTGTGTCTAACTTTGAACAAACGCACCTGAGTGATGTATTGAAGCATGGCTCAATAGTACCTGCAGTAAATCAAATTCACACAAATCCGTTTTTACAGCAGCCCGACTTGCATAATTATATGGTGAATAAGAATATCCAACATGTAGCGTGGAGTCCTTTTGGACATGGAAACAAAAATTTATTCGATAACCCTATATTAACAAGCATTGCTGAAAGACACGGTAAAACAACGGCTCAAGTTATGTTAAGATGGAACATTGAGCGCAATGTTGGAGTTATTCCCAAGTCGGTTAATCCTGCAAGATTAAAGGCGAATCTGGAAATCTTTGATTTTAGTTTATCTGATGAGGAAATGAAACAAATATCGACATTAGATAAAAACAAAAAGGGATTTGTTAATCCTGACAACAAGCTGTTTTTATGGGCTACTACACTTTTGCGGTAATTTAGTTGGAATTCCAAGAGGGCAATGATTAAATAGAAAAATCCTTGCCTTTTAGATTTATTAAAGTTATTATAGATTCACAAAGTCTTTAATTGGAATACTTAAAGGAATTATTCTTAGTATCTAGAAACAAGAAAATAGTGGATCTGGCAACAATTATAATGACGGAGTAAGATCCGTTCTTTTTTTAGGAAAAATTAGAGATAACACAAGTCTCTAATATCTTTAATGTAAATTGAAAAGCGAAAGGGAGAATTAGTATGACTCATGATTGTGTAATTATCGGTGGAGGACCGGCAGGTCTAAATGCTGCTCTCGTGCTAGGTAGGGCAAGAAAAAGTGTGGTTGTGATTGATGAAGGACGCGCACGTAATAGGGTTACTCGAGAAACGCATGGCTTTCTTACTAGAGATTCTATAAGTCCAGGCGAATTTAGGAGGATTGCGAAGGAGCAGATTAGTGCCTATCCATCCGTTACTTTTGCGGAAGATACCGCCCTATCGATTAGGGGAACCGATGGCGATTTTCAAATTACGACGGTTCAGGGTCAGACTTTTCAAAGTAAAAAGGTGCTCTTCGCCATAGGGATGAAGGACCTCCCGATGGATATTAAGGGACTCTCAGACGTATATGGTAAAAGCGCCTTTATCTGCCCCTATTGTGATGGATGGGAACTAAGAGATCAGCCTCTTGTCGTAATTGTTAAGGGAGCCGATGCAACGCATATGGCCCAAGTGTTATCTGGTTGGACGAAAAAGATTACCATATGTACTAATGGATCTGATGACTTAACGGATGCACAACGCGAAGAGCTAAATCAACATAACATTCCTGTCTATGACTCACCGATTCAGTCGATCGAATCTGACAATGGCATGGTGCAGCAAGTTGTGTTGAAGGATGGTACTAGCATCGTATGTACGGGGATATTTTTTAGACCGAAGCTTAGGATCGGGTCGGATTTGCCACAAGACATTGGTTGTGAGCTCACAGAAACAGGAACAGTCATCGTTGATAATCTCGGTAAAACGAACGTTCCAGGCGTTTATAGTGCCGGTGATGCAGCAACACATCTTCATCAAGCCATTATTGCCGCTTCTATGGGCTCCTTAGCTGGGGTCGGCATTAACAACGAACTAAATGAAGAGGAATGGCGTAACATATAATGCTATTGTACAAAATAGTCTAATTCATTTATTCCCTTGAGCTGAATCTACATCCAGATTAATATAGAAACTATATATGTTCTGAGAGGGGTAGTTCAAAATAAAAATTGGATTCCTAATTATTGATATGCAAAACCTTTTCTTACACGATCATATGGAGAAATTAAATGTAAGTGAGGCTTGTGAATACATTAATCATGTGTCTGGGTTACTTCGTGCGAAGGACCAAATCGTCATCCATATACAAGACATGGAAGGGGCGAATGCGGATACGGATCCAGAAGCAAGAAATAGTATACCGGAAATTACAGTAGCACCCACGGATATCCAGATGGCGAAAGAATTCTCTAATGCTTTCTGGAAGACGGATTTGGAACAACTTCTACGTGAACATGGTGTTGAATTCATCATCGTTGCGGGCTTCGCCGCAGAACATTGTGTAACCTTTACTATTAACGGTGCACAAGAAAGAGGCTTTCAAGCAGCCCTTTTACAGAAGGCAATCCTTAGCACACGGCCAGATGCTATTACCTCGATTTACCGTGATCGGCATATGATCTCTTACCCGGTGATCGAATTTTTAATGGAGACCATTGCTTAAGATTCTACTAATAGAAGCTATTGTTTATAATTGGAGTTACGTATTAGATAACTAATATGTAACTTCATTTTATTATCGTGGAAAATACATATGGAGGTAATTAAGTTTGAGTACTCACTACTATCTCAGTTGGTTTAATAATTTTTTTCCAGAGAAGCTGGTCCATTGTTTGCATGAGGATATACAAGACAGAAAATCGCTTGTTATGATTAGCGCTGAACCGTCTGGTTATACAGGGGAGCAAATTAACATTGATGATGTTTCTGAATGTACATGGTTAAATCAGGCTGACATTATTTTTGATGAATATCATTTCATTGATTATCGCATGCAGAAGGAAGAGGCCCAGCGATTAATTCACAACGCTTCTGTCATTTTTTTATGCGGTGGAGATCCTGTTTTGCAAAACGATTTTTTGGCGGATTATGAATTATCAAATGTTATTAAGAACAGCAATGCCGTTATAATGGGTGCCAGCGCCGGTGCGATAAACATGGCTGCAAAATGGTTATGCTTGAAAAACACTGGCAATGAAGTTGAAACAAGTACTATTTATGATGGTATTGGCTTTGATCATTTTGCCTATGAATCTCATTCTAAACGCGACTACGCTACGTTTGTTCAAGGTTACCTGTTCCCCTTGTCTGAAGAGATTGATGTTTATGCGGCAGAACAGGAGAGTGCAATGCGTGTAAAGGACGGCAAAATAGAAATAATGGGTCCTGTATATTTAATTTCCCACTCAAAGATTCAGAAATTGGTTGAGACGCTCTAATTAGGCTTACAGCGAATCATCTTAGGTTATTAATATCTCCAGGACTTATTGTTGGGCAGAAATGATAAATTTTAGACCGCCTTCAATGGCGGTCTTTCTATGTCCGGCAGATGCTAGCTGTTCATTTTATTGAACTAACGGGCAGGATAACTCAGTAATTTCGCGAATAAGACCTTATAAGAAATCACCAAGAAACTATAAGGAGCAAAAAACATGAAATGCCCTCACTGTAACAACGAATTAAGTGAACTTCCTTTATGTTACGGAAGTGAAGCGCCATATTATTTTTACACTGTACCAGAAGAGAAAAGAACAGAATTAATTAGAGATTTTTGTGTAATTGATGAACAGCATTTCTTTATTAGAGGACATATTGAAATACCAATAATTGATACTGATGAGAAATTTATATGGAGTGTTTGGGTTTCTCTTAGTGAAGAAAACTTTTTGAAATCTAATGAATTATTGCACGTAGAAGGAAGGGAAACTGAAAAACCTTATTTTGGTTGGTTATCGACTGAACTTTCAATATATCCAATAACTACATTATCGTTAAAGACAATGGTACATACACAAGAAGTTGGTGCTGTTCCGTTAATAGAATTAGAACAAACGAATCATCCACTTGCAGTTGAACAAAGAGAAGGAATTACAATGGAGAGAGTTAAAGAAATTGCTCATTTAATAAATCATAGTCTGTAAGAGAAGGATTTGAAAGTATAGTCGAAAAAGCTGCCGACATCTTATAAAATCGTATCTACGCCGCGTCGCTGCTCTCCTTGGTCTGCTAAGGGTTTTTCGGTGAGGCGTAATCAGCAGATAACCCTGCAAGGCTAAGTCTATCGGACTGGTGCGTAATGTCGATTAAGCAAGCGGGGCACATTAGTGGATTAGCGGTTGCTTCGGCAGCCATTTTTTATTTGTTCAACTAACGGGCAGGTTAACGCTATAAACCTCTTAGGATTAGTATGCTTAGGTAAAAAAAGTATTCTCCTGAATTCTCTAATGTAAATAAATACAAATTCCACTTCAGTTAATCCATTTTCTATACATATTTTTAAGAGTATATTGAGGTAAATAAAGTGATTATTCACTTTGATAAATCCGAAATTGCTTTGTCGGTATTATTTTACGGCTTCGTAAGGATTGCAAAATCATCGAAATATGGGAGTTTAAAACAGAGGTTGTGCCGTAGTTAGTTTTATGAAAGGAAGGTACAGTGGTGAGTATTTATTACGCTTCAAGCAAAGAGGATATCACTAAGGATGCACTCCAAGAGTTATTTCTTTCAGTAGAATGGGAGTCTGGCAAGTATCCAAACGAGCTTTTACAAGCAATCGGAGGGTCTCATTCAATTGTTACCGCTTGGGAAGGAGGAAAGCTTGTCGGTTTAATAAATGCTTTGTCAGATGGTGTTTTAACGGTATATTTTCATTATATGCTTATTAATCCTAGTTATCAGAGTATCGGTATAGGTAAGGAAATGATGAATATAATGCTTGATAGATATAAAGGGTGTAAAACAAAAGTATTAATTTCTTATCCTCATGCAGTGGATTTCTATAATAAATTTGGCTTTAATACAGAGGATGGAGCTACACCAATGTTTATCTCAGAGTTGATATGATTGATGGTATAATTTTCGTATACAAATAATTACATAAATTAATTCCTTATAAAAAAGGGGATGAGCAATATGGCAAATATCGAGCACTTGCAGACCGTGAATGTTCCAGCTTCAAAGGTATATGAAGCATTAACCACTGCAAAAGGACTTTCAGAAATATGGACAAATGAACTAATAGTCAATGATCAGATCGGTTGTATAAATGAGTTTCGATTCGGCGGAAAAGGCTTAACAAAGATGCGAGTTGATGAGCTTGTTCCCGATAAAAAGATTTTGTGGCAGTGTGTTGATTCAGATCCAGAATGGATAGGTACGACAATTTCTTTTGATATGAGGGAAAAAAACGGGAAGACTTCAATCATTTTTCGTCAGATGAATTGGGAGGAAGTGACCTCATTTTATCGCGTATGTAATTATAACTGGGCTATTTTTTTGTACAGTCTTAAACAGTATTGCGAAGAAGGCGAGGGTCTTCCGTATCATAAACGGAAGTTTTAGAACCATTGAGAACACGGATGGGTGACTAAAGTACATGATCTCGAGAACTGATTTCGAAAGTAATGGGTAAGTACGAAGAAGTTGTCACCTAAGTTTTTACAATCATTCGGTTCAACTATTGGGAAACTATAGTTCAATAATGAGAGGGTTAACGAAAGGTAGTTCATGGTTAGGTGGCTATCACTATTAATATCTATGATGAAATCTGCGCTTTAATAATATGCTTATATCGAAGGAGGTATTGGAATGAAGCAGCTTTATATAAAGCAGAAGGTATTCAGTCTAAGTGGTAAATTTACGGTAAAGAATCAGCAGGAGCAGGATGTCTATTATGTAGAGGGCAGTTTTATGCAAATACCAAAGACGTTCTCCATTATGAATACAACAAGAGATGAAGTCGCACTTATTACGAAGAAGGTATTTAGTTTTTTACCGAAGTTTTTTGTTGAGGTCAATGGCCGAGAGGTGTTAACGATTAAGAAGGAGTTTTCTTTCTTTAAAGCACGCTATACGATTGATGCGGCTGACATTGAGGTACATGGTAACTGGTGGGACATGGATTTTCAGGTCTTGCAGCATGGTGTAGTCATAGGTAAAGTGAATAAGGAGTGGTTCACTTGGGGTGATAGCTACAAGGTTCAAATACTAAATGAGGAGATGGAGGCAATCATAATTGCGTTCGTTGTTGCAATTGATTGTGTAAAAGCTGACCAAGCAACTGCTTCCTCATCAGCGACGATTTAATTTAGGGACATACAAAATAATATATTTAAGGAATTAATATTTCATAAAATCATACTAGAATAGTTACGAAAGTATAGAGCCTAGTTCTATAAATAGCGGTAATTTAAGATTTTAATATGCCTTGAACAACTGATGAATGAAAACGATTGAACTTTGTATTTAAACTCTTAAATTTTTATGTTTTTAGCCTAAAAGATGCATTGACCCGGAAAAGGTTGGAGCCTATAATCATAAACAGGGAAAATTCATTAGATATGGAGCTATCTGTAACCTGAGGATTTCTCAATAGTTCTATTTGTAAACGCATACAATGAGGTTTTTCCATATTTTCTAAGAAGGAGGAGATTGGATAAGTTAGATTGTTTCTTTTTTTCTCATTTTTGCAAACGTTTGCACAACGTAATTTGCACTTAAAATTAATGAGGAGGTTATTTAATTGGTACGAAAACAATCTAGGCGGTTTGTTTCTTGGTTGATCATTTTTTCGCTAATCTTTAGTTTATTCGGTTTATCGGGCGGGGCTTCAGCCAGCAACACTGATTATACAGTCTCCTATACGAATACCACAGCATCTGCTGTGACGTTGCATTGGACCACGAATAATTGGACGAATACTACGGACACAGTCATGTCTAAAAGTGGGACCACGTTTACGGCCAACCTCAATGTTCAGGAGGGTGCAACACTCATTTATTGTTATCACATCACAGCCCCGACGGATAGCTGGGACAGCAACGGAGGGAAGAACTGGACGGTAGTTATTCCGGTTGCTGGGAAGTATGAAGCTGAGAGCGCAGCCTTGTCAGGTGGCGCAAAAATAAATACGAATCACAGCGGTTATACCGGTACTGGTTTTGTTGATGGATACACTACCACAGGAGCAACTACCACCTTCAATGTTCAATCTTCCGCTGCAGGCGCCTATAATGCCACGCTTCGCTACGCCAATGCGACTGGCAGTGCCAAACAAGTTTCCATTTATGTGAATGGAGCAAAGGTAAAGCAGACCACTTTAGCGAACTTGGCAAACTGGGATGCATGGGGTGACCAAACAGAAACGCTCTTCTTACAGGCAGGAAATAATACGATCGCTTACAAATATGACTCGGATGATACTGGGAATATCAATATCGACTATCTAACTATTTCAGCCACAGCAACGCCAACGCCTACCGCAACACCAACACCAACGCCAACAGTGACTCCTACGCCAACACCAACCGTAACACCAACGCCAACAGTGACGCCTACACAAACACCAACCGTAACGCCAACACCAATAGTGACTCCTACGCCAACACCAACCGTAACACCTACACCAACTCCAACTTCGGCTGGCTTAACGGTTCATTTTAAGAAACCAGCAAACTGGAGCTCAACGATCCGAATCCATTACTGGAATCTGAGTCCGACAACGGTTCCGACAAGCGGAGCTTGGCCAGGAATTCTGATGAAATCGGACGGAAACGACTGGTACAGCTATACTATTGCCAACGCCACCGGCACAAGCCTTATCTTTAATGATGGAAACGGCAAACAGACGGCCGATTTGTCCCGCAGTGTAAAAGAGGGCTGGTATTCCGCAGATAATGTGTGGTATGACGCTAATCCAGAAATTCCGAAGATCCCTGTGATTTCAGTCTCACCTACGCCTAAGACATATGATTCTGCTCAAACCGTGAAGCTTTCCAGTCTCAATAGCAGCGATAAAATCTACTATACGACAGACGGGTCGACACCTACGACATCTTCTACCTTGTACACGAATCCAATCCAAGTAGTCTCTACTACGACTATCAAGGCTTTTGGTGTTAACTCCTTAGGTCAAGCAGGCAGTGTAGGCACTTTTGCTTATGTCATTGACCTAAATCTCGACCTGCAAGCCCCAACGATAACCGCGAATTTACCTGTTGGGAATTCAAGCTCTGCGGTCACCGTCTCTTTTAATATAAAAGATAACAAAGCAGCAACGACCACCGCATATTACACAGATAATGGGACGGAACCAACTACCAGTTCAAATCTCTATATCTCGGGCAATGCTTTAACTGCTCTGGCTGGACCGTCCATTCTTATTAATAAGACGACGACACTGAAATTCCTGGTGGTTGATGGTGCCGGAAATGAAACGAAACAGAGCTTTGTCTATACGATTGGAAATAAAGGCGATTTCCGCGAAGACACCATTTATTTCGTAATTACTTCACGATTCTATGATGGTGATCCGAGTAACAATGTACATTCATGGGAGGATGCTAAAGCAGGAAATCCGGATTCAGACCCAGCTTGGAGAGGTGACTTTAAGGGACTGATTCAAAAGCTCGATTACATCAAAGCGCTCGGATTCAGTGCTATTTGGATTACGCCAGTGGTGCAGAATGCCAGCGGGTATGATTATCATGGCTACCATGCGATTAACTTTTCCAAAGTAGATCCAAGATATGAGTCAGCGGGAGCCTCTTATCAGGAATTGATTAATGCAGCTCATGCCAAAGGGATAAAGGTTATTCAGGATGTTGTTGTGAATCATACTGGTAATTTTGGGGAAGAGAATCTGTTGCCTATGTTCAAAAAAGATCCGACTGCAGCGGACACCGTAAATAACATGCTTAAAATTACGGACAAACTGCCAGCTAACTATGATACGATGACCCCTGATCAGCAATATCAGGCCAGACTCGCAATCATGAAAAATGCGGAAACCAACAATAACATGTACCATACCGAAAAAAGTCTTTCCTGGGAATCTTACACCGTACAGACAGGACAGATTGCAGGAGACGCTGTGGACTTGAATACGGAAAATCCTGTAGTGAATCAGTATCTAATTGACAGCTATAATCAGTATATTGATATGGGTGTTGATGCTTTCCGGGTCGATACTGTGAAGCATGTAAGTCGGTATATTTTTAACAAATACTTTGTTCCTGCTTGGAAAACAAGAGGGGGCTCAAACTTCTTTGTCTTTGGTGAAGTGGCTACTCGGTACAGAGATGTATGGAATAGTGGAATTCCGGCAATATCGACTCCATTCTATACATGGAAAAGCTCGAAAGCCTATCCGGGTGATGGACAAAATGACTACGCTTCCAACAAGCTGTCAGTGGAACAAGAGTGGGCAGATAACTCTACTACAGCAGGGCAGCCAACCTCGAACAATGCTTTTTTAATAGGCAATAATTATCACGCGCCTGACTATTCGATGAAATCGGGTATGGATGTTATTGATTTCCCGATGCATTGGGCATTCAAGACTGCACAGGAAGCATTCAGTATGAAGAGCGGTGATCAATATTATAACGATGCTACTTGGAATGTAACTTATGTTGACTCTCATGACTATGCACCTGACCAAGCCCCAGAGAATCAACGATTTGCAGGGACACAAGACACTTGGGCTGAGAATCTCTCGCTGATGTTCACCTTCAGGGGAATACCTGCAATCTATTATGGTTCTGAAATTGAGTTTAAAAAAGGATCAGTCATCGATGTAGGCCCAAATGCACCACTTAGCTCAACAGGGCGTGCTTACTTTGGAGATCAAATTGAAGGTAGCGTTACTGTTCAGGACTACGGTAAGTATACAAATGCTACTGGCACACTTGCCGATTCATTAAACTATCCTTTGGCAAAACATATTAGACAACTCAATTTAATCAGAAGAGCAGTTCCAGCCTTGCAAAAAGGCCAGTATTCCACAGAAAATGTATCCGGTGATTTGGCATTTAAAAGAAGATATACCGATAGCGCGAAAGGCATCGATAGCTTTGCGTTAGTTACGATCTCAGGAAATGCAACATTTACCGGAATTCCGAATGGAACTTACGTGGATGCAGTGACTGGCGATACCAAAAACGTTACTAACGGTACAATCACTCTGGTATGCTCTGGAAAAGGAAACGCTAGAGTGTATGTATTGAACGGTAGCGGTGGAATTGGAGTAACCGGAACCTACCTGAAGTAGTATAAAATCTTTTAGTAAAAAGAGAAGAAGCCACCTCAGTTCGGATTGTTCACCGATCTAAGGTTGCTTCTTCATATACAACTTAATCATTTAATCCTTTTCCATCCAGAATTTGCGGCATCCATTTTTCAACCCTAGATACTCGAGTTTTGGATTGCTTGGGTTCAGAAAAATGATGAAGGTATGCTCTTTGCCGCCCGGGCGTCAAGGCTTCAAAAGCATTTTTCAAGGCAGGTATTTCATCAAGTTTAGTTTGAAATTCATCAGGAATGATGAAATCTGTATTCTTTTTAAATTCCACTTCCAAACCAGCTTTTTCAACCTCGATGGCTTCATAAATATATTCTTTTATGATGCTTTCTTTTTCAAGGATTTCTTGAACATTGGTGAACCGGATCTGGCGTGCAGCTTGTACATTCTCCGTTTGTTGAATCAGAATCCCATGGGTATCCTTTAATAAGACACCTTTATGAAACAGCAGTGCAATATATTCTTTAAATCCATGGATTAAGACTATGTTTTTGTTCTCAAACGTGTAACAAGGATGCATCCATTTAAAGTCTTCGGTCAACTCACAGTCAAGAACAATATTTCTCAACGTCTCGTATTCTTCCTGCCACTGTTTTACTTTCCTTAGAAATCCGTCCACCTTAGGATTCGTTTTACTATTAGTCATTAAGGAACACCCTTCTTCCTCGTAATCATATTAAGATTTCAACTTGCTTAGCTTGTCCCTTTTGTGGCTGATCTAATTGCATAGTTTGCATACAGACACTAGTAAAGCTAACATAATATTAGATGTCTCTTATGGAAATGGCTAGTAAAACTTATGTTAGCGAGGTATTTATGAACCGAATAGAAGTATCAATGTTTAATGCAAACTTCCTGCCACTTCATAAGCCAGTGATATTGTTGATCGCAAAATTCTTTGGATATACATTGTAATCCTTGGCATTGTACTATTCTTGAGATAATTTGAAAATGTCTGATCGCAATAAAATCGAAAATCGCAAGAAGTTCCCTCTCGCTCAGTGTGCGTATTTTACTATATCCATTATAAAAGTGTTCGTATAAACGTAAGGTTTGATCATACATTGATTCATGAAATTCATTAAAATGGGTATCATCACACATATATGCAACATCCATACTCGAATAATCACCTGAAGCGTCGTCAAAGTCAAAGAGAACATATTCGCCATGCTCGTTTCTGATCATATTCCCCGTATGAAGGTCACCGTGACAAAAGTTTTTTGGGAGCCTAGTGATGCGTTCCCATAATTCATTACCGTATTGATTAAGTTCTAGAATTTTTTCTGGATCAAAATGGAGTTCTTTCATATTGGAGATATAGCCATCGATGTAATCGACTTTCGTCCTGTTAATAAGTTTATTGGGATATAGTTTCATTAGGTTATGGAGTTCTGCAATCTGATTTCCGATACTCTCGGCCTCAAGCTTAACCTCGGGTATTGTGCCCTCGACATAATCGTATAAAATACCTACGCAGCTACCAACCTGATTACTAAGCATAATATGGCTATCATTTTCGACAGTTCTAACCACAGATACTGCTGGATATGAATTTGCTTTTAAATAATCTAAGATCTGAACCGTCTGCAAGGCGTCATCCGATTTAAAGTTACGGTATATTTTAAACATATACTTTTGTTCTTGATTCTGTAAGTAATATACTTTACCGATCATTTCTCGATGAAGTTCGATATTCTCTATATTTATTTGATAGGCTCGCTTGATTTCACCGATAAGACTATCAACTTTCATAAGCTGAATTCTCCTTTGAGTAGAACTTGGGCTATATAAATTATCTTTACTGTATATCCAATATGTAAATACTAACGATAGCTTATGTCACAAACAAATATACGGAAGTATTTTACAATAATGACAGCGAAGTTGAATATGGGCTGTTCAGCGATATTTTTTTATGATAGGTGACAACAAATAACTTTTGTTTGGAGAGATAAACATTGAATACAATTACCGTCGATTTAGTTGCAAGATTAATTAATGAACAATTTCCCGCGTGGTCCGATTTAGAGATTAGACCAGTAAAATTCAGCGGGAATGATAATCGAACGTTTCATTTAGGTGAGCATATGAGCGTGAGGTTACCAAGTGCAGCAGCTTATGCTCCACAAGTAGAGAAAGAGCAACGATGGTTGCCCATATTAAGTAAAGAACTCACGTTACCTATTCAAATACCATTAGTCAAAGGGAAGCCTAACGAAGAATATCCATTGCCGTGGTCTATCAATAAGTGGGTAGAGGGTGAGACATTAACGTACCAAAATATTAATGATCTTAACCAGTTTGCAAGAGATTTGGGAGCATTTTTAATAGAATTACAATCTATTGATGCTAGTGGGGGACCTTTAGCAGGAGAACATAATTTCTATAGAGGTGGATCTTTAGCTGTATATGATGAAGAGTCTAGACATGCGATTGAGCATAATAAAGATATTTTTAATGAAGATCTATTGAGAGAAATCTGGGAACTGGCATTAGATTCTAAATGGAATTCCAAGCCAGTTTGGGTTCATGGAGATATTGCGCCAGGGAATTTACTAGTCAAAGATGGAAAACTGTGTGCAGTCATTGATTTCGGAATCTTGGGTGTAGGCGATCCTGCTTGTGATGCGGCAATGGCATGGACCTTTTTTGATGAGGATAGTAGAAAGGTATTCAAGGATATATTACAGATGGATGAGGAGACTTGGAATAGAGCAAGAGGATGGGCTTTATGGAAAGCGTTAATCACATATAATGGAAATCGATATTCTAACCCAAAGGTAGCGAGAGAATCTTTGAATATTATAAATCTAATAGCAGATGACTTTGAATTGTAGAAATTGCCCTACATAAAACATGTAAACTAACCCATACTAGTTCATAAGTATGATAATTTATGAACATTTAGCGACTGACAACGATTATCATATTAGAATTATTATAAATAACTTGACAGGCCTTAATTTGGTTAATTATAATAATTACAAATAGTATTCAGATATGTGATGTTTGCAGATTTGAATATTGTATCCACAAAAAATAAAACTTAAAGGAGATTTAAATAATATGTCACTTATCGGAACAGAAGTCCTACCATTCAAAGCAAGCGCATTTCAAGATGGGAAATTCATCGATGTATCAGAAGAAAACTTTAAAGGTAAATGGAGTGTAGTTTGCTTCTACCCAGCTGACTTTACATTCGTATGCCCAACTGAACTTGAAGATCTGCAAAACCAATATGAAACCCTGAAACAACTGGGTGTTGAAGTATATTCCGTTTCCACAGATACTCACTTTACACATAAAGCATGGCATGAAAGCTCTGCAGCTATTGGCAAGGTAAAATACATTATGATCGGCGATCCTTCTCATGTGATTTCCCGTAACTTTGATGTTCTGATCGAAGCTGACGGTCTTGCTGATCGTGGTACATTCATCATTGATCCAGACGGTATTATCCAAACCGTTGAAATTAATGCTGGTGGTATTGGTCGCGATGCTAGTGCACTTGTTAACAAAATCAAAGCAGCACAATATGTACGCAATCATCCAGGTGAAGTTTGCCCAGCGAAATGGTCCGAAGGTGCAGAAACTCTTAAACCAAGTCTCGATCTTGTAGGTAAGATTTAAGGAGCGAAAGCTAAATGAAATTAGATCAAGAAATAAAAGCTCAACTAGCTCAATACCTAGAACTCTTGGAAGGCGACGTAGTACTGAAAATCAGTGCAGGCTCTGACGAAGCATCTCAAGAGATGGAAGCGCTGGTTGATGAAATTGCCAAAATGTCAGCTAGGATAACGGTAGAAAAAACCGAACTGCCTAGAACCCCAAGCTTTAGCGTAAATCGTGTGGGTGAAGATACGGGCGTAACCTTTGCTGGAACTCCGCTAGGACATGAGTTTACTTCATTAGTGTTGGCTCTACTGCAAGTTAGCGGAAGAGCGCCTAAGGTTGAGCAAAGTGTTATTGATCAGATCAAAAGCATTAATGGCGAATATAAGTTTGAAACTTATGTCAGCCTAAGCTGTCATAATTGCCCTGATGTTGTACAAGCACTGAACCTAATGAGTATCTTCAATCCTGGCATTACCCATACGATGATTGATGGCGGAGTGTTCAAAGAAGAGGTAGAACGCAAAGAAATTATGTCTGTTCCAAGCGTTTACCTTAACGGTGAATTTTTCGAAAGTGGTCGTATGACGGTTGAAGAAATTCTAGCTAAAATGGGTAGTACTGTAGACGCATCAGAGTTTGACAATAAAGCTCCTTATGATGTTCTTGTTGTTGGCGGTGGCCCAGCAGGTGCAAGTGCAGCAATTTACGCAGCGCGTAAAGGAATTCGCACAGGGATTGTCGCTGAACGCTTAGGCGGACAGGTTAACGACACACTTGGCATTGAGAACTTTATCAGTGTAAATTACATTGAAGGTCCTCAGCTAGTGGCTAAACTCGAAGAGCAAGTGAAAGAGTATGGCATTGATGTGATGAAGTTACAACGTGCCACACGTTTAGATAAGAATGATTTAATTGAAGTTGAACTCGAGAACGGTGCTGTTCTAAAGAGTAAGACGGTCATTCTGTCGACAGGTGCTCGTTGGCGCAATATGGGTGTGCCTGGTGAAGCTGAATTCAAGAATAAAGGCGTAGCCTACTGCCCACACTGTGATGGTCCTTTGTTTGCAGGCAAAGATGTTGCCGTTGTCGGCGGCGGTAATTCAGGGATTGAGGCAGCTATTGACCTTGCGGGTATAGTGAAACATGTAACGGTTCTGGAATTTGCTCCAGAGCTCAAAGCAGATGCTGTACTGCAAGATCGTCTTTACAGCCTACCTAACGTTACTGTGCTTAAAAACGTGCAAACGAAAGAAATTACCGGAACTGATAAGGTAGATGGTATTTCTTATATCGATCGTGCGACAGAAGAAACTCACCATATTGAATTACAGGGTGTGTTTGTACAGATCGGTTTGGTTCCGAACACAGATTGGTTAGGTGACATGGTTGAACGTACTCGCGTTGGCGAGATCGTTGTAGATAGCCATGGTGCTACAAATGTACCAGGAGTATTCGCTGCTGGCGATTGCACTAATAGTGCTTATAAACAAATCATCATTTCGATGGGATCCGGTGCAACTGCAGCTTTAGGTGCATTTGATTATCTGATCCGCAACTAATCGATACTGTTAATAAAAGCAAGTAACCCAAAGCCCTCACTTTTCACAAAGTGGGGGCTTTTTTGGATGTTATCCGTATGATGTGGGAGAAAAAAGGGGATTTGTAAACTTTTTTGGAGGATTTTATGAGAATATCTCGAATACATATTTCAAATATGAATTAAACAAAATTAAGAATTTAGCACGGTTGGAGAAACCTTTTGCTGGAATGGAGACTATATTTCTGTGATTAATAATATTGAATCTTTAGACAAATTTATCGCGATTATACCTATAATAAAATTATCTATTCCGGCTGATTTATCCATAGCCATATGTGATTTGGATCGGTTTGTTGCTTATTTTCCTGGCGATACCATTAATTTAAACATTACCGAAGGACAGCTTTTAAACAAAGAAGAACCGCTTTACATAGCTATACGAGAGAATCAAGCATTAAAGTCCGATGTTCCGGCCAACTTCTATGGATTCGAGTTTACGGGTACAGCGACACCTCTTCACGATCAAAACGGTCAGGTCATTGGCGGGATTGCAGTTCAGATTCGTAGACAAAGTGAATTAAAGGCTACTTATTCAATCCCAATAAGCTGGTAGAGATGTGGAGAATACTAAGAGGTCCTATCGATTATTAAAAAGCTTGCTGACCAAACGAATTTACTCGGGCTGAATGCAGCCATAGAAGCGGCTCATGCAGGTGAGAAGGGAAGAGGTTTTGAAGTAGTAGCTAAGGAAATTCAGAAATTTTCACGGGAAACCGTTTCTTCAACTCAAAACATAAATGAAACCATGTTACAGATTTAGGGGATTACGAACCAAATGGCTAATTCGATAGAGAAGATAGCGGCTATCGGACAAGAACAGGCTGGATCTGTTCAGCATACTTCTGCATTTATTGAGGAAATAAAAATAATGTCCCAAAAGCTTAACGGGTTTGCGAATAAATTGTAGCAAGAGAATCAGTTATTTTTTTGTTGAAACAAAAGAATATTTTAAACGTATATTTAAATTCATGAATGGTATAGTAAGATAGTAGTTGAGTAACAAACTTAGGAGGAATAAATTATGTCAACGCCGCACAATGCAGCACAAAATGGTGAAATCGCCAAAACAGTATTAATGCCAGGAGATCCGTTAAGAGCGAAGTATATCGCAGAAACCTATTTGGAGAACCCAACCCAATTTAATACGGTACGGAATATGTTTGGATATACAGGCACTTACAAAGGTAAAGAAGTGTCAGTAATGGGTTCGGGAATGGGAATGCCAAGTATCGGTATTTATTCTTATGAACTATACAAAAATTATGGTGTGGAAAACATCATTCGCATCGGTAGTGCAGGTGCCTACACAGATAAATTGAATTTATTTGATGTGGTACTGGCGGATAGTGCGTGGAGTGAATCTACATACGCCTATGTGCAAAGTGGTGTAGAAGGAGATGTGCAGCTGCCAAGTAAAGAATTGAACGAAGTCATTGAAGATGCGGCTAAACGTATTAACAAGCCTCTTTTGACGGCAAGAATTCATTCAAGCGATGTATTCTATCATGAAGATAACGTGCCAGGCCACAATGAATTTTACAATGAACATGGCTGTGTATGTGTAGAAATGGAGAGCTATGCATTGTTCCATAATGCGAAAGTATTAGGTAAACAAGCAGCATGTATTCTTACTATTTCAGATTCATTAGTTACTCATGCAGTAACCACGGCAGAAGAAAGACAAAATTCTTTCAACAGCATGATGGAAGTTGCATTAGAAGCAGCGATTTCTCTTTAAGATTAAGAAGTGGAAGATAAACTAAAACATCTTTATACAGAAATTGTATAGAGGTGTTTTTTTTGTGTTTTCAAGACTAAAGAGGATATACCCTTAGGTTTGTTATTGACAAGAAGAAAAATCCAGATCATAATAACATATGAGCACTTGTTCATATGTTATTATGATCTGGATCTTTTGAATACCACTGCGCGCGCATACTAATACTATCTTGCTGAAGGTAAATAGGAGGTAAATCATGAAGGACAAGAAGAATAATCACAATCATCAGATTGAGCATGTAGACGGGCAACACTCCGATCACGATCACAGCGATCACAATCACTCCCATGCAGGACATGATCATTCCCATGGGCCTCACGGTCATCATCATTTCGATCCTAGCGGAAACAAAAAAGGACTAATGATTGCATTAATAATTACAGTAGGAATTATGTTTTTGGAGTTTTTTGGCGGACTGGTCACTAACAGCTTAGCGCTGCTATCGGACAGTGGGCATATGCTAAACGATGCAAGCTCCTTAGCATTAAGTCTAGTGGCGGTCTGGTTTGCAACTAAACCTGCATCTCCCAATAAAACATATGGATTTCATCGGTTTGAAATTCTAGCGGCACTATTGAATGGGGTCACCTTATTTGTAGTTGCTGGGTTTATCATCGTGGAGGCTTATGGCCGATTCTTCGAGCCGCCTACGGTTGCAAGTGGTTCTATGATGCTGATCGCATGTATAGGTCTTTTAGCCAATGTTGCTAGTGCTTGGTCTCTTATGAGAAAAGGAGATGTAAAGAATAACATTAACCTTCGCAGCGCTTATCTTCATGTGCTTGGCGATGCTTTAGGCTCGGTGGGGGCTATTATTGCAGGTTTAGTTATGATGATTTTTGGATGGTATATTGCTGACCCGATTATAAGCGTACTAGTTGCTCTATTAATTCTTAGAGGCGCTTGGGGAATCATCAAACATACCGTTCATGTTCTTATGGAAGGTACACCGATTACAGTGAATCCATCTGAGGTGAAGGCAGTTCTTGAGAATATCGAGGGCGTTATAAATGTTCATGATCTTCATATTTGGACAATTACCTCGGGTCTTGATTCACTAAGCTGCCATCTCTTAATCAAAGATCAGGAAGATGATCAACGTATTTTGCAGCAAGCCATTCAGTTAATAGCGGAACGCTTCAAAATCCAGCATACTACTATTCAAATTGAAACATCTGTGATATCCCATGAAGTGATGAAAGTCTAATTATATTTTATATTTTGAATAGATTAGGGGGGCTATAGTATAATAAAACTATATGGAAAGGAGTGATTGGTGCATGGAAGATCATACGCACGAGCACGAATCATGTAGCACGGGTGAACGAAAAAGTCATCACTCTGAGAAGACTAAAAAGAACCTGGTTAGCCGACTCAATAGAATTGAAGGACAAGTAAGAGGGCTAAAGGGATTAATTGAAAAGGACACCTATTGTGATGATGTGCTGCATCAAATCTCTTCGGTCCAATCTGCTTTGAACGGCGTAGGAAAGCTTTTGCTAGAACATCATATGAAGAGCTGTGTCGTGGAACGAATTCAAGATGGTGAAAATGAAGTGTTAGATGAGTTATTAATTACCATCAATAAATTAATTAAATAATTGATAATAGAAAGGATTCGTTGGAATCCTTTTTTTATTTAGATTCATGTATAGTGTAGGGGGGTATACTAATATTGTTGGAAAATATAATGAAGGAGGACGACCCATATGAACGTAGAGGTATTTACAACACCGACTTGTGAGGATTGCAGAAATTTTAAAAAGTTCTTGAATGAGCATCATATTCCATTTACTGAATTTAATATTGCAGATCATCCTGACCATGCAGATACGTTATTTAATCGAACTGGAAAAAGATTGGTTCCCACCATTTTCATTAACAATCAGGTATTCTTCGGATTTGTGTTCAATCGTCAAGAAATTGAGAAACAGCTGCATGTCTAATGTTCAGTTCGGACAATTTCTCTGAGCATGATAAGTTAGCTCACGATTGGGTAAATATAGAGTAGGGGACTATACTAAATTACATCTTGAGAGGAGTTTTTATGATGTCACATCAAAACTACAAAGCGTGTATTGAAGAATGTTTAAAATGTATGGTGGCTTGTAATCACTGTTACTCATCTTGCTTGGAGGAAGATCATGTTGGAATGATGAAGGAGTGCATTCGCCTGGATCGTGAATGTGCAGAAATATGCGGATTCACTGCACATGCCCTGTCGATGAACAGTAAATATGCCAAGGCCTTATGTTTAGCTTGTGCAGAGGCTTGTGAAGCCTGCGGCAACGAATGTAAAAAGCATGACCATGATCATTGCCAGCAATGTGCAGAAGCATGTTTTGCCTGTGCGAAAATCTGCCGTGAAATGGCTGCTTAACTCAGTAGGACTCTCTTCAGAGAGGACGGATTCATGAGGGAGTTTTCTCAGAAACAGGATTTCTGTTACTGAGAAAACTCCTTTTTAAGTATTTAGAGTATAGCTTGTCGCTTGACATAATATAGGGTAGGGGGGTATACTAACATCAAGAAGAGGATGATGCAAACAATGGAAATCATCACAAAAGTGGAAGAGGTGTTTATATAATGACTACTGCTGCGGCGGGACAATCGCAAACTTCATTACAAATCACAGGGATGACTTGTGCTGCTTGTGCGAACCGCATTGAAAAAGGCTTGAATAAACTAGAAGGTGTAAGTGAAGCCAACGTAAACTTTGCAATGGAAAGGGCTACAGTGACTTATGATCCGAACATAGTGGACGTTAGTAAGATGGAAGCAAGTATTCAGAAGCTTGGGTACAGCACAGCTAAAGAAGCTGTAGATTTACAGCTTGTAGGTATGACATGCGCTGCTTGTGCATTGAAAATTGAGAAGACTCTGAATAAGCTACCTGGCGTAAGCACTGCCAGTGTGAACTTTGCGATGGAAACAGCACATGTCGAATATAATCCCGTTGAAGTTTCTGTATCTGACATGCAGAAGCGGGTGGAGAAGCTTGGATACAAGGCTGTTCCCAAACAAGAGCAAGGTGACCCAGCGGAACAGCGACAACAAGATTTATCCAAGCAAAAGCGTAAGCTGCTGATCTCCGCGATTCTATCGTTTCCACTGCTGTGGGCGATGGTGAGCCACTTTTCCTTCACTTCGTGGATATGGCTGCCTGATCTTTTTATGAATCCATGGTTCCAATTGATTTTGGCAACGCCGGTTCAATTTTATATCGGAAAACAATTTTACATCGGTGCTTATAAAGCGCTACGTAACGGCAGTGCGAACATGGATGTTCTAGTTTCACTCGGGACCTCGGCGGCGTTTTTTTACAGCCTGTACTTAACAATCGTTTGGGCTGTCAATGGTGGGAGCGCGCATCATGGACCAGAAATGTATTATGAAACAAGTGCAGTATTGATTACGCTGGTTCTAATGGGTAAATTGTTCGAATCCTTGGCAAAAGGACGGACATCAGAAGCTATTAAATCCTTGATGGGCTTGCAGGCCAAGACAGCTTTAGTTGTCCGCGACGGTGAAGAATTAAGCATTCCTGTAGAGGAAGTTATTACTGGTGATATAGTACTTGTTCGTCCAGGGAATAAAGTACCTGTGGATGGTGAAGTTCTGGAAGGGATCTCTTCGGTAGATGAATCCATGCTGACCGGAGAAAGCCTCCCTGTTGAAAAGAAAGCCGGAGATTCCGTCATTGGAGCGACGATTAATAAAAACGGCATGCTTCGAATTAAGGCAACAAAAGTAGGTAAGGAAACTGCTCTTGCGCAGATCATCAAAGTGGTAGAAGAAGCGCAAGGCTCGAAAGCTCCGATTCAACGGGTCGCTGATGTCATCTCCGGTATCTTCGTTCCAATCGTTGTTGGGATTGCCGTTATTGCATTCTTAGTGTGGTACTTTATCGTAACACCGGGTGATTTTGCAGGAGCTTTGGAAAAAGCAATCGCCATTCTGGTTATCGCTTGCCCTTGTGCTTTGGGTCTGGCTACGCCAACCTCCATTATGGCTGGTTCCGGACGTGCAGCTGAACTGGGAATCCTGTTCAAAGGCGGGGAGCATTTAGAGCAAACACATAAAATTGATACGATTATCTTGGATAAAACAGGTACAGTAACAAAGGGCAAACCTGAGCTTACCGATATTTTGGTTGAAGGCAACGAGACAGAATTTCTTAGACTGGTGGGTGCAGCTGAGAAGAATTCAGAGCATCCACTTGCAGAAGCTATTGTCACAGGTATCTTGGAAAGAAATATTGAATTGCCAGGGACAGAATCATTTGAAGCCATACCGGGTTTTGGAATCAAGGCTGTCGTGGAAGGCAAAGAGCTGTTAATTGGTACTCGGCGTCTCATGGACAAATACGGTGTAGAGGCAAGTCATGCTTATAACATCATGTCTACTTTAGAAGAATCCGGTAAAACAGCAATGCTTGTGGCTATAAATAAAGGGTACGTGGGTATGGTAGCTGTTGCGGACACCATTAAAGAAACCTCTCAGGCTGCTGTCAGTCGCTTGAAAGGAATGGGAATCCAGGTCATCATGATTACCGGAGATAACGAACGTACGGCAAAGGCGATCGCAGCTCAAGTTGGCATTGACCATGTACGCGCTGAAGTGCTTCCAGAAGGAAAAGCGGAGGAAGTGAAAAAATTACAAGCGCAAGGCAAGATAGTAGCCATGGTTGGCGATGGTATTAATGATGCTCCAGCTCTCGCAACTGCAGATATTGGGATGGCCATTGGTACCGGTACGGACGTGGCTATGGAAGCTGCGGATGTTACTTTAATGCGAGGCGATCTATCCAGTATTCCCGACGCTATCTACATGAGTCGTAAAACAATGACTAATATTAAACAAAATCTATTCTGGGCACTTGGCTACAACTCACTTGGCATTCCGATTGCAGCACTTGGTTTCTTGGCTCCGTGGGTAGCGGGTGCGGCAATGGCTCTCAGTTCGGTTTCCGTTGTTCTTAATGCACTTCGTCTGCAACGTGTGAAGATCCGTAACTAAATCACTAGAGGAATGAGGACGGAGATAAGGATATGGGAGAGATCACAAAAATCGCAGTTGCACCTCCAATTCAAGTGGGGGGAAGCCTGTTTACACCAGAGCAGCTTGCTACAATAGGAGCAATTCTAGGAACGAATGCAAAAATTGAAATGACATCTTTTAAACAGCTTTATTTGGAGGTGCCTCTTGAACAACGTGAAGTGATTGTGGAGCAACTTGAGCGTATAGGATTAGAAGTATATTCAGCGGGTTTTGTCACGAAAAGCCTGATTGCTTGTAATTTTTGTAAAGGGGCTGAGGAAGCAGGTCTGGCAGTTGCACAGAAATTAAATCAGTCCATCGCAGGGATTGAAACACCTATGCCACTGAAGATTGGTTATGCGGGCTGTGCACTCGGAACCAGCGAGCCTCTGTTGAAAGACATTAGCGTTGTGAAAATGCGTAATACCTATGAGATTTTTGTGGGTGGAGAACCAAAAGGGCTTAAGACTTCAATCGCTCAATCCCTTAGATCAGGGCTAAGTGAAGATCAACTTATTCCAGTGATTCTGTCATTGATTAACTACTATAAGGCCAACGCCAAAGGGAAAGAGAAATTCAGAAAGTTCATTGACCGGGTGACGATAGAATTGCTGCAACAAGTTGTTGCTGTGTAGGATAAGGTTTTAATTTTAAGAGGGGCTTCCTTTATAGGAGCTCCTCTTTTTAGTGTGATCTAAGAATAATGCTACGAAATTCAAAGTTTGTAAAATTAATAAACTATTTAAGTAAATAAAGTGTTAAAATTTATAAAAATAATACCTTCATTATCAAGATAAATAGATGCCATAGGGGATGGCATGGAAGATGCGATGATCATTATATAAACAGAATGAGAGGGAAGTTGACCAAATTATGATCAATCTTAGTTCAGAGCGACAACAGCAAGTTAGCTATATTGGGATTACTGAGGCTGATTTAAATGTATTGAAAAGTAAGGAGAAAGAATTCAAGCAAATCGTAAGCTCCCTTGTAGATGAATTGTATAAGCAGATGATAGAGGAACCTGAGCTACTCCACATCATTGAACAGCACAGTACGCTTGATCGATTGAAGGAAACGCAGCAGTGGTATTTTTTATCCATGGCATCGGGTGTGATTGATGAAGCATTTATTGAAAGACGACTGCTTATAGGTAAAATTCACTCGCGTATTGGTCTGACAACAAATTGGTATTTGGGCACTTACATATTATATTTGGATCTCGCTACAGCTTATTTTGAACGGATATTACCGACTGATTGGAAACCCGTCATTCATGCATTAACCAAGATGTTTAATCTGGATTCACAGTTGGTTCTGGAAGCCTACGAAGTCGATGAAAAAGCAAAAATAGAAAATTTATTAGAAAAGCAAAACCACTTGCTTACAGGTGTTAGTTCTGCGGTTCAAGAATTAGTATCCTTAATGGTTCAACTGAAAGATAGCAGTGAATCCATCGAGGAATTAGCTAGTAAGAATGCTGATTATCAAGAGAAAACACATCAAACTGTGTTATATCTTGACAAAGAGGTAGAGTCTATTCATCAAGTGGGTACAATGATTAGGGAGGTTGCTGATCATACACATCTTTTGGGCTTAAACGCAGCCATTGAAGCGGCAAGAGCAGGGGAGTACGGTAGAGGCTTTGAAGTCGTCGCGAATGAAGTACGCAAGTTAGCTCGTCGCTCTAAAGATTCAATCGGAACGATTGATGAGAAGCTGAATAATATCAACTCCACACTGTCCAAGGTGAAAAAAGAATCGGAACACAATTCCATGTATTCTAGAGATCAAGTGAAGGGCTCTCAAGAACTGGCCTCCTTCGTGAATCTGATTGAAAAAGTGACCGTCGAGTTAGAAAACTTGAAATAATCAAGCATGTCCTCATATTGCGGATCGAATGTTATGTATTCATTTCTGGTACAAGGAGCGATGAGTGTGCCTGTAGATCATCATGAACAAGATGCAGAAAATTCATCTAGAAAGATTGTGGCAGGTTTATTCATGTCGCTGGATGGAGTGGTAAACTCGCTTGAAGCCTCACCTAAGAAGTGGGGGAGTAATGAAATGAATGAGACGATTGCTGCGGGTGTTGCACAGGCGGATACTGTATTGCTTGGAACACGTACTTACAAGATGTTAGCCCAGTTCTGGCAGCATCAGAGTGACGATCTACCCATGGCAAGATTCCTGAACCATTCTGACAAATATCTGGTCTCCAGTACGATTACGGAGGACATGCTCGAATGGCAACCTGCGAGCCTGATCAAGGGCAAGCTCTTCGAGGAAATAATGAAGCTAAAGCAACAGCCTGGAAAGAACATTCAGATCCCTGGTAGTCCGAAATTAGTCAGATCCCTATTACAAAATGGATTGTTAGATGAGCTTAGGCTTAATATCTGTCCCGTTGTCGTTGGCTCTGGAATGCGTCTTTTTGACGAGATCACGAATCATGTCCCACTTCATCTTGTGGACTCAAAAGCTTACAGTAACGGTGTGGTAGGCTTAACGTATCGCATATAATCTTTGAAATGAAACACTCCTTCAGAATATTCTGAGGAGTGTTTTTTTGTTTAACAGTGCGGTTTAGACGTCGGTTTTGGAAACACCGTTTAAGCTGGGAACATAATCGGCAGCTTTATCGATGTTTACCATCTGAGCCGCTTCATTAAAGTTATTGTTATTCTGTGCATTGTTTTTCTTACTTGGTTGATGTTTGCCTGGTTCACCTTTGGGACTGGCGTTATTTTTTGGCATGACATTCACCTCCATATTCTCCCCATAGTATGAGAAGGTAGTTTGAATTTTATGCCAGACCTTGACAGGGGGGGGCTTCGATTGCATTAGAACGTTGGCAGATGCCAATGGCCGCTTTCGGTGCTTCTACCGCTTAGACCCCTTCCTCTAGGGATGCTGGGGCATCCCTTTTTTTGCTGGTCACAAGCTTAAAATTTGCGGTTTTTACCACAATGATTTTCGGTGTAAAGCTATAAATAATAAGATACACTTTATTCCAGTGATGCATATTACGTGGAAGGAGCTTTGCAAAATGAATAGTAACTTTATGTTAAGCATTATGCTGGGTGTCGCTGCAATTATTGTGCTGAGAAGACTAATGTCGGAACATAGGCCTATGGGAAAAAGAGCGTTTAGGATTATGCTGCCGATTCTATTCTTAAGCCCTGGCCTACTGCTGCTGCTAAACGGTCAGGTACATCTTCAACAGAATGAAACACTGCTGGCTATACTTGTAGGATTAGCTTTCTCGGTTCCGCTGATTATTACAACGGCTTATGAGAAAAGGGATGGCCGAATTTACACCAAGAGGAACATAGGTTTTCTCTACTTTTTCGTAGGGATCTTGATCTTGCGTGTTATTCTCAGAAGTTATCTTCTCCAGATTGAACCGCAAAATATGGCTGTGCTGCTGTTTATCGTCGCGTCGTCCTACATCATTCCATGGAGACTAGCCAGTTATCTGAAGTTTAAAAAGATGATTAAATCAGACGTTTCGATGGAATAACGATACTTGTTTTAACAAAGGATCCGCGGGTAGAATGCGGGTCTTTTCTTATGGGTAACTGGACCACGCAACTGGACAATTTATGAACCAACATAATTGCGGTACTTGGCTCGTAAAAGCGCAAAAGGTTTGTGGTTAAACCAGGGGTGGTTTTCGGTGAAAGGTCTGATAGGCTGTTGTAAGATTGACTTAAGAAAGAAACAAACTCGGCTATAGGATGATTTTCAGAAAAGGATGTGAGTGATATGGAATTGCACGCTTTACACATAGAAGGTGGCATTCCGGAACAGCAATATCTACATCTTTTGCTTTCAACTGATGCTGGTATGCGCAAACGGATTTCTAGCTTCTATAGAAGGGAAGATGCGGAGCGTTCGCTTGCAGGTATTTTCCTTGCCAAAACAGTGATTGCCGACAGAATTGGACAGCCGGTTAGACGCATCCAGTTCCAGGAAAACCCTTATGGTAAGCCAGAGGTTAGCGGACTGAACATTCATTTTAACATTAGTCACTCCGGTGATTGGGTCACATGTGCTCTCGACGAGCAGCCGATCGGAACGGATATTGAACAATGTCATTCCTTACCTCCCGCTATTGGAGATCTATGCTTCACGGAAGAAGAGAAAGTTTATCTGGCAGCAGATTCGCATGAATATCCTAATCGCTTCTACGAGCTATGGACCTTGAAGGAGAGCTATATCAAGGCTTTGGGGAAGGGGATGTCGATCCCTTTACAATCCTTTTCTATTCAAAAAAGTCAGGAAGAAAGCAGGTTCAAATGTTACATACAGAATCATTTACTGGAAGATTGGGCTTTTGAGACCTTTAATGACATAACTGGTTATCAATGTGCTGTTTGCTGCCATCCCAAGAGCATACCAGGGCAGTTGAAGTTGTGGAGTTTAAATGATTTTTACTATCCTAAGTTGGAGTTGGCGTAATGATGAATCATATAAAAGTGTTCTGTATTCCATATGCGGGCGGTTCTGCAGTCACTTATGAACGCTGGAAGAAGCGGATACCGGATAAGAATGATATGGATTTTATTCCGCTAGAACTAGCCGGAAGAGGTCGCAAGTCGAATCTTCCTTTTTATGAAAATATGGAAGAAGCCGTTGAAGATTTGTATCAGAGTATCAGCTCTGAGTTGTATGAGCCCTATGCGATATTTGGGCATAGTATGGGCAGTCTGATCGCGTTTGAATTATGTCACAAGCTGCAAGAGAAGGGGCTGCCGGGGCCGGAGCATATTTTTTTCTCAGGTAGAAGATCTCCTTTTATCCCCTCGCCTAATCATAACTTTCATATGCTATCTGATGAGGAGTTTGTACAGGAAGTGCTCAACTACGGGGGGACCACTAGACAGGCGTTGGAGCATACAGAGCTTCGCGAGTTATTTCTCCCGATTCTACGAGCCGATTTTAAATTAGTCGAGACGTATCAACCTAGATTAGACCGACCCAAATTTTCAGCCAACATCAGTGCATTCGGAGGAAAAAGGGATGTCCAGGTTACACTTGAAGACCTTCAATCCTGGGGGGAGACAACTACGGGACAGTGCCGCACCAGTATTTTTCCGGGTAATCATTTCTTTATTAACGAATCGTTGGATGACGTCATTATGAAAATTTATATCGCCTTATATTTGGAGAGGATCTTCCGGGTTGCTATACCTGGGAAATAAAGGAGGTTTCAATTTCAATGTCGACAACACCCAATAATCAATTGTCCAAATCCTCTGATCCGGTATGGCTTGAACGGTATGAGGATGAGAATATGAAGCTAGATCTCTCATGGGGAAGTCCACTAAACAGCCAAGCAGTTAAGAATGAGGATTCTCTGGGCTATGTGGATTTCACATTTTCAAGTCGAACATTTACCGCTTTCCGTAAGTTGGCACATACACACGGTTTTTCGATATATTCAGGGATAATGACCCTGTATGCGATGGTGTTATATCGGTATACTGGCGAGAAGAATTTCCTTATTAATTACGAATGCTCCACCGGTCATCATGAGATACAGCCGATCCCATGCACGGTAGATTCGGGACAATCTTTTATAGAAGCCTGGGAACAAACTGAGAATCATGCGAGGGAGAATCCGCGGTATGCTGCTGAAGCTTTTATGGAGCGGACTGCAGAATGGATAAGAGAAACACGGTCGAACAGCTATGCTATAGGTCATTCTGCAATCTATGAGAGCAGGACATTATGTACATTCACTCCTTATGATCTGGCGCTGAATATCGTTGTAGGTGATAATGATCTATCGCTGCGCTTGATTTATAGCAAGACAGCCCTCCGCAGCGCTTCTATCCGCAGCCTGTCCCGTCATCTAAGCAGAATGGCGACTAATGCCATCCGGCAGCCATTTACCCCTATTGCTTCTATTGAAATGCTCTCCACCTTAGAAAAACGCCGCATTCTGATCGACTTCAATGCAACGGACACCCTTCTTCCAGTACAACAATCGATTCATGAGCTGTTTGAAGAGCAGGTCAAACTTGCAGCAGAACATCCGGCAATTGTTCACGAAGGCGGTCAAATTTCTTATCGTGATCTAGATGAACAAGCGAACCGATGGGCGAATTTTCTGGCAAGTGAGAAGCAGACGGGACGGGTGACCCGGATTGGCTTATTGATGGAGAGTAGTTCTGAGCACATAATTGCTTCCCTAGCGGTCCTTAAGAGCGGAGGTGCTTTTGTACCGATTCACGTTGGCTTACCTCAAGATCGAATCACTGATATCATCGAGAGTTCAGGGATTGAAACTCTACTGTCCTGTCAAAAACATGCATTAATGTGTGAGCAGCAGGCAGCAGTGACTGACCTGAAGAGCTGTGTATACTTCGATACTGGTAAACAAATGATTCGTACCGACAAAGGATTGGAGCTTGTAACGATATCATGGGAGAACATCAGCAGCAAGAAGCCGGAGCATGTGGGAAAGCTTGAGGATTTGGCTTATATTATTTTCACTTCGGGAACAACCGGTAAACCCAAAGGTGTAATGATTGAACACCGAGGGTTGGTTAATCTGGCAACGATGTATGCCTCTGAGTTCCCTCTGGATGTGCCCAAACGTGTAGTACAGTTCGCTAATGTATCGTTTGACGCATCTATTTGGGAATGGTTGCAGGCACTGACGTCGGGAGGAACACTTTATATCCCACCCCGGGACATCATCTATAATTTCATTCAATTTGAACGATATTTAAATGATTATGAAGTAAATACTGCAACACTTCCACCTGCTTATGCAGCATCCCTGCATCCTGAACGCATACATACGTTAAGACATCTTTTTGTAGTTGGCTCGGCTTCTACACCTGCTTTATTGGAACAGTGGGGGGAGCAAGTTCAATATATAAATGGCTATGGACCCACCGAATCATCTATCTGTGCAACCTATTGGAAGAAGCCGAAAGAGCTTGCGGCAAGCAAGCTCAAAGCGGTTCCTATCGGAAAACCGATCGCTAATTTCCAACTCTATATTATCGATCCTGATCAGAATCCACAGCCTATTGGCATTGCAGGGGAGCTGTGTATAGGAGGCATTGGATTAACTCGCGGTTACTTGAATTTGCCGGAAGTCACCAGAGAAAAATTGGTTCCACATCCTTTTCAATCTGGCGAGTGGATTTATAAGACAGGTGACCTTGCCAAATGGCTTCCTGACGGAAATGTAGAATATATCGGACGCATTGATCATCAGGTGAAGATTAGAGGTATCCGGATTGAGACCGAGGAGATTGAAACTGTGCTGCTGCAACATCCAGCTGTTAAGAATGCAGCCGTCCTCGATAAGAATAACGAAGTGGGTCAGAAATATCTTGCTGCATACTTAGTACTCGAAAGTAAAATTTCTACCTCTGAATTACAACAATATGTACTGAGTAAGCTTCCAGATTATATGCTCCCCCAGCAGTTCATCCAAGTGGATACGTCATTCCCCTTAAATGCTAGTGGGAAGATTGATCGGAAGAGGCTTATTCTTATAACAACTGAAATAAATGATAATAACCTATATATAGCTCCATCAAAACCACTAGAATTTGAGTTAACACTATTATGGCAGCAGGTGCTTAGAACAGATCGGATAGGCGTACAGGATGATTTTCTCCTATTAGGTGGCCATTCGTTGAAGGCTGCGGAGATCATAAGCGCTATTCTAGAGCATTATGAGATTCGCATCACCTTGGCTGACCTGCTCCGCTTAAAGAATATTCGTTCTTTGGCGTCTTTTATCGAGCAGAGCGACAAGACGATATCCACATCGATGGATAAGGTAGCTGAGCAAGCCTCTTATCCTGCTTCTTCAGCGCAGCAGAGGATTTATACACTCTCACAGGCTCACCCAGAGAGTACTCCTTACAACTTGCCAATGGCTATTGAGATCCATGGAGAGCTGGATTTAAGCAGACTCGAGATGGCTTTAAATGAGCTGATCCGCTGCCATGAGTCGCTCCGCACCTCTTTTAGCCTGGAGGAAGACGGTCTTCGGCAGAATGTGCATGAACAAGCAGTATTGAGTCTTAAGATCGCTGACACTCAACAATCTGCCGAGGAGACGATACAAGCTTTTATCGCTCCTTTTGATCTGCACCATGCTCCATTATTTCGGGCTTTATGGAAGGAGCTTGGACCCTCACGCGGGCTTCTATTAATGGATATTCATCATTCAGTCTGCGACGGGATATCCACCGGACTTCTACTGAGACAGCTTAATGCTATATACAATGGAGAGTTGGTCGCGACTCCTGCAAGAATACAGTATAAGGATTGCTCAAACTGGTTAGAGAAACAGCGGTGTATGGAGGACGGCAGAAGAGCAGAACAGTATTGGCTGAAATTATTCGAAGGGGAGCTGCCGATTCTGCAATTGCCCATCGATTACTCAGAAAGACCTTATTCCCAAACCGCAGGAGACCATTTGACACTACCCTTAACCCGAAAATTAGCTGACAAGGTGAAGGAAGCGGCAGGCCGCAGCGGAACAACACCCTATATGGTAATGTTAGGAGCCTTTCAGCTCTTATTATCCAGATACAGCGGTCAAGAGGACATGATCGTCGGTACGGTAAACAACGGAAGAAGTCATTCGGAGATGTCATCCGTTGTAGGGATGTTTGTGAATACCTTACCTTTACGGCTACGCCAGTACGGTACACAAACGGGAAGAGAACTTCTGGAAGCAGTCAAGCAACAGGTACTGGCGGCTTCTGAACATAGCTTGTATCCCTTTGAGAAGCTGGTTGGGCAGCTAGAGTTCTCTCGCAGCCATGAACGGAATCCATTATTTGATATTTTGTTTTCGATGGAGAATCTGGAACTGCCAGACTTGCGTCTTGGAAGGTCCCAAGGCATTTCTTATCCATTCCAAGACCCTGTATCCCGGTTTAAGTTAGCTCTGATCGTAACGGAGCAAGGCAAAGAGCTCTCTTTGAAATGGGAGTACCTCACCTCCGCGTTCAAACAAGAGACGGTGGAGCGAATGAACGAGCATTACTTACAGCTATTGGAACAGCTGGTGACCAGACTGGATGACTCTATTTCAGAGTTCGAGATGATTACTATACCGGAGAGGGAGCAGCTGCTGAGCATCTTCAATACTGAATCCGTAGCGTTTCCTGAAGAAATAACAGCGTATGAATGGTTTATGTGCCAATCGGGGAAAACCCCGGAGCAGACCGCTGTGATCTGCGGAACGGAACGTTTGACATACCGTGAGCTAAATGAACAATCCAATCGCTTGGCAAGGGCACTAATAAGCAAAGGTCTGGGAAAAGACAGCATTGCCGCTGTGATGTCCCGTCCATCAGTGCATATGATTACAGCAATCCTAGCCATTCTGAAGAGTGGAGCAGCTTATCTTCCTATTGATCCTGATTATCCAGCGGAGCGCATTTCTTATATGCTTCACAATAGTGGTGCAGAGATCCTGTTGACACAAAGCCAATTCCCAGCTCCAGATGATTATGCTATAGAAATGCTGGATATAGATCATATGGAATGGTGTCTGGATTACGGAGCCGAGGATTTGGAATCCTTGAGCGGACCGGATGATCTGGCTTATATCATCTATACCTCCGGGTCTACAGGGATGCCTAAAGGGGTTATGATAGAGCATCGCTCACTGGTCCAATTATGTCATTGGCATCACCGGGCTTTTGCACTAAATGAGCAGGACCGGACGACTCAGTTTGCCGGATTTGGATTCGATGCAGCGGTATGGGAGATCTTCCCCTCCCTGTTATGCGGAGCCGAGCTTCACCTCGTTCAGGAGAATCTTCGCAAAGATGTCCATCGATTAAATGAATATATGAATTTAAATGGAATTACGGTTAGTTTCCTGCCTTCGCCGATCTGCGAGCCTTTTATGTCGCTTCAGAATCAATCCCTACGCTTACTACTAACTGGAGGAGATACTCTGAAGTCGTTTATTCCGCAACGTTATAAACTAGTTAACAATTACGGTCCAACAGAGCATACGGTTGTAGCCACTAGCTTTCAGGTAGAGGAGAGCAGCGGGAAGATCCCTATCGGTAAGCCCATTGATAATACCTCCATTTACATCATAGATCCTTATTTCAGATTACAGCCGGTAGGCGTGGAAGGTGAAATTGCTATCGCGGGTACAGGAATCGCTAGAGGTTATTTGCATAATGAAATGTTAACTAACCAGAAGTTTGTGGACGATCCTTTTCATCCCGGTAGAAAAATGTATCTAACCGGAGATCGGGGCCGTTGGCTGACAGATGGCAATGTTGAATATAAAGGGCGGTTAGACGATCAAATCAAAGTTCGTGGCTATCGGATTGAGCTTGGTGAGATTGAGGCGAAGCTGCTGCTTAACCCTGAGATTAGAGAAGCTGTGGTGATCAGTAAGAAGGGAAATAACGGGGGCAACGAATTATATGGATATTGTATCCCAGTTCACCCTGGTGTCGTTGAAGAATCGATCAGGGAGCAGTTAAGAGAACAATTGCCTGAATATATGGTTCCTGCACAGCTTGTCTTATTGGAGAGCTTACCGCTTACTCCTAACGGGAAAATAGACAAAAAGCAGCTTGCACAAAAGGTGACGGAAAAAGCTACGAATATGATTAAGTTACCACCTACGAATACCATGGAACGGATTCTGGTCGAAGTATGGAAAGATGTACTCGGTGAGACTGCGGGGATAGAAGATCACTTCTATAGCTTGGGTGGAGATTCGATCAAAGCCATTCAGGTGGCCTCTCGTTTACACAAATATGGCTTGCAACTGGATGTGAAGCACATTCTTCAGCAAAATACGATTCGCCGAATCGCACCGTTCGTGAGAACCAAATCTGTGCGGGGAGGAGATAAGGTGAAACTGGAGTCGGCTGTGCTAACACCAATCCAGAACTGGCTGTTTCAGAATCCAGAAAGGGTACGTCATCATTTCAATCAATCCGTGCTTCTCTTCCATCAAGAAGGCTTTAGCCCTGAATGCGTTGAACGGAGTTTTGATCTTCTGTCCAGTGTACATGAGGGTCTGCGAACCAAATTCAGAAGAACCACAGAAGGGCAGTTTGAGTTTGAGGCTATAATCCAAGATTCTATCATCGAAGGTGGATTTTCAGTAAATGTGTATGACATACGAGAAGAAGAACATCCCGAACAGAGGATGAGCGAAGAAGCGGATACGCTTCAAACGGGATTAAATATAGAACATGGGCCACTTGTAAAGCTAGGGTTATTCAGAAGAACTGAGGGTGATTACCTTCTAATTGCTATTCATCACCTTATAGTAGATGGGGTGTCATGGAGAATCCTTCTTGAGGATTTCAGAAATATCTATACTCAGTTAATAACGGCAGAGCATGATACGAAAATTCAGCTTCCAGAATCGACTGATTCATTCTTCTATTGGGCGGAACAAATGAATCAGTACACTCAAAGCAAAGAGCTGCGTAAGGAGCTTGATTTCTGGAATAGAATCACCTCCTGGGAAGAAGAACCGCTGTATCCTGGTCTAACCTCCACCCATTTGGTTAACCAATCCAGCAGTGTTACCTTGCTATTTACCCGTGAACAGACGGAGGCGTTGCTGAAGGATACCCATCTCAGTTATAACACGGAAATTAACGATTTATTGCTGTGTGCAGTGAGCTTAGCGGTTAAAGATTGGATTGGACGCCGGGCCATCAAAATTACAATAGAAAGTCATGGACGCGAAGAATTGTTTGTTGATACGGATGTGACTAGAACAGTAGGATGTTTTACCTCTGTGTATCCATTGCTGCTGGAGCTTATCGATCCCGATGACATTGGAGACTCCATCAGACGAACTAAAGAAACGCTGAGGGCCGTGCCACATAATGGTATCGGATACGGTGTATTGAAATACTTGAGCACAGAGCATAGACAAGGACTTGGTGAGATATCGCCGCCAGTGATTAGCTTTAACTTTATGGGGCAAATGGATAACGAAAATGAGTTATTCAGTGTATCGAATCTCTATAGAGGACAGGAAGTGCACCCGGAATTTAACCATAATCATGCGATAGCCTTGGAAGGTGTAATCAGCGGCGGCTGCCTTGAAATGGTCTGTCACTATAATAGGGAAACCTTAGAACCAGCTGCAATACATGCATTCGCTGAGGCCTACAGACGTAGCTTACTGGCAATCATTGAGCATTGTCAGAACCGGAGAGAAGGGGAATTGACGCCGAGTGATTGCTCATCTGGTCAAATTGATTTTGAACTGCTTGGCGAGATCTTTGAATCCATCGGCAATTAAAAACGAATGTTTAGGGGTAGAGGCAAATGTATACAAAGGCGGATATTAAGGATATTTATTTTCTGACACCTATGCAGGAGGGAATGCTCTTCCATCATTTAATGCATCCAGCTTCCAGCGTCTACCTAGAGCAATTTCATTTTAGTCTGCAAGGCGAATTTAATCCACGTATCTTTGAAAAGACGATCGCACTAATCGTTGAGAAATACGAGGCTCTACGTACCGTGTTCATTCACAAGAATGTGAAAAAAGCGGTGCAGGTCGTGCTGAAGCAGCGGGTGCAGAGTATTCGTACAGAACAGGTTATCGGGTTGGATGAGACAGCACAATCTGAATTTATAGAACAATATAAAGCATCGGACAGAAGTCAGCCGTTCGATTTAACGCTGGATTCTCCTGTCAGGTTGACGGTTATTGAGCGGAGCGACCGCCGAGTCGATGTCATATGGACGTTTCACCATATCATACTTGATGGCTGGAGTGTGGGCTTGCTACTACGGGATTTCAGACGTATGTATCGGCAGCTTAAAAGAAACAGACCGATAAGAACTCGGCAGGTGTTGCCGTTCTCTAACTATATTCAGTGGTTAGAGAAGCAGGATAAAGATTCAGCGATGGATTATTGGAACCATTATTTGTCGGGATATGAGCAGCGTGCGGGAGTTCCTGCATGGAAGCTGGATAATGTCGAAGGTGAAGCCTACTCGCTCTCAGAAGTGAACTTTACCGTAAACCGGGCGTTGACCGAGAGATTAGAGGCCTTAGCCCGAAAGAGTGGTGTTACGCTCAGTACGATGCTGCATATGATCTGGGGCATTGTACTACAGAAATATAATAATGTAGATGATGTAGTGTTTGGCTCGGTGGTCTCTGGGCGTCCACCAGAGGTGAGCGGGATTGAGCAGATGGTCGGCATGTTCATCAATTCCATTCCGGTTCGTATTCGCAGAAATGATCAGACTACTTTTGCAGAATTGCTAGAAATGGTAAGAGATCATGTAGCACTTTCTTCAGGGAATGAATTTGTAGCTTTACCTGAAATTCAGAACGCTTCGTTACTCAAGCGGGAGCTTCTGGACCATGTGCTTGTCTTTGAGAATTACCCGTTAGAAGAAGGGATTCAATTAAAAAATGAACGTGATCTTGGCTTTGTATTAAGCCAAGTGCAGGTCTTCGAACAGACCAACTATCACTTCAATGTTGTAATCGTTCCTAGTGGAGAAATCTCCATACGTTTGGGTTACAACACCAAGGTATATGATCAGGATTTTATAGAGGGCATTCAAAGACATATCGAATTAATTGCCGAAAGTCTTCTGGATCGGACGGATATGAGAATCAGCGAATTGATGCTGCTATCAGGTACAGATGCTGCTACTTCAGGATCGGCAAAGGGAACAGAGTATTCTGCTTTGGAACAGCCAGGGACCCTTACACAGTGGCTCAAGCAACAGGCTATTCAGAATCCGGATAACGTTGCACTCGTATATGGCGAAAGCAAGTTGACCTACGCTGAGCTGGATGGAAAATCGAATACGCTCGCTCGTGAGCTCAGAGAATGGGCGATAGGCCCCGGAGATATTATAGGGATTATGGCAGAGCCTTCGCTAGAGATGATCGTAGCAATCTGGGGTGTGTTAAAAGCGGGAGCTGGATATGTACCGATAGATCCTGAATTCTCGGCAGAACGGCAAGCTTATATGCTAAAAGATAGTGAAGCAAGGCTGTTAATTACACAAGAGGGCAATCTTCGGGCAGAGGAACTTCCGGTAGAAACGTTGTATCTTGATAGCAATCAAATGGAGAATGGTGCGGAGATCCAATGGCCGGATAATGATCCAACGGATACGGTGTATGTGATCTATACCAGTGGAACAACGGGAGTTCCTAAAGGAGTCGCGATTGCTCACCATAATCTTGTGAATTACTTGATCTGGTTCCAGCGTACAGCAGAGCTTCGTTCCAGTGATAAGACGGCCTTAACCTCTTCCTTTGCCTTTGACCTCGGATATACCGCTCTTTTCTCAGCAATGGTAAGTGGGTGCGAACTTCATTTACTGGATAAAGAGTTATATGCATCTCCACAGCGGCTTCTTGAATATGGTAGAGTTCATAATCTTACCTTCTTAAAAATGACACCAACACTTTACAGCACGTTGCAAAACGAAACAGAGGCTGAGGATCTGTTCTTCCCATCCTTGAGAGTGCTAGTACTTGGCGGTGAACCGATTCATGTGAGGGACGTGGAACGGACTTTCCAGCTTAGCAGTAACATTCGAGTAATGAATCATTATGGCCCTACAGAAGCTACAATCGGCAGTATTGCTCATTGGATGGAACGAGATGGATTAGAGCGATTTAGTCAGATGCCTACGATTGGCAAACCTATTGATAATACTAGAATCTACATTGTGGATAAGAACAATCATCTGATGCCGACGGGTTTAGCCGGAGAAATCTGCATTGCTGGAAATGGAGTAGGCAAAGGGTATATAAACCGTGAGGATTTGAATAGCAGTAAGTTTCTAATCCTGTCTTTATCAGGATGTGAAGAACGATTATACCGTACAGGTGACAGAGGTAGAGTGCTGCCAGATGGCTCTATTGCTTACCTAGGACGGATAGATGATCAGATAAAAATAAGAGGCTACCGAGTAGAACCCGCAGAGGTGGCATATCAGATACAGCAGCATACGGACATCACAGATGCGGTCGTGATTGGCCGTCAGGATTCCAGTGGACAAAATTTACTCTGCGCTTATTATGTAACAGATTCAGGTCTGAAACCAGCAGAGTTGAGAGCTTTCCTGACTCAATTATTACCTGATTTTATGATCCCGACCTATTTCATGGAGCTGGCTACCTTACCTGTAACTCCTAACGGTAAAGTCAACAAGAAGGAGCTTCCCGAACCGGAAGCAGGTGCTTTCTTATACAACATCTATAAAGCTCCACGCAATAAGCTGGAGAGCAAGCTGACTTATATCTGGCAAGAGGTCTTGAATATAGAACGTGTAGGTATTCAAGATGATTTCTTCTTACTGGGAGGTCATTCGCTTAAGGCCATGGTGCTTGTATCTCGAATTCAAAAGGAGCTTAGTATCGAGGTGCCACTTAAACAACTATTCGTCACTTCCACTATAGCAGGTCTTGCGGATTGGATGGGAGGGGCGATCCAGCGAGTACAGCTACCAATCCCGGCAGCTGAGTCACGGGTGATGTATTCGGCGTCACCAATGCAGCAAAGAATTTACGCCTTAAGTCAGCTGGATGATCAATCGACCACCTATAATATGCCGAATATATGGATCGTGGATGGGGAGCTGGATCGCGTACGGTTGCAGCAGGCCATGAAAGATATTATCGGACGGCATGAAATTCTGCGGACGTCTTATCTTATGACGGAGGAAGGGCTGATGCAGCAAGTGCATCAGGAGTTCTCTTTTGAAGTCCCGGATATTACAGGAGATAGAGATTCTGTTGCTTCATTAATTGATGAGTTTATTACTCCGTTTGCCTTAGACAGGGCTCCGATGCTCAGAGCACAGACGGTTCGGGTTGAGGATGGAAGACAGCTGCTACTGATGGACATTCATCATATTGCTTCTGATGGCATCTCCACAGCGATTTTATTTCAGGAACTGATGGATCTTTATGCTGGTTATTCTATAGAAGAAGCTACTATCCAGTACAAGGATTACACTGAGTGGAGATTGAGTTCAGAAGGAGTGGAGGAGCGCGGTAAACAGGAGAAATTCTGGAAGGAACAACTTCAGGACGATCTTCCCGTCTTGAATCTGCCAAGTGATTTTCCAAGGCCAGCTATACAAAGCTTCAAAGGTGACTTTATTGAGTTCACCTTGAATGGAGCGGTTGTCGATGATATTCGGCGGTTGTCTAGAGAAACGGGTGCCACTTTATTTATGGTCTTGCTGGCAGCCTATAACATTCTTTTATCAAAATACACGGGGCAAGAGGATATTATTGTCGGTTCAGTCTCCATGGGAAGGCCACATGCGGATTTGGAACGGACGATGGGCATGTTCGTGAATACGGTAGCGCACAGAAATTATCCGGAAGGTGACAAGACCGTTTTTGATTTCCTGAAAGAAATCAAGGAACGTTCGTTGGATGTATTCGAGAATCAGCATTACCCTTTCGACGAGCTGCTGGATGTGCTTCAAGTACGAAGAGAAAAAAGCAGGAATCCGATCTTTGATACCATGTTTATTCTGGAGAATATGGATGTTCCGCAGATTGAACTGGGCCATGCCAAGCTGTCTTACTATCCTTTTGATTATAAGATAGCCAAGTTTGATATGACGGTGTTTGCCGAGGAGCGTATGGATGAAATTGTTTTCCGATGGGAGTATGGAACTGATTTGTTCCACCAGGAGACGATACGGCGTTTTACAGAGCACTATTTGAATATTATACGGGAGATGACTCGGAAGACAGATGCCCCAATAAAAGAACTGCAGCTGATGAGCGAGGAAGAGAGAGCAGTCATTGTTCAGGAATTTAACGATACCTGGACGGACTATCCAAGAGATCTAACGGTTCCACAGTTATTTGAGGAGCAGGTGGCAAAGTTTCCTACACATGTTGCCCTAGTCTCTGGTGAAGAGCAAATGACATATGAGGAGCTAGATCAGCAGTCTGGAAGGTTGGCTTATCTGCTTCGAACTCAAGGTGTTGGCCCAGGTCATAGAGTGGGGCTGATGGTGGAACGTTCATTTGAAATGATCATTGGGATCTTAGGAATATTGAAAGCAGGCGGAGCCTACGTACCTATAGATCCAGAGTATTCACAAGAACGTATCGGCACCATTATTGAGGATGCACGGATTCAGGTACTTTTAACCCAAAGCTTATTAGTAACAAAAATTCATGAAACAACGAGAGAAGTTCTGCGTGAAGTGATATGGGTCGATGGTCTGCATGCGCTTCAGGTTAACGAATCATTCATACCTTTTCCTTGTCAGATAGATTCCTCCTCTCCAGCCTATGTGATGTACACTTCAGGATCTACCGGCAAGCCGAAAGGAACGATAAGCAGTCATTCCGGCATTATTCGCATAGTAAGGAATACTAACTATATCAAAATTACTGAAGATGACGCACTGCTGCAATTGTCCAATTATGCTTTCGACGGATCTACCTTTGATATCTTCGGCGCTCTTTTAAATGGTGCTAAGCTGGTGCTAATTGACAAGGAGTCGATTTCGGATATCACGGAATGGACGAAGATGATCGAGAACGAACGCATTTCGCTACTGTTTATTACCACCGCATTATTCAACACCGTCGTGGATGTGAACGTTGAAGCTTTGTCTCAGGTAAGGAAAGTTCTCTTCGGAGGGGAACGCGTTTCTGTGAATCATGTTCGTAAAGCACTCGATACCTTTGGTGATGATAAGCTGATTCATGTTTATGGTCCAACGGAAAGCACGGTGTTCGCTACTTACCAGGAAGTAAAGGCTCTTTCAAATTCGGGGACCCTTCCGATCGGCAGACCGGTCTCCAATACCCAAGTGTTCATTGTGGATCGTTACCATCAATTGCAGCCTATAGGTGCGCTCGGGGAAATTATGATTTCCGGTGATGGCTTATCGCTCGGCTATCTGAATCAACCGGAGATGACCGCAGATAAATTTGTAGAGCATGCATATCTGGAAGGCTGCACGATGTATAAGACGGGGGATTTGGGCCGCTGGCTTCCGGACGGATCGATAGAGTTCCACGGCAGAATAGATCAACAGGTAAAGATTCGTGGATTTCGTATAGAGCCAGGGGAAATAGAGGCAGTGCTGCTACAGTTGGCTGGAGTGCAAGAGGGGGTAGTGCTCGCCAAGGACAACGGTATAGGAAACAAGCAATTATGCGCGTATCTGGTTACTGACGAATTGCTTAAGCCGACGGATATCCGCCATTACTTAAGTCAAAGATTGCCGGAATATATGATTCCAGCCCATTTCATCTTTATGGATGCACTGCCTTTAACCTCAAATGGCAAGGTGAATACTCGGGCTCTGCCTGAGCCAATGTACGGATTATTAGAAGCGGGCGATCAACTCTTTGAAGGACCAGCGAATACACAAGAAGAGCTGCTACTGCAACTCTGGAAGGAAGTACTGGGTGTTCAGAGTATCGGTGTGCATGATGATTTCTTCAGGCTTGGCGGACATTCGCTGAAGGCGATGGTCCTTTTAGCCAAAATACAGCAGCGATTTCAGCTTCATCTGCCACTTTCAAAATTATTTTCAGGTCCGACGGTTAGACAATTATCAGAGAATATGAACCTGGCGCAGCCTAACTTAGAACGGGTTGTTCCAGTGGCAGAGTTTCAGGTGTTGTACCCGGCATCTTCTGCACAGCAGCGGATCTACGCTTCATCCATGAGAGAACCGGATAGTATCGGCTACAATATCCCCTTTGCGGTATACCTGGATGGGGAGCTAGACCTTGCAAGACTGGGAGAAAGTCTTCAGGAGTTAACGAATCGTCATGAAGCTTTACGTACTGTATTTGAAGAGGTAGAGGGGACGGTGGCTCAACGGATTCTGCCAGAGCAGAAGATTCCACTTGAACATTACCAAGGGACAGAAGAGCAATCAGAGGAGATGATTGGAAGCTTTATTCGTCCCTTTGAGCTTACCAAAGGACCTTTGGTACGTTGCGGAATCGGAACACTGTCTACCGGAAGATATCTGCTCATGCTCGATATGCATCACAGCATAAGTGATGGCAGCTCAATAGCGATTCTTTTTAAAGAGTGGATGCAGCTCTATCGTGGGGAATTACTACCACCAGTGTGGCGCCAGTATAAGGATTATGCAGTCTGGCAGCAGCAGTTCATCCGCTCTGAAAGTATGAAGGCTCAAGAGAACTACTGGATAGAGCAACTTCAGGGTGATATTCCGGTGTTGAACTTGCCAGTGGATTTTCCGAGACCAGCTGTTCGTTCCTTTGAAGGTGCCAGCTTGACGGCCACATTGAATGAGGAATTGTTCGGAAGGATCGGAGCACTCAGTCGAGAGACAGGTACGACATCCTATATGGTCTTAATGGCCGCTTTTCAAATCATGTTAGCCAAGATTACTGGAGAACAAGATCTACTTGTAGGGACCGTGGCAGCGGGAAGAACAGAGGGTGATATCCACGATACGGTAGGGATGTTCGCTCAAACCTTGGTCATTCGAGGAAATCCAGCTTTCGATAAAACAGGAAAGCAATTTCTACAAGAGATCAAAATGACTACACTGAATGCTTTTGAAAATCAGGACTATCCTTTCGATCATTTAGTTCATGCACTCGATGTAAAGCCTGATGCTAGCCGTAATCCACTATTTGACGCCATGTTCATCTATGAGAATACCGAGACAGGCCGACTTCAGTTTGGAGATACCGTATGCACACCTATTCAGAACAGTGCTGGTAGTGCCAAGACGGATCTTACACTAGTGGCTGTGGAAGAGGTAGCTGGCGGGATCTCACTGAAATGGGATTATAGTCGCCAACTATTCAAGCTAGAGACGGTAAAAAGACTTAGTCGTTACTTTACTGAGGTGTTGAGCCAGTTGTGTAGCTGTCCTCATGCCAGTATCTCCATGCTTGAGATGGTGAATGGAGCTGAAAAAGAGGCGCTCTTGTTCGGCTACAACAACACTGCGGTTGAATACGAGGAAAATAATACTTTGCTCCTGTTGTTTGAAGAGCAGGCAGTATCGAACCCCGAGCAGATCGCATTAGTCCATGGCGACTCACAGATCACCTACGGAGCGCTAAACGAGCGTGCAGAGCAAATGGCAAGAGGGTTTGTCAGCTTGGGTATTCAACCTTCAGCTACGGTTGCTGTGATGCTGGATCGTTCGATCGAGATGGTTATCGGAATTCTAGCGATATGGAAAGCTGGAGGGGCTTATGTACCTCTTGATCCTGATTACCCGCAGGAAAGAATCTCTTTCATGCTGGAGGATTGCGGAGCCAAGTGGCTGCTAACTAATGAACAAGGAAGCAAGAAGATTAGTTTCTCAGGTACGGTGATTAATTTTGAAAATCCGGTGGAGCATCAGGACGAGGGAACATTGCCTTTGAAGAAATCACCAGATGACCTAGCTTATGTCATCTACACTTCGGGTACGACGGGAAGACCAAAAGGAGTGGCCGTTACTCAGCGGAGTATAGCCAATACGCTGCAATGGCGCCGTGAGGCTTATGCACTCGGGATCTCGGACACTGTGCTTCAGTTATTTTCTTTCTCATTCGATGGCTTCTTGACGAGTCTATTCACTCCACTTATCTCGGGAAGTCGAGTGGTTCTACTGTCTGATAGTGATGCTAAGGATCCGTTTGTTATCGCGGACAGTATTTCTGATTACCATGTAACTCATTTTATAGCAGTGCCTAGCCTGTATCTGGCTCTTCTCGAATGCTGTGAAGCGGAGCGTCTGCATTCGCTAAATCAAGTGACATTGGCGGGTGAACAGATTACGAAACACGTGATTGAAGAGAGCAAACGGCTGCTCCCACACACAGAGTTGATGAATGAATACGGACCTACGGAGAATAGCGTGGCAACAACCTTCTTTAGAAATTTGCAGCCGGATAGACCTGTATATATTGGTAAGCCGATTGCAAACACGGAGATCTACGTACTTGGCAAGGATCATCTTCTGATGCCAGCAGGTATGGAAGGGGAGCTATGTATTTCAGGTACAGGCTTGGCTGTCGGTTACTTGAATCGACCGGAGCTGAACGCAGAGAAGTTCATTTCCAATCCTTATTTTCCTGAAAAACGCATGTATAAGACAGGGGATTTGGTGAAGTGGCTGCCAGACGGAAACCTTTGCTACATCGGAAGAATAGATCGTCAAATCAAAATTCGCGGCTACCGGATTGAGACCGATGAAATCGAGAACGAGCTGCTCCGTCATGAAGAGGTAACCTTAGCGCTTGTTATCGGCAGAAAGGATGATGAAGGCAAGTTATACTTGTGTGCTTATATTATCGGCGAGGGAAAGGTAGAAGAACGAGAATTGCGGAAGCATCTATCCTGTCGTCTTCCAGATTACATGCTTCCAGCCGCTTTTATTCATCTGGAGCAGTTCCCACTGACGTCTAATGGGAAAACGGATATTGCAGCATTGCCTGCCCCTAAGTTCACCTCCAAGCGAGGAAATGAGGATACAACTTTCCAGAATGAGTGTGAACGCAGTCTGGCAGAGGTATGGAATAAGGTTCTAGGGAAGACGGGGGTGAATGCCTCGGATAATTTCTTCGAACTCGGGGGCGATTCGATCCGGGCGATCTCGCTGGTGTCCGAAATTCATAAGCAAATGGGCATTAAGGTGGCTATTGCTGAATTGTTCCATTATCCAACCATCCGGGAGCTTGCAAGCTTACTTGAAAAAGAGCAGCGGGAGACCTTGGCAAGAGTTGTAGTATCACTGGAAGCTAGCGGATTGTACCCTGCTTCCTCAGCGCAAAAACGGATGTTTGTACTGAACCAGATGCAGGAGAGCAGCACGGTCTATAACATGCCTGTAGCGCTTATGCTTGACGGCGTTCTGGATCGTACCCGGTTAGAACAGGCCTTGGAGCAGTTGATTGCAAGGCATGAGCCGTTAAGAACCTCCTTTCATCTGAATCAAGGCAAGATTGTACAGCAGGTTCATTCCGAAGTTCCATTTCGCATGGGGTATCGAAAAATCCCTGAGGTTAGTCTGGAAAAAGCACTGAAATCGTATAGTAGATTCTTTGATGTGACTCGTGCTCCTTTATTCCGAGCCGTTCTGCTTAACATTCATGAGCAGAGAAATGTATTGTTCCTTGACATGCACCATATTGTTTCAGACGGAACCTCAATATCTGTTCTGCTTCGCGACTTAACTGCGCTATACAACGGAACAGGCCTTTCGAAGCTGGAAGTGCAGTATAAGGATTTCTCTGTATGGCAGGAGAACTTTCTACAGTCCGAGATGTACAGTGAACAAAAGAGCTATTGGATGAAGATGTTTTCAGGTGTTCTTCCCTCTAAAGATCTCCCGACCGACTACCCTCGCTCTGTAACTAGAACGTATGAAGGCAGGGACGTCTGCTTTGAAGCAGAGCCTGAATTGAGGGAAGCCCTGAAGAAGCTTTCCATAACGGAAGGAACTACCCTGAACAATGTGCTGGCTGCTTGTTATCATATTTGGTTGTCCAAGTATGTGGATAGCGAGGATGTTATTGTCGGTTGTGGCGTATCTGGTAGAAGTCATGGCGATTTAAGCTCCATGGTGGGCATGTTGGTGAATACAGCTGCTATTCGCAGCCGTCCGCAAGGGAAGAAGACCTTCAGAACCTTCCTTAGAGAGTTGAAGGAGGAGACGTTGTCTGCATTTAACCATCTGGATTTCCCTTTCGAGCATATGATCAGTGATCTGAAGCTTGCACGAGAAGCATCCCGAAATCCATTGTTTGATACCTTATTCGAGCTCCAGAGCTTGGCGGATCCAGGAGCAGATCCGGTGATGAATGGGCTTGCTGTTCAAAGGCTGGATATACGTTCAGGGTTAACCAAGTTTGACCTGGCACTGTTCGCCGGGGAAAGAAGTGATCAATTGTACTTTAGCTTCAATTATAGAACTTCGCTTTTCCGCGAAGAGACCGTAGTCAATATGGCCAACCAATATATGCGGGTTCTTCGAACCATGGCAGAGGCTCCTGATTGTTATATTCAGGAAGTGGATATCCACTCTCCGGCTGAAGAGATATACTCCTAATTTATTGTAGAAGGAGGTCAGTAAGGAATGAATGATATTCAAAAGGAGGAGAAGAGATGGCAGTAAATAAACGGGTCATGAGCGGCTTTCCGGAGCAAGAGCATGATCGGAAGTTATGGGATCTTAGCGATGATTCAGAGAAGCAGCAGTCTAAGGGGGAGCTAATCTGGAGTGGATTTCCTGAGGAACATGAACAGAGAAATCTATTTTCTGAAGAAGTCTATCAATTTCAGCAGTGCAGAATACCCTTACCCTCTGCTCTAGCTGAAAGAGTAATGGAGGTGGTATCTAACTCCTCCAGCGGAAAAGTTTCTCTACTGTTAAGAGCCGTGCAATATATGCTCTTCAAATATTGCGGTAATCAACTGATTACAACCGGGGTGCTAACGAAAAGTGCAACTGGTTCGAAGGTGGAGAGAAGGGTATATCCTGTGCTGACTTCTATCGATCCTGGTTCTTCTTTGATGGAACAGCTTGTAGAATCGGGCATCATGGAATCTTTCACCGAGGATTCCATCAAGAGATCATCTTTGAAGCCTAAAAAAAGCTTGGAGCCCCTTAAGGTAGAACGGGGAGAGTCACCTTGGAAAACGCTAGTGCTTACAGAAGCACTCGAAAGTGCAGAAGAAGCGGAAATTATTGGTGCGGAAATGGCTTTTGCTCTGGTAGAGCGAAATGAAGCAATGATTCTGGAGGTAGTATACAACGGCCTGTTGTTCTCAGCGGAGAAGGTTTCTACCCTCTCGGGCCAATTGCTTCATTGGTTAATGGAAGCCCTGAGCCATCCCAATCAACCGTTAATGCAGCTTGATATTGTTCCTCCTGAGGAGAAGAACAGATTGCTTTATGAATTCAACCCTATCGCTACTCTTTATCCGCAGACCCAAACCGTGGTTAAGCTGTTTGAATCGAAAGTACTGGAGATGCCGGATGAAGCGGCGGTCACATCCGGCAATCAGCAATTTACTTACCAGAAACTTAATGCAGCTGCCAATCGAATTGCTCACCAGTTGCAAGCACAAGGCATAGGTTCGGGCTCCATTGTAGGCATTATGGCTCAGCCCTCACTGGAGATGTTCAGTGGCATACTTGGCATTTTAAAGTCAGGAGCTGCTTATCTGCCGATTGATCCCGAATATCCGCTGGACCGTATTCAGTACATGCTGAATGACAGTAAAGCAGAGGCGATGCTATACCAGACAGAACTGGAACTGCCCAAACATTACGGAGGAAGATTACTTGATCTGAAGGTTTTGGGGGAAGGGGACGAGGAAGAGAGCTTAGGTAATCCAAACGTGCCATATACTCCTGAAGATCTGGCTTATGTTGTTTATACATCAGGATCAACAGGAGCACCCAAAGGTGTCATGATTGAGCATCGAGCTTTACTCAACCTATGCTTCTGGCATCTGGATCAATTCGAGGTAACGGCTACTGATCGTGCAACAAAATATGCTGGGTTCGGATTTGATGCATCAGTATGGGAGATATTTCCTTACTTGCTGGCTGGTGCTTCCATCCACATTGTTCCTGCGGAAGCTAAGCTTGATATGGTGATGCTTAATCACTTTTTTGAAGAGAAGGGGATATCCATTAGCTTTCTGCCCACTTCCATCTGTGAAAGATTCATTAGGCTGCCAAATCATAGTCCATCACTTCGGATCCTGCTTACAGGTGGTGATCGGCTGAAGCAGACGCGAAATACACCTTATAAGCTGGTGAATAACTACGGCCCCACAGAGAATACCGTTGTCGCTACCAGCTATACCATTTACGATTCCCGCTTAGCCAATCATATAGGACGCCCAATTCATAACACGCGGATTTATATTGTTGATGAGTATGGAGCATTACAACCAGAGGGAGTGATTGGGGAAATGTGTATCGCAGGGGATAGTCTCGCACGAGGCTACCTGCATAATGAAGCATTAACTGCAGCTAAGTTTGTTAGCAATCCCTTCGAGCCGGGAGAGAGAATGTACCGTTCAGGTGATTACGCCAGATGGCTTTCCGACGGAAACATAGAATTCATCGGAAGAATGGATGACCAGGTCAAAATTCGAGGGGTTCGTATTGAACTCGAGGAAATCGAAAATCGATTGTCTCAATATCCAGAAGTAGAGGGCTGTGTAATCACAACCCGTGAGAATGAGGAATCTGGTAAATACCTTGTTGCTTATTATGAGGCCAGACAGGAGATTCCGGTTTCGCAGCTTCGATTGTTCCTCTCAGAGACCTTACCCGAGGCATGGATGCCTTCGACTTATATGTATTTGAAGCAGCTACCGATCACCCCGAATGGGAAAATCGACAGACGCGCTTTACCGGAGCCTAGTGTAGCACGACCTATGCTGGAGGTTCTATATTCCTCATCCAAGACGGAGACTGAACAGATGCTTTCTCGGATTTGGGGGGAGCTGCTAGAGGTCGAGCAGATTGGTCTCGATGATAACTTCTTTGATCTAGGCGGGAATTCTCTGCTTTTAGTATCAGTTCATGCCAGATTAGAGGAGGAGGCTCCGGGAAAAGTAAAAGTCGTTGATTTGTTTGATTATCCGTCCATATCCAAGCTTGCGTGCTTTATAGATGAGAGTTCACAGCCAGCGGTGATCGAACCCGTTCATACAGAAGTAATGCTTAGAGCGGATTGCTTGCGAAGCCTCGAGGAAGAGGAAGGGGATGGAAACATTCGATTCCGTCTAGAGGGATGGAGAGCGGAGCAACTGCGTGATTGGGAGGAAGGGTCTACCTTTGATCTACCTAGCTTGTTCTTAGCTGCATTCTTCTATCAGATATTTGAAATGAGTGTGCAAGAAGAAATTGTGGTCCAGGTCCTTTCAGAGGATCTGCAATGGATTGTGCCGGTTACAACAGATTTCGATGACATTTATCAATTTAATGAGCTTCTTGAACAGGTATCTACAACTATTTCAGGACTGAAAGGCTCAGATGGCTATCCGGTCTATCAAGCTATTGATTGGCTGGAAACGGATCGCTTGAAGAACAGCAAATCGATCGTGCCATACTTCTCTTATAACGAATATGAGGAGAATATGAGTCTTCACCAGGCTGATTTATATGTGCAAATTGTTGAGGATTTAGAGGGCTATGAATGTATCTGTGATTATCGTACAGATCTGTGGAAAGAAGCTAAGGTTTTTGAATTTTTGGAGAAGTACGCGGACAGCGTTGTCAAAATGCTTGAGGTCCAAATATAGAAGAGGAGTGATTGTACATGGGCAAAATCGCATTTTTATTTGCAGGTCAAGGCTCTCAATATGCTGGAATGGGTAAAAATTGGGTGCCGTTATATCCCGAAGCTCAAGAAGTATATGAAGAGGCAAACGAAGCTGCTGGATTCGATCTAGCTAAGCTGACTTTCGAAGGCAGTATAGAGGAACTAACCCGTACGGAGAATACGCAGCCTGTTTTAGTGGCCATGAGTGTTGCCGCTTATCGCGTGTATATGAATAGAATCGGCGCCCAGGCGGATCTGATGGCTGGACATAGTCTTGGAGAAATTTCCGCATTAGCTTGCGCCGGTGCGATATCCCTGACGGATGCCATCCGAATTGCCCGTAAAAGAGGGCTGCTAATGCAAGCCGCAGCAGCCGATGGAGCAGGAGCCATGGCTGCGATCAGCGGAGTGGATCAAGCAGAGATTGAAAAACAATGTTCGTTGGCATCGCGGGATGGATGCTCAGTTGCTATATCCAATATTAACGCTCCTTCACAAATTGTGATTTCAGGTAATAAAGAAGCAGTCCAATCGGCGATTGAAGCTTTAAAGAGTATTGGAGGACGCGCAGTTCTTTTAAAAGTGGGGGGACCCTTTCACAGTTCATTGATGGCACCAGCAGCAGAAAGATTCTCCGAGGAGCTGTTGAAATACAGCTTTAAGAAAGGGCCGTTTGGAACTCCAGTCCTCTCGAATATCTCTGGTCGTCCTTATGAAGGTGGAGAACAAATTGTTGCCAATTTAGTGAAACAGATAGTCGCTCCGGTTCAGTGGGTTGCCAGTATGAAATATTTGGCTGAACAAGGGGTCACCACAGCGATTGAGTTTGGGCCAGGCGCCGTACTCACTAATCTTATGAGCAGAACAGCGCCTGAAATACAAACCCTCTCTTTTGATAAGTCGCCATCCCTTGAAGTAATCAAGGAGACCATTGAGCAGGTTCAAACCGTTCCAACATCAGGTTCTCGGCCAGCTTTATCACTGCTAGCTCGAAGCCTAGGGATTGCTGTCAGTACTAGAAACCGCAATTGGGATCAAGTAGCCTACAAAAAGGGAGTATCTGAACCCTACAAACAAATTCAACAACTGCAAGAGAAACTTGAGCAGGAAGGAAGAGAACCTAGTTTAAGTGAAATGAAAGAAGCTGTGCTTATGCTGGAAAGCGTGTTTAAGACCAAGGGCACACCGCCAGAAGAGGCAGTGGAAAGATTCGAGCAGCTGTTCGCAGAGACGGGTACCGGCCATTTATTTCAGGATTATAAAGTAATGGTATGAGCGTAGGCTGATCACGGGACTAGATGGAGGTGAAGGGCATGGCCAACAATGATTTTAAGTTTGAAAGCGGAAGGCGGAAGAGAGATACGGAAGCTTCCAGACCCGGAACAAATAGAACGGATCAGGGATCCAGACGGGATATTGCAGTGATCGGGCTCTCCTGCCAATTCGGGAGCTCTAAGAATCGCTATGAATACTGGGATGCTTTAAGCACCGGAAAAGACCAGATTGGACCTTATCCACAGGAACGAAGAGCCGATGCTGAAAACTATCTTAGACATTTTATGAATGCTGATGACGCAAAGAAATTAAACTTTTCTGAAAAAGCATATTTGGAGGAAATTGATAAGTTTGACTATCAGCTATTCGCTATTTCTCCTACAGAGGCAAGTTTGATGGACCCGAATCAGCGACTGTTTCTAGAGGCAGTGTGGGGGGCCATTGAAGATGCCGGATACGGAGGTAAGAAACTGGTAGGCAGTAAAACCGGGATTTATGTTGGATACTGCAATATTTCATTGGAAGAATACTTACGCTTTATAGAAATGGCGGATCCTTCTCTATTCAACATTTCCATCCCGGGAAATATTAAGTCCATTATCGCGAGCAGAATCAATTACTTATTCGATCTTAAGGGTCCGAGCATGTTGATTGACACCGCTTGTTCTTCGTCCTTAACAGCGGTTCACATTGCATGCCAAGCTATACGTAACGGAGACTGCGATTTGGCTGTAGCAGGTGGGGTGAAGCTGAACCTGATTCCGGGAGTGAAGAGTGAGAACGAAGATATTGGTATCAGCGCTTCAGATGGCAGAACCCGAACTTTTGACGACAGCTCGGATGGTACGGGAGGCGGCGAGGGTGTGGGAGCCATACTTCTGAAACCTCTGCATCAAGCCATGCTCGATGGCGACGATATCTATGCGGTCATTAAAGGCAGCGCTATTAATCAGGATGGCAGCTCGGTGGGGATTACGGCCCCTAATTCTGCCGCACAGGAAGCTGTGATTCTTAAGGCGTGGGAGGATGCCAGAGTTAATCCTAACACCATTACTTATATCGAAGCACATGGAACAGGCACGAAGCTGGGCGATCCGGTAGAAATGAATGGATTGGAGCGTGCCTTTCGCAAACATACGGATAAGAAGCAATTTTGTGCAATAGGCTCCGTGAAGACGAATATTGGACATTTAGACGGTGCGGCAGGCATGGCGGGCATGATTAAGGCTATTCTTTCACTTCATTATAAAAAGCTTCCTCCTAGCCTGCATTTCAAACGCCCGAACCGGAGCATACCCTTTATCGATTCCCCCCTTTACATTAATGACCGCCTAATGGAATGGGAGTATGAAAAGGGGCCACGGAGATGTGGAGTCAGCTCTTTCGGCTTAAGTGGCACGAACAGTCATGTCATTCTGGAGGAGGCACCTCCTGTAATTCATAAATCTTGCGCATCTGGGGAGCGATTGTTGACACTGTCGGCGAAGAGTAAGGAAGCTCTCAAAGCTTTAGTTGGACATTACGGTGAGCACTTGCTGGCCGAACCGGAAGTTGCACTGGAAAGTCTATGCTATACAGCAAATACAGGAAGAGGACATTACAATTACCGTTTAGCGCTGCTTTTGTCGGATAAGGAGGAACTTCGGGATCTTATACAAATTCTGCTGAATCAAGATCCAGAGAACGTTAATTCTCCCAGAATTTATTACGGAGAGAGCAAACTGATCTCCCAACTGAAAGAGAGCAGAGAGCAGGGCGAAATCACTAAGGAAGATAAACACCGCCTGACTTGTGAGGCTGAGGAATGGATCATCCGCTTAAAACAACATGCAGATACGGCTTCTCTTGCCGCATTGGCTAAGGTATACACGAGAGGTGCTGAAGTGGAATGGGAGCATCTGTATGAGGGGCAAGAAATTCACAAGACGAGAGCTCCTTTATACCCATTCACTAGAAAAAGATGCTGGATAGAAAGTAAAGGTCACCATGAGCGCAGACCTGCTTCTGAGAAAACCATTGGTCATCCTCTATTGGACAGATGCTTAGCTAAGTCGATAGATACTCAAATTTACTCCACGATATTTAGTATCGAAAGACATTGGGAGCTTCGCGAGCATGTGCTTGGAGGGCATTCTATCCTTCCTGGAACATCTTATATTGAAATGGCCCGTGAGGTAGGTAGTCAGTATTATGGAAGCCAGAATATCGAGCTGAGAAATGTCCTCTTTACACTACCTTTAGTCGTGGATCAGGACGAAGAGAAAGAGGTTCAGACCAGTATTCGGATGTTCGCTGACCATCTGGAATTCACGATTGTGAGCAAAGCGCGACCGGAATCGGAGTGGGTGAAGCATGCCGAGGGATTTATTTATCCATTAGCTAGCGGGAAACCTAAGAAGCTGGATATCAGCGAGATTCAGCAGCGTAGTCTCCACCAATTGATCATCGATGATGAGGCCCTGGCAGGAGCACTTGTGCACACTGGTCCTAGATGGAGAAATATTCGCAAGCTTTATATTGGTGATGATGAGGTACTTGCGAAGCTAGAAATATCTGAGGCTTATGTGGATGAGATGAAGAAATATTATTTATACCCATCCTTGCTGGATGGTGCGGTTAACGCTGCTAATGGTACTGCGGGAGAGGGGCTGTACTTACCACTTCACTACGAAAAAGCCAGATTCGCAAAAGCAATCCCTGGTCGATTCTATAGTTATCTTAGGAGAAAAAGCATGTCCAAGGCCAGCGACGAAGTAGCAGCCTTTGATATTTCTCTGGTGGATCTAGATGGCGAAGTCTTCGGCGAGATTGAAAACTATACGATTAAGAAGTTGCATGAGTTCGAGACGAAGCTGCAAGAGATCTCAGGAAAGCAGAGTAAATATCATGAGATTTGCTGGATACCCAAACCGAGAGATGCTCAGCTGACCGAAACTCAGACTCAACCAAAGCGAATGATCATGTTGGCGAATGACAGCTCTATTTGTCAGAAGATGTCTAGGTATTTAGAATCCTCCGGGATAGAGGTTACGCAAGTCCTTCTCGGAACAGTGTTTCAGCAGATTGATGGGAGAACATTTATACTGCCTAACACGCAGGAAGGATTTGCACAATTGCTTCAGGCTACCAAACATCTATCAGCGGACAAAATCATTCACGCTTGGGGTTTATCGGAAGACGAGAGCCCGGCAAATGTGGAGCAAGTGAATGAACAAATACAACTGGGCGTAATTAGCCTCTTTCACTTATCTAAAGCTTTAGCGGGTACAAAGAGGGGAAGAGAGATGGAGCTTATTGTTATGGCTACTGAAGCTTTTGAAGTGAACGGTGAGGAACAAAAAATCCATCCTCATCATGCCTCACTCTTTGGGCTAGCTAAAGTAATCAGCCATGAAAATAGCAAAATTCCAGTTCGCTGCGTAGAGCTCGATGGAGATGAGTCTGTATCCGCAGCCAGTGCAGAGATACTTATGCCTAAGCAGGAATTCACTTCGTCTTATCGAAATGGCGTTCGTTATGTAGAGCAGTTCACTGAACTTCAACTTCACCGGGAACTTGAGAATGGATTGAAGATCCGACCGGGTGGAGTATATGTAATCACGGGTGGAACAGGAGGTATTGGGCTTGAGATAGGTAAATATCTTGCTTCCTTCGGAGATATAACCATTATTCTCTTAAGCCGAACCGCTTATCCAGCGAAAGGGCATCAACCGGAACTGGCGAAACAGAAATTGCAGGCTGGATATCATCGGCTGCTAGACGCAGTGAGAGAGATGGAGAGCTGCGGAGCTACAGTGGAATGGATGTCAGTAGATATTACGGAAGAGCACCAGCTTGAGCCTACGCTTGAACATATCCGCGCGAAGTATGGAACGCTGAGCGGCATGATCCATTGTGCAGGTGTAGCTGGGGAGGGTTACATCATCCGCAAAGAAGTGGAAGAAATGGTGAGAGTGCTTAAGCCCAAGGTACAAGGGACGTGGCTGCTCGACAAGCTTACGGAGAAAGATCCATTGGATTTCTTTATTCTCTGCTCATCCTTGACCTCGGTCTTTGGCGCACCTGGACAGAGTGATTATACCGCCGCGAATGCTTATCAGGATGCGTACTCATTTTTCAGAAATAAGCAAGGTAGAAAGACCCTCACCATTAATTGGGCAGGCTGGAATGAAACCGGAATGGCTCTGGACTACGGTGTCAGCGAGAAGGCGGGCATGTTCAAACCCTTAACTTCTGCAGAAGGGATTCTGGCCTTAACAACTATCGGCAGCTTAGAGCATCGACAGGTGCTTGTAGGTGAAGTGAATGATTCGATTTTTGCTGAATCGATTCCATTTCTTCCGGTCAGCTTATCGCCTGCGCTGAATGCTAAATATAAACGAAGTCATACGAGCAGTAATAATTTAGAGCAAGTTGATAACCTGGATGCTGCGATTACGATCAAAGGGAAGGATCGAGAGGCATTAACTCCAACTGAGCTTCGCATCGCAGGCATTTGGGCGAAGGTTCTTGGCATGAGTGAAATCGACATCTATGACAAGTTCTTTGAGATTGGTGGGGATTCTCTTCTGGCTTCACATCTGCTGAAGGAAGTAGAGAAGGTATATCCCGGTGTTATCGACATTACGGATGTATTCATTTATTCAACCATTCTAGAAATGGCAGGCTTTATTGAAAGCAAGACCGTTCCTGCAGTTATCGAAGGCGTGAATGTAAGCAGTAGCTTTGAGGATAACATTGATTTCATATTGGAGCGGCTCGCGTCTGGTAAGCTTGCTGCGGATCAAGCGGAGGCCTATATACAGGACTAATATTGTGAGGAGATGGGAAGATGCAGCAAGTTAAAAAGTATATTTTGGAACAAGTAGCTGGACAAAATCTGTCACAAAAAGATGCTAAAAACCTCCTATTAGAAATACACAATTCGGATAACAAGCAAAATAGTGATGTTGCAGTCATTGGGATTGCTTGTAATTTTGCAGATACAGACTCTCCAGAGGCTTACTGGAATCACTTAGAGAACGGGGAGTCCTGCATGGTGGAATACCCGGAAGAACGCAGAAAATATTTTTCTCCTCTAAGTGATAACGCCCATTATGCGGAGTTCCTTGGCCAGAAGCTGATGTCAGAGGAAGAGAAAAAAGAATCACAGAGTGTTAAAGCTGGCTATATCAAGGATATTGAAATGTTCGATGCGGGATTCTTCAATATTCCTCCACGCGAAGCACGTTTTATGGACCCTGCACAGCGACTGTTCTTGCAAACTGCATGGAGTGCTGTTGAAGACGGAGGGTATGGCGGAGATCGTATTGTCGGTACCAATACTGGTGTCTATGTAGGAAGAGACTGCACCTCTGGAACGTTCTACCGCTTCTTGACGGAACCGGACCCTATGCATTTGACGGGGACATGGGAAGGCATACTGGCTAGCCGGATTAACTATTTGTTCAATCTGCGTGGACCGAGCATGGTGGTCGACACCGCCTGCTCTTCTGGTCTGGTGGCTATTCACACCGCCAGTCAAGCCTTGCGGAATCAGGAGTGCGATATGGCAATTGCCGGCGGAATTTCCGTGGGAACCTCTGCTCAAGGCAATACTGAAGACGGAAGTGATGACGTACTTAGTTCGGTGGCCTCCACGGATAACATCGTCAGAACCTTCGATAAGAAATCTACAGGTACAGTATTTGGTGAAGGTGTTGCAGCACTGCTGCTGAAGCCGCTACAAAAGGCACTTGCGGATGGAGATCATATATATGCCGTAATTAAAGGCAGTGCAGCGAATAATGATGGTGCTTCCAACGGAATTACTTCTCCTAATCCAATCGCACAGGAGGAAGTAATCACCAAAGCTTGGGAACAGGCTGGAATCAACCCTGAAACCATTGGCTACATTGAAGCACATGGCACGGGAACCTTGCTTGGAGATCCCATTGAGATCAAAGGCCTGAGCAATGCGTTCCGTAAGAAGACGACTAAAAGTCAATTCTGCGGGATCGGTTCAGCCAAGACGAACATGGGACATCTGGTTGGTGCATCTGGTGTTGCCGGGATTCTGAAGGTGATCTTAAGTCTTAAGAACAAAAAGATACCAGCCAGCCTCCATTTCGAGGAGCCGAATCCACACATTCCATTCACGGATTCCCCACTGTATGTTGTTGATCGACTCACAACTTGGGAAAAGGGGGAACATCCTCGCAGAGGTGGTGTGAGCGGGTTCGGATTTAGCGGTACGAACTGCCATATCGTGCTGGAGGAGGCACCGGAAAGAATTGAATCGAGCAAGGAAGCAGCAGATGAGCAGCAAATGCTGACGTTATCCGGTAAAAGCAAAGAAGCGTTGGTGCGTATTGTCGATCGCTACAATAAATACTTAGCAGGTTCACCATCGGCCAGTCTAGCCCAAATCTGCTACACCTCTAATACTGGCCGCGGGCATTTCGATTACAGATTGTCTGTTGTTGCCCGAAGCGTAGAGGAGCTTCGCAGCAAAATAGCCTGGGTACACCGCGAAGGCTTAGAATCAATCCAAGATCAGCCGGATATCTATTTTGGCAAACATAAGGTGGTCTCTGATAAGAAGAAGCTGAAGGATGAAGGTGAAATTTCTGAAAGCGAGAGACGGATTCTTACGGAGAAAGGGAAGCAAGTTACCCTATTTCTAACGAAAATCCATACGGAGCCTGAGATGGTTAATCCCTACCACCAGCTAGGAAAGCTCTACGTAGAAGGAGCTATGATCGACTGGTCTATCTTGTATCAAGGTCAGGCGATACAGAAGGTGAGTCTACCGGTATATCCATTTGAACGAACTCCTTACTGGGGAGAGATTAAGGTCAGTAAGTTGAAGGTAGCAGCGGAACCTGTGAAAGAGGGGAATTATCCTTTGATTGACCGCTGTATTCTCAAGTCCTACAAACAGGAGATTTATTCGGTCTCTCTAAACACAGAAAAGCACTGGGTGCTGAAGGACCACATGCTATTTGGTACCTGCATCGTACCAGGCACCGCTTATGTGGAAATTGCCAGAGAAATTGGGAAAAGATATTATCCGAACGGCGGTCTGGAACTGAAGGATATCATCTTCCTTTCCCCAGTTTCGGTAAGAGAAGAAGAGAACAAAGAAGTACAGTTTATCGTGCAGAGGGAACGGGATCATCTCCACCTGATCGTAGCGAGTGAAGCGAAGCAGGAGGAAGAAGCTGCTGGAACGTGGACCGCCCATATGGAGGTAGATATTTATCCGATGTCTGATGTCCAAGATGTATTTTATCCTCTGGAGCAATTACAAAATCAGAGCGGACGCCGTGAGTTGATTGTCGATAATGATGCATTAACGAACAAGAGTGGCAGAGTTACCTTCGGTCCAAGATGGCTGAATGTAGTGCAAGTCTACTTAGGAGAAAAGGATGTTGTTGCCGAGCTGAACATTCCCGAAGCCTTCGTTTCGGATTTGGAGCAGTATGGATTACATCCCGGCATGCTCGACAATGCCGTTAATGCCGCTACACAAAGCTTCGGTGAGGGTATGTATCTTCCTCTCTCCTATAAGAACTTCAAGTTTTATAGAGCAATGCCTGAACGCTTCTATACCCATATCCGCAAAATTGAGAAAGAGTCTAAGAACAAAGAAACTATCAAATTTAATATTTCTTTGACAGATATGAACGGCAAAGTATTCGCAGAAATCGAAGAGTACACGATTAAGCGAATTCAAGTGAAACAATTTAAAGAATCGAACCAGCTTCATCATTACTACAAAACATCATGGGTAGCTGCTCCGATCATGGAAGAAGCTCCAGCTTTCGCTTCCGGAGAAAAGATTCTCATTCTTAAACAAGATTCAGAATTTACGCGGTCACTAATGGCAGAATTGCATAATAAGGGCATGAGCATCGTTGAATCGCAGTGGGGAGAGGCTTATGAGCAGATCGATGATAACCATATCATCATTGATGGTACGGAGTCTGGATATCGCCGGATGTTCGAAGATCTGGCTGGTAGTGGAACTCTTAAAATCATTCATACCTTGTCATTAGCTGGAGAACAACAAATCAATGAACTCTTTGAACTGAAGCAAGCCGTGAAGCAAGGGGTAGACAGCCTTTACCATTTGAGCCGAGCGTATGTTCAGAGCAAAGTAAAACAGGAATTTGAACTTATCATTCTTACAGATAATGCTCATGAAGTGAATGGGGAAGAACGTGTTATTCATCCGCATAATGCTGCATTGCTAGGCTTATCGAAGGTAGTGGCTCAGGAGTTCCCGGAACTTTCCTGCCGCAGTATCGAAATAGACCCGAACACTTCGGTTGAACGTGTTATTGCTGAGATTGGAACCACAGCTCCAAGCTTTCGGGTAGCTTATCGTGAGAACGAGCGATATACCGAGCAATTGGGCCATGTGGATTGGGATCAAGTCAAGTCGGAGCCGGTGGAGATTACGGCTAATGGTGTCTATGTGATCACTGGAGGTACTGGTGGAATCGGGTTGGCACTGGCACGCCATTTGGCCTCCAAACAGCCGGTTCGTTTAGGCTTAATTAACCGGTCACAGCTGCCAGATAAAGCAGACTGGGCAACTATTATCGAACAAGGCGAACAACAGACCCTTGTCAACAAATTATTGAAGATCCAAGAAATTGAGAAGCTGGGATCCGAAGTGTTGTGCTTCAGTGCTGATCTTAGTAACGAAGATGAGGTAACGGAAGCTTTAAGTACCTTGCGTCATAAGTTCGGAAGAATCAACGGAGTATTCCATGGGGCAGGTGTAGCTGGTGACGGATTCCTAATTCGCAAAGAGAAGGGAAACTTTGATGAAGTTATTCATCCGAAGCTGTATGGAACGTGGCTGCTGGATCATTTGACAAGGGAAGATCAATTAGATTTCTTCATCAGCTTCTCTTCCATCGCTACCTTGTTCGGTTCAAGAGGTCAAGGCGATTACACAGCAGCCAACAGCTATCTGGATACATTCTCCTCCCAGCGCCGCAGAGTGGCAGGCAAAACAGCCACAGTAAACTGGCCAGCTTGGAGTGAGGTCGGAATGGCAGTAGACTACAACATTTCTGAGGATGTAGTGCTCTTCCGATCCGTGAATAATGAGCGGGCTTTTGAAGTGATCAGCCAGCTCCTAGAAACGGATCTATCCAATGTGATCCCTGGTGAAATCAATCTTACGCTACTCTCAGCGATCGAGCCGCAATTACCGATGAGTCTGTCTCGCTCTTTACGAAAAATGCTCAGCAAACATCAGCAGCATGCGGGGGCGGCAGGGGGTTCCGCAACACCACAACCTCTTGGAGAAATCACCTTTAGTGGGAAGGGTGAAGATGAATACACCGAGACTGAACGCACCATTGCCTATATCTATGCTCGCGGTCTAAACATGCCTGTGATCGACATCTATGAGAGCTTCAACGCGATGGGTGGTGACTCAATTATGGCCACCGAGCTGTTAAAGTACATCGATCGTGAATACCCAGATCTCGTTGATATTTCTGATATGTTTACCTATTCGAATGTAGCAGAGATGGCGGAATATATCGATACCAAACGAGGGGTAATCCAACCATCTACCGCGCCTGAGAATAAGGATGCTACAGAGGAAGAATATCTGGATCAATTACTTGGGCAGTTTGAGACCGGAGATGCGGATATGGCTAGTGTCCTTGAGTTTATCGCCGCAGATTTGGAGTAAGGAGGGGGAGCATGAGTGAGACGGAGGTTATCAATCGCAAAATCCTGGAGCTTCTTCAAAAAGGTGAACTCGATAGAGGTACAGCCTTAACTATGCTGAAAAAGATGGCTCCAGTTAACCGTGACATTGCGATTATCGGTCTGGCTTGTAAACTGCCGGGTGCTGACCATCCACAGCAATTCTGGAGCAACATGGAGAATGGTATCTCCTCGGTTGTTCCTTTCCCGAAAAGCAGAAAGCAGGACATGGATGTCTTCCTTCCGGAGCATCTACGTGGCAGTGATCCTTATTTCAGTGGTGGATATTTAGAGAATCTGGATCAATTTGATGCTGAATTCTTCCGGATTCCTTCGAAAAAAGCAGAGAGCATAGATCCCTATCAAAGACTCTTTCTAGAAACAGCCTATGAAGCGCTCGAAGAGGGGGGATATGGGGGAACAAAGCTCCATGGCAGTAAGACTGGTGTATATGTTGGCAATGATCATACCCATCGAATGTTGTTTTCTTACTTGGATGTTCAAAGAACGAGGGATGCAGATACGCTCTTAGGCTCATGGACAGGAATTCTGGCCAGTCGGATCTCAAATTATTTGAATCTTAACGGTCCTAGTCTAGTTGTGGATACCGGTTGTTCTTCCGGCATGGCAGCCGTACATACGGCCTGCCAAGCCATTCGGAATAAAGAATGCACTATGGCCATTACGGGTGGTATTAATCTCTTTCTGTATCCTATCGTTCAGAACAGCATGCTTGAGACCAGCAAAGATACTACGCGAGTCTTTGACCGCAGTCCTGGAGGGGTAACCTGGGGAGAAGGAGTAGTAGTTCTCTTATTGAAGCCCCTGCAGAAGGCCGTACAGGATAGGGATCACATTCATGCCATCATAAAGGGCAGTGCTCTCAGTAATAATGGAAGCACAAGTAAACTGGCGGAAATGAGCGCAGAGGGAATCCGAAATGCAATTACTGATGCTTGGGAAGATGCCAAGATAGATCCTGAAACGATTACCTATTTAGAGGCACACGGACTCGCGACAAAGCTTGGCGATTCGATAGAGCTTAGCGGAATCACTTCTGCTTTCAGAACACGGACAGATAAGAAACAGTTCTGTGCGATAGGCTCTACGAAAGGAAACATTGGTCATCTGGTTGCCGGTTCAGGTGTTGCCTCCTTGCTCAAGGTGATCGGTGCACTTAAGCACAAGACGCTACCTCCAAGTGGCGGCTTTCAAGAGCCAAATCCCTTTATCCCATTTGTTCAGTCTGCCGTTTATGTGAACGATCGAAAGGTAGCTTGGGAGGTTGAAGGCACTCCGAGAAGAGCGGGAATCAATTCTTATGGCTATAGCGGAACCAACTGTCATCTAATTGTGGAGGAAGCTTTCAGTGACAATAGCAGCAAAGAGGTTGCGGTCTCCAAAACAACTTCGCCAGAGAAGGAACAGCGTCTGAAAACGCATATCTTCACACTTTCAGCCACTAACGAGACTTCGCTGATCCGATTGGTGAACGCGTATATCTCCTGGATTGAGGATCACCCTTCAAGCGCTATAGGAGACTTATGCCATACAGCCAATACAGGGAGAGGTCAGCATGAGTACCGTTTGGCTATTCCAGTTACGAGCCTAGAGGAACTGCTTATCCGTCTTCAGGAGATCATCAGCAGTGGCATAAGGTATTTACGGGATAAGGGAATATACGCAGCAGGATCATCTGACACTGCGATCACCGAAAGCCAGAGGAGAAAACAGTCGGAGGCAGCAAACCTGCTTCTCCAAGCAGCATTGCAGGATAGAAAGGCACCCGTAGAACAGACGGAAATTGCGCGGGAGATCTGCCAATTATTCGTTAACGGAGCCGTACTGGACTGGAAGCTATGGTATAAGGATTCAAGCTGGAACAAGCTGAGCGTGCCGGTGTATCCCTTTAACCGTACTCGCCACTGGGCTCAATAATCAATTATCTAAGAGGAGTGAGAGTTAATGATATTGGAACTGAATGGCATCGTAAAACGCTACCAGAATAAAACGGCTGTAAATCAAGTAAGTCTGACGGTAAAAGAAGGCGAAATCTTCGGTCTGCTAGGCCCGAATGGTGCAGGGAAGACAACTTTGATTAGTACTATTTGTGGATTGAGTGATCCTGAAGAAGGTGAGATTCTTCTGTTTGGCAAAACGATGAAATCCGCAGGAACGGAAATCAAAAAGCAAATCGGTGTTGTTCCGCAGGATATTGCCGTAATCCAAGGGCTGACTGCCTACGAGAATGTAACGTTTTTCGGCAAGCTTTATGGATTGAAAGGAAAGCTTCTTAAGGAAAGGGTAGAAGAAGCATTAAATTTCACAGGATTATGGGACCGCAGAAAGGATAAGCCGGGCAAATATTCAGGAGGCATGCAGCGCCGATTAAATATTGCTTGTGCGATCGTACACCAGCCGAAGCTGATTATTATGGATGAACCCACGGTTGGCGTAGATCCCCAGTCCAGAAATCATATTCTCGAATCTATCTGCGAATTAAACCGGAGAGGCTCCACTATCATTTATACCTCCCATTACATGGAGGAGATTGAGGAGATTTGCAGCTCCATTGCCATTATGGATGAAGGTCGTTTAATCGCTTGCGGCACTAGTGAAGAACTAAAGGAACAAATTGCGAATGAGGAAAAGACTTTTATCGAAGTGGCTGCGACGAGTCAAATGTTTGCAGACAGTCTGAAGAATGTAGAAGGCGTAACTGAGTGCTTGGTAGATGAGAACAGGATTACAGTCGTTTCGACAAAAGGCAGCAATAACTTGACCCGTATGATTGAACGGTTAACCAGCGCACACGCCGAGATTATTACCATAGGTGTTGAGCGACCTAGCCTGGAAAGCGTCTTTCTTACTCTAACCGGAAGGACCCTTCGGGATTAGGAGGTACCTTATGAACATTTTATATATCGCGTATTACACGATCATCACGAACGTTAGGGATTACCGGACGTTTGTCAAAAGATTGTTTATGCCGCTGCTGATCACACTAATTCTAGGAACCGCGCTGCAAGGGGTTTTTGAGCCAACTAAGCTGGAAAAGACCTCCGTCGTATACTACAACGCGGATGCAGGGGATGTCTCCCGTAATTTCGATGAGTTTCTTAAGCTCGAAGCGATCACCACATTGCTTAACGTCAAAGAGGTGAAGAGTGAAGAGGAAGGGATGACGAGCGTAAAAGATGGCGATGCTTCCGCATTCATCTATCTGAATCAGGATTACTCGAAGGCGATTATGGATAAGAAAAAGAGCGCTATCTCTATCTATAGCAATAACGTGAAGAACAGCCGGGTAACGATTGTACAGAACATTGTAGACAGCTTTATCATCGGTGCTAATACTACAGAGGCACTTGCTAAGCTGGATTCCAAAATGAATTATGATGCCAAGTCTGGAGGGATAGAAGAGGTTCCCGTTTCTGTTGGTGGTAAGACACCGGGATCTATGGACTATTATGCAGTAACCATGCTCATGCTTACCCTGATGGCAGGGGCATTATACGGTAGTGATGAGATGTCACAGGACTTCACAGGCGCGCTTGGACGTAGGCTTCGCAGTTCGCCGATGAGACCTATGCAGCATTTTGTGGGTAAGATCATCGGTTGTGTCACCCTATTGTTCGTGCAGGCTATGATCGTCTACTTCTTTACTAAAGTAGCATTTGATGCGAACTGGGGAGCAAATCCAGGAATGATTATGCTGGTGGTGCTGACACTGGCCGTGCTTTCAACTGCCTTGGGAGTTATGATCAGCATGTTGTCTAAGGATCAGGCACGCTCTACATCTATTCTAAATATGCTGGTGCCGATCATGACTTTTATTGGTGGAGGATATGTCAAGCTAGACCTTGAGCAGCTCATGTATTTATCGCCTAATTATTTAGGGCAGACGATTATTTTCAATAATATTTATGGAGGTACAATAGGTTCGGCCTCATGCTTTATTGCCTTATGGACCATTATTGCGGTAATCTTTATCATTTCCGGATGGGGAGCTAGGAGGAAGTTAGCATGATTATATTCCAAAATAATCTCAAGCGGTTGTTCAAGAAGAAGGGTAAGCTTATCACCATGTTGGTTATACCTATTGTGTTCACAATGATTATTATCGGAGGTTCCGTACAGCAGAGTAAATATAAGGTTGGTATTGCCGACGAGGATAAGACGCCTTACACTCAAATGATTCAAGACAAATTATCGAAGGACAGTCGGTTGATTGTACTGAAGAAAGAGGATATACAGGATCAATTAATTAATAACAAGATTGATTACGCGATTCAAATCGATCAAGGGCTCACGGAAAAATTGATTCAAGGGCAGGACGCCAAGATTAAGACCTTTAGTGTGGAGGAATCCGATGCGACGCTCCCCATCAAAATGGATATTCAAAGTTTTACTAATGCTGCTGCAAATATAGGGAAATCCTCTGGAGGGAGCAGCGAGAGCTTTTATGAGGGATTAAAGCTCTATCAGAACGGAAGCTTCACTTCCGAACTAAAGGTCATCGAAGACAAGGGGCGGGACCTCAGTCAATCGTTGCGAGCCTTGGGATTTCTGGTCATGAGCATGGTATTCTTGATTACAACTTCTACAACGATGATTATCGAAGATAAGACCTCGGGTGTATACAAGCGTCTCTTGTATTCACCCATGAAACAGAAGAGCTACATGCTTCAGAATATTCTGAGTTTCTTGGGCTTATCGGTCTTCCAGATTCTTATTGTGTTTTATGTCATGATTAAGGGCTTCAAGCTTGATATGGGAACGCATCTCGTAACACTAATCCTTTTCTTTATGTTATTCTCGCTAGTATGCATCTCCATGGGTGTACTAGTCAGCAGCTTCTCGTCAACAACCAGGCAGGCCAATGCGTTAATCGGTTTGATTAATGTTCCTATTTGTATGCTGGGTGGATGCTTCTGGCCAAGAGAAATGATGCCTTCTGTACTGAAAGGAATCAGTGAGTTTGTTCCGACGACCTGGATCCTTATCGCAGCGGAGAAAATTCTGAACGGCAAAGGTTTCTCTTCCCTTTATCTGGAGACGGGGGTATTGCTATTGTTCTTCCTATTGCTCTTCTTGTTAAGCAGTATTCGTAAGCCGAGAATCGTATAAATAAGCTAATCGAATATGCTGGAAAAGGGCCGTGCTCTAATGTGAATGATGTTCACTTTAGAGCACGGCCTTAATCTATTTTTTCTCTATGAATCTATCTTAATGTATAATTCTATCATATTTTGTATATAATGCATGTGTTGCTTATTCAAAATATAATAGACAAGGGTAGGTGAGGAGATTGATCTCGGATAAGAAACAATCCCTGATATTTATTGCCATTGTATGGGCCATGGCGCTTGGCATGCGGCTGCTCCCGGATTCATTACAAGGCATATACGGGTATACTCCGTTTTTTGCGGTGTGTATCATGATGTTTCTCGTTGTAAGGGATGGATACAGTTCGGCAGGCTGGAGAAGGCTGGGCTTTAAATTTAGAGGAGGACAAGAGTACATATTGGCTTTGCTCATTCCCTTATTTTCACTGGGAGCGGGCTATACAGTTTATTGGAGTGGATGGAAATCAGGCTTGATTTCTCCCGATTCATGGATCGAGACGGGTGTTTACTTGGCTGTGTATATTGTGCTTGGTTCGCTGTCCGCCTTGGGAGAAGAAATAGGCTGGCGAGGCTGGCTCCTCCCGCGTTTTCAGTGGATGGGCAGAGTGAGCTCAAGTATAACAATGGGCTTCATTTGGGCATTATGGCATTACCCGGCAATTCTTGGCCCTCGTGCTTATCATTCTTCAGGGAACCGTTATATTGTAGTAGGCTTGTTCACCCTATCTGTTGTTTTTGCAGGAATCGTTATAAATGAATTACGCCTGACCTCAGGCAGTATCTGGCCGGCTGTACTTTTACATGGAACTAATAATGCTGTAGACAGCGTGTTTCGTAATATTTCATCTACTTCGTCACCAATGCTGGAATATATTGCGGGGGAGAGTGGGATAGTCCCCGTTATCATATACGGCGCTACGGCCATCTGGATACTTAATCACAACCGAAGAAAGAAGCGGCAAGCAGCTACATCCGATCTGATGATTTAACGAGCTTTGGATAAACGTAAAAGAATGGCGGGAGATTGCAATAAGGTTTTCGGTGTGAAGCAGCTACTTCTATCATATGATAACGGTATAACACTGCTCATTGAAAAGGAAGTGAGTGTATGCCTAGTTTATCGGATGAGGAGGAGCTGGGTGAGTACCAAGGAGATCTGGAGGATCTATCTACCCGGGAATTATTAGTAGGCACCCGCATGAAGATGGTTTACTCGCTAGTATTACAAATGCTGGGGAAATCACTATTTATGAATCGTCAGAATAATAGTCTCCCACAGGACTACTTGGAGGCTCATCCATCTAAGAAGGATGAGTTGAACGTCAGAGAACCCTAAGCCACAGTAAGCGTCATATTTTTCCTAGTCTTCATTATAGGAAAGGTGGCGCTTTTTTTAATATAAGCATTCTTATACTGTGCACTATTATCTTCATGTCGTTTCTTGTATTTTGAACTATAAGGAATAATATGGGTTAGGGTATATTATTTTCAAAATAATTGTTTTAAAATGGTAAAGTGGTTATTTTCTCAAGGGTGAGGGATCGAATGGAACAACTGAGGGAGAATGTTGAGGCTGAACTACGGGAATTACTCAAAAAATACTTTTTAGTAGGATACCTACATGAGACAGCTGTAGCTTTTCTGGAAGTGAAGTTGAAAGAAACCTTATTGTTCAGCAAGTTATGTGTCATTCACTACCGGATGTTTGCTGGTGAACAGACAGATATTTATCGTGCAGCCGCATCCATTGAGTTAATGATACTCGGACTGGACATTATTGATGATTTGCAGGATCAGGATCAACCCTCCACCATATGGTGCCAGACGCCACCTGAGATCTCCTTAAACATAGCGATAGGCTTCCTTACGCTGGCACATCAAGGTTTACTCGATTGTGACTTTCCGCAGGACAGGCTAATGAAGGCATCCGAAATTATGAATCGGCAGATGCTTACGGCCATCAATGGTCAGACCCTAGACCTTATGAATGAATCCAAGAACGAAGAAGAATACATAAGCATAATTGAACAAAAGTCTTCGGCACTGCTTATTTCTGCCTGTATGATAGGCGTTATTCTCGCTTGCGGGGATTGGAACGAAAAGGTAGCGGTTTATATCAATGAAGTGGGCATTGCTGCTCAAATGAAGAATGATCTCCGTGATTTGCTAAACTGGGAAGAGAAAAATGACTTTTTGCATCGCAAGAGAACAGTGCCTACCTTATATTTACTGAAAATGGCTGCTAATGAGGAACAGGATTGGTTGATTGATTATTTTAACGGTAAAGGCACAACAGAAGGGATATTAAGTCGTAGGCAGGAGATCGAGCAGATATGTAATGATTCTGGTACGTTGTTGTATTCGTCCGCTCGGATGCGTACACATTATTACAAATTTCTAGAACTCGTGGATCAGATGGAACTGGAAGCCCATTGGAAAGAGCTTTTACTTCTTCAGTTAAAATAATTACACAAGCTTCCTCACCGAGACCGCAAGTCCACGCAAGTGTAACCGCAATTAAAAACTGCGGTAAATATCAATCACATTGTCGTTTTACATCCCTATTTCTATTGATATATTGAGAGCAAGAAGAAAAAAGGGAGGAATTAACAATGTTGAAAGAATGGATCCAAGTTTTGTTAGAAGAGCCAATGAAGGTTAATGAGCTTCTGTCGGGAAAACTGCAACTTGCTGGTATGCCAGCTGCTGAGCAGCTAGCTTTAAAGGATACATTTCTTCGTAAGAATAGTAAGAGTGATGAATTCATAACGGATGCCTGGTTCTAAAACATTAAGATCAATTCGGGGGACCTCAAATGTCAGCTAAAATTCGTAATTACATCATAGCGGGATTGATTTGTTTGTTTTCTTTTCTTTTGATTCACTCTGTACAAGTAATATACTCTAATGTACTGCTCGGAGTGGGAATAGAGAAGAATACAGAGGGACAATATGTTATCTCTGAAATCAGCGCGTCTGAGGAAGGCTATAAACAGAATTTACGATTAGGAGATATCATAGTTCAGGTCAATGGTGTAGACGTCGAACTAGCGGATAAAGTGGTGCGGTATAATGTCCTGGCGCAGGTCCAATCAGTGGATATTATCCGCACCTCAAACGAAGGAAACTCCATTCATATGCATGTCAATATAAAGAATGAGTATTCACTTTATCACAAGTTTACACAGCTTGTAGTCCCTGGAGTAACGTTACTTTTTCTAATGATATTAAGTCTCTTTTTGTATCGCAAAAGGGCAGGAGAACGTTCGGCTGAATTGTTAATTTTATTTTTTTTGATGGTGAGCGTAACTTACTTTGCGGGTTATGCCTCAAGCAGATCAGATCTCATCGGTAGGATCACTTTAAGTTGTATGCTGCCTTTAATTCCGGTGGTGTTTATCCACTTTCTCCAAGTTTATCTGAAGCGGTTTAATATCCAATTTATATCTACTTTTCTACTCAAGGTATACTATGGATTAGTCATTCTTCTAAGTATACTTACAACCTTTAGTTTAGTCATATATTCGTGGGATAGATCTTTATATTCCTTTATGCGTCTGTTTGTTATCGGGTTCTTTGTGGTTGGCATCCTATACAGCATATTTAAGCTGTTATCTCTATATATCAATAATCGGAAATCAGCATTTAAATCTATGTTCAAAATTATGCTTACCGGACACGTTCTTGCGTTTACACCGTTTGTTCTCTTCTCTGCTGTACCCATTGTTTTTGGGGTTAGCTTGATTCCTTTCGAGGTCACCACGATCTTCTTATTTTTGATGCCGGTTACCTATTTTTATCTGCTAACTGCTAAACAACTATTTGATATTGATTTTGCTTTTAATCGCTTTAAATATTATCTGTTAATTGCCTTTCTTCCAGCACTAATGATTGTAGCTGTACTTGCGATCATACAGAGTAGGCAAGAATATGATTGGATCAAATGGGTTCAGATGTTCTTGGTGGTTTATTTATCGATTACGGCCTTCTTATTTTTCAAGGAGAAAATAGATTATTATTTCCGACCTAGGCTTTTTCGTGAACTTTATCATTATCAAGGCAGTCTGGAGAGATTCTCCAAGCAAATTTCCAAAGTGATGAAGCGATCTGATTTGGAGGCTGCACTTTACAAGGAAATCAATGAGATTCTACCGGTTAATCGGTCGGCTTTTTTTGAGATAGATGAGGATTTGAGTAATCTCGCACAAATCGTGGACAATTCGGAACAAGAGATCAATATACAATTTGTTTCGATATCTCCAGTTCTTAAAGTAGGCGAAGTAGTCCAGCTTCAGCAGGGGATAGCACTCGTAATCGGTCGTCACAAAAAGAAATTCCACCTTTTATGGATTGATCATAAGAAGAATCACACCAAGTTTAATACAGATGAACTAAATTGGTTAAATACCATTGCAAACTATGCAAGCATTGTCTATGAGAATTTATATCTGATAGAAGGTCTGATTGAAGACCTTGAAGCTGAAATGAAAAAAGATCAACATGCGGCACCATGGGTTCTTCGTCTGATCTTTAACCTATCTGAGAATGAACGAAGAAAGCTGGCGGCGGATTTACATGATTCTGCGCTTCAGGATCAACTCATTTGGCTTCGTAGACTTGAAACGCTAATCTCGGATCATGTTATTCCCAATGAAATCCTACCTGAGTTGCTTCAAATTAAAGAAGGTTTATTAGATGTTATCCATCAAATTCGTGAGACCTGCAATGAGCTACGCCCGCCACTACTAAGAGAGACTGGAATCGTCAAGGCACTAGAAATTTTGTTTGAATATGCTCAGTTACAGTCCAATTATATTATTACCTTTAAATCAAGCCCAATAGGGGCGCTAAGCGAAGATCTAGTGATTGCCCTTTATCGAATTGTACAGGAACTTCTGAGAAATGCCGGAAAGCACGCCAAAGCGAATCAGATTGAGATTGAGCTTGACCAGCAAGAGCAACTCTATTTCCGTTACAAGGATGATGGAGTAGGCATGAATATCTTAGATATTAAAGAATCTTTTCAGCATATGGGTCTGTCCGGAATTAAAGAGCGTGTAGCAAGCTTAGAAGGAGAGTGCCTGTTTAACTCGGAGAAGGGTAAAGGGCTGGAGGTCATTATTTATTTACCGACAACAGCTTTTGCGGAAGGAAAGAACAGAGGAGGCGATGACGATGATACGTATCTTGTTGGTTGATGATCATCCTTCAGTAGGAGAAGGGACTAAAAATATGATTGAGCAGGATGCTGATATGGAGGTTACCTTTGTTTTGTCAGCAATAGAAGCTTTCGATATGCTGGAGAAGCAAGAATTTGACGTGATCTTATGCGATCTTAACATGCCTACGATCAGCGGACTGGAATTCACCAAAAGAGCTGTTCAGCTTGATCCTGAATCAAAAGTGGTGATTTATACCGGATATGAAATCAGTGCACATTATAACCTGTTGATGGAGTCAGGGGTTACAGGATTTATCTCTAAGACTGCATCCAGAGAACAATTATTAAATACGATACGCTGCGCTCTGAGGAATGAGGCTGTCATACCGGTTTCTTTACTCAAACAGCTTCGAAGAAATGATATTAAAATATCGGGCAATCGTGATAATCAGTTAATTGAAGAAGTGTCCATTAATCAAAGGGAACAGGAAATACTCCAGGAAGTAGCCAGTGGAAAAAGCAATAAGGACATAGCCAGCAAGCTCTTAATGTCACAAAGAACTGTGGAGTATAACCTGACGAGAATCTTTGAGAAGCTGAGTGTACATTCCAGATCCGAAGCAATTGTAGAGGGAAAGCGGCTCGGACTTGTTAGATCGGAGCAATTTTGATTTTTGTGTGTCATTACCTGTAATCAAAGCTTCAGAGCCATTCAGATAAGCCTATTTACATTTCCAAAACATGAAGGAGAGCACTCATTATGATAGACATGGACAAAATATATTTGATCACAGATATCCCCGGTTATCCGCCGCAAATTAGTCGCCTTTTATCCATGATGAATTATGCAAGACATACCACATTAGCGGCAGTTAAAGACTTAAGTGTAGAGCAGCTTGACTATTTATTGGATTCGGAGAGCAACTCTATAGGAGCATTATTATTACATTACGCTGCTGTAGAGTATGCGTATCAAGTTGCGACATTTGAGGGAAGAGACTTATCCGAAGAAGAGTTAGCGATATGGGGGCCGGCACTGAACTTAGGGGATGAAGGCAGGGCGATGATTAAAGGACATGATCTTAGCTATTATTTAGACCGTTTAAATGAAGTAAGGGAAAAAACATATGAATGGTTCGCAACCGTCGATGATGACTGGTTATATACAGAAGAGGAATTCTGGCATAACAAACAGGCGAATTACTACTTCATGTGGTTTCATGTATTCGAAGATGAAATTAATCACAGAGGCCAAATTAGATTGATACGAAAAAGAGCGCTAGCTTAAAGAAAGAAGGAGCATGATTGCTGTTCATGCAGAATCATATTACGCGGGACAAGACAACCTCAGTTATTGAAGGTTGTTTTTTTATATGCAAATCATGAAAGTTTTCAGTTCATTATCAGTTCACATAAATTTGTTAGGATAGGAAACATCAAAGGAAGAGATAAAGATCGTGACCCAGGAGAGGAAGAGATCGGAATGAACATATTAGAGGTTAAGAATGTTAAAAAATCGTATACTTTGTATGGTAAGGAAAAGGTTCCAGTACTCCATGATGTGAATTTAAGCTTTGAGACAGGTGAATTTGTCTCCATACTCGGTGAGTCTGGTTGCGGTAAGTCCACACTAATGAATATCATTGGTGGAATGGACTCTGATTATGAGGGCGATGTCCTTGTTCGCGGGAAGAATCTAAGCAAGATGACCGAAAAGGAAATGGATGATTATCGCAAGAACAACATCGGCTTCGTATTTCAAAACTTCAATCTGATTCCACACTTATCAGTCTTGGAAAATGTTACGGTTGCGATGCAGATGACGAATACAAGCGAGAAGGAACGTAATAAGCGTGCTATAGAGATTTTGACGGAGGTAGGATTAAAGGATCATCTGAAAAAACGTCCGAATCAACTGTCCGGTGGACAGAAGCAACGGGTATCCATCGCACGCGCATTGTCGAACAATCCAGATATTATACTGGCAGATGAACCTACGGGTGCGCTGGATAAGGATACAGGTGATCAAATCTTAGTTTTGTTGGACAGCATAGCGAAAAGAGGAATCTTGGTCATTACCGTGACCCACTCGCAGAAAGTAGCTGATTACGGTAGCCGTATCGTTAAGCTTGAAGAGGGATTGGTGAAAGACGATATTCATTTGAAGGAACGTTCCATGGCTACCTATGATGGGGGAGATGGTTCGGCCCGAAATCTCAGCTTAATGGCTTCTTTCAAAATGGCCCTTCAAAATATGAAGCTTAACGCCAAACGTAATGTATTGGTAGCATTGGGTGGATCGATAGGTATTTTAAGTGTACTCTTGATGCTTTCCTTAGGAAATGGGATCACTAGCTATATTAATAATGAAATTAATTCAAGTATGGACCCTTTGCTGGTAGATATCACTAAGCCAAATCCAGAAGCCAAAGACATGAAGGACCCAGAAGCGATGATGTTACCCGGCGTTACGTTTACAAAGGCCGATGTTGAGACGATTCGTAACCTTCCAAATGTAGATCATGTAGAGACCATAACAACCATTACAGGCAAATCTACCACGGTTTTTGGGGAACAAACGAGTAGTCTTACACAATTAACCACCTTAAACGATACATTTGATAAAGCGACGATTAAAGCAGGGGCTTTACCGAAAGAAAATGAAGTATTATTACCAACGAAAATAGCGAGTCAATTAAGTGGAAATGACCAACCGAATGCTATGGTAGGGAAGTCTATTCATCTGTATATTAATGAAATGGATGCTCAACATAAACCGATAACATTGGAAAAAGAAATCACGGTCTCTGGTGTTTATGAAGCCACTGATCCAAGAGCGCAAATGTCACCAACAGGATATATTCCAACACAGACACTGGAGCAAATGTATACTGATAAAGGGATTACCATTGGCCCGATTCAGGTTAATGCTTTTGCAACGGATATGAAATATGTGAATGATATTAATAAAGCAGCTGTTGATGCGGGCTTCTCGGGCTCCCAAACGGCAAAAATCATGGAGCGTATCACGACTTATGTGGATATGGCTACGATCGTTCTATCTGGTATTGCAGGGATTTCGCTCATCGTATCAGGGATTATGATATTGGTTGTACTTTACATTAGTGTAGTGGAACGGACGAAAGAAATTGGGATCCTTCGTGCGATTGGAGCAAGAAAGAAAGATATCAAGCGAATATTCTTTTCCGAATCCGCATTATTGGGTATATTTAGTGGTGTCTTCGCAATAATCTTTGCAGCTATCATTAGCTTTGGTTTAAATATACTTTTGGAAAATGCTTTTGGCGTAAAGCTTATTAACTTATCTGGATCTTATATCGTATTCGGATTAGTTGTAAGTACAGGGATTAGTATTGTCGCTGGTTTGATGCCTTCATCGAAGGCTGCCAAGCTCGATCCAATGGAATCTCTGCGATACGAATAAATACAATGTTGGAAAGGAAATTGATGTATGAGCACAATTCTAGTGGTTGATGATGATTCCCATATCCGCAAATTAATACGATTATATCTTGAAAAAGATCAGTTTTCCGTAGTGGAAGCGGAAGATGGTCAAATAGCATTAGACATTCTAGCTCATACAAAAATAGATTTAGCGATTGTGGATGTGATGATGCCTCATATCGATGGTATTGAACTGACAGAAGATATTCGATCTTATATTGATATGCCGATCCTAATGGTTACAGCCAAAGGAGAGTCTAAGGATAAAGTCAGAGGATTTAATGCGGGGTCAGACGATTATTTAGTAAAGCCGTTTGATCCCATTGAATTGGTACTGCGTGTGAAATCTTTATTAAAGAGATATCATGTAACCCCTTCGAATGTTATTCAATTAGGGGGAGTAACGATTGATCTAGGGAATTTAACAGTCGCTAATGCCGATCAAATGGTTGAATTGAAAAAGAAGGAATGTGAATTGCTATTTGCTTTGGCGGGTTCGCCAAGGCAAATATTCACCCGCACTCAGCTAATAGAGAATATATGGGGAATGGATTATGAAGGCGATGAGCGGACGGTTGATGTGCATATCAAACGCTTGAGAGAACGTCTTGAACCCATCCCTCAGTTCATCATTTCTACAGTAAGAGGACTTGGTTATCGTCTGGAGCTAGCCTAGATGGTGAGAAAAAGCCTGCGTCTTCGAATCGTCGTTACGTTCATTGGTATTGTTTTAGTCAGTTTAATTATTTCCTTTTTTCTTTTTATGCAGTTTTCAGAAAAAAATAATACCCCAAACCATATGTTTATTAATATTGCTAAAGATATAGCAAAGGTGACAAATCTAATAGATGATCCGGAAAAAGTAAACGCATTTGCAGATCTGCTTAATCGATTTGGTATAGATATAGCGGTTGTTAATGAGCCAAGTGAATCTGTTTTTTCTGTAGACAAGGAGAAAGTTGCTATCTTATTCAATTCCAACACAACCGATGCGGTCTTTCTATCGGGTAGGGGTGGACTTGCTATCGTAGGGGTTCCTAAGATAGATGATGGAAAAGGTGCTTTCATTATTAAGATTGATTTTTCATCGACTGTAAGAGGCTTGAGAATTACGCTTCTGTTTACACTATTAGCTGTACTAATCATCGGAAGCTTGCTTATCTTGTTCATGTCTAGGTATATTGTGAAGCCTATTAAGAAGCTAACTGTTGCAGCGAAGGAAATGGCGTCAGGCAATTTATCTGTCCGATTGACTTATCGTAATAAAGATGAATTTGGTGAACTGATGGAGAGCTTTAATCGTATGGCAAGTGAGCTGCAGAAAATGGACTCAGTTCGTGATGATTTTGTCAGCAATGTTTCTCATGAAATGCAGTCACCACTTACATCGATTAGAGGATTTACAAGAGCGCTGCAAGACGGTGTCATTCCATTAGAAGAGCAAAAAGAGCATCTGGATATTATCTATGAGGAAACCTTACGCCTATCTAGGCTTAGTGATAATCTGCTCCGATTAGCCTCACTCGATTCGGAGCACCATCCGGTTAATCCCACCACATTCCAATTAGACGAACAATTAAGAAGAACGATCGTATTAGCGGAACCACAGTGGGCACGGAAAGATATTATGATTGAATTGGATTTATTGCCTTGCGAGATCACGGTGGATAAAGATTTATTTGATCAGGTCTGGCAGAACTTAATAAATAATGCTATAAAATATACGGGGCAAGACGGTACCATTCATGTTGAAATTGAGATGAACGCGCAATTTGTGAAGGTATATATCAAAGATTCTGGTAAAGGCATTCCTGAGGAAGCACTTCCGCTTATCTTTGATCGATTTTATATGGTGGAGAAAGCGCGTAGCAGCGCTCTTAAAGGGAATGGACTTGGACTTTCCATTGTGATGAAGATTCTAAAAATACATGATTGTAATATTGATGTGGAGAGTAAAGTTGGAGAAGGAACCCAGTTTGTTGTAACGATTCCTAGAACCTAAACCACATACTAAACAAGTCCATAGAAATAGATAAGGCTGATAGTTCTCGCGAGAGAGCTGTCGGTCTTTTTTTATAAATATGATCTGACAGATTTAAACGTAATATTAAGTCATATGAATAGTTAACGGACTGAATCAAAATATAAACTCTGAGAACAATTAAGAGAAGCGAGTACATAAAAGTCTTGCTTCTAAATGTCTAGTTCATTACAATATAAGTATTCGCTTATATAAGTGTTGGAAGGAGGAGAAGTAGGGATGCAGTCACTGACGGATATTGCAGATGATTTGAAGCTCTTAGGAGATAAGACGCGACTGGCCATGCTTTCACTTTTGAAAGAACGGGAATGGTGCGTGTGTGAATTTCTTGATATTTTTGATATATCCCAGCCGGCGATTAGTCAGCATTTACGGAAATTGAAGAATAGAGGGATCGTGAAAGAAAGCAAACGAGGGCAGTGGGTGCATTATTCATTAAATGTCGAGGATAAACCACATCTTAAGGCTGTTCTTCAACAAATGCCCAGCTCAGCCGCGATATTGGCTAGTTTGAATAAAGAAGTTAAAGCACCGTGCTGCGACTAAAATATAGTTGTAGTTTTTTAAAGTGTATATAACTATATAGTTATATGGTGATATAGGATTTATTAGGATTTATTCGTAGATTATAGGAGTGTTGAGAAAGTGGTCATTCTAGCCATACTTATTTTTATGGTAACTTTAATTTTTGTAATCTGGCAGCCTCGAAATTTATCGATTGGATGGTCAGCCTGCGGCGGAGCGATCATTGCTTTACTAGCTGGGGTAGTTAGCTTTAATGATGTTCTGGATGTAACACAAATGGTGTGGAATGCGACGTTGGCGTTTGTTGCAATCATCTTAATTTCCTTAATTTTAGACAGTATTGGATTTTTTGAATGGGCTGCTTTACATATGGCGCGAGCAGCACGGGGGAACGGAACACGAATGTTTGTCTATGTCATTGTTCTTGGTGCGTTGGTTTCTGCCTTTTTTGCAAATGATGGAGCGGCGCTAATACTTACCCCTATTGTACTTGCTATGGTTAGAGCGCTGAATTTTGATGAGAAAAAAGTATTTCCATTCATTATTGCTAGCGGCTTTATTGCGGACACCACCTCATTACCGCTTGTGGTTAGCAATCTTGTGAATATCGTATCAGGTGACTTTTTTGGAATTACCTTTATGGAGTATGCGGGAAAAATGATTGTACCTACGCTATTCTCATTGATAGCGAGTATCGTGGTGCTTTATTTCTTTTTTCGCAAAAGTATTCCGAAGCGATTTAATGATTCCGAACTAAAAGATCCGCAAGAGGCTATTAAAGATAAGAAGATGTTCCGTCTATCATGGATTGTACTGGCTATTCTTTTAATAGGGTATTTCGTTAGTGGATTCTTGAAGATTCCGGTATCAGTGGTTGTGGGAATCATTGCAATTTTGTTCATGCTCCTCGCGAGAAGAAGCCCTTCCGTCAAGGTGAAAGAAGTGCTTACAGGAGCACCTTGGGCGATTGTGTTCTTCTCCATTGGAATGTATGTCGTGGTATATGGACTTCGGAATGCGGGTCTAACTGATCTACTCGCTAAGGCGATAGGAATGATTGCTGATCAGGGTCTATTCGCTGCAACTATGGGTATGGGGTTCATTGCTGCATTGATCTCATCATTGATGAATAATCTGCCCACTGTAATGATTGACGCACTCGCAATTGATGCAACGCATACAACCGGAGTTATTAAAGAGGCATTAATATATGCGAATGTTATAGGTTCAGACTTAGGCCCTAAAATTACCCCAATTGGCTCACTAGCAACGCTGCTGTGGCTCCATGTGCTTTCGGCCAAAGGTGTGAAGATATCCTGGGGAACGTATTTTAAGACGGGGATTATATTAACTATCCCAACGTTGTTTATTACACTTTTAGGTCTCTATCTGTGGTTGTTGATTACTTAATTTGAAAAGGGGAAGATCAGGATGAACAAGAAAACGATTTATTTTTTATGTACAGGAAACTCTTGCCGGAGTCAGATGGCTGAGGGCTGGGCGAAGCAATATTTAGGGGGAGAATGGAACGTGTACAGCGCTGGAATTGAAGCCCATGGTCTAAATCCAAAAGCTGTACAAGCTATGAACGAAGTAGGCATAGATATCACTGGACAGACCTCGGATATGATTGATTCTAATCTGCTGAATAATGCGGATCTAGTCGTTACGTTATGTGGGGACGCTGCGGATAAATGTCCAATGACGCCTCCGAAGGTCAAACGGGAACACTGGGGCTTCGATGATCCGGCAAAGGCGCAAGGGACCGATGAAGAGAAGTGGGCAGTGTTCCAGCGTGTGCGTGACCAGATTGAGGTAAGAATCAAACGATTTGCGGAGACCGGCGAATAGTTACCAGGTGAAGCATCCTATTCTTTTAAAAATATAAGAAAGTATAAGTTTCACACTACACCGTATCCTTATATTTCTCGCAAAACGCTTACCGTCCTTTAGCCTTTAGGGACGCCGGAGGCGTTTTTGCTTGGCTTAGGATATTTCACAACGGGCCATTTCACTTTCCTTAAGGCGTTCATTACCTCTGGTCCAACGTTCAGATTACTTTGAACCAACTCATGAGGAGTGAGAGCCATCCATTGATTCAGAGAAACGTCGGCAAAACGATCGCTTTTGAACATTTCAAGGAACCATAAGGAGTCGTCGCCTGTATTCTGAATATAATGTCCAAATGCAAAAGGGACATACCCGACATCGCCTGCTCTGTAATTAAATGTTCTTGCTACACCGTTTCCAGCAAATACAGTCATGCGTCCTTTTCCGGTAAGATAATACTGCCATTCATCGTTATTTGGATGCCAGTGCAGCTCTCTCATCCCTCCGGGTTCAATTTCTACCAATGCGGCAGCTACGGTTTTGGAGATGGGAAAGTTACTGGAATCGACAATTCTGACACTCCCGCCGGGAGTCCTCAGCGGAGGTTGAGCCAATAAGGAATGTTTAAAGGTTTGTGGGATCTCTCCGTATGGAGATTCTACCCTTTGACTTTGCAATGAACCCGGAACCTGATCCTGATAAATATAGACCTGTTCGGTGGGAATGGAGTCAAATGCAGCGGCAGGCACCCCAAAGTTAGCCGAAAGCACTTCTTTCGGAGTATGAGCAAACCAATCGGAAATGGACAAGGTGTTTAGATCAGAGAAACTTCCATCGTCGAATACAAGCAGAAACTCACAGCCTTCTTCAAGACCTTGTATAGAGTGGGGAATACCTGGCGGAAAATACCATAGATCACCTGGCCCCACATCTGCTATGAAGTTTCGACCATTTTGATCTACGGCAGTAATTCGAGCTCGGCCTAGCAGCATATAAGACCATTCCGCTTGCTGATGCCAATGGAGTTCACGTACTCCACCGGGGGTTAGGCTCATGTTGACGCCAGCTAGTGTAGTGGCGATGGGGAGGTCTCTGACTGTCACCTCTCTCGACCAGCCACCATGATTAAGCTGCATATGAGCATCGGAGAAAGAAAATTTTAAATTGGGGACGAGACCGGCATCGGTCACGGGAGGGACAAACATGTCGGGATTCTCCAAATCCCGCATTATATCACGTGGTCCTTTATCTAATCCCCCTGCGCCATCGCTTCGAATGGGCTGTGGGATATTTGTCTTTCTTGGCGAATCCTGTCCATCTGCAGTCATCCATCGCACTCCTTTCATGATTCTAAATAACTCAATGAAAATATATGCGGAATCCTGTCTTTTATGATGAATAACAAAAGTGGAACAAGTTGACATGCGCAAGGGGATCATTGATTATTACTAATAGAGGCTTTGTTCTAGACGGAGTAGAGAGGGAGAGGGGTTTGAGATGAATCACATTAAGGAGTCCTTACAACGATTAGGGAGAATAAGAGCTTATGTCATAGGTCTGTTGGTAATTATGTTCGCCGCGGGTTCCGCGGTTACACCTACATCGGTGTCGGCGGCTGTTCAGTTAGGGACTCAGGTAATGCCACTGTCATATGGGGGGTATTACGTCCTTTTTCCAGGTAAACTCGCTCCTTATTTTAAATCAGGTAAATTAATGGTGCCGATTCGGGCTTTCTCGAGTGCGATTGGTGCGGATTTGCTCTATGACGCATTAACGAACAGCGTTACAGTTTCACTACTGGATCGCTCTGTAGGGAAGATTAAAGCAGGGCAGCTAGAGGCAGAATTTAATGGGGAGACAGAAGATTCATTAGGGATCGCCCCAGAGATCAAGGATGGAATCCTGTTTGTTCCAGCATCCCCTATTCTAGAGGGGTTAAAGACATTTCGCTGGGAAACTCAGTTCAATAACGTGAATAAATTAACCCTTGGCATTGGCGCCAGAAAAGGGGAGGAATGGGCAAAGCCTGAGGCTGATCGAGCGCTTACCCCTTACCCAGTGGAAACAACAGCACATCCATATCCGTTATATCCGTTTAAGCTAACACAGACTCAATCTGGGAAAGAATACAGACTAACCTTAGGCGTGCAAAATACCTCTGGTTTTGTCATCCCTAAAGGGAATGCGGAACTGGAGCTGGTGAGTGTGGACAGTAAAGGGAACTCTTACTACCAAACGTTAAAAGGACCTGACTCTTTAACCTCCAAGGCGGCATTATTATCATTTTCCGTTTCCATTCCTACAGAGGCTGAATACGTCATTTTCAGATCACGTACATTGAGAGCGGAATAAGTATCATAGGTGTTCTAACAAGATATACAGAGAGCAGGTTAAGAAATAGATGACAGGTAACGAAGGGCAGCACTATCGCTTCAGTGAAGCACCCATTTGGGAGTTGCAGCGGGCTTATTATGAAGAACAGGGATTAAAGGCTTGGAATAATGATCAGGTTCCGCAGTATATTACGAGTAATCCTATGATTGCGACAGCATATGCGGAAATGATCTTCGGATTCCTGCAAGATCGGGCTGGACAAGGACATCTCTCTGAAACAGTCACTATACTGGAATTGGGAGCTGGGGCGGGTCGGTTAGCGTTCCATATCCTTAAGAAGCTATGCGAAATCATAGATTATGCGGGGACTCCACTTCCTCCTTTTCGTTATGTGATGAGTGATTTACCCGTTAAAAATATAACCAGCTGGCAGCAGCACCCAAGCTTACTTCCATTCGTAGAGCAGGGTATACTGGATTTCGCACGATTTGATGCTGTACAGGATACTGAACTGTATTTAGTACAGGCTAAGCTCAGCATCAAACCTGGTGATTTACAGCAGCCGCTGCTGCTTGTGGCAAATTATTTTTTTGACAGTATCCCGCAGGAATTAATTTATGTGGATGAAGGTAAAATATTTGAATGTGAGGTGTCGATTCAGTATTCAGAGGCTGCAGGATCGGACAACCCCTCTGATGTACTCGGTACAATCATCCCACAATATCATTATGTTCGAGCGGCTAATTACGAAGTGGAAACCTACCCCTATCACGATGTTATAAAGCTCTACCAGCAGAAGCTGGAGGATTCCCATATTCTGTTTCCTGTTGTGGGGCTTACTTGTTTGGAGCGGCTAGCTAAGTTGTCTATAGAAGGGTTCGTACTCCTTACAGCGGATAAGGGAGATCACCGAATAGAGAATTGGGAATTTGCGGAACCCCCTTTGCTGATTCATCACGGTAGCTTCTCCTTAACAGCGAATTATCATGCAATTCAGTATATGTTGGAGCAAAAAGGAGCACACTCCTTATTTACCACTCATCATTACAAAAACTTGAATATCGGATGCATTCTTATGCTGGACGCGCCTATGAGCTATACGAACACTCGGTTAGGTTACAAGCGGTTTATAGAGCGTTTTGGCCCGGATGATTTCTTCAGTATGAAGGAATGGATGGATCAGCAATTAGATACAATGGGTCTCCAGCAGATTTTGGCTTTTTGGCGCTTAGGTGGGTATGATGCAGAATGGTTTATCCATAGTGCAGAACAGATTTCAGAGCTGCTGCCGGATGCCAGTGATGAAGAAATACTGGATCTTCAGCAGGGAATACGATTAATGTGGACAGGTTACTATCAGATGGAACAGAGCTATGACCTATCACTGGATGCTGGGTTACTGCTGTATGAAATGGATAAGTTCGAGGAGGCGTTAGCCTACTTAGAACGGTCTGTGCATGCCAATTCGGAAGAACCATTAGCCTCGGTGCTTTATAGTATGGCGATTTGTAATTATGAGCTTGGAGCTGAAGGGGCTGCACTGGATTACGCGCGTAGAGCTTTGGCTGTAGAGCCTGATAATGAAGTAGTGTTGGAACTGATAACGGCTCTGAGCGAGGATTAAATTGTAAGAAGACAGAAGTACAGCACCATTTACACAGGACCCTCAATTTGGTATCCTATACAAAATAATTAAACGCGATGACGAGAAGAGTAAATAAAATCATTCCTTCACAGAGAGCCCTGAATGATGAGAACAGGGTAAGGGAGATTTTATCGAAACAAGCCTCTGAGCGGCATATCGGAACCGATCGACGGGGATGGTATGACGGGAGCTCCTGTTATAGAGCTAGAGTATAACCAATGCGTAAGATGCATTGCCGTACTTGATGAGATTAATATGGCGACATATTAATGAACCTGGGGTGGTACCGCGAGAATTTCGTCCCCAAGACCATAAGTCTTGGAGGTGAGGTTCTTTTTTATTTAAATATAAGAAAGTATAAGTTTCACACTATACTTTATCCTTATATTTCTCGCTTAAACACTTACCGTCCTTATAGGACGCCGAAGGCGTTTATGCTTGTGCAGAATAATCAGGCGGATATCACTTATAAACAGGAGGTAATACCAATGAACAAGGAACCGGAAGTATTAGCAGAGAGTTACATCGACAGATTGATTCAAGAAGAGCTGGAAGCTGGAACTTACAGTAGAGATATTTGCACGAGATTCCCACCGGAGCCTAATGGGTATTTGCATATTGGCAGTGCGTATGCTATTCACACGAACTATACGACTGCGAAAAAGTATGGCGGGAAGTTCCATTTGCGGTTCGATGACACCAATCCTTTAAAAGAGGATCTGGAGTATGTAAATGCTATTTGCGAAGATATGTTATGGATGGGCTACCCGCCAGACCATACTTTCTACGGATCAGACTATTCGGAAAAAATATATAATAGCGCGGTAAAGTTAATCCAAAAAGGAAAAGCCTACGTCTGCGATTTATCACCTGAAGAGGTGTCAGCTTATAGAGGAACGCTTACGGAGCCGGGAAAGAACAGCCCTTATCGGGAGCGTTCTGTGGAAGAGAATTTGAAGTTATTCACGGAGATGAGGAATGGAGCCTATCCGACGGGAGCCAGAGTATTACGGGCCAAAATAGATATGAGCTCACCTAATATCAACTTGCGTGATCCAGTGATTTACAGAATCATTCATGCGGAGCATTATAGAACCGGCAACGATTGGTGCATCTATCCGATGTATGATTTTGCCCATCCTATACAAGATGCAATCGAAGGGATTACGCATTCCCTATGTTCCATTGAGTTTAAGGATCATCGACCACTGTATGAGTGGGTGCTGAATGAACTGGATACCCCTGAGGCTCCAAAGCAAAGGGAATTCGGACGCGTAAATATCACCGGCGTCGTTACTAGCAAACGGTATATTAGACAACTGGTTACAGGACATTATGTGGATGGCTGGGATGATCCAAGACTTCCAACGCTTCGCGGACTGCGGAGAAGAGGTTTTACGCCGGAGAGTATTCGGAATTTTGTGAAGGAAATTGGATTTGTTAGGAATAGCACCATTGTAGATATTGCCATGTTAGAGCATTCGCTTAGACAAGATTTGAAGGCGAAGGCAACTAGCGTGATGGCTGTTCTAAAGCCTCTAAAGGTGGTTATTACTAACTACCCTGAGAATCAAAGCGAATGGCTGAAGATTGAGAATAACAGTGAGGATAAGACGCTTGGGGAAAGGGAAGTTCCTTTTTCACGGACGCTTTATATTGAACAAGAGGATTTCATGGAGGAGCCACCCAAAGGTTATCACAGGCTGACTATAGGGAATGAGGTTAGGTTAAAGGGCGCCTACTTCATTAAGTGCAATGAGGTGCTCAAGGACGAAGCAACTGGAGAGGTTATAGAGCTTCGCTGCACCTATGATCCGAGAACGAAGAGTGGAAGTGGATTTAATGAACGGAAGGTTAAAGCGACCATCCACTGGGTATCGGCAGAGCACGCGATCAAGGCGGAAGTTCATCTATATGAGCGGTTGCTAAAAGATAACGACGGTCCTAAAGAAGAGGATGAGCGCTGGGACGCGTATCTTAATCCAGATTCCCTAACCATTCTGAAGGATTGTTTGTTGGAGCCTTCCATGGCGAGTGCACTTCCAGAAGATAAATTTCAATTCATCCGGCATGGATTCTTCTGTGTAGATAAGAAATATACCACAGCAGATAAGCTGGTACTGAACCGAATTGTGCCGCTTAAGGATACATGGAAGAAAAATTCGTAATTCTCAGCACATCCTTTCTCCACAATTTTTCTTTATGATATAGAGGTCATAATGAAATTGTAGGAGGTAATGCTATGAATTGGTCTTGGTTAATCACATTGATCTGTCCTTTGATGATGTTATTTATGATGTTCGGACTGGGTGGGAAACATGGACACGGGCACGGGCATGGGTCGAGAAAGCAAGCGTCGCCTGATTATCAGGAGCTTCAGAAAGAATTGAATGAGCTGAAAATGCAGAATGAACAAATGAGAAGAGATATTCAAAGTCTCACACCATAAGCATTTCGGATTAATTGGCTTAAGCTGGGCGAAGATCGGGTAATTTCTGATCATCGTCCAGCTTTTTTTGTTCTTGGTCGTAGGTGGACAAGCATATGGAAATTTCTAATGAAACATATTTACATTTTTCAGAAATGAGCATATACTTTAAATATAAGTTGCACAGGGGAAACTTTCGTGTATATAGACAACTTTTTTTGGGCAAGAGGAGGAATGGACATGTTGGAACAAACTTTAATAGAAAAACCACATATAGAACAACCGCATATGAGACAACATAAAAACTCCATTTCGGCGCAAGCCGTACTTAATGGGGAGACCAAAGGAATTAAAAGATTACTTCCTTTCTTAGGTCCAGCGTTTATCGCTGCGGTTGCTTATCTGGATCCGGGTAATTTTGCCACCAACATTACGGCAGGTTCAAAATACGGCTATCTTTTATTATGGGTGATTGTAGCCTCGAATTTAATGGCCGTTCTTATTCAGGCGTTATCCGCCAAGCTTGGTATTGCTACAGGAAAGAATCTGCCGGAGATCGCTCATGATCGTTTTCCGAAGAGTGTATCGATCTTCTTATGGATTCAAAGTGAACTGGTGATTATAGCTACGGATCTGGCGGAGTTTATCGGGGCGGCATTGGGGCTTTATCTATTATTTGATATTCCCATGCTGCCGGCAGCACTCATTACTGCGGTCGGTTCATTTGCTATCCTAGAGCTTCAGCGCCGGGGTTACCGTTCCCTTGAGGCCGGAATTGCTGCAATGATTCTTATAGTTGTATTAGCTTTTGCTTTTCAAGTAATTGTAGCTAAACCGGATATGGGTGCTGTTGCTGTAGGCATGTTCACACCTAAGTTTGAAGGGGTGGATAGCATTCTTTTGGCCGCAGGAATTCTAGGCGCAACCGTGATGCCACATGCCATTTATCTACATTCATCACTTACACAGAACCGTATTGTCGGAGTAAATGAAGCGGAGAAGAAACAAATCTTTAAACTGGAATTCATAGATATTATTATTGCGATGATTATTGCAGGGGCAGTGAATCTGGCGATGGTTATTGTCTCAGCCGCATTATTTTTTAAAAATGGTATCGTGGTTGAGGATTTGGATGTTGCGTTTCAGCAATTTAGTCACTTAGCTGGACCCGTAACGGCCATCTCCTTTGGCTTAGGACTACTCATCGCAGGACTATCGAGCTCTTCTGTAGGAACTATGGCTGGCGATGTGGTAATGCAAGGCTTCATCAACAAAAGAATTAACCTGTACTTACGCCGTGCGATTACGATTATTCCACCTTTGGCTATCATTGGTTTTGGTGTAAATCCAACGAAAGCACTCGTTATCAGCCAGGTGATCTTGTCCTTTGGGATTGCCTTTGCTCTGGTACCACTGGTTATGTTTACAAGCAATCGTCAGATTATGGGCGGGTTAGTGAATCGTAAGATGACAGCGGCTCTCGGCTGGCTTATCTCTGGTCTTGTTGTATCGTTAAATTTATTTTTGGTATATCAAATATTTGGATAAGGCAGGACATCTTTATTTGGTGAGTGAAAAAAGGTATACTTGAGCATGTTTATAATTCACGCCAGAGTAAGGAGATCGACAATGTCCATGCAAGAAATATCCGGTTATAAGTCTATAGCCCTTGATATTGCACAAAGAATTGTAAGCGGGGAATTTCCCGTACAGAGTAAGCTATCCGGGCGTTCTCTATTGGCAGGGCAATATCATGTTTCTCCAGAAACGATTCGTAAGGCTATGGGATTATTGAAGGATGAGAATATAGTGTTTGTTTCGCAAGGAAAAGAGATTATTGTCATCTCTGATCAAAAGGCGTATGAGTATATTACTAGGAATAACTATCTGAAATCAGCTTATTCGTTGAAACAGGATCTAGAGCAATTGTTGCTTGAAAAGAAGAAGCTCGACGGCAAGTTCGAGAGGGTACTAACTGGAATTATCGAGGCATCAGACCGGATGAAGAATTTAAAGCCGTACCACCCGGAAGAAATTACAATCCATGAGGAATCACATGTGGTTGGCAAAACCATTGGAGCATTACAATTTTGGCAGAATACAGGTGCTACGATTATAGCGCTTCGCCGGGGTGCGAACGTAACAATCTCCCCAGGTCCACATGTCATACTCAGAGAAAATGATGTACTTGTAGCAGTTGGTGATGAGAAAATGTACCAAAGAACAGAGCAATTTATTAATAAAAATGCAGAGAATCATTTATAATAATAGATCAAAAAAAGGCTATCCAGCGGGGTTTATCACTGGATAGCTTTTTTTATAATTACAATATTACATTTATTTACAAACAACTTATTATAATAATGTAGGTTGTCAGTTGGGGAGTTGTTTGTTATAGTTTAACTTACAGAGTCGCCCGGTGAGATGATCTGACGATAGAAATAAGAAGGAGAGACCCTATGCTGAAATTTGAAAAAGTAGGTAAGAAATACCCGAATGGTTATGAAGCAGTTAAGAATATTAGCTTTGAAATTGAAGCTGGAGAAATACTAGTATTGATCGGTCCGAGCGGTTGCGGAAAGACAACAACGATGAAAATGATAAATCGTCTTGTTCCGCATACTTCAGGCCATATTTATATCCACGGCAAAGATATCACCAAGGAGAACCCCGTAACCCTCCGCAAGAACATCGGTTATGTTATTCAACAAGCTGGTTTGTTCCCGCACTACACCATAGAAGATAATGTAGGCTTGATTCCCGACCTAAAGGGCTGGGATGTGAAGAAGAAAAAAGAACGGGTGCTCGAAATGCTCCGCCTAGTCGGACTTGATCCGGCCATATTTGCCAAGCGTTATCCGAAACAATTATCAGGTGGGCAGCAGCAGCGTGTAGGTGTAGCCCGTGCATTGGCTGCTGATCCCGAGATTATATTGATGGATGAACCGTTTGGTGCTTTGGACCCTATTACCCGTGAGCAGCTGCAGGATGAACTGCTGCGCATGCAACAAGAAGTGAAGAAGACAATAGTATTTGTAACACATGATATGGATGAAGCACTGAAGCTTGGAGATAAAATCGCTATTCTAAAAGATGGTGAAATCGTTCAACTAGATACACCTTATGAGCTGCTCAGCCGGCCTGCTAATGATTTCGTAGAATCATTTATCGGCAAAAACCGTATTTACCAAAACCCTGAGTATATCCCCGTAACAGAAGTTATGCGCGACAATCCATCTACATCTCTTCCCGGGCGCACGCTGGGTAAAGCTCTTACCTTTATGCGTCAACGCAAAATGGATACATTACTGGTTGGAAACGAGAAAGGTAAGCTGCTTGGCATAGTCTCCGCTTATGATGTTACCGCCAAAATGGAACAAAGCCTTACTATCGAGGAAATTATGACACCACCTGGGGTGGTGCTGCAGGATACAGCAACAGCAAGAGACGCATTATCATTGATTACGGAAGCTCCATACGGCATTATTCCGATTGTAACCGCTGAGGGGAACATTGCCGGGATTGTTACAAGAGGTAGTCTTCTGACGGCGTTTGCAGCACAATGGGGAGGCACGAAAGAGGAGGAAGTGTCTGTATGAGAGATCAATCGTTATGGCAACAACTCATATATCAATTAGATTTACGTAGGGATGATTTGATTCATTCTATGGGAGTGCATATGCAACTTGTGCTCTTGTCCATGTTATTTGCAATTATTGTTGGCATTGCGCTTGGAATCATGATTACACGGGTTAAACCACTGAAAGGGATTACGCTTGGTGCTGCGGGGATTCTTCAGACAATACCTAGTCTGGCGATGCTCGGATTTATGATTCCTCTATTTGGCATAGGGATGAAGACGGCAGTTGTAGCTTTGTTTCTGTATTCACTGCTGCCAATCATCCGCAACACCTACACGGGAATTACTGATGTGGATCCGTCTATAGTGGAAGCGGCCCGGGGAATGGGAATGAAGAGCTGGCAAATTCTATTCAGGGTTCAACTCCCTTTAGCTTTAAGTGTAATTATGGCGGGGATCCGTACTGCTGCAGTTATTAATGTCGGGACAGCAACACTGGCAGCCTTTATCGGTGCTGGCGGATTGGGTGAATTTATTTTCTTAGGTATTCAACGGAACATCGAAGCTCTAACCTTACTTGGCGCTATTCCGGCCGCGATTCTTGCACTCGTGCTGGATTATCTACTCGGATTGCTTGAAAGATTAACGACTCCAAAGGGATTGAAAGTATAACTAAAACTCTAGTCTTGAAAGAATATAAAAGGGGAGATTATATATGAAAATTCCAAAATTGATGACAGGCGTTCTAACTACAGTATTAATGGGGACGTTACTTGCTGGGTGTGGTGGCGGGAATAATAACGCTGCTGCGGGTAACAGTGGAGAAATCACGATTGGCTCCAAAAACTTCACGGAGAATGTTCTACTCGCTCATATGATGGCAGATCTGATAGAAGATAAAACAGATATTAAAGTGAAGCGTCAGATGAACTTGGGAGGCTCTAATGTAGCTTGGAGTGCGCTTGAGAATAATAATATCCAGCTATATCCGGATTACACCGGAACCATTGTAGCCAATTACTATCAAGAGGAGACGGGAAACTCTGAGGAATCGTTGGCCAAAACCAGAGAACTGCTTGAAAAAGATGGAATGGCCTTTCTGGATCCATTCGGCATAAATAATACCTATACTTTAGCTGTTAGTCGTGAAACGGCTGAGAAGTACAATCTAAAGACTTTCAGCGATTTGGCCAAAGTATCTGGAAATATGGTTCTTGGCGTAGAGTTCGAGTTCTTGGATCGTGAGGACGGATACCCCGGTATCCAAAAACTCTACGGAATGGATTTCAAGCAGAGCAAAGGAATGGACCATGGTATCATGTACCGTTCGATTGACGATGGGGAAACAGATGTAACCAATGCATACGCGACGGATGCACAAATTAAAGTACATGATCTGGTGATTCTGCAGGATGATAAGGAATTCTTCCCACCTTATGATGCAGGACCGATTATTCGTCAGGAAACGTTAGATAAATACCCTGAATTGAAAGGCGTCTTAAATCAATTGAACGGACAAATCAGTGACGAAGAAATGCAGCAATTGAACGCAGAAGTTGATGTGGATGCGCTCAAGGAAGAGGATGTAGCTCGTAATTTCCTGATCAAAAAGGGATTAATAGAAGGCTAAATATGAAATATAAACTAAAGCAGGCTAGGGAATTTCCTAGCCTGCTTCTTTGCTGATTATTTATAGGTCTGTCTAGTTTCTGAAGTAGTCTGCCAATCCTTCGGCGATAGCCTTGGCTGCTTTTTTCTGATAGGAGGATTTACGGACAATTGACTCATCTGTAGGGTTGGTAAGAAATCCGAGTTCAACTAAGGTAGCTGGAATTCGATTCTCCCTTAGGATGTGATAATCACCAAAGGATAACCCATTGCTCTTTAGACCGATGCCTTGTCCCAGCCGGGTTTCAATCGCCCGTGCCAGCTTTAGATCATCGGACTCGGAGTAAAAGAAGGTTAGTGTCCCAGATACTTTTTTCGGAGAGGAATTATAATGAATGCTTACAAATGCATTTGCACGCAGGTCCTCACTCATCTGAACACGCCGTGCGAGCGTAGGCTTCTGATCCTCCCGGGTACGTGTCATCTCAACCCGTGCACCTTTAGCTAAAAGGGCATCGCGGAGATAAAGTGCGGTTTGCAGGTTCAAATCCTTCTCCATGGTGTTATATGTAGTGCCGAGCATTCCCGGATCACTGCCGCCATGACCGGGATCTACGACGATTAATTTTCCTCGTAAATTTCCTGTGTGCGAAATGCTGCTTGTAGTGCTTGTGCTTCTTGGCGTGGTTCCAGATCGGATGTATTGTGCTGCGACCCAACCGATGTCACCGCTAGCTGTTCGAATTCGTGCCCAATCGTTCTGACGAAGGAGGAGGATAGCTGTATCCTTAGCTTTTAAAGAACCGAGTACCTTATATTGTGTGCCTGGACCGCTTCGAACGCGTAGTGAATCTGCCGTAACTGTAACCTTTGTGGTACTACTCAAGGCGCTGGTTGAGGTGGAAGAAGTAGTGCTGGGTTTGGAAGCTACCGATGATCCAGAAGCGCCAGATTGCTTGGAGCTATTGTTCACCTTTTTAAGGTAATAGCCGGCTACCCAGCCAGAGGTGTTCCCCGTCTTAACCTTCAACCACCCGTGTTGTTCATCGGTCACAGTTACTTTTGCTCCGTTCTTAATAGATCCTACAACAGTTGCATTCTTTGCCGGCTCATTGCGTACATTTAAAGAGTTCGCGTATACCTGAGCGGTATAACTAACTGCTGCCTTTTTAGCTTCAGCAGGCTGTGACGCTGTTATACCCATAAGGCTTGCTGCAAGCAATGTGACACCTATCATTTTTTTCATAGTATCCTCGCTTTTTCAAAGTAGTCGTAATTTTTTACCCACTTTACGAGGTTTAGAATAATATTTTTTGAGAAATTTATGAGAACTTGGCCTCTTTTCCGGTGGTCTAAAGACTTGTATAATTATTACATATTGGGAAGGATGAAGGAGCACTGCCGTGACTAAACCAAAGCTATTCATTGGATCTTCCAGAGAATCCATACGTTATGCAAGAGCGATTCATGAGCAGCTGAAGAGGGATGCTGAAGTACATCCTTGGTATGCCAATGCCTTTCGAGCGAATGAATACACGATGGAGGCACTGGAGAGAAATTTGGATGAGAGCGATTTTGCCGTATTTGTGTTCTCGCCAGATGATGTCGCCAAAATACGCGGTAAATTTTATTATGTGACTCGTGATAATACGGGGTTTGAAATGGGATTGTTTTGGGCCAGATTACGGCGTAATCGCGTCTTTTGCTTAGTGCCGGATCAGGTGACTGCCCGCGACGATTTAATCCCTGGACAGAATGTTGAAGAATATCATCTGTTGTCCGATTTATCGGGAATTACAGCTTTAGAGTATGAGATGCACCATGATAATCCTACGGCTGCTGTGGATGTGAGCTGTGGTAAGATTATTGATAGTGTCCAGGGGTTTGGAAAATTCCGTGACCCGGTGAAAGATTTAGAGCAGCTAAAGATGGAATTAAGGCGCAAAGAAAGTATCCTTCATTTTTTTTGGCAATATAATAGTAATGTGACCATCTCTGAGGATGGAGAGAAGTATCACGCACTCAGTGAGGCGATCCGCAATTCTTTCTTACCTCCGAAGCATTGTCGTGTGATCGGTGCTGCGATTTGGCAGGCTCAAGAGAAAGAACAGCTTGTTCAGGTGGGAGGAAATGTCGGACGTGGGCACTCCTATTCCTTGACTGTTACGAAAGGGAATGAGAAGCAGCCTAGTGTGGTAGATGCATTTTTATCGAGCAAATGGACTTTTTTTCAACGCACGGAAGTTGCGGAGGTATATATCCTATGCTATCCTCTAGGTAAGAAGTATGTTCTTTCCGTACACTTTTCAGGGAGTGATGGATTATCTGCGGATGATCTTAAGGCGGTAGTTGCGAATAATCAGGATTTATTCCGTACCATCAATCATTTAGTAGGGGAGGATTCAGCATGAAGCGAATAAAGGGTATTAACAACTTATCGGGTGCTGTTCTCCGCTCTGCAAGTGGTGGAAGCAGGAGTACAGAAGATAATAAGAATACCACAAGCAAAACAGGGTCGAGCCATTCCGCTCAGCAACCAGCTTCAGCTCAAATTTATACTGCGCCTTCTTTAGATGGTGGAGACGATGAATATAAGAAGCTTATTAGCGGGAAGGTAGACAACAATAAACCATCCTTTGCGTGATGAGCATAAGTGCTGTCTCAAAAGTAGTGAATCTACTTAGGGGGCAGCTTCTTTTTTTTGAGAGTAATTAGGGAAAAACTCCCTGAAAATAGCTGATAATTACTCTAAATGAGTGAAATCAGGGAATTCCTCCCTAAAAATCGGGGGAATATCTATATTTACCGCCGAATCAGGTTAATTATAGGGAGGTATTCCCTAATTGTTAGTCTATTGAGTAGAAATCTCCGATTTTCAGGGAGATATTCCCTAATTCTTGAGCAGAGCATCCGGTTCACTTCTTACAGCAAGACACAATGTTGCAACAGCACAAAAAGCACTTCTCAACGAGCGGGAGAAGTGCTTTTTTATTAACTGGTACAGCCCCTCAGTTCTATCGGCTATTCTTCTTGGCAATCTCACGTCGTACGACAGGGGCGACCTCAGTTGCCAATAGTTCAATAGCTTTGGCTACCTTGGCGTAAGGAAGGCCGCCGATGTCGAGCTGAGTCATAAAGCGGCTATGGCCGAACAGCTCATGCTGATAGAGGATTTTTTCAATAATTTGCTGCGGGCTACCTACAGCCATCGTGTTATCAGCAGATACATATTGCCCAAAGTCGTCACGAGATACATTGTATTCTTGACCAGGTTTTGGGCTGATGGAATTACGATAACTATAGTAGTATGGGTAATATTCATCGAGCGCTTGCTGTGAAGTTTCGGCAATGTAGCCGTGGCTAGTAATCGCAATCTTTAAAGATTCAGGGGCATGACCCGCCTGAATTCCAGCGCGTCGATAAGTTGCAGCAAGCTCTTGGAAAGGTTCTGGACTACCGCTAAGAATGGCGATGGCCATTCCAGTCCCGAGTACCCCAGCTTTTTCCGCGCTTTCAGGAGAACCACCTACACCTATCCATACAGGAAGGCTTTGCTGAAGAGGGCGTGGTGCAATCTCAGAATCCTTCAAGGATGAGCGGAAGGAACCCTCCCAGTTCATAATTTCATGCTTATTAAGCTCGAGAAGCAGATTAATATTCTCGGCGAATAGTCGATGATAGTCTTCAAGTTCGTACCCAAAGAGCGGAAAAGATTCCACAAAAGCACCACGTCCAGCAATAATCTCTGCACGGCCATCTGATAGTAAATCAAGTGTGGCGAAATCCTCGAATACGCGCACGGGATCAATGGTGCTTAATACAGTAGTGGCGCTCGTCAACTTGATTCTGCGGGTAACCTGGGAGATGGCTGCCAGCACGACTGGAACCGAAGAAATCGCAAAATCAAGACGATGATGCTCACCTACACCGAATACATCAAGCCCCGCCTCATCCGCCAGCTTGGCCGCAGCTACAACTTCGTCGAGTCGTTGTTTCGGGCTGATCTTATTCCCGGTATGACAATCAGCTACAATGTCTCCTAAGGTGTAGATACCGAATTCAAAATCGGATGCTGGTGCTGTGGTTACCTCGTTACTCATGATTACAAACCCCTTGTTATTCATATATTTGATAAAGCTTGTTCGTTTATAGAAGAATGTGATTATTATAACACAATAACTTACAAATTGTAAGTTTATGAGTAAATGTTTTGATTTCTGCTCTTTAGGATGTCAAAATGAGGAATAATAATCCATGTTCTTACATCCTGCTCGTCATTAGTATTATATTTTATTTTGAGAATCTATCCAATTGAAGCATTTATATGAGGAGGCGTGTGGTGGTGAGAGGAACATTATTGAAGTCATATCTTCGTACTGTGATTATTGGTTTAGGGGTATTGCTTATGGTAAACCCGGTACAAGCTGCTGCGGTTGATTCGCACACTTCCTTTATAGGCTCGAATTTAGATGATTATTATGTAAATTTGTCTGCTGCGAAGGTTGAGTGGTCCACTACGATGGATTTGCCAACGCTAGGAGATATAGCGACGGACTACATTATGGGCAAGGGCGTAGTTGCAGTCGGTGCGGGCAAAGCTTTTATCCTACAAAAGGGTCAGCTTTTAGCCATTAACGCTCAGACGGGAAAAGTAATGTGGAAATATGGCTCCAAATTAAAGACACCGTTACTTTACCAAGATGGAGTGGCCTATGTGACTTCAGAAGCAGGCACAATCTATGCAGTTAACGTGGCTACCGGAAAAAATAAATGGAGTTCATCGGCAAACAGCAAAGGCATCAGCCAATTAGTTATTGATAAAGATCAGCTTTTTGCTGCCAATGGTGATATTCAAGCCTACAATCTGAAGGATGGGAAACTGCAGTGGCGTGATAATTTCGGTGAAAAGCTGTATGAACCGTTCATGGTTGAGGGAAACCTGATATTAGCTCAAAACTCAGAATCCGGAGCGTATACGTATGACATTCTACATGCCTTTGATCGAACAACGGGTAAGGAGCTTTGGAATAACAAGGATCATTATTTTCCGATTACTGAGATTAATGGAACGCTTATAACACAACGTAAGGCTACCTTATTCGACGCTCTTCCTCTTACTACACTCGACAGTTTGGATGTTAAGACAGGTAAAGTAGTGAAGACGGTAGTTTATAACCCTGCTAATATTGACCCAAATGATCCCGAAGCACCAAAGGGGGGCATTGCTTGGAGTGACGGTGACAGAATTTTTATAACAGGACAAAAAGGTGTCTACAGCTATCCAGTCAATGCTGATCCTGCTACCGTAACACGCGATAATTATTCTTACGAATCCATCGGAGCTAAGTTATCCTACGCCGCTGGTCCTTATGATGGAAGAATTCTTTTTAGTAACGAACAGAGCATTTATGGTGTTAAAATGGCGAATAAATCAGCGGTTCAGTACAGTGGAATCAGCAATCCGATTGCCCGCTTCGATCTGCTCGGACATGGCATGTATGTAGCCCAGACTGACGGCAAATTAATCGCGATAGATTTGATTTCCGCAAAACCGGTTGTGCAGCTCAAAACATCAGGTAGAGTGTTCGGCCCAACCTTGCTGGAAAGCGGTATGATTATTGTGCAGAGCAAAGGTATTTTGACCGCTTTTAAGGAGCCTCAGGTTTTGAAAATGAAATAATCGACTCCATAAAAAAACGGCTCTCCGATAAATACTCGGCAGAGTCGTTTTTTATGGAGTAATCCACAATTCCAGTGCGAAAAATACAAATCTATTTTATGATAAATAGGTTATATAATGAGTAGGTTGTACCATTAATGAAATTAGATAGAAGGACCGGGGGATATCATGGAACAGCAAGCGATTTGGGCAATAGGTATTTTTCTACTGATTTATGGACTGATTATTTCTGAGAAAATTCACCGTACGATCTTAGCGATGTTAGGCGCTATTGTTATGGTAGCGATGGGCATTGTGGATCAGGAGACGGCACTACATCACATTGATTTTAATACCATCGGATTACTTGTAGGCATGATGATGATTGTAGGGATTACTGCAGAGACAGGACTTTTTAAATATGCGGCAGTGAAATCAGCAAAGCTGGCGAAAGGTAAGCCGAGAAGAATCCTGATTGCTTTGTTTGTTGTTACTGCTGTGGCATCTGCTTTCTTGGATAATGTTACAACAGTGCTACTTATGGTGCCTGTTACCTTCAGTATTACAAGGCAACTGCGTATAAATCCGCTGCCTTTTTTGATGTCACAAATTATTGCATCGAATGTCGGTGGGACGGCAACATTGATCGGAGATCCACCGAATATTATGATCGGCAGTGCTGTGAAAGAGCTGACGTTTATGTCCTTTATCAGCAATCTAACACCTGTGATTATCATCATTATGTTAGCGTATATCCCGCTTTTACTACTGATGTTTAGTAAGCAAATTAAATCCACTCCGGAATTGCAGCAAAGTATCATGAACATGGACGAGAAGGCAATGATTACGGATCATAAGCTGCTGCGAAAATGCCTTACCGTACTTGGATTTACGATTATAGGCTTCTTTTTACATCAGGCGCTACATTTGGAGTCCGCTACGGTTGCCTTAGCGGGGGCTTTTTTACTGCTCTTATTAACTGGAGGGGAACACATGCTGGAAAAAGCTTTTCACAGCGTGGAATGGATTACGATCTTCTTTTTTATCGGACTGTTTGTTTTGGTATCAGGACTCGTCGAGACAGGTGTCATCGCGGAGCTGGCTGCCAAAGCGATTGATTTAACGGGTGGGGATGTGCTCATGAGCTCGATGATGATCTTATGGGTCAGTGCAATTGCTTCTGCGTTTCTTGATAATATTCCTTTTGTAGCAACGATGATTCCTTTGATACAGGAGATGGGGCAGATGGGGATTACCAATCTGGAGCCCCTCTGGTGGAGTCTAGCCTTGGGTGCCTGCTTGGGTGGCAATGGTACATTGATCGGTGCCAGTGCTAATCTGATTGTTGCTGGTCTAGCTGGAAAAGAGGGCTATCCGATTACATTTATGAAGTATTTGAAGGTGGGTTTCCCTTTAATGCTGCTGTCCATTGTGATCTCAAGCATATATTTATATTTAAGATATTTGATGTAAACAAGTGTGTCTGAAAAAAGTTTTATTGTTGACAGCTTTTCAAATGGATGATATTTTAAATATTATAATTCCAATTGATTTACTTTGAATAAAATTACCGACTGTTCCTACAGAGGTATTGCGAATGTAAAAGCGCAATACCTCTGTTTTTTTGTATACAGAATTTAAGGAGGGGTCACGATGGGAGAAGCGTTGCTGTCGATTTCAAACCTAAATAAACGTTTTGAGACTACCGGAGGGCATGTTCAGGCACTGTATAATGTTGATCTCCATGTGCAAGAGGGTGAATTCATTACGGTCATCGGGCCCAGTGGCTGTGGCAAAAGCACGCTGCTGCGCATCGTGGCCGGTTTGGACAGTGGATATACGGGGAGTGTTACCTTAGGAGGGACGGAGATTGGGGGTCCCGGAATCGATAAGGGATTTATTTTTCAAGAGCATCGTCTCTTTCCTTGGCTCACCGTAGAGAAGAATATTGCTTCTGATTTGCCGCTAGGCAACAAAGAAATTAGACGCAAGGTCGATGAGTTAATTGATCTCGTCAAGTTAAATGGGTTTGAGAAATCCTATCCCCGGGAGTTATCGGGAGGGATGGCCCAGAGGGTGGCGATAGCCCGTGCGCTACTGCGAAATCCCAAAATCCTGCTGCTGGATGAACCGTTTGGTGCACTGGATGCGTTCACTAGAGCGCATATGCAGACGGTGTTACTGGACATTTGGCGGGCCAACAAAACAACCATGATTTTTGTAACGCATGATATTGATGAGGCTGTATTTCTAGGTAATCGGGTAGTGATTTTAGAACCTCGCCCCGGGAAAATACGTAAGATTGTCCCGGTTGATTTGCCGTATCCACGTAAAAAAACAACGTCTTCCTTTCAAGAGCTACGCCTGAAGGTGCTGAATTATTTTGAAAAAGTCGATGAGCTTGAGCTTATTGACGGGGCAGGAATATAAATATGTCGACCATACCAATGGAGACCTCCGAAAGTGTTCAATATTCGAGGGTCTCTTTTTGTTATTTAAAGAGATTGTAAAGCTAAAAAAGGTGGGTGCAGAGCATGACAAACCGGGCTATAGCCGTAAGAACTTCCGGACGCCCCGGAAAGGTAACAACATTTGGACTGGGCCTTCTGCTGCCGGGCACTGTGCTAATTCTGTGGCAGACCCTTGGACACTATGGAATGATCTCAGAGATGCTGTTCCCGACGCCGTATACCATTGCAGAATCATTTGTAAATTTGGCTGCTTCAGGGGATTTATGGCCGAACTTTAGGATCAGCTTGGTCAGAGCTCTTTCCGGATTCCTGCTCGGTGGTGGACTTGGTCTGCTATTAGGCATTCTCGTAGGTCTGTTCCGCAGATCAGAGAAATTGCTAGATCCATCCCTGCAAATGATTCGCATGATACCAAGCTTGGCGGTAGTGCCGCTATTCATTTTATGGTTCGGGATCGGTGAGGAGTCTAAAGTGCTGTTGATTGCTAAAGGAGCATTTTTTCCGCTTTATATTAATACGTTCATGGGTATTCGCGGCGTGGATAACAAGCTGTTCGAAGTATCTCGAGTGCTTGGATTCAGCCGGTTAAAGCAGGTTGTAAGACTAGTACTTCCAGCCGCATTGCCGAATATTATTCTCGGAGTGCGCCTTTCCTTGGGGCTCTCTTGGTTAGGACTGGTAGTCGCAGAGCTGATTGCTTCCACTTCAGGCATTGGGTATATGATGTCGGACGCGCGTCAATTCGCGGATACACCTGTGGTGTTCGTGGGAATTATTATTTTTGCCATTGCAGGACTGGTGAGTGATTCTATTGTTCGCTACATTGAACGTCGGCTGCTGAGATGGCAGGACAGCTATCGCGGATAAACAGAAAACGCGCAAGAAACGAAAGGGGGATGCGCCATGAGCGATGGAGCAGAAGCTATTTTGAATAACACTACAAGAGCAAGAGAATCGCTAGATAGCAGTGATATTGCCCCTTTATCGACTAAGACATTGGAGAAATCGGCGGTACCTATAGCATGGAAATCTCTACTGTCAGATTGGGGAACGGGCGCTATCATTCCGGTGGTGACAATAGTACTTTGGCAGCTGGCAGGAAGCACCGGACTGATCTCCGCGCAGTTTCTGCCGACTCCATTGTCGATCGCCAGAGCTTTTACAGGCCTATTGGTGACTGGAGAGTTAACTCATCACCTAGGTGTCAGTATGGGGAGGGCGGGAGTTGGATTTCTTATCGGAGGCGTTCTAGGCCTTTTATTCGGAGTACTGACTGGCTTGTTTCGCAGTGTGGAATATGTGCTCGATCCTAGTGTACAGGTTCTTAGGCTTGTTCCTCATCTAGCTATAGCACCGCTAATTATTTTGTGGTTCGGCTTTGGGGAGATGTCCAAAGTAGTGATCATTCTGACAGGGTCATTCTTTCCGCTCTATATTAATACGTTTATGGGCATCCGCAATGTGGACAATAAGCTGTTTGAGGTGTCCCGGGTGTTAGGATTTAGCCCTTATCAGAGGCTGCGCAGGCTGATATTACCGGCAGCACTACCCGGGATTTTGTTAGGATTGCGGCTGTCATTGGCTGTAGCATGGATCGGTCTTGTTGTAGCTGAACTCATTGGATCACAATCCGGCATTGGATTCCTGATCAATGAGGCGAAGCAGAACTCTAATACAGAGGTTGTGTTTGTAGGCATTATTATCTTTGCTATTGTCGGCAAGCTAATCGATTCTTTGTTCCGAATCATTGAACGCAAGTGCCTGTTCTGGCGCGATAGTTACGAAGGGTAAATCATTTGAGGAGGTCTTGAGCTATGAGTGGATCGATACAAAAAGGGTCGTTGAATTTGGTGGCGGATGTGCTTGTTATAGGCGGAGGCCCTGCAGGAACATGGGCAGCCCTTACGGCCTCAGCGAAGGGGGCGAAAGTTGTCCTTGCAGATAAAGGCTACTGCGGTTCGAGCGGTGCAACGGCCCCCTCAGGAACAGGAGTCTGGTATGTGAAGCCGGATGAGAAGCTCCGGGAGGAGGCCAAAGCAAGTCGTTATACATTGGGCGGTCAGTTGGCTGAATCCCGCTGGATGGACCGAGTGCTAGACCGTACCTATGCCAATATGAACAAACTTGGCGTTTCAGGATATCCATTCCCTGTAGATGAGCAGGGTAACCAGTATCGTAAGAGTCTTCAGGGACCGGAATATATGAAATTAATGCGTAAGCTTGTGAAAAAAGCGGGCGTTAAAATTCTAGATCATAGTCCAGCCATGGAGCTCCTAGCGGATGAGCATGGCGTAGCTGGAGCGGCTGGAGTCCATACGCAGAGTGGTGACACCTGGACTGTTCAGGCAGGAGCGGTTGTCATTGCAACTGGTGGGTGTGCTTTTCTAAGTAAGGCTCTCGGCTGTAACGTGTTGACCGGAGATGGCTATCTATTTGCAGCTGAAGCTGGGGCGAACTTGTCCGGCATGGAATTCTCCAATGCCTATGCTATCTGCCCTACGTTCTCCTCTGTAACCAAGACAGCATATTACAACTATGCCAGCTTTTATTATGAGGATGGAAGCATTGTGGAAGGGGCGGGTTCCAAGAAAGGGCGTTCAGTTATCGCTCGGAATCTGCTAGCAGGCAATCAGGTGTATGCCAAGCTGGATGGAGCGCCCGAGGATTTAAGACCGCTGCTGCGGGTGGCGCAGACGAATTTTTTCTTGCCCTTTGATCGACAAGGGATCGATCCTTTCAAGGATGCTTTTCCGGTTACGCTTCGTCTCGAAGGAACGGTTCGTGGGACGGGTGGTATTCATATCACGGACGAAAGCTGTGGCACAGGTGTTCCCGGACTTTATGCGGCAGGAGATGCAGCTACCCGTGAGCTAATTTGCGGGGGATTTACTGGTGGTGGCAGCCATAATGCGGCTTGGGCTATGTCATCCGGCAGTTTTGCAGGAGAAGGTGCAGCTGTCTATGCGCAGAGCCTTGGCTCGAATGCAGCGTACCGTAATCCAGTCGGCTTATCATCTTCTCCACTGGTTCATCAAGAAGTGAAGCCTGGAGTATCAGCTCATACGTCAGAGGTTGTGTCTGCTGTGCAGGCTGAAGTGAAGCCGTATGACATTAATTTATTCCGTACGGATAAAGGGCTGACCTCTTCATTAGGTCGTCTGGATGAATTGTGGAAAGATCAGCGTAGCCGTGAAATTCAGCGAACACCTGAAGGGGTTAAAGCGCGTGAAGCTGAAGCCATGACTGCAACCGCCCGCTGGATGTACAATTCCGCGCTTGCCCGTACGGAGACGAGGGGCATGCATAAGCGTGAAGATTTTAAGGGAACGGATCAAGAACAGCATCATCGCTTGATTAGCGGTGGATTGGATCAGGTATGGGTGAAGACAGAAGCCGTGGCCAAGGAGGGTGTTCTATCATGATTGAGGTGATCAGCGCTGCCAGATGTGTAGAGTGCAACCAATGTGTATCGGTCTGCCCGACCAATGTCTTCGAACGGGTAGAGGATGGCATTCCTATTATTGCCCGGCAGAGCGATTGCCAGACTTGCTTTATGTGTGAGCTGTATTGTCCTGTGGATGCTCTCTACGTTGCGCCAGATTCAGAGAAAGTGATTGGGGTGACAGAGGCAGGGCTAGAGGAGCAGGGATTACTTGGTGGTTATCGTGAAAAGGTAGGCTGGGGCAAAGGCAGACAACCGGTAGCAAGTCATGACTTTATGTACAAATTGGCGTCGAGGGCAGGGTTCTGACCTTGATTAAGATTAAGATAAATAACATAAATCTAGGGGGAGAAAGAAATGAAACCAGCGTACAGAGAGATTCAGGGGAAACGTTCTAAAAGGATACGATTTGCACTTTTAACTACGATTATGATGGTTATGCTGGTTCTTCAGGCTTGCGGAAATAACGCTGGAGGAAATGGAGCATCTGCATCCGGCGGCTCTAGTACAGAGAAATCTGGAGGCAAAGCCGAAAGTAACGTTCCAGCGGTACTGAACTTTGGTTTTATAGGCTCTAATAAGCTGAATGTGCCAGGTGGCGCGGAAGGCTGGGGCTTTTATAAAGGGATCATTCAAGAAGAGTTGAAGAAATATGGCATTACTGAAGTGAAGCTTACGGGCTTTCCAAACGGTCCTGATCAGACAGAATCCTTAATTAGTGGTCGATTAGATATCGGCAGCCTTGGGGATACACCTGCTATTATTGCTTATGCTTCTGGGGCCAAGACACGTCTGATTTCACAATCCTCAGCCAACACTATCGGTTATCTAATCGGTAAGAAGGATGGACCAAAGACGGTGAAGGAACTGCAAGGGAAGACTATAGCCATTCAAAAAGGCTCTTTCATGCACCGCTATGTGGTTGGGTTACTTCAGGAGGAAGGCGTAACTGACTATAAACTCGTGCATATGCTCATTCCGGATGCTACCGCAGCTTTGGCCCGTGGAGATGTAGATGCTACGACTAATTTGGGTGTACCTGCGCTGAAGTTAATTGACCAAGGTTACACTCACTTAGACGATGCCTCGAAGCATCCGAACTTGCTCGGCACTAGTGCAACTGTCGTGTCCGAGGATTATCTGGCGAAATTCCCTGACTTTCCGAAGGCGTGGAACGAAGCCCGTGAGAAAGCCTTGGCGGATTTGAAACAACACGAGGATGAATATTATCAATTTTTGGCTGAAATCGGAGATACAACGCCAGAGCTGGCGAAGCAAGTAAATCCAATTAGTGATATCAAAGATACCGCGTTCACTGACGAAGGAACCAAGCTACTGGAGGGTACCAAGAACTTCCTTGTCGAAGAAAAATTAGCGAAAAAAGACTTCAATATTAGCGATTGGCAGCTGAAATAACAATTGCTTGGAAAGCGCAAATGCTTGGGAGGAAAAGATATGTCGCAGCTTAAGAAGGAAATGACAGTGGATGTGCTCGTGCTTGGCGGAGGTCCCGCAGGAGCTTGGGCGGCATGGAGTGCAGCGTCGCAAGGTGCAAAGGTAGTCTTGGCCGATAAGGGCTACTTGGGCACAAGCGGCGCCACTGCTCCGGGCGGTACAACGCTGCTCGTTATCCCTCCAATTGCCGAGCTGCGTGAGCAGGCGGTTCAATCCAGACTAAAATCTGGTGGATATCTGTCGGAGAACGCTTGGATTCACCGCGTGCTGGATCAGGTAGAGCAGAATCTGGCTCTAGTTGAGAAGTGGGGGTATCCTTTTCCGAAGGATGAAGAAGGTAACTCGCTGCGTACACATCTGCATGGACCAGAGTACATGAGGATTATGCGAAGAGTTGTCCGCAAAGCGGGAGTCACGATCCTCGATCAGTCGCCAGCGCTAGAGCTTCTTCATGATGAACATGGGGTTGGCGGGGCGCGTGGGATCAACCGTCTGACAGGGGAGTCTTGGGAAGTAAAGGCCAATGCCGTTGTGATGGCAACCGGAGGCTGTGCTTTTCTCAGCAAAGGTCTTGGCTGCAACGTATTGACAGGCGAAGGGCTGTTGATGTCCGCTGAGGTGGGAGCTGATTTGTCAGGCATGGAATTCAGCCGTCAGTACGCTCCGAGCTTTGCAGATGGAACGGTAACACGTGGCCGTATGCTAGCGTGGGCTACGCTTTATGATGCGGACGGTCATCCGTTGCATAAAGGGGATCGAACTTTTGGCAGCATCCCTGAAATGATGCTCAAGGGGCCGGTTTATGCTTCGCTCGATCTGGCAGATACAGCGGAGAAACAGGATTTTCTGCGAAAAGCGCATCCGATTTTCTTTATGCCGCTGGAGCGGGCGGGAATTGATGCGTTTAAGCAGAAATTCCCGCTCACCCTGCGCTATGAGGGCACGATGCGCGGCACTGGGGGTCTGCGCCTTACGGGCACGGACTGCCGGACGACCGTGCCCGGACTCTATGCGGCCGGAGATGCCGCATCGCGCGAGAAAGTGACCGGCGCCATCTCCGGCGGCGGGGCTTATAACGCTTCCTGGGCCATATGCAGCGGAAGCTGGGCAGGCCAGGGAGCCGCGCAGCATGCGCGGTCCAGCCGAGGGCAGGCGAACAGCCGCAACCTGACCGCAGCGGGACGCTACGGTCTGGCGGCCGGCACCGACACCTCGGAAACGCTGGAGGTGAAGCCGCTAGTCGCGGCGATCCAGCGTGAAATCTTACCGCTGCAGATTAATTATTTCCGCAGCGAGCCGGGCATTTCTTCAGCCTTGAAGCGGCTGAATGCCTTGATGCCCTTGTTGAACGGGCGCGTTCCCGCCACCGTACAGGGCATCGTGCAAGCACGCGAAGCCGCGGCTATGCTCGCGGTCGGCAGATGGATGTACACCGCCGCGCTGGCCCGGAAGGAGACGCGCGGCTTGCAAAAGCTCGCGGAATATCCGGAGCTTGATCCGCGTCAAACCCACCGGCTGATTGTATCCGGTATAGAGCAAATAAGCATCGGTACCGAGGCTGTGCCCCATGCTCATGAACTGAATCTACTAAAGGAGGGGCAGGCGATATGATCGAACTAATCAGCATGGAACGCTGCGTGGGTTGTAAACTGTGCACGAAAGTATGTCCCACAAACGTATTCGAAATGCAGGGGAAGATTCCGGTTATTGCGCGTCAGGAAGATTGCCAGACTTGTTTTATGTGTGAAGCTTATTGCCCTGTAGATGCACTTTATGTAGCGCCACAGGCAGATCAGCTTATCGGTGTAAATGAGGAGGCGTTAATCCAGACAGGGTTGCTAGGGAGCTGGCGGGCTGAGATCGGCTGGGGACCGGGCGCTAATGGCTCAATGGCTGAAAGGGATACCACACCTTATTTTGAAGTGTTTACCGAGCAGTACCGTACGTGAAAAAGCCGCCCAGAGTTGGAGTCTGGGCGGCTTATTGTTGTATAGAAATTCAATCTATGTAGGCCTTTGTCCCGGGATTTCCACCGCGAAGAGCGGTTTCAATCAAGAAATCTGGGGACAACAGCGGCCGGAAGTCCAATTATTCACCGCAGTGACTACTGTGCTTTAAGTTAATATCATTAGTTCCGTACATATCTAAAAAAATCTATAGCAGTGCTTCGATCGCTGGCTCAATATCCAGCGGATCTACAGTAGATTCAAATCTTGTAATTACATTGCCTTCGCGATCAATTAGAAATTTAGTAAAGTTCCATTTGATTTCGTCATTGTTCAGTGCTTCCGGATCTTTGCTCTCAAGCATGCTTTGAAGCAGCTTTCCTGAAGAATGGTTCATGTCGAAGCCTTCAAATCCAGCCTGCTCAGTAAGGTGAGTGAAGAGGGGATGTTTATTTTCGCCCTTTACTTCAACCTTCTCAAAGAGAGGGAACGTAACGCCGTAATTGATTTGGCAAAATACATTCACTTCTTCATTGCTGCCAGGTTCCTGCTCCCCGAACTGATTGGAAGGGAAACCGAGAATTTGGAAGCCGCGATCTTCGTATCGCTCATAGAGCTTTTGCAGGTCGGAGTATTGGTGGGTAAACCCACACTTACTTGCTGTATTCACAATCAAAAGTACTTTACCTTTGTATTCCTCTAGTTCGATCTCTTTTCCTCGAATACTGCGTGCTGTATATGGATAAATGCTCATGCTGCTACATCCCTTCAGTTATGTATTGTCAACGCTAAAGCTGCCAGTGAATAAGAACAGGAAATATTTTCAATGATTTAATTGTAAACAATCAAAATATCGCTGTCAACTTCATACATAGAAAGGGATTGGAACCTTTTAAGCAGTGGCAGAATAGTATGGGTATGGGTTATTTCATACTTCAAAGCCTATTCTAGCGAGTTGTTATAAGAATAATTGTATCTCATATGATTTTATTGCGTTAAAGCTACTCAGCGTTCCATTATTATCTTGCATCGGAAACATTTTTTGATTAAGATAGCAGAAACCAGCGCAAAAGACGCGCTGACATAAATAAGACTATGACGAAGAGAGTAAGCATTATAGCGGATCTTAACAGGGAAGGTGTGCCGGAGACTGAGAGCACCCTCATGAGACGATTAATGCCGAAGTTCACTTCCGAGTCGGCCCCTGAAGTAGTTTGTCACAGGTCGTGACAGGTATGAGTAGGGAGGCCCGCGCCCCGCGTTACCGGGTTTAAGATAGAGTTAATCTTTATTCGAGGGAATCCGATTTTCTATTCCTTTGTGCTAGTTTAAGGGTTAATTCTAAATAAGGGTGGTACCACGGCTCCTCGTCCCTTGCGACGCGGGGCCTTTTTGCGTTTCAAATTATAAATAAGAAGAGGGAGTGGAAGGGTAATGAGTAACGTGGAATTGGATGTTCTTAGAGGTCGTCTGGATGAAATTAATGGGCAATTGCTGGAGCTGATCTCCGAGCGGGCTAAAATTGTACAGGAGATTGGAGTAGTTAAAGAAAAGCAAGGTGTGCCTAAATTCGATCCAGAACGTGAAAAGAAAATGCTTGATCAGCTCGTAGCGAGCAACAAAGGACCTTTCACTAACGGAACTATCCGCAGCCTCTTCAAACAAATTTTTTCAGCATCTCTGGACTTACAATCCGATGAACATAAAAAAACTTTACTAGTAGCGCGTAAGAGTCACAAAGAAGACACTGTGATTGTTCTGCCGGGAGATGTTACTGTTGGCGGTTCTTCTTCATTGATGGTAGCTGGTCCTTGCTCTGTGGAAAGTGAACTACAGACCCGCACCGTAGCTGCAGCCCTGCAAAAAGCTGGTGTACGTGTTATGCGTGGAGGTGCCTTCAAGCCGCGGACTTCTCCTTATGATTTCCAAGGTCTAGGTATGGACGGTCTAAGAATATTACGTGAAGCTGCAAATGATTATGGTCTGCTGACCATCAGTGAAATTGTAGATCCAAGACATATTGAAGAGTCCTTAGATTATGTAGATATTATCCAGATCGGTGCACGGAACATGCATAATTTTGAGCTGCTTAAAGCGGTCGGAGAAGTCAATAAGCCTGTGCTGCTGAAACGCGGATTGGCTGCTACGCTCGATGAATTCATACATGCAGCGGAATACATCATGTCTCGTGGTAATACACAAATCATGTTGATTGAACGCGGAATTCGTACGTATGAAAAAGCGACCCGCAACACGCTCGATATCTCAGCAGTGCCTATTCTTAAGCAGGAATGCCATCTGCCAGTATTGGTCGATGTTACTCACTCCACAGGACGCAAAGATATTCTTATCCCTTGTGCAAAAGCCGCACTCGCAGCTGGGGCCGATGGTATTATGGTCGAGGTTCATCCTGATCCTGCAACTGCGTTGTCCGATGCTGCGCAGCAGCTGAATATTGATGAGTTCAACAACTTCTTTAATGAAGTGAAAGCTTCCGGACTATACCGGTAATCTAGAAATATAGAATTTGAATGATATTTCAAGGATTGGCTAGAAAATGAGGTGAATAAGCGCTTACAAGTCTATCTAATCTTTTTGTGAAGGTGAAGGCGGGTCGAGTACAATAAGGAACATTAGCGTTGCACCGGCCCCGGGTCTTTTTGAAAAGGCCTATATACCTTATTAGTCACAGGAGGAAATTAGATTTTGAAGCAGCTTACCTTAAATAATGGGTGGTTTTCTAACACTCGAACCGATATTTTATCGGGGATGACCGTAGCCGTTGCACTGATTCCTGAAGCGATCGCTTTTTCGATCTTGGCAGGAGTAAGTCCGATGGTTGGTTTATATGCCTCTTTTTGTATTGCAATTGTAACCGCACTTGCCGGAGGCAGACCCGGAATGATCTCGGCGGCTACAGGGGCTATGGCCCTATTAGTCGGAAGTCTCGTACTAGAGCATGGAATAGAGTATCTGTTCGCGGCAACTGTACTGGCTGGTGTGTTTCAGATATTGATGGGGATGCTAAAGCTGGGCCGATTCATCACTTTTTTGCCACAGCCGGTCATGACGGGGTTTGTCAACGCGCTGGCGATACTGATTTTCATGGCGCAGTTTACCCATTTTAAGGGACAAGGCTGGGTGATGTATGGACTGGTAGCTCTGACATTGCTTATTATCTATACGGTTCCTCGGTTTACCAAAGCCGTACCCTCAGCGCTTGTAGCGATTGTTATCGTTTCTATTCTTAGCATCGCTCTTCATCTGGACGTAAGAACCGTAGGGGATATGGGGAATATTACAGCAACTTTGCCACTATTCCATTTACCGCAGATCCCGTTCACGCTGGATACGCTGCTTATTATTTTGCCATATTCACTCTCGCTGGCCGTAGTTGGATTATTGGAATCACTGATGACTGCCACCTTAATAGACGATATTACGGGCACAGGTAGTGATAAGAACAGAGAGGCGAAGGGACAGGGGCTGGCGAATGTAGTCACTGGTTTTTTCGGAGGGATGGCAGGCTGTGCGATGATTGGCCAGTCAATGTTTAACATGAAGTCAGGAGGACGCACGCGTCTGTCCACGTTTGTATCAGGGATCTTTTTATTGTTCCTAATTATCGTACTTGGCGATGTGGTTAAGCAGATTCCGATGGGCGCGCTCGTTGGCGTAATGATAATGGTCTGTATCAGCACCTTTGAATGGGGCTCGCTTAAATCTCTAACCCGTGTTCCGCTTAGCGATGCGTTGGTTATGATTGTGACGGTTGTCACCGTGGTGGCTACAGACAATCTTTCTATTGGCGTTTTGTTTGGGGTTCTGCTAAGTGCTTTAACGTTTGCTTGGAAAATAGCTTCGATCCGTCTAACAGTTCAGGAAGCTGCCTCTTCCAAAACATATGCGGTTACCGGCCAGCTGTTCTTCGGCACGACAAGCCACTTCATTCATGAATTCGCCTACGATAGCGATCCCGATCATATTATTATCGATTTTTCACATTCCCATGTGTGGGACCAATCCGCAGTTCATGCCATAGCGAAGACGATGAGCAAATACGCCGTGCGTGGCAAAAAAGTCACCATTACCGGACTTAATGATCAGAGCTCACAGCTGGTTCAGCGGGTGGGACTATCCATATGAAAAAGATTGCGCTATATGCGCGATCTTTTTTTTATAGCAGATATTAACTGTAAGAGAAGACGAGCAGGGTTTTACTTTTGGTGCAAACTGATATAAAGTATAAAGTGGATAATGTTTATCCGCTTTATACGCGGTGGTATAGTCTACAGTTTATATTAAGCAATTTATGTAGATCGAGGTGCTGTACATGCATATGAAAACAGGGGTGGAACAGTCAGTGTATGCACTGGTTCTGCTTAACATGCTGCCGGACAAAGCGGTGTTGTCTGGAGAAGCGATTAGCCAGCAGCTCGGAGCATCGGCGACCTATTTTCAGAAACTGTTAAGAAAGCTGGTAACCGCAGACATCATCACGTCTGTTCCCGGCATTAAAGGTGGCTTTAAATTAAAGAAGAGACCTGAAGATATTCGTGTATATGACGTTTACCTTGCGGTGGAAGGACAGCAGTCGCTGTATTCATCCAATGGTATTCTGGTAGACATGTTGGATTTAGAGAAAGAAGATAGCTGCTGCCTGTTAACCAATCTGATGGAAGAAGCTGAATCCTCTTGGAAAGCTGTATTAAAGCGGGAAACTATTGCTTCGTTGTCGGAGGAAATGCGTGGTGAGCGCTTTAAAGATAAGATTGCAGCCTTAGAGGAATGGATCAGCAATAAAATGGTCATCTAACCAAAGAAGGGATGTATTCGCATGAGATTAAGCGTATTGGATCAGGCACCCGTGACAAGTGGTAACACAGCGGAAGGTGCTCTGAATAAAGCAGAAGAACTAGCTATTTTAGCAGATGAGTTGGGATATAGCAGAATGTGGATGGCAGAGCACCATGGCGGAAATACATTTGCTAGCTCAGCTCCGGAAGTAACGGCAGCCCGTTTAGCCGCTAAGACCAACCGTATTCGAATCGGCACCGGCGGTGTTATGATGATGCATTATTCTCCGCTTAAGCTGGCGGAAGTATTTAAAACGTTAAGTGCTTTTACCCCGGGGAGAATAGATTTCGGTGTGGGACGAGCTCCTGGTGGCGATACAAGTGCTATGTACGCTCTGTCTGAAGGCCGCGAGTTAATGCTGCATAACATGTATGATAAGCTTGGCATTACTATGCAGTTGCTTAGTGATCAGATTCCGGAAAGTGAGTTGTATGCCAAAAATCTTGCCGCTCCAACGAAGGTGGCGCTCCCTGAAGTGTGGTTGTTAGGCTCGAGCGGCAACAGTGCGCGAAAAGCAGCACAGATGGGAGTCGGATACTCCTTTGCGCAATTTTTTAATGGTGCGATGAGTAATGAGATTTTGGATGAATATCGGAATAACTACCAGCCTTCTATCTTCATGGACAAACCTGAGATTAGTGTATCCTATATGGTAACCACAGCAGAAACGAAGGAAGAAGCTGAGTATGAGGCATTACCGCAGGATATTTTTCGGTTGATGATGAGCAAGGGCAGAATTACTCAGGTGCTGACACCAGAAGAAGCTCAGAACATATCGTTATCGGAAATTGACCGGATGTCAATCAAGGAAAGCCGTAAGATTCATTTGGTTGGTGCGGTCAAAGACATCGCCGTACGCTTGCAAGAAGAACAAGCTCAATATGGTTTCCAGGAAGCGATGATATGCAGCATTCCGCATTCGCAGGAGAAACGTCTAGAGGTTTACCGACTACTGGCGCGTGAACTGCTAGGTTCTTGATTCTTTCTTCTCAAACCCGCATTTGATGCGGGTTTTTTGTATGCCCAATTTAGCTTTTTGATCGATGCATACCCTCAAAAGACAATAAATTAACCCTCCCGCCCCCTAAAAGTAACATTTGAAATTCTAACTTCATCTATGATTACTGAAAGATTTAATTTTAAAAAGAGGATAGGAAGTGAATAAGAGATGTTTCCTTTACATAAATCCGTTACGCTGACAGCTTTGCTTCTAATGAATCTGCTGGCAGGTTGCCAACATCAGGTTGACCCAACCCCCCTTCAATCGGCTAACGACTACCACACATCAAGACCGAAGCCAACAGACACCTCTGCTAACCTCATTAAGCTGGAGTGGATGCTGGTGGATACAATCCCCGTAGTCTCTCAACTAAGTGCTCCACCTACAGGCGCTACTTTGATTACAGAGAAGAAGCTGAATAATTTCGGAGGAGTCAAAGTGAAAGTGTATACGATGGTTAGTGACGAAGACTACGTGTATGCCAAAATTTCTACTTCCAAAGGACAATACAGTCTAGGGGCGATAGGAACTTATAATTATCGTCAGCCGGAGGATATCAAGGTAGAAGTGGTGGGGATTTTTAGCGAAAAGGTGCTGAAAATCACCGGTGGACTAGGAGCGAATAATTCGCTCACTAACTATTATTTAATCGACGAGAGTGGTAACCCCTCGGGATTGCTGCAGATAGATACCGGACATTCCAATGAGCTGGATGTTGATGGGGATGGATCTATTGAGGGTGTAGCCGCGCATGGAAATCCGATGAGTGCCTACATTTACCGCTGGAATGTTGATCACGCCGAGGTAACTTACGTTAATGATGCTTTGAAGGCGGACTCCGTGGTGCTAACGTATGAAGGAATATATGAAGCTTTTAATATCGGGGACAAGCAGAGCAAAAGATTCCGGTTGACCCTAGAAGGACTGATCCAAGAGCGGTAATGCCATGACTACTGCTGCTGAAATATTTCCTGCGACCAATTCCCTCGAACCTCCGTATAGACGATTAAGCTTAAATGATTATCCATAATCTAGGAGGGGTATTGGATGAATATGCAAATGAATCCGAAATTGAAACAGCTGCGACCGGGGAAAATAGTTAGCGGTGTTGCAGCGGTGCTCATTGTATTGTTGATTGGCGCGAACTCTTTTGTATCTGTGGAATATGGGCATGTAGGTTTGTACAAAACCTTTGGTAAATTAAATGACAATACGTTGTCACCTGGCATTCATTTTAAAGTTCCGTTTATTCAGACGGTGATTCAAGTCAATACGCAGGTAACGAAAGCGGAGACCGATACTTCAGCCTCTTCAAAAGATCTTCAGCCCGTATCCACACATGTGGCGGTGAACTATTCCGTAAATAAGGCTTCCGCCTTTAATCTGATGAACAATATCGGAGGTAATTTTGATAATGTAATTATCAATCCGGCCATTCAAGAAATCGTTAAAGAAGTGACAGCCAAATATCCAGCAGAGGATTTGATTACACGCCGAGATGTAGTGTCGAGTGAGATCAGTGAGCATTTAACCGCTAGGCTGGCAAAATATGATCTGATCGTCAACGACATTAACATTGTTAACTTTAAATTCTCGGAGGCGTTCAATCAGTCGATTGAAGCGAAGCAGGTCGCGCAGCAGCAGGCGCTGAAGGCCGAAAATGATCTCCGGCGGATTGAGATTGAAGCGAAGCAAAAGATCGCCCAGGCGCAAGCCGAAGCCGAATCTTTAAGACTTAAGAAGCAAGAGGTTACACCTGAGCTGGTGCAGCTGAAGCAAATAGAGGTTCAGGAGAAAGCGCTGGAAAAATGGAACGGCGTACTGCCATCTGTAACAGGGGGAGCCACTCCATTTGTGGATGTTCAATCTCTGACTAAATAATTCATTATTGGATTTCTGATTTATTTCACAAATTGCTAATATCTGCTCCTCTGATGGGGAAGCCCTACTTCTATAGAAGTAGGGCTTTTTATGCTATTAATATTGATAAAGCATTGTAGGAATTTGCCAACCAGCACCAACCGACCAGAAGAAGACATAATCGCCACGTTTGATTCGTCCGTCTTCGACTCCGCGTTGAAAGGCGATAAAAGGACTGCTTGTAGCCGTATACCCGAACTCGTCGCCTACATAGATGAATTTCTCATCAGTAAGTCCAAGCCCCTCTTGGATGAGTTCGATATTTTTGAGAGAGAATTGTGAAAGGCAGAAGGCAGATATATCATCTGTAGTCAGGCCGTTTCTTGAGAGAAGCTCTTTCATGTCTGCAACCGCCGCATTTACACAAACAGTACCGTCAAAGGGTGTCCAGCGTATCCGAATTTGCTCAGGTGTAATGTCCTCGTGATAAATATTCGATAAACCGCAAGCAGGGAACATAATATTCTCAGATCCCTCAGAATCAGTGTAATAAAGGGAGTCAATGAAGCCTGATTGCTCGCCACTTCGTTCCAGAATGACAGCTGCTGCGGCATCCCCGAAGTTAGGGTAAGTAATTTCATCATCCGTATTGCAGTGCACTGAGCTATAGTCGCTTCCCACGACGAGTGCGTACCGGATACTAGGATTAGCTTGCATATAACGACTTGTCTGCTCTACAGCAGACACCATTCCTGCACAGTTGGCATTGGAATCTTGCGTAATGGTCCGATGTTTACCATGTAGCATGTGGTGCAGCAGAAGTGCGTTGGTAGGATAGGTATATTCCGGTGTCTGTGAAGCGAACATGATCATATCCATATCTTCACCTTGTAAATTGGCTTCTTGTAGCGCTTTTTGGGCGGCCTTGAGTCCCATCGTTAGGGCATTTTCATCCTTATCGTTTACGATGTATCTCCGGTCACGACCCATGACTTCTAGGAATCGCTTAATGTCCTTGCCCATACTCTGGAAATGCTCCAGATAATAATCATTAGATACGACATGTTCCGGATGGTAATAAGCGGCTTGTCGGATGGTTATATGTCCCAAATGAAACCTCCTATGCTTCAATAATTTCGTAATTTTCTAATTTTGTTGCCCGGGCTACTCGGCTTAGCTGCATTTTTAGGACAGGGCTTTTGGCAATAATGAAGGTTACTTTTTTAAAACCTGATTCTTTATACAGTATGTAGCATTGCTCAAGCATAGGAAGAGTGTCGGGCGAGGATACGTTTAATGTCTTGCAATCTAAAATGATCTCATATTGTGCTGGGTCAAATGTACTTACGATTTGGTTGTACTCCTGAATGAAGCGCCCGGCGTCCTCCGGTGACATAGAACCTTCTACTTGTACATTCAGTTTTTGGGCTGCAGCGTTTGAGGTGAAATTAAAGTTTCCCATTTTAAATCGATCTCCTCCTAAATATGATGAAAGAAAAATTTAAATAAATAGGCTAAAAAACCCATTTATATAGATATTATCGTATTTTTTAATGGGAAAGTTTAGGGGGATTATCCTTTATATTTTAAAAAATACAAGAAGGTATAAAATTAACTTGAAAAGATAATTTAGTAAATAATGACCTTCTCTAAGTGTATTTATATGAGTTAATCGAGGTTAGGGTGGGTCTGATCGTCCAGTCGACTTTGCAAAGCAGAGTTCTATTGGTATGATTACAGAGATGAAAAAAATTCACTATCCAAATCATGGAGGAATGACAAAAATGAGCGAAATTACACTATCGCGGATCATTGATCATACACTGCTTAAAGCTGATGCACGGAAAGAAGATATCGTTAAATTGGCAGAGGAAGCAAAAGCATATAAGTTTGCTTCAGTCTGCGTAAACCCTGCTTGGGTAGCTACTGCCCATGAAGTGTTGAAGGATACGCCTGAGGTTAAAGTCTGCACAGTTATCGGCTTCCCGCTCGGATCCTCGACAACAGAGACCAAAGCATTTGAGACTACCAATGCTATCGCTAATGGTGCAGGTGAAGTGGATATGGTCATCAACATCGGAGCGCTGAAAGATGGTAACAATGAGTTGGTTAAACGTGATATTGCAGCAGTTGTAGACGCAGCTCGCGGCAAAGCACTGACTAAGGTCATTATCGAGACCTGTTTATTAACGGAAGAAGAAAAGGTTCGTGCCTGCAAGCTTTCTGTTGAAGCTGGAGCAGACTTCGTAAAAACATCCACAGGATTCTCTACAGGTGGGGCAACGAAGGAAGATATCGCGCTGATGCGTGCAACGGTTGGACCTAATGTGGGTGTGAAGGCTTCCGGTGGTGTTCGTAGTGCAGAAGATGCACATGTAATGGTACAAGCTGGTGCAAGCCGTATTGGTACCAGCGGCGGTGTAGCTATTGCTAAGGGTGAAACAAGCCAAAGCAATTACTAAAAGAAGATAAGTAAAATAGTAGCGGTGAGATGAGGTGGATAAGCTTTATCCGCCGCTATTCTATTTTTTATTGCGTAGATGTTCTGTGTCAGGTACATATTGTTATACATGTTTCTTCGGCTTAAAAATTTTTATTGAAAGCGTTATCTGATGTTCATCGGACATGCTTTCCTTCGAATAAATCAAAATATAATAATTCGCACCGGAATAATAAGATTTTTTTCTTTTCAAATGATGTCGTTTATGAGAGAATGGGTACAATTATTATTTGTTAAAGATTTCTATTCATATTTATAAAGGGAGGAAATACCTATGTCAGAAGACCGTAAGCTGTCATTTGAAACTTTGACTGTTCATGCAGGCCAGGAAATTGATCCAACTACTTTCGCACGTGCTGTACCGCTTTATCAGACCACGTCTTATGGATTCCGTGATGCTGATCATGCAGCGGATCTGTTTGCGCTCAAAGAATTCGGTAATATTTACACTCGGCTGATGAATCCGACTACAGATGTATTTGAACAGCGTTTGGCAGCACTAGAAGGTGGAGCAGGTGCACTTGCTACAGCTTCCGGGGCAGCGGCTATTTCTTTCTCCATTCTAAATATTGCGGGCGCTGGGGATGAAATTGTATCTGCGGCAAGCCTATACGGTGGAACTTATAATCTTTTTTCTACAACGCTGCCTAAGCTTGGCATTAAGGTGCATTTTGTGGATTCGGATAATCCAGAGAACTTCCGTGCTGCGATTAATGATAAAACCAAAGCTTTGTATGCAGAAACTATTGGTAACCCACAGGGGAATGTACTAGATATTGAAGCCGTTGCAGCGATCGCACACGAACATGGAATTCCTCTTATTGTGGATAATACGTTCCCAAGCCCATATTTACTGCGTCCGATTGAGCATGGAGCTGACATCGTTGTTCATTCGGCAACTAAATTCATCGGCGGGCATGGTACATCTATCGGTGGAATTATTGTAGACGGTGGTAAGTTCGATTGGAAGGCAAGCGGTAAGTTCCCAGGACTTACAGAGCCTGATCCAAGTTATCATGGCGTTGTTTATACGGAAGCTGTTGGACCGATTGCTTATATTATCAAAGCCCGTGTTCAATTACTTCGCGATTTAGGTGCTTCTATTTCACCATTTAACTCTTGGATGCTGTTGCAAGGGCTCGAGACACTCCATTTGCGGATGGAACGTCACAGCCAGAATGCACTAAAGGTTGCGCAATATTTGGAGGCACACGCAGATGTAGAATGGGTAAGTTATTCTGGACTTCCTACTCATCCATCTCATGAATTAGCGCAAAAGTATTTACCTAAAGGTCAAGGCGCGATCCTTACCTTCGGTATTAAAGGTGGAAGTGCTGCGGGACGCAAGCTGATTGAAAATGTGAAGCTGTTCTCGCATTTGGCGAATGTCGGTGACTCCAAGTCATTGATTATCCACCCTGCAAGCACAACACATGCACAGCTGTCGGATGAAGAGCAAACCACAGCGGGAGTAACTCCGGAATTACTCCGCTTATCGATTGGTACGGAATCTATTGATGATATTATTTATGATCTGGAACAGGCCATTGCCGCAAGTCAACAATAGAACAATGAAGTTCAAGGAAGGCATCTGCTGCTATGTGGCGATGCCTTTTTTGTGATTTAATAAGGCAAATTATTCATATGATTTGGCAACGCTTGCATATTTCATGGGAGGTTCCCGTATTTATAAGTGTGGTAATAAGATGTCGGTGGCATGATGTTTATTTACTAGGCGTACCGGCAGCAATCCAAAGATAAAGGGTGGGTGCGAAGATGAAGGGTGAACGTCAGCAGGATGGTTTTCGGAGTAGTGAAGAGCGCCCGTTCAAGTTCATGTATAAGGCCGGTGATCGGGCTGTTGGGATGGAAATGAGCCAAGCCGGATCCGTTGCCTCCGCTGCCGCAGAATTTATTACCGGGGTAGAGCAGAAGGATGTTGTAGAACCTTTGAACCGTTCTTATTTTAAACGACCTGGAGAACAGTCGGCCTTCTTAGTATTGCGTGAAGGACGTGAAGAACGAGAAGAGCGTCCGATTACACGGGAAGGCGCAAGGTCCGTTCAAGCCGGTCCTTGTCTGATACGAAGTGAGGAATGGCTGCTTGAACCTGAACTGTTTTGTCTTTATGAGCATTGGTTATCCAGTGAGGATGAGCTGCAGGCTAATCGAATGCTGCAGCGGATCTATTACCGATTGCAAGCAGCCACCACAGCTCTGCTGGAATCACCGGATGGTGAATGGGCAGCAGTCACCCTGCTGCATCCAGAGGAGCTTGCGGCGCAGCCCGCAAAGCTCGCCGCGCTTCAGGACGCGCAGCTCGAAGCGCTTTTTACTGCGGTGGCGGAGAGCCAGCGTCAAGGCGGCGATTGCCGCCTTGACCTGCTGGTCGCCTACACCGCAAGCGGAGCCGAATTCGCCGCAAAGCGCGAATTCATCGAGGTCGTGGCCGATCAGACACTCGGCCACGCTTATGCGGCGGCGTGCCGCATCGGGGCGCTGATCGCGCCCGATGTGGAGCCCTCCGCCGCCGCGGAAATCGCGCGCATCGCCGATTTCCTAGTGCTCGACGGCGCGGCGAGCGAGCTCGCGCCGGAAGGGGCCGCCGCAGAGGGCTTCACCTTGGCGGCGGGGGAGATCCTTGCCGCCGTGCGGAGCGTGAAGCCGGCTGCGGTAGTTCTCGCCGCGGGGACTCCGGCGGCGTCGGCTTTGGCCGATCTGTATCAGATCGGCCTCAGCGGGATCTTTTGCAGCGCAGGTCAGCGGACCGAAGCACTGCTTAGAGCAGCCTGTCTGATCTGGATCGCCAGGCAGCAGGAGACACTGGATACTGCCGCCGGTGGAAGGCAGTAGGACAACAATGAAGCGGCTGTCACTTAAGCCGCTTTCTCTTCTAAATAAGACGATACGTTTCATTTAGAATCGATAAAAAGACAAAAGAGCAGTGATTCTGCCGTTAATGGAGAATCACTGCTCTTTATTATTAGAGGATCATTGCTCTTGGTTATTGAATGATCACTGTAATTTATGGTTGGGAGCTCTTCTTCAACAGAGCTTTTAGATAAAATTCGCCACTAAACGGGCAGCTAACACATATTCTGAAATAAATGGCGTTTAGCTGAATAGATAGGCTTTACTTTTTAATTCCAGGTGGTATGATTAAAATATAAGTTGCACTAAGGAAATATAGTTGTACTATTGCAACAATGATTATCATTCTCACTACCTATAGTTTTCAATCATGCTGTCCCGGCTAAGCCGGGGCAGCATGTGTCATTTTAGGGGTCTTAATAATGGCTCTCATTCTCACTTGGCAGAAGCAAAACTCCACAAAACAGAGCGTATGCTCACGAACTAAGTTTTGTTTCGAAGAAAAACCAATGAAGTTAGGCTCCACAAAACAAAGCGTATGCTCACGAAGCAAGTTTTGTTGCGAAGTAGAGTCAATGAAGTAAAGCTCCACAAAAACTTTAAAGGACGGCGATTATTATGCAAGTAACATCAAAACATTTACCTAAACAAAAATCAATCTCTGGCAGCATGAAGAAGCCAGGCGCTCCAAAGCGCCGGTTCGATCCGCGTGCCATGCTCAGCAATTCTGAAATGCAGGCTGCTCTGGGCAGCGGACTGCTTATGCTTTTTGCTTGGTCAGTTAGTGGATGGTCAGAAATTCTTTCCATAGCGCTCTATGTCATTTCTTATACGATTGGTGGCTGGAACAAGGCAAAAGAAGGCGTAGAAACGCTCGTCAAAGAACGAGATCTCGATGTGAACCTATTAATGATTGCAGCCGCACTAGGCGCAGCTTCCATTGGATACTGGAATGAAGGTGCTATGCTTATTTTCATTTTTGCACTTAGTGGAGCATTAGAGAGTTATACGATGGAACGTAGTAAAAAGGATATTTCCTCGCTGATGGCACTCAAACCGGCTACGGCTATGCGCATTGAAAAAGGAAGTATGAATGAGGTTAATATTGACCAGTTGGTGATCGGAGATCTGCTGCTTGTGCGCCCGGGAGATTTAATTCCGGCAGACGGCAAGGTATATCGGGGGGAATCGGCAGTAGATCAGGCTTCCATTACGGGAGAATCGGTTCCTGTAGAGAAATGTGCCGGTAGTGAAGTTTTTGCAGGCACTGTGAATGGAGAAGGCCCCCTTTATATTGAGGTAACGAAAGCAGCTGAGAACACCCTTTTTGCTAAAATAATCAAAATGGTAGAAGAGGCAGAGACGGAAGTTCCTAACTCGCAGCGTTTTATTAAAAGACTAGAAGCCATCTATGCACGGGTTGTCGTAGCCTCGACAGTGGCATTGATTATTCTTCCACCGTTTTTGCTGGACTGGAGCTGGAGCGCAACCTTCTATAAAGCGATGGTCTTTCTAGTAGTAGCATCACCTTGCGCTCTGGTCTCTTCCATTATGCCAGCGATGTTGTCAGCCATCTCCAAAAGTGCGCGAAAAGGGGTTCTGTTTAAAGGCGGGGTCCATCTGGAAAATATGGCACGCACAACGGTTGTAGCATTCGATAAGACAGGGACACTTACAGAGGGAACTCCTCAGGTAACTGATTTTATTGCAGGTGAAGGCTACAGTCGGCAAGAGTTGCTAACGGTTAGCGCATCCATTGAGCATATGTCCCGTCATCCACTGGCGGAAGCGATTGTGCGTAAAGCGGAAGAGGAAGGTTTAGCGCTACAGGGAGTAGAAGACAGTAAGACCATCACAGGCTGGGGGATTGAAGGTCAAATCGACGGACATCTCTGGAGAATAGGGAAGTCTAATTTGCTCGATGAGCTGACTCCATCTGCTATGAATCCTGAACTAGAGCATTGGAAACTTAAGCGGCAGCAGTTGGCTGAAGAAGGGAAGACCGTCTCCATCATTCTGGACGGCGAGCAAATTGCCGGAATGATTGCTTTACAGGATACGGTTCGCCCACAAGCAGAAGCCGCAGTACGGAAGCTGCAGGAGCTTGGGATTAAGGTGGCAATGCTTACGGGTGACCGTGACGCTACAGCTCAGGTTATTGCAGGTACAACTGGAGTGGATATGGTATTTGCCGATCTATTACCGGAGGATAAAGTGAAGCATATCAAAGCACTACGTGAAAAGTATGGTCACGTTGTTATGGTTGGTGATGGTGTGAATGATGCACCTGCTTTGGCGACAGCAACCGTAGGCATGGGGATGGGTATGAAAGGAAGCGGCGCAGCACTTGAAATAGCCGATGTAGTGCTTATGAATGATAATATAGAAGAGATCGCTTCAACCATATCATTGGCGCGTCGTTCGCAGCGTATTGTGAAGCAAAATATGATTTTTGCTGTGACTGTGATTGCAGTGCTTATGATCAGCAACTTTGTGCAAGGGATCGCACTTCCTTTTGGCGTGATAGGGCATGAAGGCAGTACGATATTAGTGATTCTAAATGGACTAAGATTATTGCGATAATATTTTTTGAAATTAAATTGTTCACAAAATAGTTTCGGAACTTGGGAGTCTGGCATATTGACATATTTGCTTTCAGTTATCATAATTAACACTACATTATAATTATTTTAAATAAGAAGCGACGTCATTGCCGTTTAGCTCAAGGAGGACATAGATATGTATAAATCAATAATTGTTGGTACTGGACCGGCAGGATTAACCGCCGCTATCTATTTGGCTCGTGCCAATTTGAACCCACTAGTCATCGAAGGACCTCAACCCGGTGGACAATTAACCACAACTACAGAAGTGGAGAATTTCCCTGGATTTCCTGAAGGAATCATGGGCCCTGATTTGATGGATAATATGCGTAAACAAGCTGAACGTTTTGGTGCAGAATTCCGTACGGGCTGGGTGAACAGTGTAGAACTTGGAGAGCGCCCTTTTAAGCTGAATGTTGAAGGAATGGGTGTTCTTACTACAGATACATTGATCATTTCCACAGGCGCTACAGCAAAATACCTCGGTATCCCAGGGGAGCAAGATAACGTAGGACGCGGTGTGAGCACCTGCGCTACCTGTGACGGATTTTTCTTCCGTAATAAAGAGATCGTGGTTGTTGGTGGCGGAGATTCCGCACTTGAGGAAGCGGGTTTCTTGACTCGTTTTGCTTCCAAAGTGACTTTGGTGCACCGTCGTGGAGAATTGCGTGCTTCGAAGATCATGCAGGATCGTGTACGCGCTAATGTTAAAGTAGACTGGAACTTGAACCGTACTCCTCTGGAAGTGACTTCGAGCGAAAGAGGCGTCAATGGACTAAAAGTGCTTAACAATGAGACTGGTGAAGAAGAAATCATCGAAGCAAGCGGCGTGTTTGTTGCGATTGGCCACCACCCTAATACCTCTTTCTTAGGTGGACAGATCACAACCAATGCGGATGGCTATATCATGACGAACCCAGGCACTTCCGAAACTAATATCCCAGGTGTGTTCGCATGTGGTGATGTACAGGATACTCGTTACAGACAAGCGATTACTGCAGCAGGTAGTGGATGTATGGCAGCTATGGATGCTGAGAAATATATCGAAAGCTTGGAGCACAGTGCAGTTATTCTATAATTTGGTTTGAAAAACCCTCATTGCTACAATTGATATCATCACTGTATATCTTTTATAGGAGGTCATACCATGGAGAATGTAATTGTATATACCTCAACAAATTGCCCGCATTGCCGTCAGGTGAAGAGCTTTTTAAGCGAAAAAGGCGTATCCTACGAAGAACGCAATGTCGAGCAGAACGATGATTTTGCGCAGCAAGTATGGGACATGGGAGTGAGGGCTATTCCTGTAACTGTAATCGGTGAGCATAAAATTGTTGGCATGAACAAAACTCAGTTCGACAAAGCACTCGCGACTGTTTAAAAATATAAGAATTTATATGCTGCACAACTATAATATCCTTATATTTCTACGAGGAACCGATGTCGTCTTAATAGGACGATAAAGTCGTTTCTTCTTGTTAAATAAGATTTCCGTAAGGAAATTGTAATGGGCCGCTTCCGATCAGGAGGCGGTCTTTTTTGAAATATAAGAAAGTATAAAATGCTTGCGAGCTTTAAGCATACAAAAAATAGTCTGACGCATCTGTGCGCAGACTATTTTTATGAAAGTAGATCTAGAAGTAGAGTTTAGGTTTGAGTGAAAGATGTAATGAGCTGAAATAGTACGTATACAGCAGCGCCGCTGCCAATAAGAATAAATCCTGATTTCTTTTTAGCTTGAAAAAAACGGAGCACGCCGAGGCTGATCAAAGGGGCAATAATGAGCAGAAAAAGCAACACAGTGATGAACATCTGTGCCGAGATATCAGACGTATCAACATAGGTCATGGACTCGCTCTCCATTTCAAAAAAGGGGTTGTAGTGATAAATGTCACACTAGCTTGACCTTTATTATATAGGATTTCTGTTCTTTTTACTGCACTTTTGATTCACTCAAATGCGTCAATTTTACGTCAATTATTTCAAAATATAAGAATGTATATGTTCCACGCTATAAATTATTCTTATATTTCTCACATAAACGCTTCGCTTACCGTTATGGATTATAGGGTCACCCGAATATCGCCCAGGAAATGCATAACAGCAGAGAAACCTGCGCCGATCATCGTTCCACGGCTGCCGAGCTTAGAGAATGTAATTTCGAGTTGCTGCTTATGGTAAGGAAGAGTACGCTCAGCTACAACCCGGCGCAGCGGTTTGCCTAGCCATTCTTCAGCCTCAGACAATGCCCCACCGATCACAATAAGCTCTGGATTGAAGCTATTGATTAGATTGGTCACCCCGATACCGAGATATTCACCCATCGTTGAGAAGTGATGCAGGGCGTCTTCTTGCCCGCCGGCTGCATAGCGAACCAGCTCTGGCGTAGTATGGGCAGGGAGGGAGAGATCGGGATTATCATAAGTTTTCTCAGAGGCATATAACTCCCAACAGCCACGACTCCCGCAACTGCAAGGCTTGCCTTGGGCTTCAATCGTCATATGTCCGGTTTCGCCGGCATATCCTCTTGCACCCTTGTATAGTTCTCCACCAATAATAATTCCAGATCCGATCCCTGATCCCGCACTGATGTAAAGGAGATGCCTTACCTCTCGTGCCGCTCCAAAGTTGAGTTCACCCTGTGCACCCGCGTTCGCTTCGTTATCAATGGTGACAGGAACGGAAAATTCAGCTTCGAGGATCGCTCGCAGCTCGACCATTTCCCAGCCAAGGTTGGGAGCGAAGAGTACAACACCATTTTCATCCACCATCCCGGGGACACCTACTCCGATGCCGACGATGCCGTAAGGGGATTCTGGAGCGTTGATAATCAAGCCTGAGATAAGTTTTTTCATTTGTTCCAGAACGTAAGGGAAATCATGGTTTTCTAAAGAAAAATCGCTTTCGTAAAGAATGCCCCCGCTCAGATCACATAAGACCGCTGTTAGCTGCTTTACCCGTAATTCTATGCCGATTACACTACCAGCCATCGTGTTAAAATGCAGCATTAACGGTTTGCGGCCACCGCTTGATTCCCCAGGTCCAACTTCAGTTACCAATTCTTGCGTGCACAGCTCGGCTACCAAATTGGACACAGTAGCTTTATTCAGTCCGGTCATCTCTGAGACCTTCGCGCGCGAGAGTGGAGAGTGTCTTCGAATGGTATGTAGTACAATCGATTTATTTATTTTTTTGACCAGCGCTTGGTCTCCAGTAACCTTCACAAATCACACATCCTTCTTAAATTATAAGAAAGTATAAGCTTCACGGTATACTTTCTCCTTATAATTCTCGCATAAACGCTTACCGTCCTTAAAAGGACGCTAAAGGCATTTTAGCTTGGCATAGTTCCCATTTGTTGTATGCCACTTAGTCTAGAGTGATGTGCTGCAAATTGCAATACGTAGCGTCCAGAGGAAATTTTCCAACAGGGATCTCCTATATTGGGGAAGAGGAGAGAGGAGGCTAGACAGGGTCCCAAAAAATGGTCATAAAAAACTTATCAAAACTTTGTTTAACCAATATACAAAGTCCAAAAGATGTGTTAAGATGATCCTGTAAACGCTTGCGGGCGAAGCACAAATTGAGGAGGATTACACAATGGCTTATTTTGAGACAGTGAACAAAATCTCTTACGAGGGAAGCCGTTCCACCAACCCTTTCGCATTTAAATTTTACAATCCTAAAGAAGTCGTAGCCGGCAAAACTATGGAAGAACATCTGAAATTTGCAATGGCTTATTGGCATACATTAACTGCTGGCGGTTCTGATCCGTTTGGCGCTGAAACAGCAATTCGCAGCTGGAACAAATTGAACGGTCTGGACAAAGCTAAGGCTCGCGCTGAAGCAGCATTTGAATTTATGGACAAGATGGATCTGCCTTACTTCTGCTTCCATGATGTAGATATCGCACCTGAAGGCGCATCTTTGCGTGAATTCTACAGCAACATCGACACTATCGTTGATATCCTTGAACAAGGCATGAAGACTTCCGGCAAGAAATTGTTGTGGAATACAGCTAATATGTTCACTAACCCACGTTACATGCACGGTGCAGGTTCTACACCTAACGCTGATGTTTTCGCACATGCAGCAGCACAAGTGAAGAAAGGTCTGGAAGTTGGTAAACGTCTGGGCGCTAGCAACTATGTATTCTGGGGCGGTCGTGAGGGTTACGAAGAATTGCTGAATACAGATATGGGTCTTGAACAAGACAACATTGCTCGTCTGTTCAGCATGGCTGTAGATTACGCTAAGGAAATCGGCTTTGACGGTCAATTCCTGATCGAGCCTAAACCAAAAGAGCCTACGAAACATCAATATGATTTCGATGCAGCAACAACGATCTCTTTCTTACAAAAATACAATCTCGACAAGCACTTCAAGCTGAACCTTGAAGCTAACCATGCTACGCTTGCAGGTCATACTTTTGAACATGAGCTTCGTGTAGCTCGTATCAACGGCATGCTCGGATCGCTTGATGCTAACCAAGGTGATACATTGCTCGGATGGGATACAGATGAATTCCCAGTTAACATCTACGATGCAACACTTACACTGTATGAAGTACTCAAGAATGATGGTCTTGGCAAAGGCGGAATCAACTTTGACTCTAAAGTACGTCGTCCTTCCTTTGAGCCTGAGGATCTGTTCCTAGCACATATCGCTGGTATGGATACTTATGCAAAAGGCTTGAAAGTAGCTGCTAAATTGATCGAAGATCGCGTATTCGAAGATTTCGTTGAAAAACGTTACAGCAGCTTCAATGAAGGCGTTGGTGCGGACATCGTATCCGGCAAAGCAACTTTGGCTTCCTTGGCTGAATATGCTTTGAACAATGAGAACCCACGTCCTAACCAATCCGGACGCCAAGAATACTTGAGAGCTACCCTTAACCAATACATCTTGGCTGAGTAGTCTTTACAGGGACCTTGAAGCTTAGGCTTTGAATCCAGTTTGAACAAATGCAACGGGGGTTGCTGAAGAGAGCATTCTTCGGCAGCCCCCTTTTTGTACAAAGATATTCTAGAAACGCTCATAAAACTAAGTGGATGCTTACGAAGTAAGTTTTACTCGAAGTAATTCAATGAAGCTTATGCTCATAAAACTAAGCAGGATGCTTTCGAAGTAAGTTTTATTGCGAAGAGAATCAAGTAGCTAAGCTCCATAAAACTTTTAGGAGGTAAAAAATGAAATACGTTATTGGTGTAGATTTGGGCACTAGCGCAGTGAAGACTGTTCTAGTGGACCCACAGGGCAAGGTGGCTTTTGAGCATTCCGAGTCCTACCCGCTAAGCAGACCGCAGCCGAACTGGAGCGAACAAAATCCTGAGGACTGGGTAAAAGGTACGCTGGTCAGTCTTCGTCGTTTGATTGAAGTATCGGGCATAGATCCATCACAAGTTGATGGTCTTAGCTTCTCCGGGCAAATGCACGGATTGGTACTAGTGGATAAGGAAGGGCAAGTGCTTCGTCCGGCCATTCTTTGGAATGATACTCGTACTACTGCACAGTGCAGAAGAATTGAGAAGACGCTCGGAGCAAAGCTTATTGAGGTTGCTAGAAACCGTGCGCTGGAAGGCTTCACACTTCCTAAAATTCTATGGATACAAGAGAATGAACCTGAGGTATTATCACAAGCGCATCAGTTCCTGTTGCCAAAAGACTATGTCCGTCTCCGGTTGACCGGTGATTATGCGATGGATTATTCCGATGCTGCAGGAACGCTTCTATTAGATGTAGGTTCTAAAACGTGGAGTGCTGAAATTGCTGAAGCTTTTGAACTGCCGCTTTCCCTTTGTCCTAGACTGGTAGAGTCCTTTGAACAGACAGGAACGTTATTGCCGGATATTGCGGAAGCATCAGGTCTTTTATCATCAACAAAGGTATTTGCTGGTGGTGCGGATAATGCATGTGGAGCACTTGGGGCAGGTGTCCTTGGTGAAGGTCGGACGATGTGCAGTATTGGTACATCTGGTGTAGTTCTTTCCTATGAGAGCAACAAAGATTTAAATCTCGAAGGCAAAGTCCATTTCTTCAACCATGGTGAAAAAGATGCCTACTATATCATGGGCGTTACTCTAGCGGCTGGTCATAGCCTTACATGGTTCAAAGAAACCTTTGCGGCAGACAAAAGCTTTGATGAATTGCTAAGTGGAGTAGCTTCCATTCCAGCGGGTAGCGGCGGACTGCTCTTTACACCTTATATCGTAGGGGAACGTACACCTCATCCAGATGCGAATATTCGCGGAAGCTTTATTGGTATGGATTCAGGGCATACGTTGACTCATTTTACACGTTCTGTATTAGAAGGCATCACCTTTTCGCTACGTGAATCTATTGAGATTGTACGTGATTCAGGCAAAGAGATTACAGAAATCATTGCGATCGGTGGCGGGGCTAAAAATGAGGCATGGCTCCAGATGCAAGCAGATATTTTCAATGCATCCATCGTGAAGCTTGAAAGTGAGCAGGGTCCGGCTATGGGAGCAGCGATGTTGGCAGCTTACGGTAGCGGCTGGTTCACTTCTCTTAGTGCATGTGCAGAAGCTTTCATCCGTCCTGCGGATGTGTATAAACCAGATCCGAAGCAAGCGGCGATCTATGACGGTTTATTTAACCTCTATCAGGAAGTCTACGGTCAGACCCGTGAACTGAATAACAAGCTGGCAGCGTACCGCCAATAATTAAGGACGCCGAAGGGTTTATGCTTGATATGTCTGATAAAAAAGGTCTTTCGCATATGGCGAAGGACCTTTTTATGACTATCTCGTTTATTGATCTGAGGATAGGCTGTATTCGTAGTTGTTGCCGTTCCTATTTTTCTTCTGTAAAGTATGGGGTATCTCCAGGGCAGCGTTAAACTCTGCATGAGATAGTGAAGGTTTCGGGGGGCGGAAGGCCATGTTCCAATGGATTGTTAAGCTGTTGAATGACATCAAAATCCGCAATAAGCTGTTGCTTGCTTTTTTACTCACTACGTTACTTCCGGTATTACTGGTAGGCGGTTATCTTACGTTTGAGATGAGGACCATGGCGTTTCAGAGCGCACTGGAACAAGCTTCAATCAACGTAGATCGGGTAAAGAAAAGAACAGAAGAAGTCATCGGTGTATCTCAGGATATCGCATATCGCTTGAGCAATGATGCACGGTTGAAGAGACTTGCCATACGTCAGTATGTTAGCACTTATGATGTGGTGGAAGCTTACCGCGATTATTCGGATATGCGTGAGTATCTAAGGTTGTATAAAGATATATCCAACATTCGCTTATACACTGACAACGCTACGCTGCTTAACAACTGGGAGCTGATCAATCCATCACCTGAGATTAAAGAGAGCCAGTGGTATCAGAGAGCACAGCGGTACGATAGTCTTGTCGGTTGGGAATATATCGAAGATGAGCGTGATAAGCGGAATTATTTAAGTCTTGTCCGCAAAATCGAGCTGGAGGGCTCCAGTAAGATCGGTGTACTCGTTATTAATGTGAACAGTCAGCAGCTTGCATCCATTCTAAGCCAGGAATCTTTTGATACCATGATCGTCGATGATCAAGACAATATCATTGCAGCGAACCGGAAAGATCGGACAGGTAAAAAGCTGGTGGATGTTTCTTTTGACACGAAGCTCTTGGGGCAGGGAAGTGGAAGCTATGAAGCAGTAGTAGATGGTGAAGCTTCCAAAATTGTGATCGAGGAGCTTAAACCACAAGCCAGCCGAAATGCACTACGAATTATATCTGTTTTTTCGATTGAAAGTATAGTTAAAGAACCCAATCAAGTGATTAAGCTTTCGATTACTGTGGTTGCGATAAGTGTTCTATTGGCCTTTTTAATTATATATAGCTTCTCCTCTTTGTTTTCACGACGATTGCTGCATTTAAGCAGACATATTAACCGAGTCAGTACTGGGGATTTTGATACGACATTAAAGATTGATGGCAAGGATGAAATCGCCCTGTTAGCTCGTCAATTCAATTCCATGGTACGCAGCATTAATGATTTGATGTATGAGGTGCAGGAATCCAATGCACAGAATAGTCTGCTGGAACAGAAACAAAATGATATACGATTCAAAATGCTGGCCAGCCAGATTAACCCGCATTTCTTATTCAATGCACTAGAGGCGATTCGGATGGAAGCTCACATGAAGGGGCAAGTGGAAATTGCCCGTGTGGTACGTCTTCTAGGTAAAATGATGCGCAGTAACCTGGAGGTAGGCCGAAGTAAAATTTTGCTTAGTCAGGAATTAGAAGTGGTACGTTGTTACTTGGATATTCAGCAATTCCGTTATGAGGAGAGGTTGAAATATCAATTTACTGTAGACCCTGCCGTTGAATCTCTTTATATGCCCCCGCTTCTTATTCAGCCACTTGTTGAGAACGCAGTAATCCACGGACTGGATAATAAGATGGAAGGTGCATTTGTGACGGTGGAAGTTGTACAAGTTGGGGATCATGCTAAATTTACGATTACAGATAACGGAGTAGGAATATCTCCAATTCAGCTGGAGGAATTACTGAACACGCTTGAGCGTAAGGAAGAGCGTGAAGGTGAGCGAATTGGACTTCGTAATGTACATGACCGGCTAAAACTATCCTACGGCGCAGAATGTGGGCTAACGATTGAAAGTAGACCTAATGTAGGAACGGTTATTTTCTTCTGCATACCAATGGAGGACAACAATCTATGATAAAAGTGATGATTGTCGATGATGAGCCGAAGCTACGGGAAGGACTTCGAAGTCTGATCCCATGGGAGAAGCTCGGTTATACGGTGGTAGCTACAGCAGCTAATGGCTTGCAAGCACTTGAAAAGTATCATACCTTCTACCCGGAGCTGATCGTTGCTGATATTCGTATGCCTGGAATGGATGGTCTGGAAATGATTAGTGAGCTTCGCAAAGAAGGCTCAGAAAGTCATGTACTCATTTTGAGTGGACATGCTGATTTTGAATATGCTAAGCGGGCGATTAGTTATCGGATCGACGGCTATTTGCTGAAGCCAGTGGATGAGGATGAAATGATCGTATGTCTGGAACAGCTACATGAAACGATTGAGCAGGAGCAGCGGTTCAGTGACTGGAATGAGGAGGAGCCCGCTCGCAATAGGGAAACTTTACTCCGAGCGCTTCTACAGCCAACCTCAGAGGAAGAACTGGAGGAGGACCTTAGCAGACATGTGGATGCGCTAGGACTCGATCAGGGAAATTATGAAGTCATTCTCATTGAGTTAAGAAAAACAGCTGGTGCAAATGATGAGGATCTCCGGGGAATCAAAACAGTAATGGAACAGCATTTTAGTAATCATCCTAGTGCATCATTCTTTACATTGTCACAGTATTTGGGCATTCTCATGAAGGATCCGGACCAGAGCGCGAGCAAGCGGGAAGAATTATATAAGGGATTATCTGCAGTGATAGAACCAAAGGGTTACGACTTCATTGCAGTAGCGGGGGGACTAGTACCTCGACCTGAAATGGTGGGAGAATCGTTTAATTCAGCACGTGAACTGTTAAGACGTTCCTTCTTCTTCAAAAAGGGGATCATCATCAGTACAGATCCTTCAGGATTTCTGATGGAGATGAAGGAGAAGACTGAAGACGCGCAAGAGACAGAGAGTCGTCTGCTGCTTGCGGTAGAGACGGGAAGTCTTGGCGCGATTCGACCGATAGTGCTGACTATCTGTGCTGAACTTATATCTGCGGGCAGTGATGAATTGCGAATTAAAGAGACCTTTGTGAGACTCCTTAGTACTGTTCTGGCTCGTCTGGAGCCTACGTATCCGGAAATTCGCACCTATGCAGCAGAGCATTCCCCTCCAATAGGGGAGCTTTATCAAAGTTATTATTTGTCTGATTTGCAGGATCAGGCTGTCTCATTTCTCGAAGAAATTGCGGGCCAGATGACCAGTGGTCGTGGAAATGAAATTAAGAAAATTACAGAAATAATCAACCGTCGCTACAATGAGAACCTAAAGCTAGAGACCTTATCCGAGTTATTCTGCTACAACAGCGCTTATCTCGGTAAAATGTTCAAGAACACCACAGGAGAATACTTCAATACGTACGTGGATAAAGTGCGGATTGAGAAGGCTAAGGAATTTCTGACGCAAGGGATGAAAGTATACGAGGTGGCCGAGAAGGTAGGGTATATGAACCCTGATTATTTCAACGCTAAGTTCCGTAAATATGTAGGAATCTCACCAACTTCTTATCGAAAAAGCATCTAAGGATAGTGTGGTGTTCTTGTTTGATATACCTGCGGCTGTGGATCAGATGTTTTTCTGAACCACAGCCCGCAGGTCTTTTTTTTCTACTCCCACCAAATGTACGTGGTGAAGTATTAATGTAGTTAAATAGACACCTGCTTAAGCTTATGCGGGTGGAGGGCTAATGCATTTTCTTTAGAATCAGGGTTCTAAACATCTGCTGGTAAAGGAGCAAAGAGGAATCTTTGGAACTGTAGAAGCGCTGATAGCTTCTAATTTTAAATTGGCGACTGGTAGAAGAACGTAGCGGAATCTTTGGAACTGTAGAAGCGGAGCGTTCGCCTTTATCCTCGGATTTCTACCGCGAGAAGCGGTTCAAATCAGGAAATCTGAGGATAACAGCGATCGGAAGTCCAAATATTCCGCGTAGTGGCTGGTTACCAGAAGCCTAGTTAGAAATTTCGAAGAACCAGCGATCAAAAGTTCGAACATTCCTCGTAGTGACTAATATCCAGCAAGCAAAGTGTTTTTAGGAGTCCAATTCAAAGAATAATGTAGACGCCAGCAGCATTAGCCCCCCCTGTGTCGATGAGCCGAAATGAGAATTCACCCCGGACAAAAATCTCTAATTTTCACCTGATTTTAAGTCGAATTTATAGGGTACTGCAATCGCTTACAAAGTTTTAGAATTAAGGCATAGAGAGGAGGGGCTTTATGAAAGCGGACACAGTAACTGCTCAAATCCCGCCGGACACCCGAATGCGCAACAAAAAGCCTGCTTCAGGAGGACGGTTTTGGAGAAGCTTTAAGAATCAAAAGTATTTGTGGCTGATGTCGATACCTTTTGTAATCTGGGCATTCGTCTTCAGTTATCTCCCATTATGGGGCTGGACGATGGCTTTTCAAAAGTACAAGCCCGCACGTGGCTTTTTTGAACAAGAATGGGTAGGTTTTGAACACTTTAAGACATTGTTCAGTGACTCGCAATTCCTTCTGGCGCTGCGTAACACGCTGGCGATGAGCGGAATGGGCTTGGTCGCAGGCTTTATCTTTCCGATAACGTTTGCAATATTGCTCAATGAATTGCGTCTTGGATTTTTTAAACGTTTTGCTCAGACCGTCTCGTATTTGCCTCACTTTGTATCATGGGTGGTTGCAGCGGGAATTGTAACTAAAATGTTATCTAGCGAAAATGGTCTTGTAAACGATCTCTTGTTAACAATTGGATTTATAGACTCACCTATACAGTTCATGGCTCAGGGCCATCTCTTCTGGGGAATCGTTACTTTATCAGATGTGTGGAAAGAAACCGGATGGAATGCGATCATCTACCTTGCAGCCATCTCGGGTATTGGACCTGAACTGTACGAAGCGGCTCGAGTGGACGGTGCCAGCAGGCTCCGCCAGGTATGGCATATTACTCTTCCTGGTATCCGGCCGACCATTACAGTGCTACTCATTATGTCGATTGGTAATTTGCTGAATATCGGCTTTGAGAAACAATTCTTGCTTGGAAATAACCTCGTTACCGACTACTCTCAGGTGCTGGATCTGTACTCTCTGAAATACGGACTAGGCATGGCGAGATATTCCTACGGTACCGCGATCAATATATTCAACTCAGTGATCAGTGTAATCCTGCTGTTTACGATTAATGGAATCTTCAAGCGTACAACTAAAGAGAGCCTTCTGTAACACAGAAGGCCCTTCTACCAATCGTGGCTGCAATATTGCCCTTTTCATGAAAGGAGAGCGTTACAGTGGGAAACACAGCTATCACCGGAAAGTCGTGGTCAGACCGGATCTTTGACTTCATAGTGTACTTTGTAATACTGTTCGTGGTTGTAATTACGATCTATCCGTTTCTGAATGTGCTTGCTATCTCGCTGAATGATTCAGTGGATAGTGTGCGCGGCGGCATCACCATTTATCCTCGGGAATTTACCTGGGACAATTACTTAAAAATCTTCAGTTTCGCAGGGCTGATCACCGGGTTTAAAATATCCGCTTTGCGGACAGTCGTCGGTACTTTGTTCGGTCTGATCAGTGCCTCGATGCTAGCATTTACGATCAGCCGTCCTGATTTTGCAGGCCGCAAGTTCGTCTCCACGTTCTTGGCGATGACCATGTATATCTCTGGAGGAATGATTCCAATATACATGCTAATCAAGGATCTCCATATGATGAACAGCTTTGCAGTCTATGTATTACCTGGACTGGTTAGTGCCTTTAACGTCTTCGTCATCCGCTCCTTCATTGACGGACTGCCGTATGCACTGCAGGAATCGGCGAAGCTGGATGGAGCGAATGATTTTACCATTTACTGGCGTGTCATCCTGCCGCTGATGAAGCCCGCCCTAGCAACAATCGCACTGTTCCTAGCGGTAGGTCAATGGAATGCATGGTTTGATACGTATTTGTATAATGGTTCAAGTCCTCATCTGACAACATTGCAATATGAACTGATGAAGGTTCTGCAGAGTACAACCAGTGGTAATGGTGGCGATTACCGCTCCAACATTGCTTCTCTAGCTTCGAATCAGGTCTCGCCAGAGTCTATCAAGATGGCGATTACGATTGTCGTAACCGTGCCAATTTTGTTGGTGTATCCGTTCATTCAGAAATATTTTGTTCAAGGTATGACACTTGGCGCTGTGAAGAGTTAATCACAGCTAATAGGGGAGCATAGTCTCCCCTAAGCTTTAAGAGTGTTTTGTATCCGTTTTCTTTTCTTGTGGGAAGTTTTGGGATAAGTATTAACAGGATTTATCTGTGATACGATAGATAAACAATTTTAAGGAGGGTTTATGTAATGGGGAATAATAGAAAAATAAAAGCTAAAGCAACTGCACTTACACTTACTTCTATTATGATGCTCGGCATGCTCGCAGGTTGTGGTGGAAACAACGGCAATAACGCAGCTGGAGATGCAGCTGGAAATGCAACAAATAAGGGGAATGCGGCTAATTCAGCCAATGCGGTTGAGGATACTTCTCCGCTCACGATGACTTTCTTCAGTGCTGACCCTAACCCGAACTGGACAGGCATGCAAGATGAAGTAGGCAAAGTGATTACGGAAAAAACGGGAGTTACCTTGAATGCTGAATACGCGGTTGGTGACCCTGCTCAGAAAGTAGCGTTGATCGCAGCAAGCGGTGATTATCCGGATCTGATCAGTGCCAAGACCGACGTAAGCAAGCTGGTGGATGCAGGCGCAATGCTTGATCTGACAGATCTGATTGAAAAATATGCTCCGAACATCAAAAAAGTATTAGGCGAAGAAGGCATGAAACGCTCACGCTATAGTGACGATGACCACGCGATCTATGCTATTCCTACGTATGCAGGTGTGGATAACAAATACTTTGATGCTGGCGGCGGATTTGAACTACAGCACCGTGCTGTTAAAGAAGCGGGATATCCTGCAATTAAAACTGTCCAAGATTATGAGAACGTAATCAAGGCTTACCTGGAAAAACATCCAACGGATGAAAATGGTAACAAAAACATCGGTCTGACCCTAAATGCAGATGATTGGTACATGTACATTACAGTAACTAACCCAGCATTCACTACTACAGGCTCTCCTGATGATGGAGAATATGCAATTGATATCGACACACAAGAAGTAACTTATCACTTCCGTCGTCCTGCTGAGAAAGAATATTTCCGCTGGCTCAACCATATGAACGATATCGGATTGCTTGACCCGGAAAGCTTCGTTCAAAAGTATGATCAGTACAAAGCTAAAATCGCTACCGGCCGTGTTATTGGTTTGATCGACCAAGACTGGGGTTATGGCGATGGAGAAAGAGCATTGAAAGCTGAAGGTAAGCTGGATCAAGGATACGGACACTATCCAGTAACCCTGTCTGAAGAGTACAAAGAAACTTCCTTCTGGCCTACAGGCTTTATGGGTGGTAACGGCATTGGGATCAGTGTAGATGCTAAAGATCCGGTACGTGCAATTAAATTCTTGGACTACTTAGCTTCCGATGAAGGTCAAGTATTGGTTAACTGGGGTATCGAAGGCAAGCATTACAACGTAGTTGACGGCAAACGCGTCATTCCTGAAGATGTGAACAACCGTAAATATAATGACACTACCAATTTCCAAAAAGAAACAGGACTTGGCAATGTCGGATCAAACTACGCTCTGCTTAGCGCTCACTATGGTGACGGTGTATTGGATCCAACTGGAAACTACTATACCACTCGTTTCCCTGAGCAAGTAACAGTAGGCTACAATGCAGTTGAAAAAGAAACACTTGCTGCTTATAAAGCAACAACTTGGAAAGACCTCTTCCCAAATGAAGATGAATTCAAAGTTAAACCTTGGGGCGCGGCATGGAACATCACGATTCCTGGGGATAGCGAAATTGTCGTTCTCGACAACAAGCTGAAGGATATCAGTTGGAAACGGATTCCTGAAGCCATCTTGTCCAAACCAGCTGATTTCGACAAAGTTTGGGATGCTTACATGGCTGAACTGGATAAAGCTGGTGTGACGAAAGCTGAAGATTTACGTGAAGAGCTGGTTAAACAACGCGTGAAACTTTGGAATGAGTAATTATTCCTGGAACACGGCTAATAAAATAAAAGCATGAAGATGGCGGGAAGTCCGAACGAAAGTCCGGGCTTCCCGCCAATTTCTTTTCATCTGTAATTATAGGATAGGAGGAATATACGTGGGAGAAAGTAAGAACACTGGGGTTCATGATCTCTGGTATAAGCAGCCGGCGGCTGAATGGGAAGAAGCATTGCCCGTGGGTAACGGCCGTTTGGGCGGTATGATCTTTGGCGGAACGGAAGAAGAACTAATTCAACTAAATGAAGACACCTTATGGTCGGGATTTCCGCGGGATACAGCTAATTATGAGGCGCTGCGCCATTTGACTCCGGCCAAACAATTAGTGGCAGAGGGGAAATACAAGGAAGCGGAAGCACTGGTAGATTCCAAAATGTTAGGCAGACGGACTGAATCCTATCAACCGCTCGGAGACTTGCGAATGAAGTTTAATCTTGGTGGTTCTGTAGAGGATTATCAGAGGGGGCTTGATTTGGATCAAGCGCTTGCTACGGTATCCTATACTGCTGGGGATGTAAGGATTGTGCGCGAAGTTTTGGCCAGCAGACCAGATGAACTTATAGTCATTCATATCCGTGCAGAGGGGAAAGAGGGGCTGGGTATTTTGCCGGATTTCTCAGTGGCTCTGACTTCGCCGCATCCTTTCCGACTAGAGATCACTCCGGATGGCGCGCTGATGATGACCGGTCGTGCTCCATCGCATGTGGCTGATAATTATGTAGGAGATCATCCGCGTTCCGTATTATACGAAGAGGGGCTTGGCATAAGTTTTGCCGCTGCAATGGAGATCCGTACAGATGGCGGCAAATGTAATGCTGAGAACGGCATGTTGTCGGTTTCAGGTGCGCGCTCCATTACGATCCGCCTAGCTGCCGCAACCGATTATGCCGGGTATGACCGGATGCCAGGAAGCGGCGGTAAGCTGCCTTCGGAGTTGTGCCTAGAGCAATTGGCTTTGTCCTCTAATGGATATGCAGAGCTGAAGCAGCGCCATCTAGAGGATCATCAGTCCTTGTTCCGCCGCGTGGAGTTGACGCTTGCACCTTCGTCCTCACGGATAGAGCTTCCCACGGATGAGCAACTAGCACGGTACCAGGAGGGGCAGGCAGATTCTGCGCTAGAAGCGCTGCTGTTCCAGTATGGCCGCTACCTGATGATTGCTGGCTCACGGCCGGGGACGCAAGCTCTGAATTTGCAAGGGATCTGGAATCCCTATCTTCAGCCGCCATGGAACAGCAATTATACGACTAATATAAACACTGAAATGAATTATTGGCCAGCCGAGTTATGCGGGTTGGGTGAATGCCATGAACCTCTAATCGATTTTATTACGGAGCTTAGTGTGACTGGCAGCCGTACAGCAAATATTCATTATGGCGCACGTGGCTGGACGGTGCATCATAATACAGATTTGTGGCGTATGACGTCTCCGTCAGACGGCAAGGCGATGTGGGCATTTTGGCCAATGGGAGGAGTTTGGCTCTCTCGCCATTTGTGGGAGCGTTACGCTTTCCGTCCAGATGAGGAATATTTGCGCAACACAGCTTATCCTTTGTTAAAGGGAGCTGCGTTATTTTGTCTGGATTGGCTGGTAGAGCTGCCTGATGGAAGATGGACAACGGGTCTGTCTACCTCACCGGAGAATGTATTCTTGACTGCTGATGGTACGCCATGCAGTGTTTCAGCTGGCTCAGCTATGGATTTATTGCTGATCGCTGAGCTGTTCAAGCATTGCATTCAGGCTGCTGAGATTTTGAATACCGATGCCCAGCTGAGGCAGGAGCTACGCCAGAAACAGGAACGACTCGCTCATCCTGGGATTGCACCGGACGGACGTATTCGTGAATGGAATGAGGATTTTGCTGAACAAGAGCCTGGGCACCGCCATGTCTCTCATTTGTATGATTTATATCCCGGGAATGTAATTAGTCCTTCCTTCACACCAGAGCTAGCAGAGGCGGCAGCGTTATCGCTTAAGAAGCGCTTGGAAGGCGGGGGCGGACACACGGGCTGGAGTGCAGCCTGGCTACTTAATCTATATGCGCGTTTGAAGGATGGAGAGAGTGCGTATAGCTGTTTACGTCGTATTTTGCAAGATTCAAGTCTGCCGAATTTATTCGGTAATCACCCTCCATTTCAGATTGACGGTAACTTCGGAACTACGGCCGGAGTTGCTGAGATGCTCTTGCAGAGTCATCAGGAAGGGCTTGAATTATTACCCGCTCTTCCAGAAGAGTGGTCTGAAGGAAGTGTGAAAGGCTTGATAGCCCGAGGCGGCTTTATCACAAATATAGAATGGCATGAGGGACGCTTAACGAAGGCGGAACTGACTTCGACGCATGGACAAATATGCAGAATTTACAGTCACCAGCCTTTGCTCATTCAAAGTCCCGATGGTTCACGAATAGGAATAGAGATGGAATTTGAAACCGTTATAGGAGAGACCTATATCATTACACCGCAAAGCGAATAAAACACATCGTTCTAGCATATAGGCTGTTCTCAGAGTAGAATTATTCTACGGGGAGCAGTCTTTTTTTGCCTAAATGCTCATTATCTATTAAATGGTAGGGTTCATTACAAGTCTATAGGAGCCGGAGGAACGGAATATATATGTGGAAAAAACGCTTCACATTAGTAAAGATCATTCTGGGAGGAGTGATTATATTCGCTGCTATTCCACCGATGATTTATTGGGGCTGGGGTCATGCTTATGCGGCTTCGAGTTCACCCACCCTTCGTTCTGTAAATGAAGTAGCGCAGAAGCTAACGGGTGCAATGAACAACCGCAGGGAGACCATTACTTTTACTTATGAGAGCAAAGCTTCAAATTTGAAAACGAAAATACAAGCGGCTCTGGATCAAGCGATGGCTAGTGACCCTTATTTGTATTACATTATAGACAGCTACGGATATACTTATCGAGGAAGCGCAAGCTCTGTAAAAGTTACGGTGGAAGTGAAATATTTGGAGACGCTGGAGCAGACGGCTTTTGTAAACAAAGAAGTGAAGGCTGCGCTGAAGAAGATCATAACGCCGGGCATGAACAATCATCAGAAGGTGAAGGCTATCCACGATTGGGTTGTGCTTCATCTGAAGTATGACACTTCGTATCGTAAATATACGGCTTATGAAGGATTGAAGAGTGGCAGCGCCGTTTGCCAAGGGTATTCGCTGTTGACCTATAAGCTGTTAAAGGAGGCTGGATTCACGAATAAAATCGTTGAGGGTACAGCCAAACAGCCTGGAGGACGTAGCCAGTTGCATGCCTGGAATCTTGTGCTGTTAGATGGACGGTGGTATCATCTCGACACGACTTGGGATGACCCGACACCTGATAAGGCAGGTGTGGTTAGCACAGCCTACTACTTGAGAACGGATGCGCAGATGCGTCAGGACCATAGCTGGACGAAGTCTTATCCGGCAGCTTCTGTAGGCTATCATAAGACCTTGTCTGCGCTTGTGGAGCGTGGAGGACAGAATGCGGTTGTCTATAAACAGCTTCAGAAGGATCTCAATTATGAGCTATATGCCGAGGAGCTAATTGTACGTTCGGTAGGAGATCTGACTCGGCTAGCGAATAAGGCAATTGCCTCCGGTGAGGTGTCTATATTATTCCGTTATCAAGGGAGTGGGACCAAGCTTAAGAATGACCTGCAGGAGCTATATAAGCTTGGACTAGAGGATGTATCTTACTCCAGTTCTGCTTTTGACAATACGGGCGATCTCAAAGTGTTTGTGACTTGGGAATAGAAGGATAACCAAAAAGGACATCACATAAGCCTAAATGGCTACGGGACGTCCCTTTTTTGTTTTTTTACCGGGTCTATTTTATTCTGGGTGAGTACTTAGGTCGCATTTATCCAAAGGAATAATATTACTCTTCCGGAACCAGCGATAGCCGACCCAGATCAAGACAAACAGCGGCAAGCTGATATAGGAAACGGCGATACCATACCAGTCGATATTTCCACCTGAGAAGGCGCCCATATTCTGACCGAGGATAGCTACAATACAAAGTCCTAAAGCAAAGATAGGTCCGAATGGGAACCATCTAGCTCGGTAAGGTAGTTCATCTAGCGAATGCCCTTGTGCAATAAAAGCACGTCTGAAACGGTAATGGCAGACCGCAATACCCAACCAGTTAATAAATCCGCACATACCAGAGGCGTTCAATAGCCAGTTATATACGGCACCGTCACCAAAGAATGAAGCGAGAAAGGCGAGCATTCCGACAGCCGTAGTTACTAGCAAAGCGCCAACAGGGACACCACGGCGATTGAGCTTACCCAGTGCGCGCGGAGCCATGCCATCCTTAGCCATTGCATACAGGACACGGGTGGAAGCATACATTCCTGAGTTCCCTGCCGAAAGTACAGAGCTGAGAATGACGGCATTCATTACGGATGCAGCAATTGCAAGCCCGGCTTTATTGAACACGATCGTAAACGGACTGACTCCGATATCATCGATGCCTCCACGCAGAAGATCTGGATTCGTATAAGGAATCAACATTCCGATTACAAATATAGCAAGGATATAAAAGATTAATATACGCCAGAATACTTGGCGGATCGCAATTGGGACGTTGCGGCGTGGGTTCTCGCTCTCACCAGCAGCAACGCCGATTAGCTCGGTACCCTGGAAGGAGAATCCGGCTGCCATAAAGACCCCGACGAAGGCGAAGAAGCCACCGTGGAAAGAGCTGCCCCCGATTTGGAAGTTACTGAAGCCTACGGCTTCTCCACCCATAATGCCGAATATCATGAGGACACCGACAACGAGGAAGGCGATAACGGTAATGATTTTGATAATGGCAAACCAATATTCTGATTCCCCGTAGCCACGAGCAGATAGGAAGTTTAGGCCGAACATCAGCAGTAGGAACACCAGACTCCAGAGAAAGGAAGGGCTGTCCGGGAACCAATATTTAATGATGACGGTAGCCGCTGATAGCTCTGCTGCAATCGTAACCGCCCAGTTATACCAGAAGTTCCAGCCGATGGCGAAGCCAAAGGCGGGGCTGACGAAACGAGTGCCGTAGGTACTGAAGGACCCGGAGTCCGGTAAATAGGTGGCGAGCTCCCCAAGACTAGTCATGAGAAAATAAACCATTACACCCACAGCCGTATAAGCTAGAAGCGCTCCACCAGGTCCTGCTGAAGCGATCGCGCCGCCACTGGCTAGAAACAGACCCGTTCCAATAGATCCGCCAAGCGCGATCATGGTCAAATGTCTTGCTTTGAACGATTTTTTTAGCGCAGGCTGATTTATGTTGCCTTGCGCTGGGTTTTGCTGATTGCCCTGCATGAATATGACACTCCTTATGATCTAATCTTACTGTTCATGAACGGGGAGTGCTGAGCTGCTGACTCCCGCAAGGCGGGAGGTATACTTCGTGATTTCCAGAAGGTTATGGATGACTGTACGAAACATACAAATTCTGTAAACGCAAAGAAGCCGCAAACTATGTCTGCGGCTTCCATCTATACAGCTCCGCATCATACTCCCTGTGAAGATAGCGCAACACACTGCAGTCTGCTACTTACGCAGGCTGTACAATGTGACAGTTCCGTGCCTTTCGGCAACGGCCCCAGCCTGCACCGCTGTAAGAGCTACAGCGCAAGCTTCGGCGGATATTCCTTTCGGCGTGATTCATAGACGGCTCTAACGTCTCCACACGCGTACTCTTTATATCCGCGACCTCTACCTCATCTTAGTATGACGAGGCTATCTTTACTTCATTCATTTATAAACAACAGGAATTAGTATAAAGCAAGTTTACTTCTCAAAGCAATGACAAAATCAGGTACTTCCATGTTAATTACGACGGCGTTCTGACATCTGTTGCCATACGGTGCCTGCTGCGGCTTCACCTGAGGCGATACGCTCCAAAGCCATCTTGGCCTGAAGGCCAACCTCGAACTCTGGATCATCCGCTGCAAGTGTGAGCGCATCTTGAGCTTCGGATGTACCAACTTCGTAGAGAAAACGAGCTGCGCGCCAGCGGACAAGCTTGCTCTTATCTGTTAGCGCCGCCGTCATCACTGGCGTGGCGGCAGGATCGCCGATGTCGGACAGCGTATCGCCAGCCGTACGTCTTACGGCTGGGGCGCTGTCAGCCATCGCCTCATAGAGCAGCTCCATCGCCTCAGGTGTGCGAAGGTCGCCTAGATACACAACCGCAAGCCTGCGAATATGCAGCTTGGGATCGTGTAGCGCCGCCTTAAGCTCCGGCAGGAGCTCCGCCGTCGGCGTAAGATCCTCTAGCGCGGCGTAGCGCACGCGCCAATCTTCATGCTTCAGGTCTCGCAGCAGCTCATCCTGTGTGCGAGTTCGTCTCTGCTCGACGAACTCACCTTCGGCTCCGTGCGCAATGGCTTGCTGCACGAGGGAGTCGAGGCGTTCCTGCGGATACGCTGCCTCGATCTCTTGCTCGACCTCGCGCGCAATGTCCGCGGGCTCGCCATAACGCACGCCGTAATCGGTGAGCTTGCGCTCTTTGATCATCACGGCGCTAGCCACATCCATAACCGCTTTAGTAAAGCGGTTAGCTAAGGATATGCGCTCTTCATTCGCGCCCGTTTTGACGCGGATTTGCATCGGAATTCCGCGGAATAATTGGACGAAGACTTGCGCTTCCCCAAAATGAGCACCGGCATTCTCGTCAGCTAGGCTCCAATCTCCAGTTACACCTTCGCTGTTAGCGAAGCGGCTTTGAACTTCTCTTAGAATGGCTGCCCAATCGGCATTGCCTTTGCGCTCAAGTGCTGCGAAGTCAGCAGCATGATAAATGCTAATAACGCCCGGTATCGTTAACATTTCACGTGCCCAAGCAGGTGCGGAACGCTCACTTTCTGGAGTATAGGTTCTGCGAATTCCGGGTTCTAAACTTTCGTCCAAATGTAGCTTCATCGTATTTGGACTTGGAGTCGGTTCAATAAAAGTAATCTTCATACGTAGCTCCCCCTTGAACGGTATATGCACCGCCATACTTTATACACATATTATCTCATTTCTGGTGTGAAACCAAAAGAACTCTTCTATTATTTCGCTAAAGTCTGCAATTGTGATGAATAAAAGGGCGAACCTTTATCATGCTATTTGTATATTTTGCAAAATACGCTGCTGTTCAATATAGTTGTAGTATATTCGCTAAAGCTAGGATTGCTCGGTAAACTTCTGTAGAAGAGGTGTTGTATGCCTAAAACTCGTTACCATAACGTCGATAATGTAAGTACCGATAAATCATTAAAGGAATTTCGCCAGTGGCGTGAGGAGCGTCGTCGCAAGAAGAAGGACTATTCATATGTTGTACCGAATACGCCGCCCAGATTATCTTATCTGTCTGAGAATCGATTGGAGTCTACCATTACGTGGATTGGGCATTCAACATTTTTCCTTCAATATGAAGGGATGAATATCATTACAGATCCCATCTGGGCGAGAAGGCTGGGCTTTGAGAAAAGACTGGGACAACCTGGGATTCCACTTAGCGAAGTGCCACCGATTGACCTGATTCTGATTTCGCACTCTCATTATGACCATTTGCATATCGCCTCTATCCGCAAATTATATCGGGCAGGGACAACGCTTGTAGTTCCTGTTGGTCTGAAGCGAAAAATGCTTCGAAAAGGGTTCCGCAACTGTGTGGAAATGGAATGGTGGCAGGAGATTAAGCTAGGTAAGATCAAGCTTAGTTTTGTGCCTACTCAGCACTGGACGCGGAGAACACCATGGGATACGAATACTTCTCATTGGGGTGGGTACATCTTGGAGCCCGCTGATTCCGGAAATCAGAAGTCTTCTCCGAATCTTTATTTCGCTGGGGACAGCGGTTATTTTCCAGGCTTTAAGGAGATCGGAAGTCGTTATAAGATCGATATCGCGCTTATGCCGATTGGGGCTTATGAACCGGAATGGTTCATGACCTCTCAGCATGTAAATCCTGAGGAAGCCATTCAAGCTTTCCTAGATGTAGGGGCGGAGACCATGATTCCGATGCATTACGGTACCTTCAGACTTGCGGATGATACCGCCCGGGAAGCACTGGATCGCATGGAGAACGCCCGAGTTAAACATGCGATTTCGGAGGAAAGAATTCGTACACTCGGTTATGGAGAAACACTGGTCGTACAAAAGGAGAATCGCACATCTGGGGAATAATTGAAAAAATTCCTCCTTAAAAGTTGTCGCCGTAAAACAGTTGGAATAAGTTTCGTAGGAGTGAGATCAGCTTAAATGCCTATTTCACGGGATTTTTGCACTGATTTTATGCTATAATGAGCCGAAACCCTAAAGTGAAAAGGATGGTAATGCGTAATGATTAGCACAAGCGGCGTAACACTCCGCTACGGAAAACGCGCTCTCTTCGAAGATGTAAACATAAAATTCACCCCTGGTAACTGCTATGGTTTGATTGGTGCCAATGGTGCTGGTAAATCAACCTTTCTGAAAATTCTGTCTGGGGAGATTGAAGCGAACACGGGTGATGTTCATATAACACCAGGTGAACGCCTTGCAGTTCTGAAGCAGAATCATTTCGAGTACGATGAATTCCCAGTACTTGAAACAGTAATTATGGGTCACACTCGTCTTTATGAAATCATGAAAGAAAAGGACGCGCTTTATGCGAAGTCTGATTTCACGGAAGCAGATGGTCTGCGTGCCGGTGAGCTTGAAGGCGAATTTGCCGAACTTAATGGCTGGGATGCAGAGCCGGATGCGGCGGCTATGCTGATCGGTCTGGGCATTATGCGTGAACTGCATGATAAGAAAATGGCCGAACTGAGCGGCAATGAGAAGGTACGGGTACTCTTGGCACAAGCCTTGTTTGGCCGTCCAAACAACCTCCTGCTCGATGAGCCTACCAACCACTTGGATCTAGAGTCGATTGGCTGGTTAGAGAACTTCCTCATGGATTATGAAGGTACTGTTATCGTCGTATCCCATGACCGTCACTTCCTGAACAAAGTATGTACGCATATTGCGGATATTGATTTTGGCAAAATCCAGATGTACGTTGGTAACTACGACTTCTGGTACGAGTCCAGTCAGCTTGCTCAAGCTTTACAGCGTGATTCGAACAAGAAGAAGGAAGACAAGATCAAGGAACTGCAAGCCTTTATTCAGCGTTTCTCGGCCAATGCTTCCAAGTCTAAACAGGCGACTTCTCGTAAGAAACAACTCGAGAAAATTACGTTGGATGACATTCGTCCATCTAACCGTAAATATCCGTTCCTCAACTTCAAACCTGAACGTGAAGCAGGTAAGCAGCTTCTGACGATCAGCGGATTGACCAAATCGGTTGAAGGTGAGAAGGTTCTTGATGAAATCAGCTTTGTAGTTAACAAAGGTGATAAGATTGCTTTCGTGGGTCCTTACTCCCAGCCTAAATCACTTCTATTTGATGTGATCATGGGTGAGCAGGAAGCGGATGCGGGTGAATATGCGTGGGGCGTCACTACAACTCAAGCTTATTTCCCGAAAGATAACTCCAGCTATTTCGATGGCGTGGACTTGAATCTCGTAGAATGGCTGCGTCAGTATTCTAAAGATCAGGATGAGACGTTCCTGCGTGGATTCCTTGGACGGATGCTGTTCGCCGGAGAAGAAGCACTGAAGAAAGCGAGTGTATTGTCCGGGGGCGAGAAGGTTCGCTGTATGTTGGCGAAGATGATGCTGAACGGTGCGAACGTGCTTGTATTCGATGAACCTACCAATCACTTGGATCTGGAATCCATTACGGCACTGAATAACGGACTGATCGATTTCGACGGGACTATTCTCTTTACTTCCCATGACCATCAGTTCATCCAAACGATTGCTAACCGTATCATCGAGATCACACCTACAGGTGTAATTGATCGCACGATGACTTACGATGAGTATTTAGAGAATCCTGAAATTAAGGAAATGCGCCAACGCATGTATCCTGTAGAAGTATAATATTTACTTTCCGTTATGCGGAAGGAACCCGTCAAGCAGCTACTCTAATCCTAATAGGATTAGGGTAGCTGTCTTTATAATTTTGATTTTGAAAAGGTCACGGTAGGTGGAGCATGTGGACAGAACTATTTTTATTATGAGGCATGGGGAGACCGAGTTTAATACGCAAGGTCGTTACCAAGGACAATTGGATTCACCTCTGACTGAGCATGGAATGGATCAAGTCAGACAAATGGGTAGGCTGCTTCGTTATTCGGTGGAGCATCCCTCCGAATGGAAGGTGATTTCAAGTCCACTTGGGAGAGCGCTGCAAAGCACACAAATTTTGTGTGAAATCTTAGGTTATGATTTCAATAAAATAGAAACGGATTCTAGGTTAAGTGAAGTTTCCGTTGGTTCTTGGTCAGGGCTAACGCTCAAGGAAATTGAGCAGGGCTGGCCAAATAGTCTTGAAGATACGAGTATGTATGATTGGTATTTTCGTTCACCAGATGGAGAGAGCTATGAAGCGGTTCAGGAGCGTGTCACAGACTGGCTGGATAGCTTGTCCTCCACTCCGCGGGTCATTGCGGTTACACATGGATTAACAAGTAGAATTCTACGGGGAGTATACGCTGGGCTTACAAGACAGGAATCCTTATCACTTGAGGTTTCCCAAAGCGCATGTTTTCAGTTGTCTAATTGTACAATAAAGAGAATCAGTTATGAATTTGATGAGTTCTAGCCCATCCTTTAAGGCAGACGAACGCATAAAAGGCTGCGTTGTCCCTGAGGGATGCGCAGCCTTTTATGTTTATAAAATAGTACTAGGATCCGCCGGTACGACGGCGTTGGTTGTTAGGCTTTTTGTTATTCTGACTTTTTAGTGGTTTAGCGGATCCGGCCTGAAAAGTTGATCCAGGTTTGGAGGAAGATTGTTGTTTCTTCTGCTCCAGCTTTTGCCGGATAGCTTCAGCTAAATTGATTTTTCCTTTTTCATTGTTTTCGCTCATTATGATAACCTCCTTTGAAGCAAGTCCTTCACTTTATTCTAATTGTTTTTAAATGCTGCTACAAGGGCAAGAATAATTGAAAGAATTCTTTTCTAACAAAACAGAAAACGAGGAGATAGCCAAAATGGTTGATATTTACGAAGATATACGTAAAGGCGAGCGTGGCGCTTGGGTTAGCATAGCGGCTTACCTCATTTTATCGACATTCAAGCTGGTTAGCGGTTATCTATTCGCCTCTAGTGCATTGGTCGCGGACGGAGTCAATAATTTAACTGACATCGTAGCATCTGCAGCCGTGTTGGTTGGTCTAAAGATTTCGCGGAAGCCACCTGACTCTGACCATGCTTATGGACATTTTCGGGCAGAGACAGTAGCTGCATTGTTGGCTTCTTTTATTATGGCGGTAGTAGGTATTCAAGTGATTGTGGAGGCGGTGCGGTCCTTTTTCGATCGTGCAAAGGAAACCCCGCAGCTATGGTCTGCTGGTGTGGCTCTAGTGTGTGCAGTAGCAATGATGGGAGTATACATATACAACAAAAGGCTGGCTAAGCAGATAAATAGTAGTGCACTCATGGCAGCGGCGAAAGATAATTTTTCCGATGCTATGGTTAGTATAGGTGCTGCTGTTGGGATTGTAGGTGCTCAGTTCGGACTGCCATGGATTGATTCTGCGGCGGCAGTAGTTGTCGGACTGATTATCTCTAAGACGGCATGGGATATTTTTCGTGACTCGACCTACCGGCTTACGGATGGCTTTGATGAAGATAGATTGATGGATCTACGTAGTACGATTGCTCGAACACCGGGAGTAGAGGGGATTAAAGATGTGAAGGCACGTGTTCATGGGAATCATGTACACGTGGATGTTGTAGTGGAGGTAGACGCGAATATTACAGTGGTGGAAGGTCATAGGATCAGTGACTCCATTGAAGAGAGAATGAGCAAGCTACACAATATTATGAATGTACAGGTGCATGTGGAACCTAAAGATTAAATTTAAAAAAATTCTATTTTAAGGAAAAAACAAACATATTTAAGGAGGATTCAAGACTTTAGTCCTGTATTTTACCATAAAGTGGCATGATTATATGTGCAATTTGGAGCATGTTCCAAATCCCGGGCAAGCCTATAATGAGGGCATAAAGGAATGTAGTTCACACCTTTGTTGAAATCTCATCATGGTATTGGGGGAACGTATGATTAAATCACATAAGCAATTAACAGCATCCTTATTGGTTTCAGCTGCAATTGTTGCAGGTTTAGGAGTATCTGCTCCTGGAAATGCAGCAGCAGCCTCAAGTCCATCAAATTCAGTTATGGCAGCAGCAGCCGGTCAAACAGCGGTCATCGAGGCAAGTGTTCGCCTTCGCAGTACACCTTCTACAAATGGAGAAGTAGTGAAGTATTTGCAAAAAGGAGATCAAGTGCAGATTGTGGCACAACCGAATAGCTATTGGTATCAGGTGAAAGCAGCGGATGGTTCCGTAGGCTATACTAGTACAGATGATAAGTATATCAGCGTAAATTCATCTTCAGTAGGTACACCAACAGCACAAACGGGAACCATAAAGTACGGAGTGAATCTTCGAACTGTGCCTTCTACAAGCGGAAAAGTACTGAGACTTCTGAAGAAGGGGGAACAAGTACAGCTTCTGGCACAGCCGAACAGCTCCTGGTATCAAATTCAAACCTCTGATGGTAGCATTGGATATATAAGTTCAAGTGATCAATATACTTCGTTCGCTAATAATGGGGGGACTGGGACGGTAACGCCGACACCAACGCCGCCAGCACCAGTACCACCTATTTCTACACCTGGGGCTTCTGCCCAAATCGAGAGCGTAATCTCAGCAGGTATGGGCTATCTGGGTACACCTTATGAGTTTGGTTCCAGCAGATATGATACAAGCACCTTCGATTGTTCTGATTTTATCCGGCAAATTTTCATGGATGCTGTGAATTTGAAACTGCCTGCTGATTCCCGTCAACAGGGAGATTGGGTGAAATCGAATAGTACGGTAGTTACGTCTACTTCCGGTTTGAAACGCGGCGATCTAATGTTCTTTATGGATTATAAAGGGAACTCCGCTTCAGCGTATGAAGGGATCGACAAATCTAAGGCAAGAATATCGCATGTTGCTATGTATCTAGGAGATGGACAAGTTCTCCATACGTATTCCGTAGCTTCAGGCGGGGTGAAAGTAGATAAATTAAGCGCTTCTTGGACGAATCGTTTCCTCTTCGGGGGATCGGTCATCCGATAATTATATAGGTATACAGAAGCGGCAGCATCGCATGTTTGTGACGGGTGAACAAAGGCGGCGTAAGCGCAAAAGCTACCCCCTCAGTAGAATGATCTACTGAGGGGGTAGCTTTTTGTAAATATAAGAATTTATATGTTCCGTTCTATAAATTATCCTTATATTTCTCGCTTAAACACTTGCCGTCCTTATAGGGACGCCGAAGGCGTTTATGCTTGTTATCATCTTTTCTGTACTAATTACATAATTACATTGGCAGCAACAGGAACCTTTACCCACGCTTTTCCTAGCCAAGTGTAGATTTCTCTCCATTCATTGCCCCAAGTATCCGTAATCACTTCACCTGTGGTATCAAGCGTTTGAGCGCTAAGCCAGCCTGCAGGAATCATACTGCCAACTGAAAAGTGGAAAGCTGTTTTTTCGGTTAGAACAATTTGTGGTGTGGCTGGAGTAATATCCGATGGGGTAATGATCGTTTCAAAAGATGTTGTGTAAGTGCTTCCAGTTCCGGGCGTAGAATCTGTAGTTGTCCCTGTTACCTCAGCGGCTGATGCTGTAGCTGCTATTGAAGCCATAAGTCCCAAGGCAAGTGTAATGCTGGCGAATTTTTTCATGTTAAGTTCCTCCTCATTATGATCTAACTTCAAAACTTTTTCTTATTTTCTCAAGTGACATCTGTGTGGGAATGACCTATACTTTCTGCATGATGAATAAGATATATGGATAGATATGGGAGGAGGCTACATCGATCTACCTCTGCGTCCCGTGAAGAGGGAAACAACAAACAGAACCAAGAATACGAAGAATAGTATCTTTGCAAGACCAGCAGCGGCTGCTACAAGATTGAAGAAACCAAAGATACCAGCGATTACAGCTACAACTAGCAGAATTGCGGACCATTTTAACATTACATATCACCTATCCTTTTTTTGATTTGTAGTCATTGTATAAACGGGAACTTTGATTCTGAAACAAAGGGGAGCAGGGAATTTTGACAACGCTCGACAGATTGTTTCGGCATATGGTAGTAGGGGTAACTATGCAGTATACAAGGCTGATTAGCCACTATTTATGAGATTTGGAAGGGGTTATGAATATGATCATTGAACTTAGTGTAGCTCTCGTTGCTATCGCATTCGCAATACTTGTTTTCTTTCTAATTAAGACTTTGCAGTCAGCGAAGCAATCCCTCGACAAAGTAAGCCAGACCTTGGTGGAAGTGCAGAAGACGATGGATGAACTGACTTATGAAGTGAAGACTACAGTCAGACATGCAAATGAAATTACCGCTGATGTACAGAATAAAATTCAGAAGATTGATCCTGTCATAGATTCTGTGAAGAATTTGGGAGAAGTTATGAATGAGTTAACCTTAACCGTTAAGCAAGTTTCAGTAACTGTGATTGAAAGATATCGTAAATCACATGAACTGAGAGAGAAGCGTAAGGGGATATCCATAAAAGAAGCTCCGCTGACTCCTGCTGAGGAACGTACGGTAAACTCCTATGATGCTGTTAATAACGAGAAAGCACCGGGGAAAATAGCTACTGTGTTAAAAAGTGTAGATGTAGCTGCAACTCTTTGGAAAAAATTCCGTCATTAAAGTTAAGGCAGCAAGTCCTCTGTAAATGGCGGCTGCAGATAAGAAAGGTGGGATAACAACATGAACATTATCATACTCTTGTTTAGTCTACTTTCCCCATACTTTGATGCGTCTCCACAGTTGACGCCTATCTCGACTTTTAGTGATCAGCCTAAGACAGTTCTTACATTTGAACATTCCTCAGAAACAAGCCCTGCTATAAATCAGTTTGATTCACTGCAAGGTGTTGCTTTATATGCTACGAAGGAAGAATTGCTTCTGGCCAAGGGCAATCCGCTGGCGGTAACAAATGATCCATTGCAAGGGACAGAGGAGTACCAATACGCAGATGTAACAGTGGGTGTTGGTGAGGGGTTTGTACTGTATGTGCATGTCTCACCTTCTCAAGCACAGCAGTTTGGTCTACAGGTAAATGGGGTGGGAATTGATCCCATGAAGGATAATGTGCAATCGACCTTGGGTAAACCGTATTTTATTGCCGAAGATGGTGATGTATATATGAGAGGAAACAATGCGCTCAAAATATATCGAAATTTGGCAGGTGAATTTGAAGGTATTGATTTATTTGATAGTATTTCTTCTTAATATGTTTCACTTTTGATCATTTTGGTTAATAAACAGAGGCTGTCTTTACCATAGAGTAACCTCCCGAACCACTAGATGTAGTGGTTCGGGAGGTTACTTTGCTGAATGCGTAAATGAACCTATTACTATATTTACATATATTAAAAATAGAAATAACACATTTAAATAGCGTATGATATAGGTAATGAGTCGCAGATTTTTACATTCGTAATACTATTCGTGTGAGGTGAAGATGATGAGAATCTTAATCGTAGATGACAATCCGACTAATGTTATCATTATCCGTGAAATCCTGAAAAAAGAAGATTACCGAAATTTCGTAACCGCATCCTCTGCAAAAGAGATGCTTACACGGTTGGGTATCGGTTCTGTGAGTGAAGATGGACGTCCTCGGATGTCAGATATCGATCTGATTTTACTGGATATGATGATGCCTGAAATGGATGGAATCGAGGCATGTCGTGTTGTACAGCAATACGAACACCTAAAGGATATTCCAATAATAATGGTTACAGCTGTTGGAGATTCCAAGAAGCTGGCAGAAGCACTGGATGCAGGTGCAGTAGATTATGTTACGAAACCCATTAACAAAGTGGAGCTGATGGCCAGAATTCGACTCGCGCTGCGGTTGAAGCGAGAGAAAGATTGGCATAAGGAACGAGATCAGCGAATTCAAGAAGAATTGAGACTGGCCGCACTTGTTCAGAATGCTGTGTTGAGCTTGCCTCTTCAGGAAGAGGATTTTGAGGTCAATGCCATCTATCAGCCATCCTCTGAGCTTGCCGGTGATTTATACGCGTGGTACCCCCTTGGTGATGGCCGATATGGCGTGATCCTGCTGGACATTATGGGACACGGAATATCGTCATCTCTTTTTTGTATGTTTCTTGCTTCTGTGTTAAAGGACACGGTAACTACGTATGTAGAGCCGGAAAAGGTAATTCAGGAGCTCAATCGAAGGTTTAATCAGCTCTATATTGAGAAAAAGCTGATCCAATATTACTTTACGACCATTTATCTTGTGATAGATACCCGTATGAAACGTATTGACTACGTCAACGCCGGGCATCCACCTGCGCTATTTTTTGAAGGTGTGGCTAAGACTCCAGTCATGCTGGAAAGTAACTGTCACCCGGTAGGTCTGTTTGAACGGATTGATATTCAGCCACAGAGCTTAACCTATGAAGATGAAGGGCATCTAGTTCTTTATACAGATGGTCTATTGGAGCTGGTTGAGGGCGAACAAGAAGAGCAGCTGAAATTTATGATTCAACATTTAAATGTTGAACATGAGTGGAACGAAGAAGCTATTCGAGCTGCTTTTTTCAATGTTGAGGTTCCTAAAGAGCGTGATGATGATAAGTGTATTGTGTGGATCTCACTGAAGAAGGGAACAGATAGAGAATGAAGATAAAGGCTAAACTCTTAATTGGCTTCAGTGCCATGTTAGCGATTATGCTTGCACTTACGATGATAGGATACGACCGCTTAAATTATATGAATAACCAACTGGAAGGGTATCAGGATAGATATATGAAGGGGCGGTCTTCTTCGGGGATGCGTGGAGAAGTCAATGATATGGCGCGAATATTGACCACGACCATGTTAAGTGCAGATGCATCATCGGTAGAATCTCAAAAGAATGAGATTAATAAAAAGATTACTAAAGCGAATGAGCACTACGAGAAAATAAAAGCATCGATGACTAGCGCTGAAGAAATGCAAATGGTTGGTCAAATAGATGATGCGTACACCACTTATTTAAATTATCAGGAAAAGGTATTGAAACTGCTATCGGCTGGTTATTTTCAGAATGCTAGCACGTATTCCAACACAGAGGGACAAGCGATTCAGAATGCCGTGTTAAACGCTCTGAACAGTCTCTCTGATTATAATGCTTTTATTATGAATGAAGAGAGTACGAAGGCCAACGAAGCTTATAAAAGTTCGACTCAGATGGTAGTTCTAATGATGATTATGGGCTTACTTCTCGGACTTGGAGTGGTTTTATGGATCATCCCAAGCATCACTCGGGGGCTTAATGTCGTTTCGATGATGATTACCAGCTTTGGCAACGGTAGAGTGAGGGCCATACGGCGTATAAAGGTTACTACTAAAGATGAAATTGGTGAGGTTGCTCTTGTCTTTAAGAAGATGGCTTTAGATCTTGAACAGAAGCAGCAAATGGAACAGGCCTATGCGCAAGCGCAGAATGACCAATCCTGGCTGAATGCGAATGTTGCTCGGGTGACGGAACTATTGCGAGGTGTTAGCTCCTTGGATCAGGTCTCACAGACCTTCATCAATGAGTTTACCCCTGTGCTGGGAGCACAGTTCGGAGCTGTATATTTAAAAGATGCCAATCGTCCTGACTTTTTACGAAGCAGTGGATATTATGCAGTAGATAATGATAAGAAACCTAAGGACGGGTTTGTGATTGGAGAAGGGCTTGTAGGACAAAGTGCGCTCGATATGCACCCGATCAGACTGGAGAAGGCTCCTGAAGACTATTCATCCGTTAAGTCCGGATTCGTGGATGCGCAACCTGGATATATTTCTATCCATCCGCTTATTTTTGAAGACGAACTGCTAGGCGTAGTAGAATTTGCTTCATTCCAACCTTTTAGCAGTTTGAAAAATGATTTGCTGCAACAACTCGCTAATAATTTAAGTATTATTTTTAATAATATTAGCCGTCGTTTGATCGTGGAGAAATTGTTGCGTGATTCACAAGCTCTTACGGAAGAGCTGCAGTGTCAGTCGGAGGAACTACAGACTCAGCAAGAGGAATTGCGTCGTTCCAATGAGAACTTGGAAGAGCAGACGGATGCGCTTAAACGTTCGGAAGAACTGCTCCAGCGTCAGCAGGAAGAACTGGAGCATTATAATACGGAACTTATTGCCAAGACCCGCGCTTTAGAGGAACAAGTGCAGGAGGTTGAAGAGAAGAAAGATGAAATTGAGCATGCAAAAATTCAATTAGAGAAACAGGCCAAGCAATTATCTGTTACTAGTAAATATAAATCAGAGTTCTTGGCGAATATGTCTCATGAATTGCGAACTCCGCTCAACAGTCTCTTGATTCTGTCGCAGCTACTCACGGAGAATAAGGATGGCAACTTGTCAGAGAAACAGGTTGAATTTGCACATACGATTTATATGTCAGGTGCAGACTTGCTTAAGATGATTGATGAGATTTTGGACTTATCCAAGGTTGATGCTGGCAAAATGGAACTGAACCAAGAAGAAATTAAATTAACGGAGCTGAAGAGCTTTGTGAAGCAGAATTTTGCTCCGCAAGCGCTCAAAAAGGGACTTTCTTTAAAAATTACCTTTAATGAGCCGCTGCCAGATAGTGTCATTGCCGATGGTCATCGGTTGAAGCAGGTGCTAAGAAATCTGCTTTCTAATGCCTTTAAATTTACGATGGAAGGATTTATTGAGTTCTCGGTTAGCCAAGCAGATGACAATCTTATTCCGCTAGATCTGCCAGGTGAAGTTGAATATATTGCTATTGCTGTAAAGGATAGCGGAATTGGTATTCCGGCAGACAAAACTGATATTGTGTTCGAAGCCTTCCAACAGGTGGATGGAACTACCAGCCGTAAATTTGGGGGGACAGGCTTAGGTTTGTCCATTAGCCGTGAGTTAGCACGTTTAATGGGTGGAGCTATTGTACTGGAATCCCGTGAGGGCCAAGGTAGTACCTTTACTATGTATTTGCCAGTTGTAGGGAATTATATTAAGCAGCAACCTGCAGTAATAGAAGCTGCTGCTTCTAGAGAAGATGCAACCTTCGAGGGGTATATTGGAGATATACTTCCAACCCTTGTACCAACGCAGGCTCATGCACCTATCCCACAATTGGTGATCGATGATGATCGTGATCAATTAACTGCAAATGATAAGGTTTTACTTATTATTGAAGATGATGAGAGCTTCGCAAAAATACTGCTGGATATGGCTCATGGCCGCAACTTCAAAGGACTGGTAGCCCTCCAAGGGGATACCGGATTGCAGATGGCGAAGACTTATTTACCAGATGCGATTATTCTTGATATTCAGCTGCCGGTTATGGATGGCTGGACCATCCTTAGAGAACTAAAGAGTGCATCACAGACTCGCCATATCCCTGTCCATGTCATCTCTGTAAATGATGAAGTGAAGCAGGGGCTTATGATGGGGGCAATGGCTTATTTAAGAAAACCTTCTTCTAGAGAGGCGCTAGAACGGGCTTTCTCGCAAATCGAGAACTACACCTCCAGTACGTTGAAGTACTTGCTGATTGTAGAGGATGATGAGATTCAACGTCGTTCTATCATGGAGTTGATCGGTCACGACGATGTGGCCATAACCGCAGTTTCAACTGGCGGGGAAGCACTGAATGAGCTGCGGAAGCAGAGATATGATTGTATGGTTCTAGATTTGATGCTTGAGGATATGACAGGCTTCGATCTGCTGGATCAGATTCGTGATGATGAGGAATTAAATGATCTGCCTATTATTATTTATACGGGTAAGGATTTGGATGGCAAAGAAGAGACGCAGCTGCGTAAATATGCGGAATCAATCATTATCAAGGATGTACGTTCTCCAGAGCGGTTGTTGGATGAGACAACATTGTTCTTGCACCGGGTAGAAGCAAATCTTCCGGAAGATAAACGTAAGATTCTGCAGAAGCTTCATAATAAAGAAGAATTGTTTGAAGGAAAGAAAATACTGCTCGTCGATGATGATATTCGCAATGTCTTTGCGCTCTCCAGCGTACTCGAAGAGTATCATATGGAAGTGAAGTTTGCGGAGAATGGACGCGAAGCGCTGGAAATGCTGGTAGAGCAAGAAGATTTTGATCTTGTGCTAATGGATATGATGATGCCAGAAATGGACGGATATGAGGCTATGCGCCGGATTCGCGAGATGCCACAGTATCAGAAACTGCCTATTATTGCGCTGACCGCCAAAGCTATGAAAGAGGATCGTGCCAAATGTATTGAAGCTGGAGCCTCTGACTATATGAAGAAGCCAATTGCAACAGGTCAACTTCTATCTTTAATGCGAGTTTGGCTGTATTCGTAACCTTAATATTGGGGTAATACTTTAAAAGAACTAACAAAAAGCCATTCTTCAAAAGTACGGCGTGTTGATAAGGGAGTCGGGATAACAATGAAAGCAATAGAACACGGATATGAGGAGCAACCCGTTCTGGCGGGAAGTGACGAACTGGAGCAAATTGAGATTGAGCTGCTTCTTGATGGGGTACACCGTTTATATGGCTATGATTTCCGGAATTATGCGTTGCCTTCATTAAAACGGCGCATCTGGCATCATGTTCATGCGGAGAATGTACTCACCATATCCGCGCTGCAAGAGAAGGTTCTGCATGATCGGGCTTGTTTTGAACGATTTGTCTACAGTCTCTCTATTCCTGTGACTGAAATGTTCAGGGATCCGGGATTATTTCTAACTTTTCGCCAGAAGGTAGTTCCTTTGTTAAGAACCTATCCCTATATTCGTATCTGGCATGCCGGATGTTCCACTGGGGAGGAAGTTTATTCTATGGCCATCCTGCTTCATGAAGAAGGGCTTTACGATAAGGCTCGAATTTATGCCACAGATATGAATGAGCGTTCTTTACAGCAGGCTAAGGAAGGCGTTTATGATATTAGCAGAATGAAGCAATACACAAAGAATTATTTGGAGGCAGGAGGTACCCGGGCATTTTCCGAATACTATACTGCGAAGTATAACTCAGTTATTTTACAACCTTATTTACGCAAAAATATTATTTTTGCTGAGCATAATTTAGCTACTGACACTTCATTTAATGAATTTAATGTTATTCTCTGCCGGAATGTAATGATCTATTTCAATGATGAGCTTCGTGATCATGTTCACGGGTTGTTTCATGAAAGTCTAAGTCGCTTTGGAATCCTTGTTCTGGGCTCTAAGGAGTCCATTCACTTTACGAAATATAGCGATTGCTATGAATCTTTAGACAGAGTGGAGAAAATATACCGTAACATAAAATAACGCATGTAGGAGGGTGGTCCTATGGGGTTTCAAGAACCAATTCATATACTACTAGTAGACGACCGTCCTGAAAATTTGCTGGCGCTGGAGGCAGTGCTTGAGAGCCAGCATTACGAGCTAATTAAAGCTACCTCCGGTGAAGAAGCGTTGCGCTGTTTGTTAAGGTATGATTTTGCTGTCATTGTACTAGATGTACAGATGCCGGGTATGGATGGAATTGAAACTGCCAAATTGATCAAGGCCAGAGAGAAAACGAAGGAAATTCCGATTATTTTTATCTCTGCCAATAGCAAAGAAGCGGAGCATTTATTCGCGGGCTATTCGGCAGGGGCTATTGATTATATGGTCAAGCCTTTCATTCCACAAATTTTGAACTCTAAGATACAAGGCTTTGTCGAAATGTACATCACGAGCAAGAAGCATCAGACTCAAACCATGCTGCTGCAGCAAAAGACGAAAGAACTGGAAATCATTAATAGTGAGCTTATCAAGGCAAAAGAAGAGGCGGAGATTGCCTCGAAAGCAAAGTCGGAATTTCTAGCCATGATGAGTCATGAAATTCGTACACCTATGAACGGCGTAGTTGGCATGATCGATCTATTAATGGAGACGGATCTTACTTCTGAGCAAAAGGAATATTCGGAGATCATTCGGAAAAGTGCGGACACGTTGATTACGGTAATTAACGACATTCTTGATTTTACTAAAATGGAATCTGGAAAAATGGAAGTTGAAGAGCACTTATTTGAACTCCGAAATTGTATTCAAGAGGTGTTCAGCCTCTTCTCGATAGAAGCAGGAAAGAAGAACCTGGAGCTCGCTTATTTTATTGATCAGAAATTGCCTCGACTTTTATATGGGGATATGGCTCGTTTACGCCAAGTTTTAATTAATCTGATCGCTAACGCAGTTAAATTCACAAATCAAGGTGGGGTCTATCTAGTCGCCTCGATCAAGAGCGTTGCGGATCATAAAATGGAAGTTGAGTTCACAATTATGGATACGGGGATTGGTATTTCTCCGGAGAAATGTGACCGACTATTTGAGCCCTTCTCGCAGCTTGATTCTTCCATGACACGGAAATATGGGGGAACAGGTCTGGGACTAGCTATATGTAAATCTCTTGTCGGAATGATGGGCGGAGAAATTCGGGTAGAATCGATGGAGCAAAAAGGAGCCACTTTTATCTTTACGATTCAGGTATCTATGCCAGGAGAAGATTTGATAGGTGGATATCAAGAAGAGGAATCCACACATCCTGTTTCCAATCAAGAGGGAAGAAGTAGAATCCTTGTTGTGGATGACCATCCGATTAATCAGCGTCTAATGGTCAGCATGCTGGATAAGCTGGGCTATGCGGCCGATATGGCTGAAGATGGTCAACAGGCTGTGGAGATGGCGATTAAACATCCTTATGATTTTATCTTTATGGACCTTCAAATGCCAGTGATGGATGGCTTGGAGGCGACCGCTCAAATTCGTCGAGAGGGTGGTCCTGCTGCCGAGAAGACCGTTATCATTGCAATGACGGCGAACGTCATGGAAGGAATTCAGAATCGCTGTAAGGCCTCTGGAATGGATGATTACATCAGCAAACCGCTGAAGATGAGTAGTATAAAACAAATTATTTCTCGATATTCTAGCAACGACAATGTATTAGTAGAACCTGATATATCTATTTTCCAAGCGTAATCTAGTATTTACCAATCCGTTTTTTTAACGTTATCTGATTCAAAGGTATATCATTAAGGTTATTAATATAGAAAATATTTGTTCAGGAGAGATCGTCTAATGAATACGCATAAAAGTAACAAGTTCCATGCTAAGACAGAAACCAAAGGGAATGTATGCACAGTTTTCCTGAGTGGTGAACTTGATTTATCAGTTGCTTCCGATTTCCGCCTGGTTATGGAGCCACTTGTGGGAGACACCAAACTAGATTTAGTTATTAATCTAAAAGAATTAAAATACATCGATAGCACAGGGATTGGTATTCTACTTTCGATCCTGAAATCAAGACAAGGAATGGACGTTAAGTTTATGGTTGAGGATGTTCCTCCACAAATTCAGAAGTTGTTTGACATGACTGGTATTTCCAAGTTTTTTGCCTCCCAAGAGAATTCCCACTAGGAAAGGATAGAACAAAGAATGAGTGATGATGTGCAAAAAGTAATTCTTCAGTTGCCTGCTAGCGCAGAGTATGTGGATATTGTTAGGTTGAATTTATACGGCATTGCCTCGAAAATGGGTTTCACCTATGAGGATATAGAAGACATGAAAGTGGCAGTGTCAGAGGCGTGTAACAATTCAGTATTATATGCTTATGGCCAAAAAGACGGAGTAGTAGATGTTATTTTTGAGGTAGAGGAAAGCTCCTTATCCATTACAGTCAAAGACGAAGGGGAGAGCTTTGACGGCTTGGACAAGTCTAATGAACGTATGACACTGCATGATAAGGAGTTAAGTGACGTTCAGGTTGGCGGGTTAGGGTTCTACTTAATGCAAGCGTTGATGGATGACGTTAGTGTCGTAAGTGAAGCCGGAAAAGGGACGGTGGTAACTTTGAAGAAGCACCTTAATTTTAGCGAGGAGAAAGTATGAGTGACAAAGTGACTCCCCCCGAGTCCATGAATGAAGCAGTCACCCAAATTTGGGAGTATCAGCAGACCAAGGATAACGATCAGGCGACGTTGCTGATACAGAAATATGAGCCTATGGTGAAAATGGCTGCTGGGAAGATTTCCCGTAATCGCCCCGACTTGTATGAGGATTTATATCAGGTCGGGCAAATGGCGCTCATCCGGTTACTGCAGCAATATGATATCAGTCTCGGAATCCCTTTTGAGCCCTATGCGATGAAAAGCATGATTGGACATATGAAGAATTATTTGCGTGATAAATCTTGGTACATACAGGTTCCTAGACGGATTAAAGAAAAAGGAGCGCTTGTTCAACACGCGATTGATGAACTTACAGTGAAGCTTGAGCGTTCTCCTGCGGTCGATGAGATCGCTCATTATCTTGATCTGTCTGTTGAAGAAACTGTAGAAGTACTGGCAGGCAGAGAATGTTACCATTACGTATCTCTAGATTCACCGCTTTCTCAAGAGGAGACTGGAGCTACGCTAGGGGAGCTTATCAGCTCTGATGCGAACGATTACGAGACTGTAGAGAAACGAATGGATCTGCAGCAAGCACTAGGACAATTGAAGGAGCAAGAGCAGCAAGTGTTGCTGCTAGCCTTCCAAGATGGTCAATCCCAGCGGGCAATTGCTCAGAAGCTGGGGGTTTCACAGATGAGTGTTTCACGGATACAGAAGCGGGCCACTGAGAAGTTAAAGCAGATTATGGCCAACTCATCCTATTGAGCTCCTTTATGTGTAATATACATTACCTGGATTTGAATTCTACTGTTCGACGATAAGGACATGCCTCTCTCCGTGCCTGGAGAATAGCATGTCCTTTATTTGTGTTCCACAACGCCCTTACCCCGCTTGTCCGGCTAACCTTGAAGGATTAGCCGGACAAGCGGGGTAAGGGGGAGCGGTGATAGATGGGCGATAAATAGCCCACTTGTTAGCTGTTCGCATCAATGTATTTTTTGATCTCGCCAAGGTACTCACCGATCACGGGAACATCAAGAAATAGACTAAGAATGTAGCCCAGAACACCAAGGACTACGAACGTTCCGAGAGATAGGCCGAGACCTCGGGATATACCGGCCATCAAGTTTGTGATAATTCTTTTTTTGGGATCTGAGTAGTTATCAAGGATGTCCTTAAATTCTGATTTTTCTAGTGAGTCAGCAATCTTATCCAGACGATTGTTTAAGCGTTTGACCTCATGCCGTAATTCGAAAGGATGTTCATCAATTTCATATGCTTTTGTTTGGCTATTTGATTCTCCCATGGAGCACCCCTGCTTTCTGTAGCCCGATCGGGCATTCATTAAGGATCTATTCAATCAGATGAAACTTTATATAGGGTATAACTAAACAACAGCCAGCTGCGGACAGCTGGCTGTTGTCGAATGAAATGATAGCTGTATTATGCCGCAGATTAGTAACTGGATTTATAGGAGGATTTAACATCCTCTTTCGCATCTTTAGCCTCATCGGCGACTTCTTTAGAGGATGCTTTGGCTTCGTCAGCCACTTCTTTAGAAGCGTCTTTAACATCAGAGGCTACATTATTTGAAGCTTCACTTACAGTGTCACCAATTTTGCTGCCTGCTTCTTGAAGGGTAGCGGCAATTTGCTGCTTGCTGTCACTGACAGTAGTGTAGATATCAGAAGCTTTGACTGAAACTGTACTAGCCAGATCGGTTGCTTTTTCACCTACCGTTGTGGCAATGGCTTTGGTCTTGTCAGTTACGACACCAGCAACTTCTTTAGTTTTGTCAGTAGCAAGCGTAAGTTTATCGGACAGATCACTGCGCATTTCACGACCAGGCTTTGGTGCAAATAATAGGGCTGCTGCAGCACCTATTAAGCTACCAATAAAGATACCTTTGAAAAAGTTGCTTCCGTTTTCTACTTCATGCTCTACTTTATGTTCTACGTTACTCATCACCAATCACTCCTTATAAGTTATCTTACTTCGTATTTAAACTTTGGCGTATAGGCTGAAACAATTGATGAGCAAGGCGTAGATGGCGAGGGGCTCTTGTTATGGACTATTTATTAACAGCTTGGAATACCGCATAGCCGAATTCGGGCAGATTCAGATGTAGTAATGATGTGAATTTTTCTGTTCGCTTCTGCGTCTCTAGGTTTACCCATATAGCATCCATCCCGGGTACAGGAATGGTGGCGTCGACTAGCACCTCTTCATTGTTGAGCACGATTAAGAAGCGGTTATGTTCGTCCCACCGTTCATATACAAGCAGTCTTGGGTGGTCCGGGATCTCCAGCGATTTAAAGCCGCTACTACGGAACGCAGTATGCGAATTACGAAGACCGATCGTCCAGCGATAGTATTCAAACAGTTCCCTGTTCTGTTTCTGGATGTCCCACTCCATACATTTACGATTATCTGGGTCATATTCACCTTCCATACCGATTTCATCGCCATAGTAAATACATGGTGCTCCCTGAAAGGTCATTTGGAACAAAACGGCCAGTTTTAATCTCCGGATGTCACCACCGCAAAGGGTCAGGAAACGAGTTGTGTCATGGCTGTCTAATAGATTAAAATTGGCCTCTGTAATTTGCTGCGGGTAATTCGCTAGCATAGTAGCAATCGATAGAGAAAATTGTGAAGCATTAATTTGTCCGTGAGCGAAGAAATTAATCTGAATGTTGGTTAGTGGGTAATTCATAACGGCATCAAATTGATCGCCAAGTAGCCACGGCAAGGAGTCATGCATAATTTCGCCTACAAGATAGGCTTCTGGATTAATGCTTTTGATCGTATTACGGAATTGTCGCCAGAACGTATGAGAGACTTCATTCGCGACATCAAGCCGCCAACCGTCTACACCGATTTCCTCAATCCAATAACGACCAACGTTCAACAGATACTCTCTGACTTCAGGATTCTCAGTGTTGAATTTTGGCATGATAGGCTCGAATGCAAATGTGTCATAGGTGGGAATGCCGTCGATGACTTGTGGTGGCCACTCACGCACATGAAACCAATCGGCATAACGGGAAGAACGCCCGTTGGTGAGCAGATCAACAAATGGCGGAAAGGTATGGCCGCAATGATTAAAGACACCGTCTAGAATGACGCGGATACCTTTGGAATGACAGGCGTCAACAAGTTCTTTTAGCAAAGCGTTGGTTCCAAAATGAGGGTCCACCAAGAAATAATCCTTTATATCATATTTATGATTGGTGGTTGCCTCAAACAGAGGATTGAAATAGATGGCGGTAATGCCCAATTCACAGAGATAATCCAATTGATCTAGTACACCTTGCAAGTCTCCTCCGAAGAAATTCCGGGGACTCGGTGTACCGCCCCAATCTAGCACATCTGCCGGATCGTTAGTAGGATCGCCATTTGCGAAACGCTCCGGAAAAATTTGATAAAATACTGCATCCTTTACCCATGCTGGAGGGGAGTGTACATCTTCACGGTTCAAGAAAGGAAAGTCGAATAAGCCCTCATATATTATGACTGGAGGCTCTGAGAAGAAGCCTTTTTCCAAATAATAAAGGACCTCATCTTTGTTATAAAGTGCAAAATAGTAAGTGAGTCTGCGATAAACAGGACGGACCGCAGCCTGCCAATAATCGAATAAGCTATCAGAAGCCATGTGCTGCATGGGAATAACCTCATGGGTTTTGTCCCAACTGTATTTATCTCCGCAAAAAAGATCAATCTTTGACACGTTATCCCGTTTAGTTCTTATGCGAATATGCAGTGTAGACTCATCGTAGGCATATGACCAATTCTGCCCCATGCGATGATAAACGGCTTCTTGTTGAATCATAATCAATTTCCATCCCTTCGTGGCCTGTAAACGCAAAAAAGGGCCAACCTCATGATAATCAGAGGTTGAACCCTTGGCGGTTTCATTGCCTTTAAATTTTGTCTGAATCTTATCATACCCCTCAAGATTAAAGCAAGAGATTATTTCACATGAATTCACAATATGGAATATTTAGTATGTAGTTGAAAAAAGGAGAAAATATAAGGAAAAACAAGAAAAGTGCTATTAAATAACCCCATTTGGATCTATACTCTGATTGCAATCCAAATTATGGGTATTATAGAATGAGGGCGAACGAACTTGATTTTTCTTAATACGCAAACAAATTAAAGGCACTGTTACCTAAAAGGTACAACCTCGGCACTTTGTGCGAATGAGGTTGTACCTTTTTTGCATGCTCTTTTTCTATGCGTGTTAGGTCTGATCACTTATGAATAAAGGGGAGATGAGCAAATGAAGAAGAGTAAACGATCGAAAATGCAAGCGGTATCATTTAGTTTGACCCTAAGTCTGCTGTTGGCATTGACGGTTACGGCTTGCGGTTCAGGCAATGGGAACTCTACGGCTCAGCCGAATTCAAGCCCGAATTCCACAGTGAACGAGCCGGGGGGAACTACAAATGAGACGAATCCCGCCGAAGAGGAGCTGAAACCGGAAGCTGGGGCCGAATTAACGGTCTGGGAAGCCAAGGAGCAGGTTGAGTACATGAAGCAGTTAGCCGCTGATTTCGAAAAAGAATACGGCGTTCCTGTCAAGGTTGAGGAAATGGCGGGCGGCGATCAGGGAACAAGGTTGGCGACAGATGGCCCGTCCAAACTAGCCGCCGATGTGTTGACTCTCCCGCATGATCAGATCGGTCAGGCTGTCAAAGCGGGATTGCTTTTGCCAAATGATGTGTTTGAGGAAGAAACGAAATCAACTATGGTGGAGACAGCTATTCAAGCATCGACTTATGACGGTATCCTGTACGGCTATCCTAAATCGGTGGAGACCTATGCGCTGTTCTACAACAAGGATCTGATATCCGAAGCTCCAAAAACTTGGGATGATGTGATCGCTTTTGCCAATACGTACAATAAGCCGAAAGAGAACAAATTTGCGATCATGTGGGAATTCGTCGGGTATTACAGCTATCCATTCATTGGCAGCTTCGGCGGATACATTTACGGTGACAACAATACGAATGTCAAAGATATCGGCTTGAATAATGAAGGCACCGTCAAAGGATTTACCTTTCTTCAGAGCTTAAAAGGAATTCTCCCATTGAATGCAGGAGATATCACCTATGACGTTAAAACTCAATTGTTTCAGGAAGGCAAGCTGGCGATGAACATCGACGGGCCTTGGTCCATAGCGATGTTCAAGGATCATGTTAACCTTGGAGTGGCGCCTCTTCCTAAGGGACCTGATGGTCAAGACAGCATTTCTTTTTCCGGTGTTAAATCGTATTATGTCAATTCCTATACGGTATATCCGGTCGCTAGCCGCTTGTTCGCACATTTTGCAAGCAGCAAGGAGAATCAGCTAAAGAACTTTGAAATGACGGGTGCGATTCCTGCGAGCATTGAAGCCGGAGAAGCGCCGGTAATCAAAGATGATCCGATTATAAGTGGATTCTTCGAGCAGTTCCAACACTCCGTGCCGATGCCTTCTCTATCGGAAATCAAATCCGTCTGGGGACCGCTAAAGGCAGCATTTGTATCCCTGTGGAACGATCCGGGTCTTGATGTTAAGCAGACGCTCGATAAGACTGTATCAACGATTCAGGCCGATCTGGATTCGAAGTAAAGGACAGGTGATTTGAGCTATGCACAAAAAAACAGGTGCAGCGCTACTCTCGGCTATTATTCCGGGACTGGGCCAGTTCTTCAATCGACAGTGGCTGAAAGGATTAGTATTCCTGCTGGTGGGGTCTGCTGGAATCTATTTTATTGCTCATGATCTAATGGGGTATTTGCGGGGGTTGATCACACTTGGTGAATTTCCAAGCCGTATGGTCAAGGTAGGTAAATTAACCCGGATGGTGGAGGGCGATCACTCCATTTTTATGATGATCAATGGTCTGATGTCATTGCTGGCGCTGCTGTTTTATACAGCTTTTCATTTACTGAATATCAGGGATGCCTTTCTAGTTGGAGCTGCGCGGGACCGGAATGAGCCCATTCATTCATTCGGTGAATCGCTCAGACATATGGGGCGTAGAAACTTCGCCTATCTTGTACTAGCGATTCCTTTTGTGGCAGTGGTTTTTCTGACGATATTGCCGCTTGTTTTTTCGGTGCTACTGGCGTTTACGAACTATGCCGACCCGATTTTACCGCCTGCGCATCTAGTAGAATGGGTGGGGTTCGGTAATTTTAATAAAATGCTAAGTTTGGATGTATGGAGTTCAACCTTCGGCGGAGTGCTGACTTGGACACTGATCTGGGCGATTATTGCTACTGCGACGACTTACATTGGAGGTGTGCTCATCGCTGTACTTATTCACCAGCCCCGTGTTCGGTGGAAAAAGCTTTGGCGTACACTGCTGATCGTTCCCTTTGCTATTCCTAATATGATTTCTCTGCTCGTCATGCGTAATATGTTCAATAATCAGTTCGGACCGATCAATAGTTATGTAAGAGCTTTGGGATTGGAGGGGGTGGCCTGGCTGACTAATCCTTTCTGGGCAAAGGTCACCGTAATTCTGGCTAATATGTGGATCGGAATTCCGGTTACCATGATTCTGGCCTTTGGGGTACTGACAACGATTCCAAGGGATATGTACGAAGCTGCTGAAGTGGACGGTGCTGGGGCATTCTACAAATTCCGCATGGTTACACTGCCTATGGTACTGTTCGCGACTGCTCCAATCCTGATCATGCAGTTTGCCGGTAACATTAATAGCTTTAACGTCATTTACCTGATGACCAACGGAGAACCGGTTAATCCGGATTACCAGTACGCGGGCCATACGGATCTGCTGGTGACTTGGCTCTATAAACTGGCGCTTAACCAATCGCAATACAGCTTTGCTTCCGTAATCGGGATTGTCATCTTCCTGCTGGTCGCGACCTTCTCCATCTGGAGCTACCGCCGAACGCGATCCTACAAAGAGGAGGATATGATTGCATGAAGCCAAAACTGACAGAAGCGTTTAAAACGATTGGAAGCCATTTGCTACTGATTGTGCTCAGTTTTATTAGTCTTTTTCCAGCGTTTTGGATTATTATGTCTTCATTCAAGACGGGAAACAGTTTGTTCAGCGACTCGTTGATTCCTAAAAATTTCACGTTCATTCATTACAAGGAACTGTTTGAGCAAACTAAATATTTGATTTGGTTCATGAATACACTAAAGGTTGCAGCGTTGTCTACGCTACTTGGCACTTTTCTGCTGCTGTTGACTTCGTATGCCATCTCTCGCTATCGGTTCACGGGCAGAAAAACGACACTGACCGCGCTTCTAGTTCTGCAAATGTTTCCGGGATTCATGGCTATGATTGCAGTTTACGTGCTGCTGAACACACTTGGGCTACTGAATTCCCATTGGGCACTTGTGCTTGTATACAGCAGTGGCGCCATTATCACCAATGTGTTTGTGGCTAAAGGTTTTTTTGATACTATTCCTAAAAGTCTGGAAGATGCTGCGCGGATGGATGGGGCGAGTCATATGAAAGTTTTTCTCTCTATAATGATCCCGCTGTCCAAACCGATGCTTACCTATGCCAGTCTTATGATATTTAATGGCTGCTTTGTGGATTTCATATTCGCTGACCTTGTATTGCGTACGGAAGAGACGAGAACGCTCGCTGTCGGGCTTTTCCGGATGGTGAATCAAAGCAATTCGACTGAATTCACATTGTTCGCCGCCGGAGCGGTGCTGGTTGCTCTCCCGGTCACGCTACTGTTCATTTTCCTTCAGCGATTCCTGGTGGACGGTCTGACCGCGGGTGCAAGTAAGGGTTAGTTCGATTTGCGCTCCCACTCTACAGCAGTACTGAATTCTATAAAAACCACTTCCTTTTCAGAAGAGCAAGAATCTGATGCGGGAGTGGTTTTTTAATTTAAAAGCTTCATTTATGTTCCTGTCATTCAGGATTTATTGCTGATGGAATTGTTTTTGTGTGGTTTCTAAAATCTTCTTGGTGTGGAGAGGATTGAAGAATGATGAAAATAGGAGTAGAATTCCTCATGGAACTAACACTTAAGGGAGTTTGTGATGTACAAAAAATCCCCGGAGCACGGGGTTATTTTCTAGCATTTATTAAATGTAGAATCCTAATAAATCCTTGTGAGTTATAGAGCAGCAAAGAGAAAAGAGGAGAGTTACCATGGAAACAGTATTAGTAAGAGAATATCGGTCAGATTTGCTGGAATGTGTCCATAGCGGACATATTGCAATCGTAGGAGAACACGGGAACGTAAAGGGCTATGCAGGTGATCCTGAGTTTGTATCCTTTACCCGTTCTGCGGCCAAGCCACTTCAGGCTATCCCAGGCATTCGTGGAGGAATCGTGGAGCATTATGGTTTTACACCCGCAGAGGTTGCCCTAATGACTGCTTCTCACCGAGGAGAGAGCTACCATGTTGCCGCGCTAGAGAGTATTTCCTCCAAGATTGGGATCGATGAGCAACAAATGATATGTGCCACTAGCTATCCACTGGATTATACGAGTAGAGAGAATGCCATTCGCGGCACGGGCAAAAGAAAGTTCTATCATAACTGTGCGGGCAAGCACATGGGGATTTTATCATATAGTAAGCTCAAAGGACTACCACTTGAAGAATACTCTCAGCCGGAGCAAACGGTTCAGCGTGAAATTATAGATACGATTGCTTATATGGCTGGTGTAGCACCAGACAGTATTGGTCTAGGTACGGATGGATGCGGTCTGCCGGTATTTGCCATGCCTTTGACAGCCTTGGCGACTGCGTATTTGAAATTAGCCAATCCTGATTTAATTGCTGACGAGGCAACTCGCAGAGCGGTCACCACAATCACTGCGGCCATGAATGCTCATCCGGAGATGGTTTCTGGGTCTGGACGCCTTGATTCAATCCTTTTGGAAGATGAAAATATTATTGCTAAGGGTGGATTTAAAGGCGTATATTGCTTCGGGTTGCGCCGCGAGCGACTGGGTATTGCCTTCAAGATTCTGGATGGATCAGAAGAAGAGTGGGGACTTATTGTACAGGGGATTTTAAATCAGATTGGATACAGTCAGAAAAATACTTTGGAAAAGCTGCGTAATGCATTTTCAGGTGTGATCTACAATGATGGTGGTACACGGGTAGGTCATGCAGATACAGAATTTCAGCTTCATTTCATGAAATAGGAACTTAAAAAGGAGCCCGTCGCTGCGCATCCATCTCGGATTCGCAGCGACGGGCTCCTTTTGTAAACGAAGAACAATTATTTCTGACGTAGACGGCCGAGTTCGGAGACGAGCGCTTCCACCTGAGAAATACTGAGTCTATCGCTGCCCATGGCTACCTCATAGACATCGAAGATATCTTCATATTTATCTACTGAAAAAGCGGAGGCTTGCATTGCAGCAGCACTTGCCATCTTCAGTTTGTTCTTAATGGCCTCGATCATATATTCAACATTTTCCTGACTAGGTTGTGTTAAATCCATAGGGTTATTAACATCCTTTCTGTACACTGATTCATGTATTTTACCATGATTGTGAGCTTGATCACCATTTTTTTGTCGGGCTCACAGAAATCATGTTAAATTAAAGGCATGAAATCAAAAAAATATCATCGAAGGGAGGAAAGGTATTGGCAATTAGAGAACAGGGAAGCGGTAAACGAAGCAAAATGGACGATGTAGGATTGGTGTCCTTTTTTATGGAAATTGCAGCGCTGCATTCAGCTAAGAAAGTTACCTTTCTGTGTATCGGAACGGATCGATCTACAGGTGATGCTCTCGGTCCACTAACAGGCAGCAAACTTCTGGAATATGGCTTTCCGCACGTAATCGGTACGTTGCCATCTCCTTGCGATGCAGATAATTTGGTGGCCAGAGTCGCTGAGATTCCATCTGAGCATATCATTATTGCTGTGGATGCTTGCCTAGGACCTCCAATAGCTCTTGGATATTACTTCGTTTCGAATGAGCCGCTTCAGCCAGCACAATCGGTGGGGGTATGCCTTCCCGCAGTGGGGCATTATAGCTTGGCGGCGATTGTAGATATCAACGGTCCCAAGCCCTATCGGACGCTGCAGACGACTCCACTACATAGAGTTATGGTTATGGCTGAACAAATTGCCGCCGCAGCAGCAAAAGGGTTTGGAATTGGGCGTTAAGAATAGGATGCCGGTTTCAAGGAGAGCTGTTTTGCTTAATAATAGATATTAGTTAATATATCTTAGTATTTTGGAAAGAGGGAAGCAGCCATGGAAAGAGTACGTTGTGACGGAAGCAATATTTGCTACAGTGATCAGGGGAAAGGCGAGGTTATTGTATTACTGCATGGCTTTTGCGGAAGTGCTGAATACTGGGAACAAATCATTCCCATCTTAAGCAGCGACTACCGAGTGATTGCTCCCGATTTACGTGGTCATGGAGCTTCAGAGGCTCCACTAGGCCCCTATACTATTGAACAAATGGCAGACGATGTTCTGGGCTTGTTAGATACACTAGAAATTTCTGAATGCACCATGCTGGGACATTCTCTTGGTGGGTATATTACACTTTCGTTCGCGCAGCGGTATGCCTCTCGATTGAAGGGCTTCGGATTAATCCATTCTACTGCATATCCGGATAGTGAAGAAGCTCGGGAGAATCGATTGAAAAGTGTCAGCAGGATTCAAAATGAAGGCATTACTCCTTTTGTGGACAGCTTCGTCCCAGGAATTTTTGCTAAAGCAACCGCTTCTGCATCACCGCAGCTGCTGGAGCGAGCTAAAGAAATTGGTTACAAAACGCCTCCACAAGGAGCAGCGGGAGCTGCGCTGGCGATGCGCGAGCGTCCGGATCGGCGTGATGTGATCACAGCTACCACGTTGCCGGTACTACTTGTTGCTGGCGAGCAGGATGAACTGATTCCTGCGGAGCGAACCTTTACTTCGGATAAACCAAATATAACGCAAGCTACGATTTCTGGAGCGGGCCACATGAGCCTCTTTGAAGCTCCTGAACGGTTAGCTGAGGTTATCAAGGAATTCACCCAAGCTACGGTTAGTATTAACAGCCATTCGTGATCGCTGAAATAATAATTCAAAAAGAGGCAGCTCCGCGTCAAAGTAACTGGCGTGGGCTGCCTCTTTTTTAGGAGACTATTGAAACTTACGGATTCCCAATCCGGCAAAGATAGCTATGGTTGTTACGCCGCCAATGTGGAACGGCATTTCATGTCAATAAGTAGAAGGATTCTAGTCATTATTTTTCCCGTAATTGCTTTAGTGGCATAGCGTAGTGCAATGGTTTAAGATAAATGAATAAAACACATATAATACCTAGATACAAAAGCTTCACAGTTACAGTATGGAAAAGGGGGAAGTTCATGTTCCGAAGAGACTATATTGTCCGAATGATCGAAGATATGACGGCGATGGTTGCCAAGGTTCTAACGCTGAAGCAAGAGCGGAAGACAACGGAAGCCTTATGGGAAATTGATGAGCTATTGAACCGACATTTTCCGCTGAACTCACGTCTTTTAAATTCACTATCTGTAGAAGATATTATAGATATGTTCCGGTTTAACGTTGTATTGGAGTCAGATAAGCTTCAAGGTGTAGCTAAGCTGCTTAAGGAAGAGGGCAGCATTTATGCTGCAAATGGCGATCATGACGCGGCACTATTCAGAAGTATGAGAGCACTGCATTTATATTTGTACGCAGATTTGCACGGCGCTGATCGAGAAATGTTGCAGATGACAGAGGATATTAATGAACTTCTGGAGGAAGTCAAAGCGTATCGTCTTCCAGCCAAGACGGAACGGCTGCTTCTAGATTATATGGAGTCAATCGGACATTATAGTAAAGCGGAGGACAGTCTGTATCGACTATGGGAGCAGGGGGAAGATGTCTCACTGGAAGGTGATGAATTGTACAGACGGCTGCTGCTTAAATCACCGGAAGAATTGGAACAAGGCTCGCTTCCTATCCATGAAGTGGAACAAGGATGGAAAGAGTGGCGCCGGATCACAGAAGTTCGGAGGGAGTCGGAAGCCTAATGAATACCCCTTTATTTATTATCGATGCCTTTGCAGGAAAAGCATATTCAGGAAACCCGGCAGCAGTATGCTTGCTGAAGCATCCAGTCGACGAGGCATTTATGCTTAAGACAGCAGCAGAAATGAACTTGTCAGAGACGGCATTTCTCTGGCCGGAGAATGATGGATATCGTCTGCGCTGGTTCACGCCCAAGGTTGAGGTTAATTTATGTGGCCATGCTACTCTAGCGAGTGCACATATATTATGGGAGGTGGGATTGCTGGATCCAGAGGTGGAAGCTAGATTTTATACACGCAGTGGGTTGCTTAGAGCTTCTCGTGCGGATGACCTCATCTCACTGTACTTCCCGCCTTATGAGCTTAAGTCTTCTCCTACAATTCCGGCTCTTATAGAAGCGCTTGGTATTACAGAAGAAAATGTGGTAGAAACTATGCTCTATGCTGACAATGTACTTGTACGGCTCGATCAGGAATCCCTAGTTCGCGAACTTAGCCCAGACTTCGGGGCTTTATCCCGGCTTGAAGAGCGAGCCTTTGCGGTTACTGCAGAAAGCTCCATCGAAGGCATTGATTGTGTGTCACGGTTCTTTGCACCGAAGATGGGGGTAAATGAGGATCCGGTCACAGGCTCAGCGCATACTGCGCTAGCACCTTTCTGGGCTAGTCGGCTTAACCGTACGCAGTTGACCGCTTATCAAGCTTCCGAACGAGGAGGCTTACTTCAACTTGAGGTAAGCAAAGATCAGATTAAGATGTCTGGCCGAGCAATAACTATTGTTAGTGGAGAGCTGCATGTGAAGCCCTGATAGGATAACTCTTGTAGAGCCGTGATATAATGGAACGATGATGGTTAGGAGACAATGATTCTCCATTTTTAATCCCGAAAGTGAGATGTGCGTTGTGGAATCTTTAAAAGCTCTTATTGAACAACTGATTAATGACCGTACCTTGATTATGGCTACCTTAAGCCAAGTACGTAACAAAGGGGAGACCTGTACGAAGGTACAGATTAAACCTGTCGAACTAAAAGGTAAGTTGCATTATCAGTTTGCGTCCTATATTGGTACAAAGGTTGAACATCGCAACGTACCGGCAGAATTAGCAGCGGAGGACATGACTCTTTTATTTAGAGAATCATATCGCCAAGGCTTGTTATGCACGGTGGAAGCGGATTATCAGGTGCTGATTAGCAAGAAATTCAAAGTATCCATCCTTACCAAGTCTCCCAGTAAAAAAGAAGAGCCGGATCTGGCACACAACCGCCGCAAGCGTTATGTGCTGGAGGATGGAGAACCTGTGCCATTTCTTGTGGAGCTTGGCATAATGAACAGAGAAGGAAAAGTGCTGGCCAAGCGATACGATAAGTTCCGGCAGATCAACCGTTTTTTGGAGATGGTTGAGGATGTGCTTGCCGATCTGCCAACGGGACGGCCATTAACGATTGTTGATTTTGGATGTGGTAAATCGTATTTGACCTTTGCTCTTTATCACTATCTGACCGTCCGCAAGAAGCGGGAGCTTAATATTATTGGACTTGATTTGAAAGCGGATGTAATTGAGCATTGTAATGAGCTTGCTGCGAAAATCGGTTATGATCACCTGAAGTTCCTTGTGGGTGACATTGCCGAGTACGATGAGCTGGATCAGGTAGATATGGTTATAACGCTTCATGCTTGTGACACAGCTACAGATGCTGCACTCGAAAAAGCAGTACGTTGGGGCGCCTCCGTCATTTTGTCTGTGCCTTGCTGTCAGCATGAATTGTTCGCGCAGATTGAGAATGAAGTAATGAGTCCGATGCTTTCACATGGGATACTTAAGGAGCGTTTCTCTGCCTTGGCTACGGATGCTATCCGTGCCAAATTGCTCGATATGATGGGTTATAGCAGCCAGCTGCTGGAATTTATCGACCTGGAGAATACACCGAAGAATATTTTAATCCGCGCCGTTAAAAGCTCGGGTGGTGATAACTCCGTCAAATGGCGTGAATACACCGCATTCCGTGATTTTATAGGGGCGAAACCTTACCTTGAGCGCGTATGTGCTGACCTGCTTTCGAGTGAAAGTTCGGTGGAGGGGTAGCACGAGCAATTTTCCCCATCCGGCGGGATTTTTCGAAAAATAGTTGTACATTATGCAATTACATTAGGATACAGTAGCGAATATCAGAGGTTAGTTGTACTTTTTGCAACTATATAACTTTTTTGATGAGAATTGGGACGGTACAGCTCCTTCGTGGAGAGGTATCGTCCTTTTTGCATTCTAGTTTTGCGAAGGGGAAATGTGGAAAGGATAGAGATAACTTAACGAATATAGGGGTATCTAAATGGGGAGCGTTAACAGAGAGCGGAGTCTGGATTCAATAATCGTATATTTTAGTGCAGCCTTAGTCATCGCAGCCGGAGTAGGAGCTTGTTTGCTGCGTGGATTTTTTTTTACAGAGGAGATGTACCTCTTTCTGACCCTATGGTTTGTGATGTGTTCTGCGGCTTTGCTTTATTTGTACATTGGAGTAGGCAAGTGGAGAAGTAGCGCAGGGGGAGCAAGTGGAGTACGTAGAGCTTTGAAAATAATGTTGACTGCACCTTTAATAGTTCTATCACTCTATCTGATTCATAGGCTAAGAGATCCTCTTTCGGCAGAGGGAACAATGAATGAAATATTACGGTGGGGCTTGTATGCTAGCTTTGCATTTTTGGTTTGTTTTTGCGCGTTGAATCGGGTGGGGCGTCAGCTTATCATTGCTGCATGGTCTATTTTGGGCATATTCTTAAGCATAAGTGCTTTGCTGGCAGTGTGCGGGGTGGTAGAGTTACCTTTCGCTATAGCTTACAGCAATTCATCGGAAGTAAGCATTACAGGTGCCAGATTAGCAGGGGTGATGGAATATCCTAATGCCTTTGGTGCTGTGATGGCTGTTTTTCTACTGGAGCGGCTGTTTGCTGTCGCTGCTTATTATGAAAGACCTCAGAAGAGTGTGGATGGATGCGATAGATTGGAACGGCGAGAACCGCGCAGCACGGCCGCCGTGCTGCTGCGCTTGCTGCCGCTGTTCCCGTACGCCGCCGCGCTGCTCCTCAGCGAGTCGCGCGGCGCGTGGCTGACGGCGGCTTGCGCCTGCGCCGCCGTCTTGCTCTGGAAGCGGCAGCTCATCGCGCCGCTTCTTGCCGCTGGTGCCGCGCCCGTGGTCGCCGCGGCGCTGCTCTACCGCCAACTGGCCCGTGCCGGGTTGGCGGTAGAGCCTTTGCCCGGCCTGCTGTTGCTGGCCGGGCTTTGGGCCGGCGCGTTGCTAGCCGGCCTATGGCTGTGCCGCCGCCAGCGCAGCGCGGCGGGCATTGCCCGAGCCGCCATGCTGGCATTGGCGGCAGCAGGTTGGACGGCGGCGGGCACTGTCGTCCTCCTGCACGTGCGCGAGCGGATCACCGGACCGTCATCGACGGTATCCGCGCGTGGTCTGTTCTACCGCGACGCCTGGCGGCTGACGGTAGAGGCACCTTGGCTGGGGCGCGGGGGCGAGACTTGGCGGAGTTCATACCTCGCCGCCCAATCTCGCCCTTATGTTGGCAGCCAAGTGCATAGCGGTTATCTCGACATCCTGTTGAACCTAGGATTTGTTGGCCTGGCAGCCATACTGCTTATGCTGCTAGCAGCAGGCTGGCTGCTGGCTCAGAGATCGCCGCGTCTACTGCCGCCATTTTTGGTTATCGTTATGCATAGCGCAGTCGATTTTGACTGGAGCTACGGATTAATCTGGCTGCTGCTTTTTTGGCTGCCAGCACTTGCCCTGTCTGAATATGAGCACAAACATCAATCTGCGAATACCCGCTTTACGTCCATAAGTTTGTTCACCACTCATTTCGCATCCGCGAACCTCAGCGCCCCTATCCCTGCATTCGCGAGTATGTCACCCCCATATTCCCGCCGACTATTCATCACTGTCGCCTGCTGCCTTTGTCTCATGCTATCTGTATTGTCCCTTCACGCCACACAAGGAGAGAGGTACTACCGGCAAGCAGTTCAGACGGTTGATCCCTCGGTGAAGGTAGATTTGCTAGAGCAATCACTAGCGTGGAATCCCCAGTCTCCTAAAACAGCTGTAGCATTATCCAGGCTACTTACGGGTGAACAAAGCGTGAGTATACTCCAGCAGAGTTTGCAATATTCTCCGGAGAATGCAAGTTTAAACTGGGAAATGGCTAGACGATGGATGTACAGTGATGATCCGGGAGCTGCATTATATTGGATACGCCGAAGTATTAAGCTCGATAAATACAACTCTGTTAAGTGGGTCAAAGGGATTGAAGGCATGCTTATGATGGGCCGGAAGAAGTTAGCGGAAGGGAATCGAATGGAGGCCATAAGCTGTATTGCCTCAGGGAACGAGCTTCTGCGGGAGTATAGAGTGTTGGCAGAATACGAGGCAAGTAAAGGTGAGCAGCATAATGACCGGAAGTTCCAAATAACAGAACAAGCCGACGACCTGAGTCGACGGCTTAGTGTATTGGCTTCACGATTTTAACTGACGTGAAATGATCCAAGAGTACAGAACAGGAACGAGAATAACAAGTACAAGAGCCGTAATAATAAGGGTCTGAGACAAGGTGCCGCTCAAAAAGGCTCCCCCAAAAATAAGCAATCCGCCGATCATCCACATTCTTCCGGAGAGACGATGTGTTTTTCGCCACACCTCTGGGCTAGAGAGCGTCCATGCTGTGCGAACACCGAACAAATAATTATCTTTTACCTGTGGCATGTAGTTGCCGAGCGCAATAAACATCACTCCTAGGGCTCCTATAGCAATTTTACCCACATTAATCTCTTTACCCAGACCGTAAGCAACCGTGAGCACGAGCATGAGATTAAAAAGCACCCCAATAGCGAGTCTGCTCATAGCATAGGCATTTTCGAACTTCTTATAATTTTCCCGTTTAGGATCAATGCTACGTGTGAACTGCATGATCAGCGGAAGCACAATGCCCAGGATTCCGAACATAAAAATAGCTATATTTTTATCCCAATACCGGTTGACTTTACCTGTAATTCCCCACTGCGCGGGCAGCTCCTGTGGCAGCTTGCCATAATTGATTAAAGCATAAGCTAATGATGCTAAACCTAATATTACAATCAGTGTATCTTGCCATCTCCATTTAAAATCCTTCATCTTCAATCATCCTCCTTCTCAGAATGCATATTCTGACGGCTTTGTTTTCCGTCACGTGATTTGCTTTCCGTCTCCGATTGCTTTCCCGTACCTGTTAGCTCGAGCAACCAGCCAAGAACCTCTTCGAGAACCGTCGTATTTAATGAATACATAATGAATTGACCTTTTCGTTCATCCTGTACGAGATCGGCATGCTTCAGTGCATTCAGATGGTGAGAAATGCTTGGCTTTGACATGTTGAAAAAATCAGCAATTTCACCTGCGGTTCGGTCCTTTTCCCTTAGTAACCGAATGATTTGGCGACGGGTAGGATCAGCTAGTGCTTTGAAAGACTCATTCATATTCCACCCACCATTTCGATATTTAGGTAACTGTCTAAATATATAATAACCATTCTTATTCTTATCTGTCAATGCGTATTCTCCTGATTTTGATTAAGAAAGAAATTGTCACCGAATCTTTGGATTTACCGCCGTTTGCGGCTATGCCCTTGCTAATACTAACTGTGGGCAAGTATTCGATGAATGGTTCGAAACATAGAAGCAGAGGAGAGGATATATGATGCTGACGAATAAGGTTGCAGTTGTTACAGGTGCGGGTTCTGGGATTGGGGAAGCAATTGCTCTTCTTTTTGCCCAGCAAGGGGCTAAGGTTATTGCTGCGGACATCCATCTGGGGGATGTTGAAGCGGTGGCCAAGAAGGCAGAACAAGGTCATGGCAACGGGGTGGTGTATCCTGTAAAGGCAGACGTTTCGAAGGAAGAGGATACTCAGCGAATGATTGATGCCGCAAGTACACAATTTGGTGGACTTCATATTCTCGTTAATAATGCGGGGATCATGGATAAAATGACCCCGGCTCATGAAATCACAGACGACTTATGGGAGAACGTAATTGCAGTGAACGTCACCGGACCCATGAGAGCCATTCGTAAGGTCCTACCGATTTTCATGGCACAAGAAGGTGGATGTATCATCAATGTAGCATCGATCGGCGGCTTAGAGGGATCACGTGCAGGAGTGGCCTATACTGTCTCCAAGCACGCTGTCATCGGTATGACTAAAAATGTAGGGTATCAGTACTCGAAGCTTGGAATTCGCTGTAATGCTATAGCACCAGGTGGGGTAAAGACGAATATTGATTTGTCTAATCCGAGTACTTTTGGTAGTCAAAAGGCAGGAGATGGTATGGCGTCCATGCCGCGAACAGGGGAAAGCAGCGAGATCGCATCGATAGCTTTATTCCTGGCTTCAGAAGCTGCGAGCTTCGTGAATGGAACGGTAATAACGGCGGATGCCGGATGGACCGCTTATTAAATAGCTTTTACATTTTAGACAAACAGGTGTCCATTTCCATCTTCATGCTGGAAGTGTACACCTTTTCTGGTTATACAGGTCGTTCTAACTCTTTTTAAGAGAGGGTCTATATAGGGTAATGGCCTCGCGCTGTAAGTAGATGTGATAAGGTTGCTTGTGCTAGAATAGGCTAAGAGAAACTGGAAAATAGAGCAGAGCGGCAGAGCTTTTAAAAATATAAGAAAGTATAAGTTTAGCATCTATACTTTATGTTCTTATATTTCTCGCTTAAACGCTAAGCGTCTTTATATAGACGCCAAAGATGTTTATGCTAGATACATAGCCATATTCTGCGGAAAAGGGAGGAGGAGTACGGTTGCATGTTATTTCTGATCTGATCTCAACATTGTTTGAATGGATTCAGAGTCTTGGTTATTTTGGGATTATGATCGGACTTATGATTGAAGTTATTCCGAGTGAAATTGTACTGGCTTTCGGTGGCTTTTTAGTATGGAGTGGAGATATTAATTTTTTTGGCGCCGTATTATTCGGTACGATCGGCGGAGTCATTGCACAGATTTTTGTGTATTGGATTGGCCGTTATGGTGGCAGACCTGTTTTGGAGAAATACGGGAAATATATTTTCATTCAAAAGAAGCATATTGACCATTCGGAAGAGTGGTTCAATAAGTACGGGACTGGCGTAATCTTTACAGCACGTTTTATTCCGGTTGTTCGTCATGCCATTTCCGTTCCAGCTGGGATATCGAAAATGCCTTTAGGTAAGTTCACTTTGTTGACTACGCTTGCTGTTATTCCATGGAGTGCTTTGTTTGTATATCTGGGTATGACCTTGGGGAATAAATGGGAAGATATTGACAAAGTAGCAGCTAAGTATACCAACGAAATTATACTTGTAGCGATCGCTCTGATCATCATTTACTTTGTGTTTAAATGGTACAAATCCAAGAAAAAGGGGACTACAAAATGAAGCAGAATGTAGCTCAAAAGTTTGGAAAAGGCCTAACACCGCGCCAATTCGTAGAAAGTATGACGAAGAATCAACAGGCTTTTGAATCCTGGTATGAGAAGTTTAATTGGGAAGATGAGAGCGATAAGGAATATTTCGAAAGTCTGAACCATCGCGACGATTTGCGGGTACTTATCCTAGCAGCGGATTGGTGTGGAGACGTAGTACGCAATGTTCCTGCTGTATTCCGTATTCTGGAGACGGCGGGAATGAAGACAGAGGTATTTATTTTGGAAGAGAATCCGGAGCTTATGGATGATTTCTTGACCATGGGTGGCAGATCTGTCCCAGTCGTGATTTTTGCAGACACTGGAGGATATGTGCTCGGACATTGGGGTCCTAGACCAGAGCATGTGCAGCGTATAATGAGAGAGTTCAAACGTGAGAATCCTGACCGTGAGGCCGCTGATTACGACAGCAAAATCGCAGAAGCACGTAAGGCCATGGGGCAAGCCTATGGGGAAGGAACGGAATATCAGGCAGTTATCGCAAAAGAACTGCGTAGTCTGATTTCCGGATTCTAGACCGATGCTTAATATACGTTCATTTAATCTGGGTCCGCTTCAAACGAATGCCTACTTACTGACAGGTGCGGATCCTGCGAAGGGTATCATCGTAGATCCTGGTATGAATCCTGCTGCATTAGTGCGGAGTATCGAAGGAATGGAAATCGAAGCTATTTTGTTAACACATGCACATTTTGATCATATGGGCGGTGTAGACGAAATTCGTAAAGCTAAGAAATGTCCTGTTTATTTACATCCACTTGAAAGTGAATGGCTAAGTAGCCCCAAGCTGAACGGTTCACTAATGTGGTCGGAGGTGTCACCTCCTCTAGCTACAGATCCTGCGGAATATGATCTGGCAGAAGGGCAAGTTCTGCAATTCATTGGACACACCTTCCGTGTGTACCATACACCTGGTCACTCTCCAGGCAGTGTAAGTTTCCTTTGTGGAAATGATCTATTCTCCGGAGATGTACTCTTTAAAATGGGAGTTGGGCGCACAGATTTACCTGGTGGTAGGGAACGGGATCTGTTCGATTCTATTCGTGGCAAGCTATACAAAATGGATGACGAAGTGAAGGTTTATCCAGGACATGGTCCACGGACAACCATTGGATTTGAAAAGATTCGAAACCCTTATGTTCCTCAATAGACGTTGGTTCTAGTAGAACCGACAAAAACCGAGGAAGTTTTAATAGACAAAAGACTACAAAAGGACTAGAATGAGGTTAATTAAATGTAACATTAACCTCGCGAAGCACGCAGACTGCGGAATTAATCCCGGTTTGCGTTCTTTTTTTTGTCTTCATATAGGCTTAAAAGCATGGAGGGAAGTAGAATGGAGAAGAATATATACTACCCGCTGGACTACGGTTGGTATGACTCCAAGGAGAAATGGAACCATTTTTGCAGCAGTAATTGCCGTTTTTTTTCGGAGTGTTCAGGAAAGGGTGGCTTTTGTTCATCCATAGAACGTAGAGACATACAATTTGAAGATAAGGAACTTCGTAAGGGCTTGCTTCAGGAGGCCTGTGGGGTTTACGGGGGAGTACCAGTGGTTTCAGGAGGCGAGCTCAGAAGAACGCCTCTTTTTTGGCATTTTCCGGCAAGGAAAGGGATAATTCAGCCCTGGCGGCGTAAGTTGTGGGATCTCAAAAAATAATTATGGAGTGGAATGAACGATTCATAATACATATTCGTACTACAAATAGAAACGAAATCTTGAATGGAGGGGCAGATGAGCGATCAGTCGCTGGAGAGAATCAGACGGGCACAGCAGGGAGATACTTCAGCACTGTCTTCACTGCTGCGAGAACACTATACTTTTTTATTCAAATATTTAATCAAGGTGACCATGGACCCGTTGCTGGCAGAGGATCTTGTACAGGACACCATGGTCAGATGTATGGAGAAGATCAACACCTATAACGGAACTTCTTCCTTTTCCTCTTGGTTAATCACAATTGCCACCAGAATATTTATTGATCGCAAGCGGCGCTGGAAGCGTGAAGCGGAATGGAAACAGCGGGAGCAACAGGAACAGGGGATCCGTTCGATTCGTTGGCGATTTGAGAGCAGGGGGGAAGAGTGGAGTGAAGTGCTGGATTCCCTCTCCAAATTACCTTCTGCGCAAAGAGTGGCTGTGCTACTGAAGCATTACTATGGCTATAGTTATGACGAAATTGGCGAAATCCTGCGAGTTCCTTCAGGTACAGTCAAGTCGCGTGTATCCCTTGGACTTAACCAACTACGAAAGGAGCTGAATGAGGATGGAGAAGGATAAAGATAAGGAGCCTGAGTTGTATTTGCATAAGCTTTCAGATGAGCTTGACCGGTTAGATGCACAATATAATGACATCACACCACCTTCATTACAGGAACTGGAGAGGTTAATGGTTGATGCCTCTGTGCATAGAAAGAGCATGGAACGTAAAGAGCTGCTGTTATTCTGGGGCATATCGTTGATCCTGATCAGCGTATTTCTATCCATTCTCGGTTCTGCACCGATGATCTATTGGATTATTCAAGCGATTATTCCTATTGCGGGACTCAGTGCTCTAGGAATAGCGAGGATCAGGAGGAACAGAGAAGGTGCGCAAGAATGAATGAGCTGCAGGATGTGCCTCTATGGTTATGGTTTTGCATAGCGATAGCATTAATGCTGCAAGGGACATTGCTATTCAGGGACGCAAGACGACGCGGAAGAAAAGCCTGGTTCTGGGGTCTATGGGCTATAACTACAGTTCCTTCACCCGCTTTGGTCTATTTACTTGTTGTCATTCTACCGGAAAGACGTAGGAGAAAGAAGATGTGAAGGTCCAGGATATGAGCTCGTTCCTTTCATTACACAAAAGGAGTGGTACTTCATGGAAGATGTAAATTGGGGATTAATTATGCCGTTGATCATTTTGCAGGCTTTACTGGCTATTATCGGTTTGATTTCTTTAGCCAAAGCAGATAGAGTACGCGGTCCAAAATGGATGTGGATTATAATCATTATTTTCGGAAATATATTAGGCAGCGTAGCTTATTTCACGATAGGAAGGAAAGATGTCTAATGTCACTTCTTCAAGTTACGAATTTGCGCAAAAGCTATGGGGCGCATATTTCCGTACATGATATAAGCTTTGATATTGAAAAAGGGAGATGTGTCGCTTTACTAGGACCCAATGGTGCAGGCAAGACGACCACACTACGTATGCTGGCGGGTCTTCTAGAACCTACCTCTGGAATGATTTCGTTTGAGGGGAGCCGTCCTGGAGCAGAATATCGCAGAGGACTAGGATATGTACCGCAATCTCCAGCCTTTTACGGTTGGATGACTGGACAGGAATATGTTGTGTTTGCTGCAAAGCTTAGTGGAATGGGAGCTAAAGAAGCAACAAGCAGCGCTTTGGAATCGCTTATACGTGTAGGCCTCAAAGACGATGCACGCCGCAAGATTGGTGGATATTCCGGGGGGATGAAGCAGCGGTTGGGTCTCGCACAGGCACTTGTGCATCGCCCTCGACTGCTTTTACTGGATGAGCCCGTATCTGCACTTGATCCGATCGGCCGCAGGGAAGTGATGGAATTGCTACGAGAAATACGTGAAGAGACAACGGTAGTTTTCTCCACGCATGTGCTGCATGACGCGGAAGAGATTTGTGATGATATTATTTTAATGAATCATGGACGCATTGCTGAGCAGGGGTCTCTGTCGCAGCTTCGTTCACAATACAGCCTTCCTGTTATTCGTTTACGTACCGAGAAGCACAAAGAAGCCATTCAGTGGCTGGAATCTCTTGCCTCCAAGCCGTTTGTACTGGATTCGGAGTTGTTTGGAGATCATGCGGTATTTAATGTGCATGATGTAGAAAAGGCCCGCCAGACGATTTTGCAAGAAGCAGCGCAGCTCGAAATTCCATTGCTGCAATTTGAAGCAGGCTCTTCCACATTAGAGGATTTATTTATGAAGGTGGTGGGCGTATGAGCAGCACCTGGGTCCTTTATCGAAAAGAAATGCTCGAGATGGCTCGCAGTTATAAGCTAATCTGGATACCTGTCGTGTTCATCATTTTAGGCATTATGCAGCCTTTAACTATTTATTATTTGCCGGAAATATTAAAAGCCTCCGGGGATGTGCCCCCAGGTCTGCTGGAAGGGTATGAAATACCGCATGCCGCAGTTGTGATGGCGCAAGCACTGGGACAGTATGGAACAATTGGAATGCTGGTATTGGCGCTAGGCTCGATGAATACTTTAGCTGGAGAACGCTATAGCGGAACTATGGAGTTAATTCTAGTAAGACCTGTTTCTCCCGCAGCAATAGTGATCGCTAAATGGACAGCTCAACTGACCCTGCTTGTTGTTGCGCTTGGATTGGGTGCAGCGGGTGCAGCTTATTACACGGAGCAGCTAATTGGTTCAGTACCGTGGGGCGATGCTATCGCAGCTTCAGGAGTATATGGTTTGTGGTTATTATGTGTTGTCTCGGCTACGTTGTTGTTTAGTGCCTTTTTAAGACCGCCAGTAGCTGCTTTTTTAGCACTGGCGTTAATGGCTGGATTGTCATTAGGCTTAAGCTTATTGCCTACATGGTTTGACTGGACACCCGCAGGACTTTCCGGACTGTCAGCAGGAATTCTTACAGCTGGAGAGGGCTTTAGAGCAGGTCCATATCTTTCTGCCGGTGTATTGATCATAATTTGCCTTGTTGGGGCTTCGCTTTTGACAAGGAAGAATAACTTTCCCGATTGATTATTAAGCTGTACTGTATCGAATATAGTATATTTAAAAATATAAGAAAGTATAAGTTTCACACTATACATTTTCCTTCTATTTCTCGCATAAACGCATATCGTCCTTAGGGGAGGCCGAAGGCGTTATTGCTTGGTAGAATTTTCAGGATCGTCTGGACTGCCGCTAGACAGTTCTATCTTTTTTTAGTAGACTGTTGAAACAAGCAAAATCATGATAGATTTTGGGGTCAGGAGGTAGGGCGATGCTGCGTTTAGGAGAAAAGATTGTCATTGTTGCGGACGCTTTTGAGCAGAGTCTTCCTATCGGGGAATACGGCTACCTAATTGCTTACGACCGCAATCCCGATAATGCGTTTGACTATGTTATACGTGTACCGGAAGCCAACAGGAACTTTTATGTTCCGGCTGAAGACATTGAGGCGGAAGAACATTTATTAGTAGCTGAGGCTGAAAGAGCAACGCATGAAGCGTTAATTGATTATGCTTTGTCCACGTACAATGAGAAGCTGTTCCATCATTTGATGAACGGTGAAGATATGGATACAGAAGAGACGGAAACAACGTCAACCGAAAGCATGTCCCAAGCAGATTTCATCAAACAAGTGAATCTTAGAGCTTGGATTTAAGGAAGGCCGGCGAAAGCCGGCTTTTTTGTTATAACCCCATCATTGAATTGTCCAAGCTTCTACAATATAATTAAAAACGTTATCCGGGCGCTTTAGCCCTTTAAACAGGAGGGATTTATCTTATGAGCATTACCGTTAAAGATGTGCAGCATGTGGCCAAGCTGGCTCGTCTGCAATTGAGCCCGGAAGAAGAGGCAACCTTTACAGAACAAATGAATGCTATTTTACAATATGCTGAGAAGTTGAATGAGCTAGATACGGAGAATGTGAAGCCGACCACGCATGTACTGCAGGTCAGTAATGTGATGCGTGATGATGTTGTGAAGGAAAGCCTAACGCAAGAGGAAGCACTTCTTAACGCGCCGGATGATGAAGACGGACATTTCAAGGTTCCAGCTGTTTTGGAATAACTACATAATTAGAAAGGGGGAAGAATCTTGAGCCTGTTTCAAAATCGATTGCCTGAAGTACATCGCATGTTAACTGCTAAAGAAGTATCGGTCAGTGAACTGACTGAAGAATCGCTGGCGATTATCGCTGAGCGGGATAAGAAAGTAAATGCATTTTTGACCTTGAACGAGGAGGGCGCTCGTAGCACCGCACGCGCTTTGGACGACAAACTGGCATCTGGAGCAGCACGTGGATTGCTGTTTGGTCTTCCTGCCGGAATTAAGGATAATATTGTAACTAAGGGACTACGCACGACCTGTGCCAGCCAATTTTTGAAAGATTTCCAGCCGATTTATAACGCTACTGTGGCTTCTAAACTGCAGCAGGCAGATGCTGTAACGATCGGTAAATTGAATATGGATGAATTCGCAATGGGTGGATCTAATGAGAATTCAAGCTTTGGTCCTGTACGCAATCCTTGGGATTTAGAGCGTGTGCCCGGCGGTTCCAGTGGCGGATCTGCTGCTGCAGTAGCTGCTGGCGAAGTATTCTTCTCACTAGGTTCGGATACTGGGGGTTCCATCCGCCAGCCTGCTTCCTATTGTGGTGTTGTAGGTCTCAAACCTACTTATGGTCTTGTATCACGTTATGGACTGGTAGCCTTTGCTTCCTCACTCGATCAGATTGGACCATTAACACGTAATGTAGAGGATTCTGCATATGTGCTTCAAGCGATTGCTGGTTATGATGCCCAGGACTCTACTTCAGCTAAAGTAGAAATTCCTGATTATTTGAGTTCTCTGACTGGTGATGTTTCCGGACTTCGCATTGCTGTACCTAAGGAATACTTAGGAGCAGGTGTCGATGCTTCTGTGCGTGAGACAGTCTTGTCCGCACTTAAGGTGCTGGAAGGAATGGGTGCTGTCTGGGAGGAAGTTTCATTACCACATACGGAATACGCAGTAGCAGCTTATTATTTGCTGTCCTCTTCGGAAGCTTCATCTAACCTCGCGCGTTTTGACGGTGTGCGTTATGGTGCACGTGTAGATGAAGGCGGAGGATTGCTTGATCTATATCTTAATTCCCGCAGTCGCGGCTTTGGCCCTGAGGTCAAACGTCGTATTATGTTGGGTACTTATGCACTCAGCTCCGGGTATTACGATGCATACTATTTAAAAGCACAAAAGGTGCGTACTTTGATTAAACAGGACTTTGATGACATCTTTAAAAAATATGATGTGGTCATCGGGCCAACAGCGCCTACGACAGCATTCAAATTAGGTTCACAGACGGAGGATCCGCTGACCATGTATCTGAACGATATTCTCACGATTCCTGTGAGCTTGGCAGGTATTCCTGCCGTTAGCGTTCCTTGTGGCTTTGCGGAAGGCATGCCAGTAGGTTTGCAAATTATCGGTAAAGAATTTGACGAGAGTACGATTCTGCGTGTTGCTCACGCGTTTGAACAAAATACTGATCATCACAAGCAGCGTCCACAGCTGTAGTAAAGGAGGGAATGGGATTACTTATGTCTAAATACGAAACGGTCATCGGCTTAGAGGTTCACGTAGAACTTCATACCAACTCCAAAATCTTTTGCGGATGCTCCACTGAATTTGGAGCTCCGCCTAACACACATACCTGTCCTGTCTGCCTGGGTCACCCCGGCGTATTGCCAGTTCTTAACAAACAAGCGGTAGATTACGCTATGAAAGCAGCGATGGCGCTAAATTGTACCATTGGTGATGTTAGTAAATTCGACCGCAAGAACTATTTTTACCCGGATTCACCGAAAGCTTATCAGATTTCGCAGTTCGATCAACCTATCGGTTTGAACGGCTGGATCGACATTGAAGTGAATGGAGAAACGAAACGGATTGGTATTACTCGTCTTCATTTGGAAGAGGATGCGGGTAAGCTAACGCACGTAGATGGCGGTTTTGCATCGCTCGTCGATTTCAACCGGGTGGGAACACCGCTTATCGAAATCGTATCTGAGCCAGACTTGCGCTCGCCAGAGGAAGCTCGTGCTTATCTGGAGAAAATCCGTGCCATTATGCAATACTGCGACGTATCCGATGTCAAGATGGAAGAGGGATCGATGCGCTGTGATGCGAACATCAGTCTACGTCCAGAAGGACAAGAGGAATTCGGCATTAGAGCAGAGCTTAAGAACATGAACTCCTTCCGCGGTGTGCTGCGTGGACTGGAGTATGAACAATATCGTCAGGCTGAGATCCTGGATGATGGTGGAGTAGTTGTACAAGAGACTCGCCGCTGGGATGAAGCCCAAGGGAAAACTTTATCTATGCGTGGAAAAGAAGAAGCGCACGATTATCGTTATTTCCCAGATCCAGATCTGATCGTGCTGCATATTGACGATGCCTGGAAAGAATCCATTCGTTCGACGATCCCGGAACTACCGGATGCAAGACAAGCTCGCTACAGTGAAGAACTGGGTCTTACAGCTTATGATGCTGGCGTGATCACTTCCTCTAAACCGCTAGCGGACTTTTTCGAAGGATGCCTTACTTATACGCAGGATGCCAAGGCTGTAGCTAACTGGATCATGGGTGAGTTGCTTGCTTATTTGAACAGTAATAACCTGGACTTGTCTCAGGTCAAAATTACACCGCAAGGGCTCGGGGAAATGATCGGCCTCATTGCAGGTGGAACTATCAGCAACAAGATCGCTAAAACGGTATTTAAAGAAATGCTAGAGAGCGGTAAATTGCCTGCTGCAATCGTTGAGGAAAAAGGTCTGGTACAAATCAGCGATGAAGGTGCCATTAAAGGAATTGTGGAAGCTGTCGTAGCTGCCAATCCACAATCAGTGGAAGATTATAAAGCAGGTAAACAGAAAGCCATCGGTTTCCTCGTAGGACAAGTTATGAAAGAAAGTAAAGGTAAGGCAAATCCAGGTCTTGCGAATAAACTTCTGATCGAGGTATTGAGCAATTAAAACGATTATCGTCTTTAGTAGTCGATAACGTTGTTTATACTTGGGGTAATATACTTATGTAATAAGCTAAGGGCTTGTCGGCAACGGCAGGCCCTTAGCGGCATATAAGGGGACTAACAGGGATGAATACAATTATTAAGCTAAACCTCCAGGATGATAGTACCGTTAATGAACTATGGAGCCTCCAGCATAAGGCCTACCGGCTAGAAGCGGAGTTAATAGGGTTTCGTGAGATCCCGCCGCTTATGGAGACGAGAGAGATGCTCAGCCACTCTAAAGAGGATTTTTACGGCTGCTTTGATGAAGATGAAGAACTGATGGGTGCTATTGCTATAGAAGAAGAATCCCCGGGCAAACTCACGATTACGCGGATGATGGTGGGACCGGACTTTTTCCGCAGAGGTATTGCAAGCAATCTCTTGGAATATGTATTTGAACATTTTTCAGGGATGGAGCAATACATCGTATCTACGGGGAAGCTAAACCTGCCTGCCGTTTCTTTGTACAGCAAGCATGGTTTTGTACCGATGGGATCGCAGGAAGTTGCTCCCGGTGTGGAATTGATTGATTTTTATCGGAGTGGTTCACTTTGAAGAAGCATATACACAGACCCATGTTTACGAAAGGAGGAGCCGAGATATGACAAATGATTCTGCAATACTCTCAGCGCAGGAAGAGCAGCGGGGTTCAGCCGATCTTGAGACTACGGAGAGTGAGATTCAGAAGAAGATAATCCCTCCACGTCCAAAACGGCGCCGCCGCAAACGCAAATTTATCGCTGGACTATTGGCAGCTCTCATCCCAGGAACTGGGCACTTATACTTTGGGCTTCTCCGCAAAGGAATTACCTTTATCTTCTTGATACTATTGGATATCTCAGCTTTAATTTATTTCTCATCCATTGGAATGCAGATTAATGTTCCGTTGCTTATTTTACTTGCACTAATTATTCCGGCGATATATTTCTATAATGTGTATGATGTACTGCAATCAGCAGACAAGATTCTCCGTTACCCTGAAGATCAAGAGCTTGATGATTCTGTGGCAAAAATAACTTCACCTCCTAAGCGTCGTAGTATCGTCAGTGAACCTGGTGTATCCTTTGGATTTCTACTTCTTTTAGGGGGAGCGCTTCTCATTCTGTTTCGCCAAAAGCCAGCATGGCTGCAATTTTTTATTGAGCATTACTCCGAAGTGGCCGTGTCTGCAGTTTTATTATGTGGTGGTATATATGTAGGAGCGAGAGAAATTGTCAGAGGAATCGTTTCGCGCAAGAAAAATGAGTCTCATAACCGGCGTGTAGGAAGATATACGGCATCGGTCTTGCTTATTGCTATGGCCATCCCGTTGTTTCTGGATTGGAGAGACGGGTCGGATTATATGCTTTTACTCTTGAAGTGGTGGCCGGTCATCCCAGTGTTATGGGGGATTGAGTTCCTGTTCATGTATTTCTTCTCTGGTCGTTCAGGCTCTGTACAAAAGGGAACAAGAATCAGATTGGATTTACGCGGCCTTTTATCTGCTATATTGCTTGCTGCGAGTGTGTTTATCGTTGCCGAACAAGAACATTACTTATATCTGTGGAAAAATGTGAGTCTCAATCTTACTGCAGCTGCAGTCGACTATGGCGAGGCGAAGGGAAGTAAATTTCAGAAGGCTCCGCTTATTGTTCCAGTGAAGTTAAATACAGCCAAAATATCCGTTGATGGTATTAATGGGGATATTTTATTGCATCGGGCTCCCGTAGATAATATTCAAATTACTACTACAGTTTGGGTAGATCAATTGGAAGGTCCGATGGCTGAGGCCATTTCGGAACAGTCCTTTGTGGATGTTGTTGAAGGACCAACTATAAAAATCACTTCAAACAGCAAGGCGTACGGAGAATCAGGTAAGCGTCAGCCGCGGATGGATTTGGACATTTCTTTGCCGGAAGACCGCCGGTTTAATCTCGATGTTCGCACTATGAATGGTGGGATCACCCTGCAGAACATAGAAGCGATCGAAGATATTTCGCTGGAAACGGGGAATGGAGAACTTATTCTTCATCGTATCTTTGGTAATGTGAAAGGGAAAACACTGAATGGAGCTGTGCGTGCGAGATCCGTCCAGGGCAGCGTTGATTTATCAACGAGCGGTGGCAATATGAATGCTTGGAATGTCACAGGAGCCTTGAAATTATCAACGGCAGTTGGCAATATCGGTGCAACCGGGAATGAAGCCGAGATCGATATTTCTAGCAAAAATGGTAATTTAGAGATTGATGGAGCCAGATCGAAGCTGCATGCAGAATCCTTGAATGGCATCATTGATGTTCGTTCACATGAAGTCGGAGGAGACTGGGACATTTATAGTGCAGTTGGCGATATTCAATTGCATTTGCCGCAGTTAGGGAACTATAAGTTGAATGGCTCAAGTGGATATGGCGATATTATTTCAGATTTACCTACCTTAACCATTGATAAAAAGAAGATATCTGGTGAAGTGGGCACAGGTGAGTTCAAGATTCAGGTTGAGGGAAACAGCAACTTAAATGTGAGAGGTTATTGAAAAAAGTAATTTTTCTTATATAATAATGAATATAATGTATCGACTTCGTTGACAAGATTGAAAACCCAGTCTTACAATTATAAGAAATATTTCTTTTATTTTTAAATTTAAAAGGCGGTGACAGTCATGGGGAGTGGCGTACAACATGCATTGGAACAATTAAAAACAACAGGTGTCCGTATAACGCCCCAGCGTCATGCGATTCTTACGTATTTGATGGAAGCAATGAATCATCCTACAGCTGACGATATATATCGGGCATTAGAGCCTAAATTTCCGAGCATGAGCGTGGCAACCGTATATAATAATCTCAAGATGTTTATGGAAGCTGGCATGGTTCGTGAGTTGACCTATGGGGATAGCTCCAGCCGTTTTGATGCCAATGTGTCTGATCATTATCATGTTATATGTCAGAAATGCGGTAAGATTGAGGATTTCAGTTATCCTTCGCTTAGGGATGTAGAGCTGCATGCTGAGCAAGCTACAGGCTTTAAGATTACAGGATTGCGTATGGAGCTGCATGGATTTTGCAAAAGTTGTAGAGAGAAGCAGCATTAAGACTAGAATAGAACGGTATCAAGGCGATCTACCAAGTTATCACTAAACGTGCGAAATCCGAAAGCGGAGGACTCACGTTTTTATTTTTTTACAAATATAAGAACGACAACGTCATTTCTTCTTGAATATAACAATTTGTAGGATAAATGACTATTTTCTACTGGTTATACGAAACCAAGTGGATGTTATAATCGTAATGTTAGACTCTATTAAAAATCATATTATTATCTGGAGGATATATTTTGGACAGAAGACTGGGACAGAGGCGCGTCAAAAAGCGCGGAGGTTTTTTTAGGCGGTTATTTGGACTTTTAATCATTGTAGCAGCAGCATATTGGGTAGTGTTTTATGTATTGCCAAATCGTCAGCACATAGATGTAGATTGGAAAGCTCAAGCGCATCCCATCTTTGTAAAAGGAGAGCATACAGGTTATTCTGCCTCGGGGACTGGGGATAGCATGCTATTACCATTACCATTGTTGCAAGAGTATGTGGATCCTTCCATTCGTTATGAAGAGAAGACGAAATCGGTCATCTTATCAACGGATAGTGAGCTTCTTTACATGCAGGAGGATAAGACTGATGCTAGTCTGAACAATCGTCCGCTGCAACTGCGGTTAGCACCTGAAGTAAAGGAGAAAGTGACCTACCTTCCTGCGGATGTATTAGAAGATCTATATGGGTTTGAAATACAGGAGGATACAAATACCGGAGCAATACTACTAATGACGGCAGGAGAGTCTGTCTCGCTAGGAAAAGTTAAAGGTGAAAAAGGCGACAAGGCTGTAGCTCTACGAAATGAGGCATCCATCCACGCACCTATAGTTGCGGATATGTCTCCTGGGGCAGTCGTGAATATTTGGAATGAAGAAAATAAGGACTGGCTGTTTGTACAATTAAGCAGCGGTTATGCAGGTTATGCCAAGGCAAGTGACATTGTTCGGGATGGTCAAAAGACAGTGGAACCGAAAAAATCCACGCCAACACGCGCTGAACGTAACTGGAAAGGGAAGTCAGTGAATTTGTATTGGGAGGCTGTTTACCAACGCAAACCTAACCCAGAAACCTTCGGTGAGCTACCAGGCGTTAACGTGGCTAGCCCAACCTGGTTTAGTATTATAGATGGCGATGGCAATGTGCGCAGTCAGGCCGACAGTGCGTATGTGCAGTGGGCGCATGGGCGCGGGTTAGAGGTATGGGGGTTGCTTAGCAATAGCTTCGATCCAGACATGACTACTGAGGCATTGTCCAGCTATGAGAAACGGATGAATGCAATCGTACAAATCTTAGAATATTCGGATTTATACAATTTGGATGGAATTAATATCGATTTTGAGAATGTGTATACGAAAGACGGAGAGAATGTCACTCAATTTATGAGAGAGCTAAAACCGATGGCTCAGGCTAAGAATCTAATCGTCTCCATAGACGTGACACCTAAATCTAATAGCGAGATGTGGTCAGCATTTCTTGATCGTAAGGCTCTTGGGACATTAGTCGATTATCTAATCGTGATGGCTTATGATGAACATTGGGCAGCTAGCCCTATCGCGGGCTCTGTTGCCTCCTTACCTTGGGTAGAGAATTCAATAAGCCGGATCATAGAGGAAGACAATGTACCGCCTGAGAAGGTGATTTTGGGGATCCCATTGTACACCCGCATCTGGACTGAGGCTCAAGTAGATGGCAAGACAAAGGTAAGCTCCAAATCCGTAAGTATGAATGCCGTTGAAAAAATTATCAAAGAGAAGAAGCTAACTCCTACATTTGATAAGGCTGCTGGGCAGAATTACGTAGAGTACAAGGAAGATGGAGCTCTTAAGAAAATATGGATAGAAGATAAGGTGAGCTTAAAATCAAGAGTTGAGCTTGCTAAGTCCATGGGGCTTGGAGGCATCGGATCATGGAATCGCAGTTTTAGCAATCCATCAGCATGGGAAGCATTACAAGAGATTCATAAGTAATCATAATTTCATTTATAACAAACAAAGAGGCTCCCATATCGGGGGCCTCTTTGTTGTATTAGCAAATATTTGAGTGCATTTTAACTAGTTAGTAATGAGCCTCTGTAAGGTGTGTTTAGTGGTTTAGTTGCTGATGCTCAAGCTGATCTGCAGTAATAGTGGCCTCGGCCGGATCCATAGTAAGAATAGTGTGGCAGAACATACAGCGGTCTGTTTTACCGAGCATCTTGGTCAGCTTGTGACACTCAGGGCACTCTAGCTGAACTGCACTCGTTGAGAGCATGCCAGCCCAGAAATAGATCGCAAGACTTGCCATCATGGAAATTAAACCGATTACAAGTCCGATTCCAGCGAATACTTTCCCAGTCGATCCCCAGAATACGATGCCTGCTGTACCCAAAACCATAAGTCCCATTCCGAGCATTGTGAGCAGTAATCCCCATGTGCGAAAAGCGTTGATCTTAGCCGTTTTAAACTTCATGAGTGTTTGCTCCTAACTAAATATAGTTGGGTTGTCCAGAAGGAACTGTCTTTCATATGTAGAATAATAATTATAACTGAATTATAACTGACTGGACGCAAATTCGCCAAATTTAATGGAGGGAAGCATGGAATTATCCAATGTAACTTTGTTGAGTGGAGAAACGTTTGAAGAAAATGTTTTAGGAGCTGTCGCTTTGCGGCAGAAAGGGAGTACTCCTTTTCAAAGCGCGCTACTTCACGATTTTGATATGGTTGTGTTAGTTTTACATGAGGAACAGGATTTAGAACATATTGTTCGCCACACCATTGCCGGTGACACACGGACCCAGTCAGTCCATATTGGCCTTTCCGCTTTGGAGCGGGCTGTCATGGCGGGAGATAATAACGAGCTCCTTACTAGTTTGATGATTGGGGAAGTGATCTGGGATCCCAAAGGAATACTAGGGGATATGCGCCGGGAGATTTTACAATTTGAAGGGCCTCTTAAGGAACGAGTTGAGTTCATGGAGTTTGCGCGATTCTTGCATTTGTATGTGAAATCTAAACGATATATAGAAGCTGGCTACATTATGGATGCGTATAACTGTGTATTGATGGCTCTATATCATTGGGCAAGAATAGAAGTGAGTGAGTCTGGTTCATTTCCAGAGCCGGCTGTTTGGGAGCAGGTTAAAAGTATGAACACTTCGGTCCATAAACTATATGAGGAACTAACCATCAGCACGGAGACCTTAGAGCAAAGAGTAGAGCTTGTTCTTCTAGCCTGTGAATTTGGGATCATGTCCAAAATGACGGATTGTTGTGCATTGCTTTTCAATATTCTGAATAGTCGTAAGGAAGCATGGAGTATAAAAGAATTACTACAGCATTCTGGCCTGTGTCAATTAGAGGCTGAGTTGCCCCTAGTTTTACGAAAGCTTGTTTCTCGTTCGCTAATCCGTGAGATTACTTTATGGGCTGACGGTCATGGGGGAGAGGGGCATGCGATCCGATATACCTTATAAAGAAGAAATTAGATGCAGGATTTGCCGGTAATCTATAGATAAAATAAGTAGGGATAGGGAGAGGCTGAGCACTCTCTTTTTTGTTTGCTCGCTATTATGATGCGCTCATATTTATTCTAATAAATTTATGGTTGACTCTTTCCTAGTTCATGTGTTAAATTATAACTCGTCCCTCTGACACAGAGATGTGCTTTCGAAAACATTCGAAAGACAACCGAAAAAAGAAATTAAAAAAAAGGTTGACTAAAACGAGGACGATGTGATATATTATGAAGGTCGCTGCTGAACAACACAACGACGAAATAAACAGATTGATCTTTGAAAACTGAACAACGAGTGAGTAGGAAATCACGAAAGTGAAATCCAAAATTAGAGAATTAATTTTCTCGTCAGATGTTTCAAAATGAGCATATCGCTCTTTTCAATACTAATTGGAGAGTTTGATCCTGGCTCAGGACGAACGCTGGCGGCGTGCCTAATACATGCAAGTCGAGCGGAATCATTTTGAAAGCTTGCTTTCAAAATGATTTAGCGGCGGACGGGTGAGTAACACGTAGGCAACCTGCCCCTTAGACTGGGATAACTACCGGAAACGGTAGCTAATACCGGATAATTTCTTTTTTCTCCTGAAGAAAGAATGAAAGACGGAGCAATCTGTCACTGAGGGATGGGCCTGCGGCGCATTAGCTAGTTGGTGGGGTAACGGCCCACCAAGGCGACGATGCGTAGCCGACCTGAGAGGGTGAACGGCCACACTGGGACTGAGACACGGCCCAGACTCCTACGGGAGGCAGCAGTAGGGAATCTTCCGCAATGGACGAAAGTCTGACGGAGCAACGCCGCGTGAGTGATGAAGGTTTTCGGATCGTAAAGCTCTGTTGCCAGGGAAGAACGTCCGGTAGAGTAACTGCTATCGGAGTGACGGTACCTGAGAAGAAAGCCCCGGCTAACTACGTGCCAGCAGCCGCGGTAATACGTAGGGGGCAAGCGTTGTCCGGAATTATTGGGCGTAAAGCGCGCGCAGGCGGTCATTTAAGTCTGGTGTTTAAACCTTGGGCTCAACCTGAGGTCGCACTGGAAACTGGGTGACTTGAGTACAGAAGAGGAAAGTGGAATTCCACGTGTAGCGGTGAAATGCGTAGATATGTGGAGGAACACCAGTGGCGAAGGCGACTTTCTGGGCTGTAACTGACGCTGAGGCGCGAAAGCGTGGGGAGCAAACAGGATTAGATACCCTGGTAGTCCACGCCGTAAACGATGAGTGCTAGGTGTTAGGGGTTTCGATACCCTTGGTGCCGAAGTTAACACAGTAAGCACTCCGCCTGGGGAGTACGGTCGCAAGACTGAAACTCAAAGGAATTGACGGGGACCCGCACAAGCAGTGGAGTATGTGGTTTAATTCGAAGCAACGCGAAGAACCTTACCAGGTCTTGACATCCCTCTGAATCCACTAGAGATAGTGGCGGCCTTCGGGACAGAGGAGACAGGTGGTGCATGGTTGTCGTCAGCTCGTGTCGTGAGATGTTGGGTTAAGTCCCGCAACGAGCGCAACCCTTAACTTTAGTTGCCAGCAAGTAATGTTGGGCACTCTAGAGTGACTGCCGGTGACAAACCGGAGGAAGGTGGGGATGACGTCAAATCATCATGCCCCTTATGACCTGGGCTACACACGTACTACAATGGCCGGTACAACGGGAAGCGAAGCCGCGAGGTGAAGCCAATCCCATCAAAGCCGGTCTCAGTTCGGATTGCAGGCTGCAACTCGCCTGCATGAAGTCGGAATTGCTAGTAATCGCGGATCAGCATGCCGCGGTGAATACGTTCCCGGGTCTTGTACACACCGCCCGTCACACCACGAGAGTTTACAACACCCGAAGTCGGTGGGGTAACCCGCAAGGGAGCCAGCCGCCGAAGGTGGGGTAGATGATTGGGGTGAAGTCGTAACAAGGTAGCCGTATCGGAAGGTGCGGCTGGATCACCTCCTTTCTATGGAGAATCGTCTTCTGCAATGAAGACATTCAAATCGGAAGCTAAGCTTCCACAACTCACTCGTTGCTCAGTTTTGAGAGTTTAAGCTCTCAAATAAGACTTGATCCTTGAAAACTGGATACCGAAACGAATTTGCGTTTTAGAACATCTTTTAGCAACTTGTGCAAACAAGTAAATGTTATTAGTGAGATTTTTCTTAGGAAAAATCAAGGTTAAGCTAATAAGAGCACACGGAGGATGCCTAGGCGCCAGGAGCCGACGAAGGACGTGGCGAACAACGAAACTGCCTCGGGGAGCTGTAAGCAAGCTTTGATCCGGGGGTGTCCGAATGGGGAAACCCAGCTGTGGTAATTCGCAGTTACTCATCTCTGAACACATAGGAGATGTAGAGGCAGACCAGGGGAACTGAAACATCTAAGTACCCTGAGGAAGAGAAAACAATAGTGATTCCGTCAGTAGCGGCGAGCGAACGCGGAACAGCCTAAACCTAAGAGCTTGCTCTTAGGGGTTGTGGGACGTCTCACATGGAGTTACAAAGGAATATGGTAGGTGAAGAGGTCTGGAAAGGCCCGCGATAGAGGTAAAAGCCCTGTAACCTAAACTGTGTTCTCTCCGAGACGGATCCCGAGTAGTGCGGGGCACGTGAAACCCCGTATGAATCCAGCAGGACCATCTGCTAAGGCTAAATACTACCTGGCGACCGATAGTGAAACAGTACCGTGAGGGAAAGGTGAAAAGCACCCCGGAAGGGGAGTGAAATAGAACCTGAAACCGTGTGCTTACAAAAAGTCAGAGCCCTATTAATGGGTGATGGCGTGCCTTTTGTAGAATGAACCGGCGAGTTACGTTTAACATGCAAGGTTAAGTCGAGAAGACGGAGCCGCAGCGAAAGCGAGTCTGAATAGGGCGATTGAGTATGTGGACGTAGACCCGAAACCGTGTGATCTACCCCTGTCCAGGGTGAAGGTGCGGTAACACGCACTGGAGGCCCGAACCCACGCATGTTGAAAAATGCGGGGATGAGGTGGGGGTAGCGGAGAAATTCCAATCGAACTCGGAGATAGCTGGTTCTCCCCGAAATAGCTTTAGGGCTAGCCTCGGTATAAGAGTAGTGGAGGTAGAGCACTGATTGGGTGCGGGGTCCGCAAGGATTACCAAGCTCAGTCAAACTCCGAATGCCATATACTTATTGCCGGGAGTCAGACAGTGAGTGCTAAGATCCATTGTCAAAAGGGAAACAGCCCAGACCATCAGCTAAGGTCCCCAAGTGTGTGTTAAGTGGGAAAGGATGTGGAGTTGCACAGACAACCAGGATGTTGGCTTAGAAGCAGCCACCATTGAAAGAGTGCGTAATAGCTCACTGGTCGAGTGACTCTGCGCCGAAAATGTAACGGGGCTAAACACACCACCGAAGCTATGGCTAGATACGTATGTATCTGGGGTAGGGGAGCGTTGTATGTGGGTTGAAGGTGTACCGTAAGGAGCGCTGGACAGCATACAAGTGAGAATGCCGGTATGAGTAACGAAAAGATCAGTGAGAATCTGATCCGCCGAAAGCCCAAGGTTTCCTGAGGAAGGCTCGTCCGCTCAGGGTAAGTCGGGACCTAAGGCGAGGCCGAAAGGCGTAGTCGAAGGACAACAGTTTGAAATTACTGTACCACCGTAATCCGCTATGAGCGATGGGGTGACGCAGGAGGGTAGTGACGCGGACTGATGGATATGTCCGTCTAAGCAGTGAGGCTGATGTGTAGGCAAATCCGCACATCGTTAAGGCTGGGCTGTGATGGGGAGCGAAAATTGTAGTAGCGAAGGTCATGATCTCACACTGCCAAGAAAAGCCTCTAGCCAGGAGAAGGTGCCCGTACCGCAAACCGACACAGGTAGGCGAGAAGAGAATTCTAAGGCGCGCGGAAGAACTCTCGTTAAGGAACTCGGCAAAATGACCCCGTAACTTCGGGAGAAGGGGTGCCCCGGTAGTGTGAATAGCACGAGGGGGCCGCAGTGAAAAGGCCCAAGCGACTGTTTAGCAAAAACACAGGTCTGTGCGAAGCCGCAAGGCGAAGTATACGGGCTGACGCCTGCCCGGTGCTGGAAGGTTAAGGGGAGTGGTTAGGGGTAACCCGAAGCTATGAACCGAAGCCCCAGTAAACGGCGGCCGTAACTATAACGGTCCTAAGGTAGCGAAATTCCTTGTCAGGTAAATTCTGACCCGCACGAATGGCGTAACGACTTGGGCGCTGTCTCAACGAGAGATCCGGTGAAATTTTAATACCTGTGAAGATGCAGGTTACCCGCGACAAGACGGAAAGACCCCATGGAGCTTTACTGCAGCTTGATATTGAATTTGGGTACGATCTGTACAGGATAGGTGGGAGCCGTAGAAATCGGAGCGCAAGCTTCGGTGGAGGCGCCGTTGGGATACCACCCTGATCGTATCTAGGTTCTAACCTAGTACCCTAATCGGGTACGGGGACCGTGTCAGGCGGGCAGTTTGACTGGGGCGGTCGCCTCCTAAAGAGTAACGGAGGCGTTCCAAGGTTCCCTCAGAATGGTTGGAAATCATTCGAAGAGTGCAAAGGCATAAGGGAGCTTGACTGCGAGACCTACAAGTCGAGCAGGGACGAAAGTCGGACTTAGTGATCCGGTGGTACCGCATGGAAGGGCCATCGCTCAACGGATAAAAGCTACCCTGGGGATAACAGGCTTATCTCCCCCAAGAGTCCACATCGACGGGGAGGTTTGGCACCTCGATGTCGGCTCATCGCATCCTGGGGCTGAAGTAGGTCCCAAGGGTTGGGCTGTTCGCCCATTAAAGCGGTACGCGAGCTGGGTTCAGAACGTCGTGAGACAGTTCGGTCCCTATCTGTCGTGGGCGCAGGAAATTTGAGAGGAGCTGTCCTTAGTACGAGAGGACCGGGATGGACGTACCGCTGGTGCACCAGTTGTTTCGCCAGAAGCATGGCTGGGTAGCTACGTACGGACGGGATAAGCGCTGAAAGCATCTAAGCGTGAAGCCCCCCTCAAGATGAGATTTCCCAATTAGTAAGACCCCTTGAAGACGACGAGGTAGATAGGTTGGAGGTGGAAGTGCAGTAATGCATGGAGCTGACCAATACTAATCGGTCGAGGGCTTATCCTACACTTAAGACGCAAATTCAATTCGGATTCAGTTTTCAGGCATCAAGCCTGGTATGAATATTCCCTGATAGCTCAGTTGGTAGAGCACTCGACTGTTAATCGAGTTGTCACAGGTTCGAGTCCTGTTCGGGGAGCCATATGGAGAGGTGTCCGAGTTTGGCCGAAGGAGCACGATTGGAAATCGTGTAGGCGCCACAAGCGTCTCGAGGGTTCGAATCCCTCTCTCTCCGCCACAAATTTTACTTAGTATGGCCCGTTGGTCAAGGGGTTAAGACACCTCCCTTTCACGGAGGTAACATGGGTTCGAATCCCATACGGGTCACCAAATTTTCACTTGATTTTACATAGTGGACTTTGGTACAATAACAATTGTTGTTTATGGAGGCTTAGCTCAGCTGGGAGAGCATCTGCCTTACAAGCAGAGGGTCGGGGGTTCGATCCCCTCAGCCTCCACCATATTCATTTAAGAACGACGCGGGGTGGAGCAGCCCGGTAGCTCGTCGGGCTCATAACCCGAAGGCCGCAGGTTCAAATCCTGCCCCCGCAACCAATTTTCATTAAGAAATTATATCTTTTGGAACCGTGGTGTAGTTGGCCTAACATGCCTGCCTGTCACGCAGGAGATCGCGAGTTCGAATCTCGTCGGTTCCGCCATTTTTACCTTGGCTCGATAGCTCAGTCGGTAGAGCAGAGGACTGAAAATCCTCGTGTCGGCGGTTCGAATCCGTCTCGAGCCACCATATAGTATACAACTTAATATGCCGGTGTAGCTCAATTGGTAGAGCAACTGACTTGTAATCAGTAGGTTGGGGGTTCAAGTCCTCTCGCCGGCACCATCTTTGGGGGATTAGCGAAGTGGCCAAACGCATCAGACTGTAAATCTGCTCACGTACGTGTTCGGTGGTTCGAATCCATCATCCCCCACCATTTTTTTTAGGGGCATAGTTTAAAGGTAGAACAACGGTCTCCAAAACCGTTGGTGTGGGTTCAATTCCTGCTGCCCCTGCCAATCTTTATCTAAAGTCTTTCTCTAAAGTTTAATATGGCGGTCGTGGCGAAGGGGTTAACGCACCGGTTTGTGGATCCGGCATTCGTGGGTTCAAGTCCCATCGGTCGCCCCATTTACTTTAAGAAGAACAGCAACAATATTAGTTTAATATGGCGATTGTGGCGAAGTGGTTAACGCACCGGATTGTGGTTCCGGCATTCGTGGGTTCGAGACCCATCAGTCGCCCCTTTTATTTTAAAATGTTATTGGGGATTAGCCAAGCGGTAAGGCAACGGACTTTGACTCCGTCATGCATAGGTTCAAATCCTATATCCCCAGCCATTTTATGCGGACGTGGCTCAGCGGTAGAGCATCGCCTTGCCAAGGCGAGGGTCGCGGGTTCGATTCCCGTCGTCCGCTCCAAAGTTTTCATATGGCGCCATAGCCAAGTGGTAAGGCAAAGCTCTGCAAAAGCTTTATCCCCAGTTCAAATCTGGGTGGCGCCTCCATTAATTTCATATGTGCCGGCGTGGCGGAATGGCAGACGCGCTCGACTCAAAATCGAGAGGGAAACCGTGGAGGTTCGAGTCCTCTCGCCGGTATATCAAAAAGGTTTGTAAAGTCGCTTGTATAAGCAACTTTACAAACCTTTTTTCTTTGTCTTTGAGCTTTTTATTCTTAAGCCGTTGAATTAGAGGCGTCTCTAATCAACGGCCTTTTTGTGTGGAGTTTTGTTTTATTGACTGCTTAGTCGGAATGCTCGTGGGGTGAGACCAATTTCACGTTTAAACATATTGCAGAATTGGGCGTCATTCACAAACCCAGCAGCAGCTGATACTTCAGAGATATGCATTTGGGTATGTTGCAAGAGAGACTTTGCATAATCCAGACGTTTCAATAGTAGATAGCGCAGAGGTGAAGAACCGAATCGTTCTTTAAATAAATGGCGGAAACGATCATAGCTGTATCCAGACATCTCTGAAAGTGTTGCGACCGATAGCTTATGGCGGTAATGCTCATTCATATAGTTTAGAACATATTGGACTCTGTCTTCCGTTGGTGATTGAAACCCAGAGGCACTAAGAAGCCGTATCAGATGAACAGTGATTTCGCTCATTTGCAGGTTCAATAGTTCAGAGAATCCATCTTGTTTGCGCGTAAACTCTGCTTTCATTCGAAGCAAGATCTGTAGAACAGTATGGTCTTTATCATCTTCATATACGCCTTGCAAATTCTCCATATTTGGGTGATTTGAATGGAAGCCTACAAATAGTATAGTAGCATCCTCGCGATGATTCTCATCATGTTTATGATTGGGTGGTATCAGCGCGAATGAAGAAGAACGAAAATGATAACTTCGCGAACCTACATTGGTAGTTCCTAAGCCGTTTAAATAATAGACTAGTTCATAACATTCATGCTGGTGTGGTGGAATATAGGTATTAACCTCATGTGCTGCATTTACAATATATAGAACACGATCCATGATGACCCTCCAATAATTATGTTTTAGCCGAATCGTACAAAAATATGACCGAAATCATATAATTATTTTCATTAATATTTGATATGATCGTATCAAGAAATCCGAAGATTAGCAACCTGACTGGCCATCTCGTTCGGGAATTAGTCGGATTATTCGTAAAAATTATAATTTTATCTCTTTTTTTGAGTGTATTCGTTAAAATCATTAAAATTTTGACAATGTTACATGAAAAATGAGAGTTTCCATCTAAATCGTGAAATATACAACGGACTAAGAAGGAGAACCTCTCAAATTACTAACCAACTATAAATAGGGGGAATAGAAAAATGAAAAAGAAAGTTCTTTCTTTGTTGTTACTAGTAGTAATGGTAATGGTCACAGCCTGTGGAAATAATACGTCGAGTAATGGATCTTCCGCGAATGCAGGATCTAACGCAGCTGAAGGTGGAGAAACAGGTTCAGGGGATAAACTCAAAGTAGTACTTCTGATTCCAGGAACGCTTGGAGATAAATCTTTCTTTGACTCTGCGAATAGCGGTTTGCAAAAGGTTAAGGATGAACTGGGTGCAGAAACAAAAGTTGTAGAAATGGGTGTCGATAAAACGAAATGGGAGCCTACGTTTAACGATATCGCCGCTGAGGACTGGGATGTTATTATTTCTGGCGGATCAGAAATTACAGAGATGTTTAATGCAACGGCTGAATTATATCCTGACAAAAAGTTCATTAACTATGATACCGATATAGATGAAGCACCAGAGAATATGTACAACATGTCTTATGCAACAAATGAAGTATCTTTTCTAGCAGGTGCTGTAGCGGCGCTAGCTACACAATCGGATATGGAAAATGCTAATCCTGAGAATGTGATCGGTTTTGTAGGCGGCATGGATATTCCAGGAATTAACGCTTTCTTGGTAGGCTACATTCAGGGCGCTCAATATGTTGATCCTGATGTGAAGGTCGCTGTATCATATGCTGGCGATTTCGTTAACCCGGCTAAGGGCAAGGAGCTTTCGCTGATTCAATATAACTCCGGTGTGGATGTTATTTTTAACGTGGCTGGGGGTACAGGTCTTGGGATCTTTGACGCAGCTAAGGAGAAGAAGAAATATGCTATCGGCGTAGACTCCGATCAGGCGATGTTGCTTAACGATACAGATAGCGAAAAAGCAAACTTGATCGTTACTTCTTCTATTAAAAAGATTGATAGTGCTATTCTGGGTGCCGTGAAGAGATTACAAGACGGTACACTTGAGATGGGTAAACGTGATGTGTTGAGCTTTGTAGATGATGGTGTAGGCATTGCAGAGAATGAGATCTATAAAAATATCTTCCCTGCCGATCTTCAGGCTAAAGTTGAAGAAGTGAAGCAAAATCTGATCAATAAAGAAATTACAGTAGATAACGCGATGGGAATGGAAACCTCTGAAGTAGAAGCCATTCGTAACGCAGTTAAGCCTTAAGTGTAGCTATAAAGTGATAAACCTACAGTTGGAGATTCTTCTTTAGAAGAATTCCAGCTGTATATTTTTGCAGACCTCCAAGTCGAAAGGCGTTGAGACCTATGAACAAAGCTCTGCTGGAAATGCGGGGAATTACCAAGGTGTATCCCAATGGTGTCGTTGCAAATAAAGACGTGCATTTTTCTTTACGTGAGGGAGAAATTCATGCGATTGCAGGCGAGAACGGCGCTGGTAAATCAACTTTAATGAAGATCATGTTCGGCATGGAAGAGCCTAGTGAAGGTGAAATCTTTATCAAGGGTGAAAAAGTGAAGCTGCAATCTGCTCAGGATGCCATTGATAGAGGGATTGGTATGGTTCACCAGCATTTTATGCTGGTCCCTTCTTTTACGGTAGCAGAGAACATGGTGCTGGGCATGGAACCTCGTAAGGGCGTTGGCATCAATTATGCAGAAGCTGTACGCATGACCGAAGAGACTGCGAAAAAATACAATCTGGCAGTGGATCCAAAAGCAAAAGTGGAGGATCTCACGGTTGGTATGAAGCAAAAGGTTGAAATTCTGAAGGCGCTGCTGCGTGGTGCAAAAATCCTCGTTCTGGATGAGCCGACCGCAGTGTTGACCCCACAGGAAACAGAGGAATTGTTCCGGGAGCTTAAGCAATTAAGAGAGCAGGGTCATACGATTGTTTTTATTTCACACAAGTTGAAAGAAGTTAAAGCGATCTGTGACAGAATTACGATCATGCGTAGTGGACGTAGTGAAGGTGTCTTCCAAACGAAGGATGTCACGGAGCAAGAAATCTCACGCCTTATGGTGGGCAGAGACGTCGTGTTGAAATATGACAAGGAGATTCTGTCTATTGGGGAGCCAGTACTCACTGTGCAGGGCTTAGGTGTAAATGATGCACACGGCAAAGCGTTGCTAACAGATATCAACTTTGCAGTACGCGGGGGACAAATTATCGGGATTGCTGGTGTAGAAGGGAATGGGCAGACACAGCTCATTGAGGCTCTTACGGGTAGCCTAAGAGGGGTCTCAAGCCAAGGCTCTGTGCTAGTGAAGGGAAAAGATATTCGTGAATCGGATATTTTAGATATTCGTAAGCTAGGCGTTTCCTATATCCCAGAGGATAGGATGCATCAAGGGATAGCCAGTGATGCGAGCATAGCGGATAATCTGCTGTCCACTCAGTATCGTACAAAAGCTATGAATAAAGGTCCCTTTTTAAATGGATCACGAATTGCCAAGCTTGCAGTATCACTTGTAGAAGAATTTAAAGTCCGCTGTTCGGGACCTTCTCAGCCAATAGGTATGTTATCAGGTGGTAACATGCAGAAGGTTGTCGTAGCTAGAGAGTGTTCTACAGAACCGCAACTGCTTATTGCAGAGCAGCCGACACGGGGCGTGGATATAGGCGCGGCGCAGTTCATACATCAAAAGCTGTTGGAGCTGCGCTCAGACGATTGCGCTATTTTGCTAGTGTCAGCAGACTTAAATGAGATCTTGGAGATCAGCGATAGTCTACTAGTGATGTATGAAGGAAAGATTGTTGCCTTTTTCGAGGAGCCTTCCAAGGTTAGTGAAGAAGAATTAGGGCTTTATATGCTAGGGATTCATCGACAGGACGAGGAGCAAATCAGGAGGGCCGTAAATCATGTTTAAAGTAAAATATTTTGAATACATTCGAACATCGGCAGTAATCGTAATTGCACTCGCTATTGCTTTTCTGATCATCTCATTGGTCAGCAATCAGCCGGTGAAGACGATTGGGATATTCCTATTTGAGCCGCTATCCAGTAAAGGTCATATCGGTAATGTGATTGAGATGGCCATTCCGCTCATGTTCACTGGGCTAGCAGTTTCCTTGTTGTTCCGGGCAAATATGTTCAATTTGGGAGCTGAAGGGATTTTCTATTTCTCCGGTGTTGTAACTTCCGTGTTGGCTATTCATTTAACGCTGGACGGGTGGCTTCATCCGATCGTAGCTATTGCTGCGGGTTCTATTGTTGGTGCGTTGCTCTCGGCAATACCCGGGATCCTCAAAGCCAAATGGAATGCTAATGAGCTCGTTACATCCCTGATGTTCAATAATATTTTGTTTGGAGTAGGTTTATATCTACTGAACTATCACTTACGTGATGCAAAAGCATTTGCCAATGTATCCTACAAATTCGAGAAAACGGCACTGCTGAGTAAAATGGTACCTGGCACCCGTATTCATACCGGACTTATTATCGTTATCGTGCTTATTATTGCAGCGCATTTATTCCTATACAAGACTAAATGGGGATATGAGCTGCGAATGACAGGCATCAACCGGAACTTTGCACGTTATTCAGGCATGAAGACCGCGAAGGTTATTATACTGGTTCACTTGATTGCTGGTTTTATCGCGGGAATGGGTGGTTCCGTAGAAGTGCTAGGGATGTACAATCGATTCCAATGGACATCGTTACCAGGTTATGGCTTAGATGGTGCTCTTGTAGCGATGTTAGCCAAGAATAATCCGCTATCCGTAATCGGCGCTGCATTGTTCCTTGCATATATCCGGATCGGAGCCGACATGATGGCACGTCTATCGGATGTACCTTCAGAGATGATTTCTATTATACAGGCGATTATCATTCTTCTGATTTCGGCTGAACAATTTCTGAAGTTCTGGAAAAATCGGATGCTCTTGAAGGAGGCGAAGGAAGCGTGAACAGCTTGTTTGATGTAATTTTTACGACTGACTTTGCGTTTTCTGTTCTTCGAGTGACGACACCGATTCTATTCGCCGCATTGGGAGCGTTAATCTCTAATAGGGCTGGCATCATCAACATTGGTATGGAAGGCATCATGCTTGTCGCGGCGTTAGCCGGTGTCATTGTAAGCAGCTACACGCATAGTGCGTGGGTAGGTTTACTTGGGGCTGTGATGTCCGGAACACTGATCGCTGGAATATTAGCTTTTTTCACACTGAAATTTAAAACACATATCATTCTCGGCGGTGTAGCTATTAATATGTTCGCTTCGGGAGGAACCGTGTTTATTCTTTATCTGCTGAGTGGAGACAAGGGTTCTTCTACTTCTCTGGCGAGTAAAGTGCTACCTAGTGTAGAGATTCCTTTACTGAAGGACATTCCAGTGCTGGGGCCTATTCTATCAGGACATCACATTTTGACGTATGTATCTATCATTGCTGTGTTTGTTGTCTACTATCTCTTAAACCGTACACCACTTGGTCTGCGCATTCGTTCAGTGGGTGAAAATCCACATGCGGCTCAATCTGTGGGAGTAAGTGTTGTGAAAATACAGTATATGGCTTTGCTGCTTAGTGGATTTTTCGCTGGTTTGGGTGGAGCTTACATGTCGATGGGTTACCTTTCACTGTTCACTCGCGATATGATCGCTGGTCGGGGCTGGATTGCGATTGCTGCAGAGTCTATGGGGAGAAGTACGACTGTGGGCACGGCGCTGACCTCTCTATTATTTGGTACGGCAGACGCCTTGTCGAATGCGTTACAGGTCCTGAAGATTCCTGCAGAACTGATCGGGACGCTTCCTTATGTAGCAACGGTAATTGGACTAGTGATCTATGCCGTATCTGAGACACGGAAGAAGAACAAAAAGCTAAAGAGCCCGCTAGTGAAATAGCGATAGGAGTAACGAGGATTTATACAACTAAGGAGTGAATGACTATGCGAACACCTATTATTATTGACTGCGATCCAGGACATGATGACGCAATCGCTATCCTGCTTGCAATAGCAAATTCGGAGAAGCTGGATCTGCGCGGGATTACAACGGTTGGTGGAAACCAGATCCTCGATAAAATCACAGAAAACGCACTTAAAGTGATCAGCTTTGTGAATGCTGATATTCCTGTAGCCAAAGGGGCTGCGGGTCCGCTGTTCGGCAAGCTTGTTACAGGGGAGGAAGCGCATGGTGAATCAGGCATGGACGGCCCACTATTGCCACCAAGTAAATTCCGGCCTGTAGAAGAAGGCGCTGTGGAATTCATGCTGAATATTATCCGTTCTTCGGAGGAGAAGATTACGCTCGTACCGATGGCTCCTTTAACAAATATCGCCCTGCTAATCACTGCTTATCCAGAGATTAAGGAAAGAATTGAAAAGATTTCACTGATGGGCGGAGGAATTTCTTATGGAAATGTAACCTCTACTGCGGAGTTTAACATCTATGTAGATCCTGAAGCTGCTCGTATCGTGTTTGAATCGGGTATTCCGATTACGATGAGTGGTCTGGATGTGACCGATAAGGCTGCCATTTTCGAAGATGAGATCGTAGCATTGAAAGAGCGTGGGCCAGTGTCCACTATGGTCGGAGAGCTGTTAGATTTCTATTCGATCTTCGGAAAGAAAATGGGCTATGTCGGTAGTGCACTGCATGATCCATGCGCCGTAGCTTGGCTCTTGCACCCAGAACTGTTTGAATCCGAGCATCTATATGTAACGGTAGAGACAGAAAGTAAGCTGACGCGGGGAATGACGGTTGCAGACAAACGAAAGAAGACGGATCGCCCAGCGAATGTAGAAGTCCTGGTGGGAGTAGACCGGGAAGCATTTATGAAGTTGATTTTTGATTCACTGGAAAAGCTAGATCAAGAGCTGCTTGCGGCTGAAGGGAACTAACCTATGGCAGGATGGGAGAGACTTCAGGAGACGGTTCAGTTTGAATTGGTTCAGCGTGGAGAAGAAGGCTGCAAGATTGAAGGCTTCGCGGATAAACTAGCCGCTGCAGGTGCCGATGAGATTAAGCTGATGCAAGTATACAACGAGTTGATGGAGCTCACGGTTACTGAGGACTTTCCTTATGAAGAGCCGTCTTCACTGGAGGAGATTCGTCGTCTTCGTCCAGAAGGTCCACGTAAGCTTGAGGCTGACTGGAGCGAAGCAGAATGGAGAGATAAGTTCTACGGAGCTTGGCTAGGTAGAAGCGTCGGTTGCGCACTTGGCAAACCATTGGAGTATTGGGACTACCTCTACGGTAAAGATGGACGTCCGGGTTGGGAGAATATTGAGCTGTGGTTCCGTGGTGCCGATGCATGGCCAATTACTGGATATACCCCTGGGCATTCACGGGCAGAGGCAGAATATGGTCTTGGTTTAAGTGATTGGACGTATGCGAGTACCAGCGAGACTATTAAGTTTATGGAGAGCGATGATGATATTCGTTACACGGTTCTAGGCCTTATGCTGCTGGAGCAAAAGGGGCTGAACTGGGATTCTTGGGATATCGGGAAGCTCTGGCATAAACATCTGACATACGCCCAGGTATGTACGGCAGAGACACAGTCGTATATGAATTTTGCGCAGGAAACGTCTCATCTGCATGGTGAGAAGCCTGCGGATTGGTTGGCGCGGCAGGAAAGAGTGCGGATGCACTTAAATCCATACCGGGAGTGGATCGGTGCGGCTATACGCGCAGACGGACTGGCGTATGGTGCAGCAGGCCATCCTGAGCTTGCGGCGGAGCTAGGCTGGCGTGATGCTTCTTTTTCACATGTGAAGAACGGGATCTATGGCGAGATGTTTAATGCGGCGATGATTTCGGCAGCTTTTGCTGAAAAAGATAACGAGCGTATTCTTGAAATTGGTCTTAGTGAGATCCCTAGTACTAGTCGTCTGGCAAATGACGTTCTACGAGGTATAGATATTGCGCAGAAGGCCAAAAGTGAGCGGGAGCTGGTAAGTAAGATTTGGGATACATTCAGTCACTATGATGCGGTGCACACCAATAATAATGCTGCTCTTGTAGCTGCTTCGCTGGTCTATGGCGGGAATGATTTTGAAAAAGTGGTCGTTACATCCGTTTACGGAGGAATGGATACAGACTGTAATGGTGCTACAGTGGGTTCTATTATGGGAGCGAAGCTTGGAGCAAATGTGTTGCCGGCTTCGTGGGTTGAATCGCTCCATGATACGCTATATGCGGATCTACCCGGGTTTCATCCGATAGCGATTTCGGAATGCGCAGAGCGCAGCTATCAGGTCTTCTTGAAGATTCGAGGAGAGCTTGCCGAAAAGTCTTAGAACAAGGATTACGAAAAGAATGAAAGGATGTCTTAAGCTATCGAGCTTAGACATCCTTTTTTTCGTGGCGATCTAGTTCTTGAAATAGATGTAACAGCGGGTTTAGGAGTTAGGTAACAGGAGAATCCTGATTTGAAGAGGGATTAAGCTCAGTCATTTATTGGGAGATAAGCACGCAAAAATAGTCCGATTTAATGGGCTTTTATTCTTTAATTCTTTTAATCTGATATATTACTAAAATAAAAATGATGACACAGAACATAAAATGCCTTATTATTTAAAGAGATTTTTAGTAAAACAGTTTTTAAATAATTATAGTACAAACCTTGGCTTAGAAGGTTTCAGAATAAACGGAAAGGAAGGGGGAGTTTGCAATCCTATCGCTGAGTCGGGTGAGTAAAGGATTCAAGCTGAAGGACGGCACATATCAGGCGGTAGATGATGTATCGCTTGATGTGAAGAAGGGATCGATTCACGGGATTATTGGTGAAAGCGGGGCAGGGAAATCCACGCTGCTACGATTGATTAATCTGCTGGAAAAGCCGGATCAAGGGACAGTTACCGTAGAAGGGCATAATTTAACCGAAATGCCGAGTAAACAGCTACGGAAAGCTAGGGAAAAGATTGGGATGATTTTTCAGCAATTTAATCTGGTCAATAACGTCACGGTAAGCCGCAACATTTCGATCCCTCTGGAACTGGCCGGGGTGCCGAAGCGTGAACGGTTGAAGCGGGTGAAGGAATGTCTCGATTTTGTCGGATTGGCTGATAAGGCAGAGCAATATCCCGCACAGCTAAGTGGAGGACAGCGACAACGTGTGGCGATCGCCCGGGCGCTTTCAAACAGTCCAGGACTATTGCTATGTGACGAACCAACATCCTCACTAGATCCAGGAACAACTGCGGATATTCTAGATGTCCTGAAGCATATTAATGGGGGCCTTGGGGTTACGGTAGTGATTGTTACGCATGAGATGGATGTTGTCAAAAGCATATGCACTCACGTATCGGTGATGGAAAATGGTCGAATCGTAGATTCATTCTCACGCCAAGATGGTGATTTCCGGCCTGCTGCAGTCCGTACTGGCTCTTACCGGGATCAAATTCTGGGTAAAGCGGGGGAAACGCATGTTTGATAGTGTACTTCAATATCAGGCACAAATGTGGGAATCGATCGGAGAAACTTTTATAATGGTCGGTATTTCTGTTGGTGCCGCACTGCTGCTGGGGCTTCCGCTTGGGACGTTATTGTTTTTTTGCCGAAAAGGGCAGCTCTATGAGAACAAAACATTGTCACTGGTACTCAACAGCATCGTAAATATTATCCGTTCATTTCCATTCCTGCTGCTTGTGGTTGCACTCATTCCGGTCACTCGTTTCCTCGTCGGAACTGCGATTGGAACAATGGCTGCCACGGTTCCGTTATCCATTGTTGCCATTGCTTATTACTCTCGTCTGGTGGAGCAGTCTTTGCTGGAGGTTCCTAAAGGAGTCATAGAAGCGGCGTTGTCTATGGGAGCCTCGAAGCTGGGGTTGATCTTTAAGTTTCTGTATGTAGAGGCTCGTTCGGGTCTAGTGCTCGGACTTACTACCTCCACCATTAGTTTTATCTCTTACTCGACCGTAATGGGGGTTGTTGGAGGGGGCGGGGTTGGTGATTTTGCGATCCGTTACGGATATCAGCGTTTTGAGACTGAAGTGATGATCTATGCGATTGTTGTGATGATTGTATTGGTTCAGTTGGTTCAATTCACAGGAGGTACGATCTCACGGCTGTTAGATAAGCGTTAATCGTTCAACCCGTACATCAAATTTTGTAATACAAAATGGTTAAACATATAAACTGGGGGTTAGTTGTAGTAATGAAAAAATCAATGATAGTTGTGCTTATGTTAATGGTATTGGTCGTAGCGGGTTGTGGCTCTAATAAAGCAGCCGAGAACAATTCTGCAAAAGGTAGCGATGAGCTAACGAAATTAAAGATTGCTACATTGATTCCACCAATGACGGAAATTCTGGATATTGTGAAGCCACTTCTGAAGGAAGATGGCATTGATCTTGAAATCGTTGTGCTGTCTGACAATGTGCAGCCTAATGAGGCTTTGGCGAATAAAGAGGTAGACGCTAACTTTTTCCAACATGTTCCTTATATGAAGCAATTTAATGAAAGCAAAGGCTCCAATCTAGTAGAGGTACAGCCTGTCTATGACGCTATTTACGGTGGATACTCGAAACGTTACAAGAATGTTGCGGACCTGCCGGAAGGCGCAACACTAGTAATGGCTAATGACCCTTCAAATATCGGCCGTTCTTTACAAATGTTCGCTGCAGCTGATTTGATTAAGCTAAAAGAAGGTGTAGGTATCAAGGCTACACAAGCAGACATTACTGAGAATCCAAAAAACTTTAAGTTTGAGGAAGTAGATCTATTGATGTTGGCCCGTATGCTGGATGATGGAGATCTAGTGGCAATGACTCCGGCTTATGCCAGCCCGCTTGGATTGACACCAAAGAAAGATGCACTGATTACTGAAGGCGCGGATTCTGAATTCACGATCACCTTGGTTGCGCGTGAAGACAACAAGGACTCTGATGCGATCCAGAAGCTAGCTAAACGGATTAGCGGACCAGAAGTGAAGAAATTCCTTGAAGATAACTATGCGGATATTGCGTTGCCTGCTTTTAAATAAGCTTAAACAGCTAGGTCAGCAATTTATAGAGACTTGTCCATTATGGGCAAGTCTTTTTTTTACATATCAGCAAGTATGTATTGGGAGTCCCCACTTTGTGGGGATATTTTAGTGTGTCACTAGAATGTAAGAACTGCTCTATATAATGGGTTGTAGAATAACAAAGCGGAATGGAGATGGGAAATATGTCTGTACTCAGCGCAATTAATCTCACAAAACATTACGGTAAGGGGACTAACCTGGTCAAGGCACTGGATGGTATTAATGTAGAGGTACACAACGGTGAATTTATAGCGATTGTCGGGACTTCAGGAAGTGGCAAATCAACGCTCTTACATATGCTAGGCGGGCTTGATCGGGCGACAGAGGGTCAGGTGATCATAGATGGTAAAAATATTTTTGGGATGAAGGATGATGAGTTGACGGTATTTAGAAGAAGAAAGATCGGATTTGTGTTTCAGAACTATAATCTAGTGCCGATTCTTAATGTATACGAGAATATTGTGTTGCCCATAGAGCTGGATGGAAACAAAATAGACAAGGATTTCGTGGATCATATTGTGAATACGTTAGGTCTTTCGCAAAAATTGGACAACCTCCCTGGTCAGCTTTCAGGCGGTCAGCAGCAAAGGGTAGCCATCGCACGGGCCTTGGCAGCAAAACCTTCCATTATCCTAGCAGATGAACCTACAGGGAACTTGGACAGCATCACTAGCCAGGAGGTCATTGGTTTACTCAAAGTAACAAGCAGACAGTTTAATCAGACGATTCTAATGATTACTCATAATGAAGAGATTGCTCAGCTTGCAGACCGGACTATCCGGATAGAGGACGGTAAAATTACTGGAGGGGCATTGTGATGATGTTTCCAAACAGTAATAAGCCCGTTGTTAAAAAGCTGACGAGCAGAAGCCTGAAAGCCAATCGGACCCGAAATCGTTTTGTGATTCTCGCCATCGTGCTTACTACCTGGCTCATCACTTCTTTTTTTAGTATTGGACTGAGTAACTATAAGACCTTCGAAATGCAGCAATTGAAAATAAACGGAACCATGGCGGATGTCTACTTAACCTCCCCGTCAGAACAACAAATGAACAAGTTAAAGGAACTCTCCTATATTAAGACCATCGGACTCCAGTCCAGAGTAGGTAATGTGATCAATACGCCAGAAATAGGAGATCTTAATTTAGCTCTGCTCTGGTATGACTCTACAGAATGGACAGAGATGCGTAAACCAGTGATCGATGGTCTAAAGGGAACTTATCCAGATAAGGAAAATGAAATCGCCGTTCCTTTATGGATATTACAGTCAATGGGGATGGATGATCCACAGATTGGTATGAGCTTGCCGTTAACTTACTCTGTTACCCGCGATGGGGTGAAATCTCAGCAAAGTAGCAATTTCGTACTAAGTGGATGGTTTACCGATTACAGTCATGTCCGTACCGGAAATTCTGGAGCTATGCTGGTATCGGGGGCTTTTGCTACAGCTCATGGCGTAGATCTTAAGAATCCCAAAAATGCCACTATTCTTTTTAATGAGAAAAATACGGATGTACTTATCTCACGTTTGCAACAGGATATTCCTTTGGGAAAAAATCAAAAGCTTGAACCTGTCTCTAACCAATCGTCTACCTCTTCGGATAGAACAGCAACTTTGATTGGTTACGCTGGAATTATATTATTTGTTATGTTGAGCGGATATTTATTGATTTATAATGTGCTTTATATTTCTGTCTCACGGGATACCAGGTTCTACGGTCTGCTTAGAACGCTAGGAACTACACAACGGCAGATTAAAAAAATAGTTAGGGCACAGGCTTCACGGTTAGCACTTATCGCTATCCCACTGGGACTTGCCGCAGGAGCTGTGACTTCCTTCGTAATGGTGCCGCTGGCTATGAGTACAATGGATTTGGATACGGGCGTGGTGATTTCTTTTCACCCGTTAATCTTTATTGGAGCTGCGTTATTTGCTTGGATGACCACCATGTTTAGCGCTATCAAACCTGCCTCTATCGCTGGCAAAGTTTCTCCAATAGAAGCGGTGAGATATACAGGGACGATGGTTAAAGCTAAGACGAAGCGGGGAACTGGCGGATCTAAGCTGCACCGACTGGCTTGGCGTAATATTTTTAGAGTGAAAAAACGGGCGATGGTTGTGTTTCTCTCTTTATTTCTGGGACTGACAACTTTTCTGGTGATCAATACACTTGTGCTTAGTATGAGTACAGATCATTTTATTGCTGAATACATGGATAACGATTTCACGCTGTCCAATCAAACGATGTCCTTTGGATTTGAGGGGGAAGAGAAAGCCAAGATTACAGCGGATATGATCAAGGAAATTCAGGATATAAAGGGAGTAAAAGAGGTCTTTAAAGCTTATAGTGGGATAGGTCAGATCAAGTATGATCCTGAGGTCTTCAGTAAGTATGTGGATGAATTCGCAAAATCATATCACACAGATCGCCCTACCGATGATCAATTGGCTGAGCCTCAAAGCATGTTCTCAATGACCCATGTTATTGGGGTAGATTCAGATCAGGTTAAGAAGATGGAAGAAAAATTAGGAATCACTGTGGATAAGGAACGTTTTGAAAAGGGTGAGATTGCCTTGCTGGACAATTTTAGTCTCGCTGGTATTAAGATTGGAGATAACTTTCAAATTAGTCCTATAAACAGCGATGCAGCACAATCTTTCGAAATTGGAGGGCTTGCTGATTTCAGCTCTCTAGGGTCGTCACACTTTGTAGCTCCGAATGTATACATTAGCCATACTGCTATGGAGAAACTCATGAATGACCCACTTATAAGTAAAGTATATATTAATGCAGACCCAAAAGACTGGAAGCCGATTACCGATCAATTGGAAGGACTCATCGGCGGAGATGGAGAGCTGAAGCTGGAGTCGAAGCTGTATATGGAAAAGTTCATGGAATCGGCTAAGCTAACCTTTTACATTATGGGTGGCGGCATTGCGCTCATTCTAGCGCTGATTGGAATTTTGAATTACGTTAATATTATGTATACAGGGGTTGTAGCTCGGAAGCTGGAGTTCGCAGTGATGGAGAGCATCGGGATGACCTCTAAGCAGATGAGAAAGCTGTTGCTGTTTGAAGGGGCAGGTTATGCGATCATATCGACACTGCTAATCTCAACAATAGGCACATTAATCAGTTACGGTGCTTATAGCCTGTTCAGCCAAGAGGCTACTTATGCAGTATTTAGCTTTCCAACCCTTCCGCTTTCTATTGCGATTGTACTCGTTTTTGCGGTTTGCCTGAGTGTTCCGCTTATTGCTTATAAGCAAATCAAAAAGGACAGCATTGTGGAGCGTCTGCGGCAAATGGAATAGAGCTAATTAATTAACAGCGTAGCCTTCCTCTGCTTGTTACAATGATAAGTATAGAGGTGAGTTTAATGACAACCATTCTAATTGTAGAGGATGACCGTCTCTTAAACGAGGGGCTGAAGTTCATGCTTGCAAAAGAAAACTATAATATTATTCAGGCCTATTCTTTTCAGGAGGCGGCTTCTAGAATTCAGGATCAGACCATCAGTCTGGTCCTTTTGGACATTAACCTCCCAGATGGGAGTGGTCTTGCACTGTGCCAGGAAATTCGGCGAACGAGTTCCATTCCGGTTATATTTCTAACTGCCAACGATACTGAGCAGGATATGGTAGCTGGATTTGGGCTAGGAGCTGATGATTATATTGCGAAGCCATTTAGCATGGTCGTACTTTTGCAGCGTGTTAAGGCTGTTCTTCGACGAACAGGCACTGATGGTGGCTCAGAGCTGTTTCAATACAAGGATATTACAATTAACTCAGCCAAAATGAAGGTTTACAAATATGGACAAGAGATAAAACTAACCACCAATGAGCATCGTCTCCTTGCTATCTTAACCGAGAATAGCGGTCAGGTTCTAACTCGGAGGTTAATGCTGGAGAAGCTATGGGATATAGAAGGTAATTTCGTGGATGAGAATACGCTAAGCGTAAATATTCGTAGGTTACGGGCCAAAATTGAGGATGACCCTAAAGATTGTCAATACATTAAAACTGTATTCGGTATTGGCTACACATGGGGAGAGTAAGGATGAAGAACCCTTTTAGAAAAATTATTTGGAGCTCGTTCACCCTTTTGTCAGTAGTCGTTGTGTTGTTTGTATCTATGCTTATCTATTATAAGCCTGAGAAGTATGTAGTTATTGGATGCGTGGTGTTTATTAGCGTGATGGCTCTGCTGTTTATAAGTTTTGTGCTCGCGCTTCGTAAAGAAATGCTAAACACGCTATCTTCATTGTCGGGATTGATTCAAGATCTTATCAATGGACAAATGACTCAGATGTTCCCGGTGCAGGAGGATACACTCCTCTCTAAATTACAGCATCAGGTTATTCAATTATCTGAGCTGTTGTCTTCGCAGAAGCAGCGCTACCGTGAAGAGAGTCATGAAGTCAAAACATTGATCTCTGATATCTCTCATCAACTGAAGACCCCTTTAGCCAATTTAGGGATGTATAACAGTCTTCTTATGGATGAAGGGCTCCCCGCTGAAACACGCAGTGAATTTACTCGCCATATGGGTAGTCAGATTGAGAAGCTGTCTTGGCTTATGGAGAATCTGATCAAGTTATCACGGCTCGAATCCGGTATTATAGAGCTTCATGCTGCGGAGAAGCATAAACTTGAGAATACTGTGCTGTCAGCGATCAAACAGGCATTTCCAGCAGCCGAGCAAAAGAATATAGAGATCTTACTGGAAATGGATCAGGAGATTACGCTGCAACATGATCCCAAGTGGACGGGAGAAGCTATCTATAACATCATCGATAATGCTCTGAAATATACGCTCGGGTCCTGCAGTGTTAGAATTACGATTCGCAGATATGATCTTTTTGCAAGGATTGATATTGCTGATGGTGGAATAGGAATTCCTGTCGCTGAGATGAATGACATTTTCAAACGATTTTACCGAGGAGCGGGTTGTAATGGAACAGAAGGTGTTGGTATAGGCCTTTATTTAGCCCGTAAAATTGTGACCGAGCAGGGTGGATATATAAAAGTGAGATCGGAGTTAAGTAAAGGCAGTGTTTTTTCTATATTTTTGCCGTTACGCTGATTCTGAATGTACTCGAAGCTTAGCCCCCTAAATTGGGGGTTTTTCTCATTAAAGTCGCTATTTCATGGAGGAAAAGTGCTTTGCTAGCCCTATAGTGGTCTGCAGTCGCACAGCTACCTCGACTAAGGTCCAGTACCAAAAACCGTCGTTGGTCTGTTTTGAAAGTCTGCGAATTGCTCTAGAATAAGGCTATAAGGTTAAGGACAACGAAAGGCGGTGAGAAAATAATGCAAAGAAGACAAGGAAACGGATTGGCGGTTGTGCTGATTGTGATTGGTGCGGTAATGCTACTCGGTTTAGCGCTTCCTCTGATTCACGGTATTTTCAGACTACTGTTCCCAGTATTGCTGGTTGTTCTCGGGTACTATGGGATTAAGAGTGGACGCAAGGTTATCGGTTGGGTACTAATGTTCATTGGTGTCATGACCTTGATCGCGAAGCTTTCCTGGATCATCGGACCACTGCTAGGTGTGGCGTTGATCGTATGGGGAGTGTCAGCTTTAAAGGGTAGAAGAAATGGTACTTATTAAGAAGAATTGTACTTAAACAAGAAGCAGGGAGGGAGCAGGAGATTATGAGTGTTTTTCGTCGCATGAGGGATATTACAGTAGCTAATCTAAATGAACGTCTAGAGCAAAGTCAAGATCCTGTGAAGCTAATTGATCAATTTCTACATTCAACTCGCGAGGAAATCAGTGAAGCTGAAAGACTGTATCAGCAATACGCTTCACATACGAAGCAATTGCAGCAGCAAGTGAATCAAGCGACTGCCATGAGAAATAAACGTGAGGAACAGGCGTTACTCGCATTAAAAGCGGGCGAAGATCATCTGGCAAAGCTGGCTTTGCAAGAAAAGATCATTCACGAGGAAAAGTTGGAGCAGTACAGCGGGCTACTTGAACAAAGTAAGCAATCCTTGTTTGAACTTGAAGGACAGCTGAATGAGCTGAAAATAGAGTATCAGACAGTGTACAGCAAACGTCAGTATTACGCGGCACGGATGGAGTCGCTGAGACTACAGCAACGTATGAACCAAAGAGCAAGTGCTTATGGTAACGGCGGTGATGTTCCCAAAATGTTCGGACGTCTGGAAGATCGGATGTCAGATTGGGAATTAGAAGCGAAGAGCTTGCGCGATGTGCGTCGCATGGGACAGGAATATGCGGTGCAAGCAGGTGAGACTGTAGCAACCGTACTCGAAAGAGAAATGGCTCGCTTAAAGGAGAAACTGAACAATGGTGGAAAGGAGTAGCGCTATGAGTCGATTATATCGTTCAACTAGAGATAAAGTGATGACGGGTCTTGCAGGTGGATTATCTGAGACACTCGGTATTGATTCCACGCTATTCCGGATTCTGTTACTGGTCAGCATTCCGTTTACAGGAGGTGCCGTGATTCCAGTGTACTTCATTGCAGCGCTGGTCATTCCGAAGGAGCCTACGCATTATAATCCTTTCGGACCAGGCCCTGGTGCACCGGGTGGCCCATTCGATGGTCCTTACTCAGGTAGACCGGAACATGGACACGGACCGCATGCTAATGGCGGACATGGACCTTATGGACGCCAACCTAACTACAATCCTAATTTTGAGAAGAACAACGCATATTCAGCTCCGGATTCCGGTTTGGATGCGATGATGAAGGATATCGAGAAGAAGGCTTTGCAAAAAGAAGTAGAAGAACTCAAACAAAAACTGTCTAAATATGAGAAAGGGGAATTGTAAATCATGGGAGTATTTCAAAGAATTAAAGATATGACTAAGGCGTCGGTAAATGACTTGTTGGATAAGGTAGAGGACCCAATCGTAATGCTTAACCAATATCTGCGCGATATGGAGGCTGAAATCCACGAAGCAGAAGTTACAGTTGCCAAGCAAATGGCGAACGAACGCCGCATGAAACAACGCGTGGAAGAAGCAGCAAAAATGTCCGCACAACGTGGAGCACAAGCTGAATTGGCACTGAAAAACGGCCAAGAAGAAGTGACTCGCAAGCTGTTGGAAGAAAAAATCTACTTCGATCAAAAACAAGCGGAATACAGCGATCTTCATGCTCAAGCTGAAGTGCAAGCGAAGGAATTGGTTGGGCAGCTGCATGATATGAAGGATGAATTCTACAAGTTGCGCAACAAGCGTAACGAGCTCGTATCCCGTGCTCAAATGGCTAAAGCGAAGAAACAAATGACGCAAATCAGCAGCGTACATTCCATCGAAAGTGGCAGTGCGTCACTCGGATTCCACCGGATGGAAGAGAAGATTATGCAGCTTGAAGCAGAAGCAGATGTAATGCGTGCACCTTACAGCCCATCCGCTGCCTACACTAAACCAGTCGATGTTGAGAAGCAACTGAAAGTGGATGAGCAACTGGCTGCACTGAGAAGCAAGCTGAATGATACACCGGCTGCTCCTTCTTTAAACAAAAAAGAAGAATAAATCCTGTTCCTAAAACTTAAGTAGATATGATATGCTGGACAAGAAGAAGCCATACGGTATGGATCTCCATACCGATATGGCTTTTGTAGCGGCTGGCTATAATATATTGATGGTTGTAGTTTTGCTTACGAAGTTAGTTTTGCTACGCAAAACTTTTAGGAGGTGCGAAATGGATAAACGAAACCGTTTGATTGCCATCGGACTGATCGGTGTTGGCTGCATGATGATTTTTGGTAGATGGCTCGGCTTTTTCTCCATTGTCGCGCTTCTATTCCTGTTCCTAGGGGTCTACCGCACGACGTCAGGAAAAGTGAAGCAGGGTTATAAGCTGCTCGGGATTGGCGCTATATTACTTTTGCTGGATCATTTAGTGCTCGTGCTGGGGATTTGTTTGATTTCATTGGGGATGTTTTTTACTAAATCCAAAAGAGTTCAGCGTAAGGAAGGGTTTATGCAGAAGCAAAACTTTTCGTCTAGATTTGACTGGGATCGCTCACCCTGGGTGATGCATAGCCTCAGCTCATGGCATATCCTTGGAGAGGCCGATCTTGATCTTTCACTGGCTATGGCGGAGCAAAAGGAAACGGTTATGCTGTTTCAAGGAATCTTTGGTGATATGGACATTCAATTGTCAGATGATTATGGTGTGGAAATAGAAGCCTTTGTGCTTTTTGGATCGATTGAATTCGGTAATGGGCGCGATACTGGTATGCTAAACCGTCTGAATTGGAAGTCCCCTAACTATGAGAGCAGTGAATATAAGGTAAAGTTTAGTGTGTCTTATTTGATGGGAGATTTGGATGTGCGATTATCCTGATTAGTTTGATACAGAAGGGAGGGTCCCCGTATGGATAAAAAGAACAAAAATATGATGTCACGCAGTATGGGTGAGGGGGCTCTGTTCTCTTTTGTCATGCTGCTTGTGATATTGTACACCATGTATACATATGGCTATTTAAAGCCTTTTGAAAGCTGGATGATTGGATTACGCACGGCATTTACTCTAATTCTGCTGCCCATGGGGTTCGGGGTTGGCTTTGGTTTCTATCAGAGCTTCCGAGTAAAGCGAAAGTTGGAACGCCTGAGAGAAACTCTCGTATTGTGGGAGAAGGGAAACTTAACGCTATCTATGCCTGACTTGGGTGACGATGAGCTGGGAAGGCTCGGAGAACAATTAGGCCGAATTAGTGGAAAATGGGAAAACCAAGTGACAACACTGCAGCGATTGTCTACAAATAACGCGAAGCTCGCGGAGCAAGCACGAGTATCTGCTATTATGGAAGAGCGCCAGCGGCTTGCGCGTGAATTGCATGATGCAGTCTCACAGCAGTTGTTCGCGATCTCTATGACCGCCACGGCTGTAGGCCGGACGCTGGAGAAGGATTTTGACAAGGCGCAACGGCAAATTGCACTTATCGAAGAAATGTCTGCTGTAGCCCAATCAGAGATGAGAGCACTATTGCTTCATTTAAGACCTGTTTATTTGGAAGGTAAGGGATTAGAGCAGGGGCTGCAGGAGTTGATCAAGGAACTTAAGGTTAAGGTTCCGATTGAAATCGTGTTCGAGATGGACCCTGATGTACAATTGCTAAAAGGGGTAGAGAATCACTTATTCCGTATTGTGCAGGAGGCAATCTCCAATACGCTTCGTCATGCGAAAGCAGAAAAGATGGAAATCAGGCTGCATCGGCGAGGAGATACGGTTCGTTTGACGCTCCGTGATGATGGGATTGGTTTTGAATTGGATGATAGTAAACAAACTTCCTACGGTTTGTCGAATATGCAGGAGCGGATGAATGAAATCGGAGGTTCCATTCAGTTTATTACCGCTCCGGGTAAAGGAATGCGGATTGAAATTACCGTTCCGTTAGTCAATGAATAATAGGAGGAAAGAGTGACCATGGAGATGGAGGAAGCCATTAAGGTATTGCTTGTAGATGATCATGAAATGGTACGGATCGGACTAGCTGCTGTTCTAGGTACTGAAGACGGAATTGAAGTCGTAGGGGAAGCTGGAAGTGGTGAGGAAGGTATCCGCCTGGCACAAGAGTACAATCCGGATGTAGTCCTGATGGATCTCGTAATGGATGGGATGGATGGGATTGAAACGACCAAACACTTAATGAAGCAGTATCCCGAAATCAAAGTTATTGTGTTGACAAGCTATCTGGATGATGAAAAAATGTATCCGGTGATTGAAGCAGGTGCGTTCAGTTATCTACTAAAGACCTCACGAGCTAGTGAAGTGGCAGATGCCATACGCGCTGCGGCAAGAGGCCAGTCTGTACTGGAGTCACAGGTCGCCTCTAAAATGATGAATCGTTTTCGAAACAATGCAAAGGGTGAATCCCCTGCTTATAAAGAGCTTACGGAGCGCGAGATGGAAGTATTACGCCTGCTGGCGCAAGGTAAATCGAATCAGGATATCGCGGACCAACTAATTATTGGGATCAAGACTGTGAAATTTCATGTAACGAATATTCTCGCGAAGCTGGGTGTGGAAGACCGGACCCAAGCAGCAATTTATGCATATAAAAATGGACTAGCTGAATAATTGGATATCCCAATTGGTGTGAGTACAAGAACTGGCCAGAGTAAGAAGGGCTGGTTTTTTTGTGTGCACGAGTATATGAAAATACTTGTCTCCGTATAAAATCTTGTAAAGCGGACATCCTGTTTAGTAGATTAATAGACCGGATTGAGAGGGTGTTGGATTGTGGGGTATGTGGAAGAAAGTAAGGGGAAGAGACACGGTGCAGGCCGAAAAAGTGGTATTAAAGGAATGTTGCTGGTATTGATTCTATGCTGTACTGCGTTACTTTTGGCAGGTTTTCGGGGCGAAGGTGAAAAAGAGATCAGCCAGATCGCCCAATTGAAGAAGTCACTTCCTCTCCTGACCTCCCTTGGTAAAAGTGTTACAGTACCCGGCTCCCCTCTTCGATTAGTTTTAAAATGGCAGGGAGAATTCAATGGTGATGGTCTAGAGGCTGGTGTCACTGCAACTAACCTATCCGATGATCTTGGGTTGGGAGAAACTAGCCGGGAAGACGGGGGGGAACATCTTACTTACCGTTCGGCTGCCGACAAAGCCGGTTTGCAAACCACCATGTTCTGGAGTGAGCTGGGAAACGGACGTAGTTATGTGATTGTAACCCTGGAGACACCTGATTTGTTAAATACTCCGGATCTGCAAGCTGAAGCAGAAGAAGCTGGCGCGAAACTACAGAAGATCGGCATCACAGCGGAATGGAATACCTCGCTTCAGGGGGCTGCGAAGGAGCAGGAGCACCCTCAGAAGGCTCTACTGTTAACGGAGCAGAATATGTACGCACAGCTGCCCGATCTTAAAGTACAGGAAAGCTACGAAGACGAAACAACAGCCAGCCATACTTATAGTACATCAGCATTGTTACATTCCGTAATCAGCGGAAACCACGAGGTAGTTCTACAGACAGCTATTCATCAGGATGCAAAAGAGGGCAGCAGCCGCGTTACGATTGGATTACCATTAATAACAATAGAATATTGAAAAAGACCAATCAAGGATCTATTGTAGAATGCCCGTACTTACAATTTTAACATCAACCTTGGTATGGAATTTTACTTTCCGGTAATCCTCAGACCAATTTTTGTTGCTCCAGATATTGTGATGATAAGCAATAAGTTTTCTTCCTACACCAAAGATGTCACAGTTTGCCTTTTGGATTTCATTAACAACTGTCTTGGCTTCCTTTGTAAGCAAATCCGAAAGATCTTGATTGACTTTTTTAAGTTCTTTTTCGTCGAGTACATCCGTAAACTCTTCTACGACGGCTTGCAGCTCTAAGCCCAAATTCACATCAATGCTTTCATCAGCAGAAACGGATACCTTGAATTGCCGCTTTAATTTTTTTGAACCCACATTAATAGTAATGAAATTCCGAATATCATCGGAATGTCCCAAATCAAGTTTCTTAGTGAAGCGGGCATTTTTCCCCTGTTGTCCCATCAGCAGAACCATCATGATTGACTGATCGGGGTTCAACATTCCGCTGTAATTCTGGTCATGAAAGAGAGCCACCCCTTTCGTGATTATATCGCCCTCATCTCTACCTAGATATGGAAGAGCAAAGTCATGCCCTGGATCCATCAGGGAACGGAACACGGTATCTGCCGTTTCTTTTGGAAAAATACTCATTTCTTCCAGACTATCGATCTTTTGCTTAATGAATTCCCCGATCTTTAATTCCCCAACCTTTTTTTGCTCAAGAATTTGGGCAGCTTCTCCTTCCGTAATAATTAGCCGAACGTTGGATGTTGGATTGCTTGGATCCCTGTAATTCACATCCAGAATAGGGTACAGGCCACGCTCAGCCGTAGTCCTTCCCATAAGCTCAAAACCATATTTAATAAATCTAATGTTTCCCCTAACTTTATTTCGCAATTGATTGCTCGCATTGCGCACAGTCGGTCCGAAACTCGAATGGATTTCATTCTTGGTAGCTTTCTGCTCAATATCGGGGGGGATGATTAATTCGATGGTTTCTTTGATCTCTCCGTTCTCTGTATAATCAATTGCTGCACAATAAGCCAGATGCAGGTCTTTCAAATATTCCCGGTCCCAACATCCAGTGAGACAGATGGAAACAAGGGCAATTAAAAGTAAATGCGACTTGAATTTCATGTCAAACTTCATGCAAGACCACCTGGCTTTCTCTTCATAAATAGGGAAATCATCAGCAATACCATCGATAATCCGGCAATAAACACATAGGTCGCATAGTTAGCGGCTGTATCAAAAAGATGTACATCAGCAGGAGTTACAGGTGCAAGTGCGATCATAAAAGTAATGATTTTTACAAACGGGGCAAAATGTTTATGGCTTTTTCGACTAAATAAAACACTGAGTCCAATGGATGCTGCGTAACAGTAGCTAACAATAGAACAAACAAGCGTGATGGCCCAAATCGGCAGAAATAGGATATCTGCACGGTCCACGATATAAAAGTTAAGAGATTTTACTAAGTAGATGACGGGTTCGGGCATGATTTTGATTTGCTCGGAGTTAAATACCATTAGACAGGTAGAGACCACAAAGACATAGAGCAGGGTTACGAACCCGCTGGCTAGACTAATGGTCATTAATTTTTGTTTATTTGTACCTTCGGAAAGCGGATAGACGATCATCATCATTTCGAAACCATACATAGATTTAGTTGATTCCTGTGCTCCCTTCACGACATTCCAGAATCCGTTCTCCAAAAGGGGGAGCATAAATTCAAAATGAGCTTGAGTTAAACCATAGCTGACAAATAGTATAAGCGGGACAAAAAGAACTGTTGCCAATGTATAGAATCTGGCCAACACTGTAAGCTTTTCCCTTGCCAAATAGAGAGTCATGATCGAAAAGAGGGTTAATATAGCCCATCTTGGTGTGGATTGCAGAATCCACCTCTGCAGCACCTCTACCGCACTGAACATAATATTGGAGCCAAGCAGAACAAAGTAACTGATGTAAGCGATTATAAGTATTCTACCGATAATTGGACCTCCGAGCTTTAAACATATAGAAAATAAGTTGAGTCCGGGGGAATTTTTCAGCAGAACCCATAGAAGAATGATAACAAGTTGGGTAATGATGCCCGCAATCAAAACAGAGAGCGCTCCTCCACCCTTGGCCGCTTCGTTAAGCTTGAAGGGAAGAGACAGAATGCCAACCCCGATTTGAGCTTGAATCATAAAGCAGAAAAGTTGCCCCCTCGTTATCATTTTTTCTTTTTGAGTCATTCTTATAACTCCTGTCAGTTCAGATTAAATGATTATTCTTCTTCTGCCCCTGATTTGCTTGTATTCTTGCGGATGGACCATATCGGAAGGCGCAAAAAGGTGTCTTTCAAGCCTTGAATATTTATCGGGCTTAGCGGTGTAAGGTAAGGTTGTCCAAAAGATTCAAGCTTACACAAATGTACAAAAATAAGTGTCAACCCAAATGATATCCCAATATATCCGAACAAAGAGGCCGCAACCATAAGTGGAAACCGCATAAATCGGATCGCGGAGCTCATCTCGTTGGAAGGGATGAGAAAGGATGATATGGCAGTCAATGCAACAACGATGATCATTGTGTAAGAGACCAATCCAGCTTTAACAATGGCATCCCCGATGACCAAACCGCCTACAATCCCAATGGTTTGACCTACACGGCTGGGCAGACGGAGCCCTGCCTCCCGAAGCAATTCGAATATGAGTTCAAGCAGCATTGCTTCAACCAACGGAGGAAATGGGATCCGGGTCAGTGAACCTTGAATCGTAAAAAACAATTGCAAGGGAAGGACACTGGAGTGAAAAGAAACGGTGGCAATATAGAGCGCGGGCAGTTGGAATGCTGTTACAAAACCAATCAGACGGATAAAACGGACAAAGGAAGCAATCAGCCATCGATTGCTATAATCATCCGGCGTCTGATAGAAGGTGAAGAAGCTGGCAGGTACAATCAGAGCTGTGGGATCTCCATCCAGCAGGATTGTGACGTATCCTTTCAGCAAGTAGAAGGAGGTATGGTCTGGGCGCTCAGTATTGATATGTTGTGGAAATATAGAGTAGGAATTATCCTCCGTTAATTCCTGAATAAATCCGGTGGAGAGCACCGAATCAAGAGTGATTTTTTTTATTCTAGATTCTACTTTTTTTACTAATTCAGGTTTGGCAAGGTTCTCCATATAGATTAAAGCTACCTTTTTGGGAGCGATTTTCCCAAGGGTGAAGTAGCGAACAGTAAGGTTTGGAGTGGTGATTTGTTTACGGATCAGGTATAAGTTAACCGTCATATCTTCAATAAAACCGTTATGCGGCCCCCGAATAACTGCTTCATTCAGAGGTTCGGTTATAGTTCGTTCGTGTTTGGCAGGAGTAGAGAGGATATAAAATTCAGATATTCCTTCAACAAAGTAGAGGCAGCCTCCGTTAATAAGTCCCTGAATGCCTTTATTTAGTTCTGTTTCCACACCGAAGCTGAGCGTTGTAAATAGTTTGGAAAGCTCTTTGTTTTTGCTATTGTGAAAAGGAGCAATCACATTCTGCTCAACCAGTTCCATGTCTGCCATGGACTCTAGATAAAAGAGAATTCCTTCAGTTCCGTTAAAGGATATTCTTCTTTTTTTGAGATCATTTGAATAGAACAAGGCTGCTTCGATGAAATCGGCGTTTTGATCTACAGTAGTGAATGAGATCTGTGTTTGGTCAGTCATTAAGGGCGCTCGACTTTCGAGTTATTTTTCTTTAACGTTCCCGAATGATTTGCAGAATATTCCTGAATGAAAGTAACTAATTGGTATAGGCGTTTGTCTGCACAGCTTGAGAAACAAAACGATTCACTTATATTAATGGATAAAGTGACAAACACTTCGTCAATATAGATAGTTTTATAAGGTGAAGTATAATTAGTAATAAGAAATTTTAATTGAAATTTGCGAAATCCCGAGAGTATTTGTCAGTAATCTGATAGCATCCTTTTTAGGAATATGCTAAAATGACATAACGTCGTTTTCTCGACGCTGAGAATGTCAATAAACTATATTACATACAGAAAGATGAGGAGCCATGGCTGAAAATCAAACCCTTGATGCACTGCACACACCCGGTGCTGTCTTTTTTATCTTTGGGGCAACCGGAGATTTAGCCCGGCGTAAGCTTTTCCCGGCGATTTACAGCTTGTACCGTGAAGGTAAGCTGGCACATGATTTTGCGGTAATTGGCGTGGCGCGGCGCCCGCGTACTCAGGAAGAATTTAGAAGTGATGTGAAGGAATCCATCCTTGAATTCTGCCGTTATAAAGCGGGAGAAGAGAATGAATGGAATGAGTTTGTACAGCATTTTGAATACAAATCTCTGGACATCAACGATATTGATGGCTTCCGGGAATTAAGAGCTCAAACAGAAGCTCTTGAAGAGAAGTTCAGAATTCCGGGCAATCGGATGTTCTATCTTGCGCTGGCACCTGAATTATTCGGCAGTGTCTCGTTCAACCTTAAGGCTGGCGGCATGCTGGATAGCACAGGTTGGAATCGTCTCGTCATCGAGAAGCCTTTTGGATATAATCTGGAATCAGCTGAGCAGCTGAACGAGCAGATCCGTGAGGTGTTCAAGGAAGAGGAGATCTACCGGATCGATCATTATCTTGGTAAAGAAATGGTTCAAAATATTGAAGTCATTCGTTTTGCAAATGCTTTTTTCGAGCCGCTTTGGAATAATAAGCATATTGCCAATATTCAAATTACACTTGGCGAAACCGTAGGTGTTGAAGAGCGTGGTGGTTATTATGACCATGCTGGAGCGTTACGGGATATGGGCCAGAATCATATATTGCAACTGCTGACTATGATCGCAATGGAACCACCAAGCCGTCTGCTTGCAGAAGATATTCGTGACGAGAAGGTGAAGGTACTTCGTTCACTTCGTCCTTATGGTACATCTGACGAAGTTCGTGAGAACGTCGTGAGAGCACAGTATATTCAAGGCTTGCATAATGGAAAGACCCTTCCTGCTTATCGTCAGGAAGATAAGGTTGATCCTGAATCGAGTACTGAGACGTATTTTGCTGCCCGTGTGTTTGTAGATAACTTCCGCTGGGCTGGAGTTCCTTTCTATATTCGTACAGGTAAACGTCTACCGGTGAAGACAACGGAAGTGGTAGTTGAGTTCAAGGGAATGCCAACCAATGTTTATTTGGGACAAAAGCATACGCTGGAGCCTAACCTGCTTGTTATCCGTGTGAACCCTATGGAAGGCATTTATGTAAAGATTAATGCCAAGAAGCCGGGTTCCGAGTCTGAAATTCAACCACTAGCTATGGACTTCTGTCAGAGCTGCTTGGTTGGAATCAATTCCCCGGAAGCTTACGAGCGCTTGCTGCATGACGCGGCACGTGGAGATTCCACTTATTTCACTCGTTGGGATGAGGTATCGTCGGCATGGTCGTTCGTGGATCGTATTGCGAAGGCTTGGAAAGAAGAGTCGAGTGATCTATCTGCTTATCCTGCTGGCACTTGGGGTCCGGTTGAAGCGGATCAATTGCTTGCTCAGGATGGCTTCCATTGGTGGCCGGTTAATGGTCAGGAAGAAGATAATGTAGTATGGCTGAAGAATAACTAAACTTTGCGTTAATGCTATCTCCCTGCAGAGGATGCAGGGAGATTTTTTGTAATGCTGAGATTAGAGAACACTCAGCCCCCAAGGCCACTCTGGCTCCAAATGCCGCTCGGGCGACAGGAGCATTTTTAAATAACTGCACTTTGTACAATTAAAATCACATATTGGGTGGAAATTAGTCTTTTAAGTGTATTCTCTGCAACTATTTTCTCCGCATAAGGCCGAATAGCTAGCACATTGAATTTTTAATTGCATCAAATACAACTAAAGGCGATTGGAAATGCTAATACTTCTTATAAGTGTAGGAAATACAACTATTTTACTATAAGAGACTGCGGAGAAATGTGAAACGAAATCAAGGGAGGGGCCTATATTCAACGGGGGGCCATGGGGAGCCCTGTCTTCAATTAACACACACCTCTTTGGGACGACCGAACGGACCTTATCCTCCGAAATACATGTTTTAGTCGAGCTTACGGACAAATGTATGCGAAAAACCGAATACAATGTGCCGCCAGTAACGTAAACGAGCCGAATGTATGCGAAAAATCTAATACAATATGCCGTCAGTAACGTAAACGAGCCGAATGTATGCGGAAAACCGAATATAATGTGCCGCCAGTAACGTAAACGAGCCAAATGTATGCGAAAAACCGAATACAATGTGCCGCCAGTAACGTAAACGAGCCGATTGTATGCGAAAAACCTAATACAATGTGCCGCCAGTAACGTAAACGAGCCGAATGTATGCGAAAAACCGAATATAATGTGCCGCCGGTAACGTAAACGAGCCGATTGTATGCGAAAAACCGAATATAATGTGCCGCCGGTAACGTAAACGAGCCGATTGTATGCGAAAAACCGAATACAATGTGCCGCCAGTAACGTAATCGAGCCAAATGTATGCGAAAAACCGAATACAATGTGCCGCCAGTAACGTAAACGAGCCAAATGTATGCGAAAAACCGAATATAGTGTGCCTCCGGTAACGTAAACGAGCTAGCGCTGTTATCTGCCCTGAATCACCCGTGAATGGGCTTGTTATTAGGGAATAAGTGCAATAAGGACGCAGTCAGGCGTTTTTCTTCTTGAACTATGGGAACTGGTGAACATAATATAGACTTGATTTGGGAGATATTTTGCTGCAAAAGCTTTTTAGTAGATAATGTCTGCCGGATTTTGATATACTTTAGAGGATGCTTTCACTTGAAGCGGACTGGAGCTAGACCTAAGATAGCTATTCATTCAGAAATGAAGGGGTATGAACGATGAGCAGAGCACCGATTTGAAGATAACCCCAGTGTAATTGAAGCAGAAGCAGGAATTTTATATATGAAGGGATATGTGTAATGAACAAAGCAATAGATCAGAAGCTGCAAAAGGAAGTGGACAGACGCAGAACCTTTGCGATCATTTCCCACCCGGATGCGGGTAAAACAACTTTAACGGAAAAACTACTGTTATTCGGTGGTGCTATCCGTCTGGCGGGAACGGTTAAGGCCCGTAAGGCGAACAAGCATGCAACGAGTGACTGGATGGAAATTGAAAAGCAACGGGGGATTTCTGTTACTTCCTCTGTGATGCAGTTTGATTATTTGAATCACCGCGTGAATATTTTGGATACACCGGGTCACCAAGACTTTAGTGAGGACACCTACCGTACACTAACAGCAGCGGATAGTGCGGTCATGCTTATCGACGTGGCAAAAGGTGTGGAAACCCAAACGACCAAGCTGTTTCAGGTATGTGCTAAACGTGGGATTCCGATTTTTACTTTTATCAATAAGCTGGACCGTGAAGGACGCAGTCCGTTTGATCTAATGGAAGAGCTGGAGCAGGTACTGGGTATTCGCTCTGTGCCTATGAACTGGCCGATTGGTAGTGGACGTGAGCTATGCGGCGTATATGACCGGATGAAGAATCAGGTGGAGCTGTTCCAAGGTGACGATCACTCCGTAATCAAGGTGCAAAAGGTTGACGGATATCGTGATCCAATCATTCGTGAAATGGCTGGGGAATATCTGCATGATCAACTGTGTCAGGATCTAGAGCTGCTGGATGTAGCAGGCGATGCTTTTGACTATGAAAAAGTACTAAGTGGTGAACTCACACCTGTGTTCTTTGGTAGTGCAATCAACAATTTCGGCGTACAGACTTTCCTCGATAATTTCTTGGATCTGGCACCGAAGCCTGAACCACGCCGTAGTACTACAGGTTTGGTAGAACCAATGAACGAGAAGTTTACTGGCTATGTGTTCAAAATCCAAGCCAATATGAACCCGGCTCACCGTGACCGGATTGCTTTTCTACGTATTGTGTCCGGGAAGTTCGAACGAGGTATGAGCGTGAAGCATGTACGTGCGGGTAAGGACATTAAGCTGGCCCAGCCGCAACAATTCTTAGCGCAAGACCGTGATATCGTAGAGGAAGCTTATCCGGGAGATATTATCGGGTTGTTTGATCCAGGTATTTTTAGAATTGGAGATACACTGAGTCAGGCCGGAGATTTGGAATTCGATGAGCTGCCAACATTCTCACCAGAGATTTTTGCTAAAGTGAGTATTAAAAATGCTTTGAAATCGAAGCAGTTCCAAAAGGGTGTCGATCAGCTGACTGAAGAGGGTATGATTCAAGTATTCCGTACGGTTAACTTTGACGATATTCTGCTCGGTGTAGTTGGACAACTGCAGTTTGAAGTGTTCGAGTACCGCATGAAGGGTGAATATGGTGTGGATGTTCAGTTGCAGCGTATGCCATACCAGTTCGCGCGTTGGATCGTAGATGAGGCTAAACCGGATGCGAGTAAGTTCCGTATTAACTCTACGCTCGTTACAGATAAGAAGGGCAATTTTGTCGTATTGTTCGAGAATGAATATGCTATGCGGACAGCGATGGATAAGAACCCGACAGCTACGTTCCTAGAGATGGCTCCAAAAGCATTGCTATAGTAAGGAAGCTACAACTTTCTGATTGTTAATAAAAACCTCCGCCTTCAGCGTGCAACTGCACAATGGGAAAGCGGAGGTTTTTGACTAGTTGCGGCTACCTATGACGTGATATTCCCGGGAGTAATCGTCTCCAGGTGATCATGCAGCATAGAAACCAAATTGTCTTGCTTAGCGGTGTCTAAGTCCTTCCATATCATTTCAAACACGGCGCCAAGTCCCGGGAGTGCTGCTTCCGGTCCGTCTACCGAGCCTTCGATCATATGCCGCAAATCTTCTTCAGATTGACCATGCACTTTATGAATAATCGCCTGGCGTAAGTCAATAGTAACCGACATAAAGTACCTCCTTTTTGAAATATAGTGATATTCACTTCGTTTTAATGTACCCTGTATAGGTGCTGGAAATTCAAGTTTTTGTTTGTGTATGCTATACTGTTTTAGATATAGAAATGCTACGGGAGGTACATAAGACATGGCCAAAAAACAATATGCCATCATTGGCATGGGGCGTTTCGGATCCAGTGTTGCGAGAGCACTCAGCGGTATGGGGTTTGACGTACTTGCGATTGATGCGGACGAGCAGCGGACACAGGAGATTTCAAATATAGTAACACACGCCGTATCTGCAGATTCAACGGATGAAGAAGCGCTGCGCGCACTTGGTATTCGCAATTTTGATGTGGTGGTTGTGGCTATTGGAGAGGACATCCAAGCAAGCATTCTTACAACTTTAATCCTGAAGGACCTTGGTGTACCAGCAATTATCGCAAAAGCAAAAAGTGAGCTGCACGGCAAAGTATTAGGGAAAATCGGTGCAGACAAGGTGATTTATCCTGAACGGGATATGGGAATGCGGGTTGCGCATCATTTGGCTTCGCCTAATATATTAGATTATATCGAGCTGTCGCCTGACTATAGTATTTTGGACATGAAGGTATCCGGATCGATGATCGGGAAAAATCTACAAGAGCTCGATATCCGTGCAAAATATGGATGTAACGTAATGGCTATTCGCCAAGGTGAAGAGATGAACATCTCCCCTCGCGCAGAGGATCGCTTGATCGATGGGGATATCCTTGTAATCGTTGGGCATAAAGATAACCTGACGAAGCTGGAGATCGCGTATCAGTAGGTGAGTGTCCTGATAGAGTACGTTATTCCGAGGAAAGTTGGACTTCCGGTCGCTGTTGTCTCCAGATTTTTTGATTTGAACCGCTTGCTGCGGATAAAATCCCGAGACAAAGGCGAGCGCTACGCTCCTACAGTTCCAAATTTCCTCTCCATAACGTAATCATCAGGTTTATAGGGGGGAGAAGTGAAGAAGAATAAAGATAAAGAGCAAAGAGATAAGAGCAAGAATAACTGGCAAGGCATAAGAAAGGAAGACTTTATGGAAATCATGTCTCCGCAAAATACGCGGGTTAAAGAGTGGGCCGGGCTGCAAGAAAAAAAGCACCGTGACAAGGCTCGTAAATATATCGTAGAAGGCGTTCATCTGGTACAGGAAGCGCTGCTGGCTGAAGCAGATGTGGAATGCCTTGCTTATGACCTGGACAAGGGAATGCCCGCTGAACTGAAGGGGCTTCTTCAGTCCGTTCAGGGCATGGATGTGATCGGCGTAACAGCGGCGATCATCTCGAAATGCAGCAGCACTAATACACCGCAGCCGGTGTTCGCCATCGTGCGGAAGGAACAGCAGGCGGTAGAGGCTATCCTAGCGAAGAAGGACAGCCTGGTAGTTGTCCTGGACGGTGTCCAGGACCCCGGTAATGTCGGCACCATCATCCGCAGCGCGGATGCAGCGGGAGCAGACGGAGTGATCCTCGGCCAAGGCTGTGCCGACCTCTACAATCCGAAGACCATTCGTTCCACGATGGGCTCGATGTTTCATCTCCCGGTGGTGGAGGGAGATTTAAGTGAGATTTTGCCACAGGCCCGGGAACGCGGGGCGTTGCTGGTAAGTACTTCGCTGCAGGGAGAAGAATCGTGCTATCAGCATGATTTTCACGGCAGTCAGTGGTTGCTGATTGGCAGTGAGGGCAAAGGCATTTCGCCGGAAACTGCGCGACTCGTGGACAAGAGTATCATCATCCCGATGGCAGGCCGCGCTGAATCACTAAATGCGGCGATGGCGGCGACGATTTTGCTGTTTGAGGGAATGAGACAGCGAGAGGCATAAGCTGCTTATAAAAAAGGAACAGACGATAAAAAAACTGCAAGCTCATGATTGAGTTGCAGTTTTTTTGTCGTTTTTAAGAAGCCTGCTCAAACTGGCTATTGTAGAGCTCTGCATAGAATCCGTTCTGAGCCAGCAATTCTGCGTGGCTGCCGCTTTCCAGGATATCGCCGTCCTTCAGGACCAGAATCACATCAGCATTCTTAATCGTTGAGAGCCGGTGTGCGATAACGAAAGAGGTTCTGCCTTCCATAAGCTTATCCATTGCCTGCTGAATCAGCAGCTCTGTACGGGTATCCACTGAGCTTGTAGCTTCATCAAGAATGAGCATCGGCGCATCTTTCAGCATCGCGCGAGCGATGGTCAGCTGCTGCTTTTGTCCGGCGGACAGATTAACTTTATCGTTCAGTACGGTGTTGTATCCGTCACTTAAGGATTTAATGAAGCGGTGCAGGCCAACGGACTTGCAAGCCTCTATAAGCTTCTCGTCTGTAATGTTCTGCTGATTGTAAATCAGGTTCTCTTTGATGGTACCCTCAAACAGCCAGGTATCCTGCAGGACCATACAGAACAGATCATGAATGTTCTCTCTCGTAAGGCTGCTGATCGGCATATCATCGATGTAGATTTCTCCACCCGTTAATTCGTTGAACCGGATGAGCAGATTGACCAACGTAGTTTTGCCTGCGCCGGTAGGACCAACGATCGCCACTTTTTGCCCAGGTTTTACATCTGTCGAGAAGTTATTGATAATCAGTTTTTCTGAAGTCTCATACGCAAATTGTACTTGGTCAAATTTCACTTTACCTTTAGCAGTTGGCAGTGTGTTCTCTTTGTGACTCTCGTCTTCCATTTCCTCAGCCTCCAGAAATTCGAACACGCGTCCGCCAGCTGCAGATGCAGCTTGCAGGCTCTGCGCGGCCTGGGCAATCTGAGACAACGGCTGGGTAAAGTAACGTACATACATAATGAAGGCGACGATAACCCCAAATGAAATCGTACCGTTCATGGCGAGTACACCTCCAACGATACAGACGGCAACGAATCCAAGATTACCAATAAAGCCCATCAGGGGTGGCATCAGCCCAGAGAGGAATTGTGCTTTGAAGGCGCTGTTCTTCAGTCCCTGATTTAATTCCTGGAAGGTAGTGCGCATCTGCGCTTCGCCATTATACGCTTTAACTACATTATGTCCTGTGTACACTTCTTCGACATGACCGTTGATTTTACCTAAATACTCCTGCTGGCTAGCAAAATATTTCTGCGATTTCTTCATAATGACCACCATAAGGCCAAAGCCGATGATCGTTGCCACGATAGCGGTAAGGGTCATAATTACATTGGTCTTCAGCATCATGACGACCGAACCGACGAACATAGCTAAGGCGGTTACGACATTACCAATACTCTGATTCATCGATTGCCCGATGGTATCTACATCATTCGTTACCCGGGATAAAATATCACCTGTGGCCGATTTATTATAGTAGGAGATTGGAAGTTTGTTCATTTTATGAGCCAGATCAGTTCTTAATTTCTTCGAGACCTTCTGGGTAATAATCGACATGATCAAGCCTTGCGAGAGTGACAACAACGCACCGACGCCGTAAATTATGACGAGGGTAATGCCAATGGTAGTAATGCCGTCCATATCGATGCTGCCGGCAAGACCAGCTGTAATTTTGTCGGTGATCTCGGAGAGTTTGTCCGGGCCGAATAACGTGAGCACCGTTCCAGCTGCCGCGCAGATTAGCGCAATCACAATAACCGGAACATATTTACGGCAGTAGCGGAGCAGCTTGCTCCATGTATTCTGGCCTTTATTTTTGGTTTTCATTATGCAAGCTCCTCCTTCGTAAGCTGAGAATAAGCAATTTCCTGATAGACGTCGCAGGACTGCATTAGTTCGTCATGGGTTCCCATACCTGCGATTCGTCCGGCTTCCAGCACAATGATCTTGTCGGCATCTTTAATCGTACCAATACGCTGTGCAACGATCAGCATCGTTGAATCATGCGCGTCTTTCTTAAGCTCACTGCGCAGTTTGCGGTCAGTCTTATAGTCAAGCGCGGAGAAAGAATCGTCAAAGATTAATATTTCTGGACGCCGGGCAATCGCTCTGGCAATCGACAGCCGCTGTTTTTGCCCGCCAGACAGATTCGTACCGCCTTGGGCGATATGGGCATCATAGTTCCCCTCTAGCTTTTCTACAAATTCAGAGGATTGGGAAGTGTACACCGCATCTACAATATCTGAACTGAGGACCTGACCGGATCCGTTCTCACCAAATGCAATATTGGAGGACACTGTTCCACCAAATAGAACAGCCTTCTGAGAGACATAGCCCATTTTATTCCGCAGCGCTTTCTGGTCGTATTCTCTGACATTGATACCATTTACCAGCACTTCGCCTTCTGTAGCATCATAGAAACGGGGAATGAGGTTAACAAGTGTACTTTTCCCGCAGCCTGTAGATCCGATAAAAGCAACCGTCTCCCCCTGCTTCGCCGTGAAGCTGATGTTCTCCAACACATATTCCTCTGCATCTGGATATTTGAAGCTAACCCCCCTGAATTCAATTTCATCTTCTCGCTTCACAGGGAATTGAGTTACTGATCCATTCTTCAAGCTAGGTACTGTTTCTAGCACTTCATTGATACGCTTAGCCGATACTTGAGCACGGGGCAGTAGAATAAAGATCATAATCAGCATCATAAAGGCCATAACCACTTGCATGGCATAAGATGAGAATACGATCATATCTGAGAACAAGCCCATCTTGGCAGTACCCTCGGCTGCTTGAATGAGCACTGCACCCACCCAATAGATGGAGAGACTGAGTCCACTCATAATCAAAGTAATACTCGGCATCAATAGGGTCATTACATTGTTGGCAAATAGGTTGGTGCTGGTAAGCTCGTTGTTAGCTACAGCGAACTTCTGTTCTTGATATTCCTCGGCATTATATGCCCGGATGACACGAAGACCGTTAAGATTCTCTCTGGATACACGATTCAGATTATCTGTAAGCAGCTGCAGCTTTTTAAATTTAGGCAGGACGAGCACGATACAGACTGCGACAATAACCACTAGCAATGCCACCGCGGCACCTGTCGTAAGAGTCCACTCCCAGCTTTTACCCGAAATCTTGAGTATCGCCCACACTGCGAGGATGGGTGCTTTCACAAGTAGCTGTAAGCCGATCACAATCAGCATTTGTACTTGCGTGATGTCATTCGTGGAACGGGTAATTAGACTGGCTGTTGAGAAGTTACTGATCTCCTCCATCGAAAAGGATTGTACCTTATCGAACAATTTGGAACGCAATCTTGCAGACAAATCGGCTGCTATTCTTGCAGCAATGCCCGCTACAACAACCGAGGTCGCCAGACTGCCAAGAGCACAGAGCAGCATCCAACCGCCTGCGACAAGGATTTCATTCATTTCGCTCCCTGGTGTCTGGATCAGCCGGGTAATATCACTCATGTAGTCAGGCAGTTCTAAATCCAGCCAGACTTGAGCGATAATGAACATGAGACTGATACAGAATAAGAACCATTCTTTGGGTTCCAGATTCTTGAGTAATTTCAACATAAGAATGACTCCTTTGCATTATCGTTGCTATGATCTTAACGGAGAATGATAAACTGAAAGTTAACTTTTGCTATGAAAAGAAAGAAGAGACCGTCCCTTAAGCCATAGAATGACTGCTTGGGGTGGTCTCTTCTGTTTGAGCAGATATACGTGAACACATTAGCATTTTATAAAAAATACACATAATCTATGAATTCTTTAATAAAGTCTGCGCCAGTTTCACTTTTCCTTTTTTGATACATTGTGAATCCAACACTTTCATACATCCGTTGAGCAGGGGTTAAATCGTCATTCGTGGTTACAATAATTTTTGTTACATCATTCTGGGCGATTCTATTAATTGCCTCTTGAAGCTGGATTTTACCATAGCCATTGCCTTTATGTTTTGAAGCAATGCAATTATGCCCAATTTCTGCATACTCAGGCATGTTTCTCGGGTCCCACACCACAAATCCGATGGGTTCATCATTTACAGTTGTGATAAAAGCATATTTATCTGCAATTTGTAAATGGTCAAAGAAAAAGTTGTCAAAATCCTGCCAATCAGAAATAGAGCTTTGTTCATATCTGCGATCAAATGAATACGCATCTGTCAATAATTCAAGGAGAATTCCCCGGTTAAAGCCGCTCAGTTTTTTGAATTGTACACTCATTTACTGGTAACCCCCAATTCTTTATTTACCTTTTTAAAATCGGGGAGCAGCACGGTAAAAGTGGTTCCTTGCATTGGAGCACTGTCGCAGGTGACGGTTCCGCCGTGCAGCTCAATGATTTTTCGGACAATCGTAAGCCCCAGGCCATTACCGGCAGTAGAGTGAGAGGTATCTTGCTGATAGAACTTGTCGAAGACCTTGGGAAGTGCACTTGGACTGATGCCTGCTCCATTATCACGGAACGTAATTTCAACCTGATCTTTCAACTGCCTCATAGTAACTTCGATTTCGCCGTGCTCGGGAGTGAATTTAATCGCATTGTCCAATAAATTCAGCCAGACCTGGTTCAGCATCTCTTTATTCCCAGGTACCATATAGTCCTGTACGTTTGCTTTGAAGGAAATATGCTTTTTCGTAAGTTTAGTATGAAGTAGCAGGACACATTGGCGAATTTGTTCTCCGACATTGAAGGGCTGCCGGTCGGTTAATATGGCCTGTGCTTCCACTTTGGAGAGGTTCAATACATTGGAGGCCAGTGTAGCCAGACGGGTAGATTCCTCGATAACAATATCCAGATATTCATTCCGTTCATCCTTACTCAGCTCGTCATCCTTCAGGATTTCAGCGAACCCTTTAATCGACACAATCGGAGTACGGAATTCATGGGAGAAATTGTTTACAAAGTCTGTTCGCAGAATTTCAATGCCACCCAGTTCCTCGGCCATCCGGTTAATATTCTCGGAAAGAATCTTGAACTCCGGAGGGTGCTTGAGCTGCAGCCGCATGGAGAAATCGCCTCCGGCCAGTTGGTCAATAGCATCAATAAATGTGCGGATTGATTTCAGCATTCTGCGACTGGTAATTACTGATGTGACGGTGCCGATAATAATGCAGGCAATCAATATAATCAAGGTGAGAATTTTTTTGTCCTGAAGAATCCGCTCATCAAGTAGGCCGAAGGCCAAGGACAAGTAGGTCAGAATTCCGGTGATTAACACTGTAATGAGGAAAATAATGAATACAGCAAGCGAGAAGTAGATTGGCAGACTGATTTTGCTGCTTAGCTTTTTGATCATTTTCTCACCGCCTTGTATCCGAGACCGCGGACGGACACAAGTTCGAATTCCGGATAGTTTTCAAACCGTTTCCGCAAGCGGTTGATATGTACATTAACCGTAGTGTCCGTAGTCTCGCTGTCCATCCCCCAGATTTCGTCCATCAGCTGGATTCGAGTGAAAATGCGCTCCGGATAGGATAAAAGCTTATAAAGGAGATGGAATTCCTTCTGGGGAAGTGTCTGTTTTTCATTGTCTCGAGTTACTGTTAACGTATCGAAATCAAGAATAATTTTACCGACTACAAGCTTACGGGCGCTTACAATCTGCGAGCGGCGCAGAAGGGCTTGTATTCTCAACAGCATTTCTTCTGTATCTACAGGTTTGGTCATATAATCGTCGGTTCCGAGGCGAAAGCCTTTTTTCTTATCTTCTGGAAGCTGTTTGGCCGTGGCCATGAGGATCGGGATCATATTGTTCGCATTCCTTAGCTCCTCGGCAAATTCATAACCATCCATCCCCGGCATCATGATATCGAGAATAATTAGATCAATATGCTGGATTTCAAGAACTTCCAGTGCCTGGATTCCATTCTCGGCTGTTAACACTTCATAACCTTCCCGTTTCAGGACAGCGTTCATCAACTTTCTGACATGCTTATCGTCTTCCACAACGAGGATCTTAATCATGGTTTCACTCCAATAGGTTCTGGTTTTGACCGCTTGTTCCCATAATTCTAATTGATAAAAGTGCTAAAGACAAAATCCTTAGCGGTTGGGCAAACTAGTTGTCTCCCGTTGAATTAGTTGAAACGACAGCGGCTGCAGCTCCATGTCCCTACCAAGCAGCGCTGGAGCCAACAGAAGAAAAGCATTCTCCGCTTGTCCCGCAATCGGATTCAGAATGGTCGTGATTCCAAGAGTTCGCGACAGCTCTGAATTATCAAAACCAACGATGGCGAGATCCCCGGGTACGTCCAATTTGTGCCTGCGTGCTTCGTTGAGAATACCCGCTGCCACCAAATCATTGGAGCACAGAATCGCATCTGGCCGGTCTGTTTCATCCATAAGGGAGCGCAGCAACTGCTCTCCGTCGTGGATACTGTAAATCGTAGAGTAATACCATTTCTCCATAACGGGCAGATTATATTTGGTCATGATTTGCTCATAGGCCAGGCGTCTGCTGTGGGTATTGATGCTGCTAGGACGGCCGAAAGCATTAGCGATGCGCTTATAACCTCGCTCTATCAGATGCTCCAGAGCAAGTGCATATCCATCATACTGGTTCATGGCAACGGACGGTATTTCAGGATGGTCCATACGCTGCCAGGATACGATTGGCCCGTATTTGCAGTAGGAAGAGATAACATTCTGTGCGTTGACGGAGGTCAGGATGAGCAGGGCGTCGACTCGTTTCATTTTGAGATCCTCAAAGGCCTGAAGCTCCTTCTGCTTATCCCCGCCGGTAGTATAAATAATCGTCTGATAACCATAATGATCGGAGATTTCGACGAAGCTGTTCATAAAGCTCAGAATAAGCTCGTTTAGGTCCATGGTGATCATGCCGATTTGCTGCGTTTGACCTTTGGATAAAGAAATGGCATTGCGGTTAGGGACATAGTCCGTCTCCTTCATGATGGCGAGAATTTTCTCACGAGTCTCTTTACTAACATGGGGCGATTCGTTTAGGACGCGGGACACCGTGGCTTTGGAAAAGCCCGACAGCTTAGCGATTTCGTCAAGAGTGGACATCGGTTTGTTCTCCTTCACATGATTAGTACTTGACATGTAACGCGTTCCAAGGTTTAGGATTCGAATTAGAGCAGTAATCCTATACTATCACAATAGCAAAGGCGGGAAAAAATATGGAATTGCAATTTCCAAAAGGATTCTTATGGGGCGGTGCTGTAGCAGCCAATCAGCTTGAAGGGGCGTATCAGGAGGATGGTAAAGGATGGTCCACCCAAGATGTTATGCCGAAGGGGATTAAGTCTGCGCCTACAGAGGTTCCTACCGACGATAATATGAAGCTGGTGGGAATCGATTTCTATCACCGATATAAAGAAGATATTAAGCTGTTCGCGGAAATGGGCTTTAAAGTGTTTCGGACGTCTATTGCCTGGTCCCGGATTTTTCCGAAAGGGGACGAGCTGGAGCCCAATGAAAAAGGTCTGCAGTTTTACGACGACCTATTCGATGAGTGTCATAAATACGGCATCGAGCCACTGGTGACTATCTCCCATTATGAAACTCCGCTGCATTTGGCAAGAGAATATGATGGATGGGTTAACCGTAAGATGGTGGATTTTTATGAGCGCTATGTGAGAACGATATATAATCGTTACAAGAACAAGGTTAAATATTGGCTGACCTTTAACGAGATTAACTCCATTCTTGAGTTCCCATTTATGAGTGGCGGGATCAATACGCCGTTAGAGAAATTGAGTAAGCAGGATCTGTATCAAGCTATTCATCATGAGTTCGTAGCAAGTGCTCTGGCTGTGAAGATCGGACATGAGATTAATCCAGACTTCCAAATCGGGTGTATGGTGCTTAGCATGCCGATTTATCCGCTCACTCCGCATCCGGACGATTTGATCAAGGCGATGCAAAGTGATCACAAAAATATGTTCTTTGCGGATGTTCATGCTAGAGGGTATTACCCCGGCTATATGAAGCGGTTCTTCAAAGAAAATGGGATTCACATTCATTTTGAGCCAGGGGACGAAGAGATTCTGAAGCATACGGTGGATTTCATATCGTTCAGTTACTATATGAGCACTTGTGAAACGGCTGATCCAGAGAAACAGATCAGAGGAGAAGGGAACCTGCTGGGTGGGGTGCCTAATCCGTATCTGGAAGCGAGCGAATGGGGCTGGCAGATCGACCCGCAAGGCTTGCGTTATGTTATGAATATGTTCTACGACCGATATCAGAAACCGCTGTTTATCGTGGAAAATGGTCTTGGCGCTGTCGATCAGCTGGTATTAGATGGGAACGGCGAAAAGGTAATAAACGACGACTATCGGATCAATTATTTACGAGATCATCTGGTTCAGGTCGCGGAGGCTATTGCCGATGGAGTGGAAGTCATGGGCTATACAAGCTGGGGCTGCATCGACTTGGTTAGCGCAACGAGCGCCGAACTAAAGAAACGTTATGGCTTCATTTATGTGGACCGTCATGACGATGGCTCGGGCACTCTTGAGAGATTCCGGAAAAAGTCCTTCCACTGGTACAAAGAAGTGATTGAATCCAACGGGCAGAACCTGTTCTAGTATGCCGGTTGACATCATGAATTGAACATGTTAATTTGTAAGTAACAATTAATCGGATATCAGGATTGCTACTGCATAGCAGGCAAAACCTAAGTTTCATTTATGTTTACGGGAGATTTCTCTCTCGTGCATGAATGTGATTTAGGTTTTTTTGCGTTCATTCCTTCTCGATTGATTAATATATCTGTTACCAAAGGGGTGTAGGATAATGAGTTATGAACAGCTGGGTAAAGACATCATTCAATCTGTCGGTGGAGAGAAAAATATTAACAACGTAATTCACTGTGCTACTCGACTAAGATTCACGCTTAATGATGAACAGAAAGTTGATAAAGAAAAGCTGGATAAAATGGAAGGGATTATTGGTGCAGTTAGCAAAGGGGGACAATTCCAAGTCATTGTGGGTACCCATGTTGCTGATGTTTATAAAGAGATAAGCAAATCCATATCTCCTAATAGTAATTCTGGCGATAATACGGTTAAGAAACCTATAGGAACCTTGATTTTTGATGTGATTTCTAGAAGCTTCTCGCCTTTAATTGGTGCCTTAGCGGGTGCGGGTATGTTGAAAGCGCTATTAACTGTACTGACTTCGTTAAATGTTTTAGCGGCAGATGGAGAGACTTACAAAGTATTAGCCGGCGCTAGTAATGCTGTGTTTTACTTTCTGCCAATTTTCCTAGGCATTACGTTATCGATTAGACTTGGTGTAAATGCTTATGTAGGGGGCGCTATCGGTGCGGCTTTACTCGAACCTAATATTACGGGATTAGCCAGTGTTGAATCTCCACATTTTCTAGGTATTCCTTTAGTAATGTCGGATTATTCATCGAGCGTTTTTCCGATTTTCATCGCCATCTGTATATATGCTTTATTAGATAAGCAACTAAGAAAGTTTATACACAAGGATTTACAATTGTTCCTGGTACCTATGTTATGTTTGATGTTGATTGTTCCTTTGACCATTTTGGTTTTCGGACCGTTTGGAGTAAATGTAGGGAACTTAATCGGAGACGCTATTGTGTTCCTCAGTAGTAAGAGTGGTATTATTACGGGTGCAATTGTGGGGATTTCCTGGACGTACCTGACCGTGCTCGGTTTGCACTGGGGACTCGTTCCGATTATTCTTGAAAACATTGCTAAGGGTGGAGATCCGATCTATGCAATGGCAGGTATGGCTATTTTCGCCCAACTTGGTGTAGCCTTAGGGATTTTCTTGAAAACAAAAGACAAAAAGTTGAAAACATTGGCCGGAAGTACCTTTTTACCTGGCGCGCTCTCAGGCGTAACTGAACCTATTATTTACGGATTGTTGACACGTTACAAACGGACTTTTATTTATGTATCTATTGCCGGTGGTCTAGGTGGAGCGATGTCAGGTCTTGCTGGTGTAAAAATGGAAGTATTCGCATTTGTGAGCGTATTAAGTCTTCCTGCATTCTCACCTTTGGCTATTCAAGCGATCATAGCTCTTGGGACGATTATATTGGCTACGGTGATTACGATGTTCTTTGGTTTTGAAGACAAAAAGAAAGCGAATGCTGTGGAAGAAACATCGAATGGTGTAGAAGAAAAGACGAATATGAATACTGAAAAGAGCGAGAATATTCTCCCACACGCTGTGAAAAGTACAACTGTTGTAAGCCCTCTTGCCGGTAACGTAATCCCTTTGTCCTCCGTAGATGATGCTGCATTTGCTTCTGAAGCAATGGGTAAGGGGATGGCAATTGAACCTTCAGAAGGTAAGCTGTACTCCCCAGTAAGCGGGGTTGTATCCACCATTTTTAGAACAGGTCATTGTATTGCAGTCGTATCGGATGATGGCGTTGAAGTTCTAATCCATATCGGTATAGAAACTGTGAAGTTAAAAGGGAAATACTTTGATGTGAAAGTGGAAGAAGGAGCAACGGTTAAGCAGGGTGACCTACTGATTGAATTTGATCTCGAACAAATAAAAAATGAAGGCTATCAAAGCACAACGCCGATCATTATCACCAATACAGCTAACTATAGTGACGTCATTGGCACTAAAAAAGCAGCGATCACACCGGGCGAAGATTTGTTGACGGTAGTAGTTTGATTTAGTGGTAGGTCATAAGAATTAAAACGAAATCGATCTCTTAGTATGGATGCTGAGAGGTCGATTTTTTATGAAAAACATAATAAAAATATAGCTAGCTGCGCATAATGGAAAGGATTGCTAGATGCTTGTCGATTAAATAAGTCCATGGTATGATTTTTATTAATTAATAATTGTGGATTGTTACTGGTCGTGCAGGCAAAACCCGAAGTTTAGCCATTTTTTAATGGTTACTTTTGGTTTTGCCTTTTTTAATTTTTGGTGCAAGGGGTTGCCATATGCGGATCGAAAAAGTGTTAAACAACAATGTTGTTACTGTCATAGATGATCTTAATTTTGAACTGGTAGTCATGGGAAGAGGACTTGCCTTTAAGAAAAAACAAGGGGACTATCTAGAAGAAGACAAAATTGAAAAGATCTTCACTTTAAGCAATCAAAAGCTTTCAGATAAGCTAAAAACACTGCTTTCTGAGATTCCAATAGAGCATATGGAGCTTTCAGAAGAGATCATCAATTTCGCCAAGCTGCAACTAGGTAAAATGCTGGATGATAGTATCTACATCAGTCTGACCGATCATATCAGCTTTGCGTTAGAGCGATTCTCAAAAGGGATGAAGATTAAAAACGCCATGCTATGGGAGATCAAAAAGTTCTATAAGGAAGAATATGAGGTTGGGAAAGCTGCACTTCAAATTATTCATTCAAAGTTTGGCATTATGCTTCCCGAGGATGAGGCTGGACATATTGCTCTCCATCTGGTGAATGCTGAACTGAATGAAGAGATGCCGAATATGGTCAATATTACGAAGATTATGAATGACATCTTAAATATAGTGAAGCATCATTTTAGACTAGAGTATGATGAGGAGTCCCTCGCTTATTATCGGTTTATCACTCACTTGAAATTTTTTGCCCAACGTCTCATCAACGGCACTCCACCGCCGGATAATGAGAATGGCTTATTTAATTTAGTGAAGGAGCAATACAAAGAAGCTTTCGCCAGCGTTGAAAAAATAAAAATCTATATTGATAAAACATACAATCGTGAATTAACAAATGATGAAATGCTGTATCTCACCATACACATTGAAAGAATTACAAACCAAAAAATGGAGTAGCAAACATCCTAATGATCAAGGAAGCCCTTGATTTATTAGGATTTTTTTTAGAAAAAAGTCCAGCTATATTAAATTTTAACTTTGACTTTCGGTGGAATCACGTATAAGATAACTATTATGTTATCTATGATAATCATTATCAATAGAATGATAACAATTATCATAGAATATAACTTCGAGCGTTATATACAGGGGGATAAAGAGAATGCACAAAAGGTTAATTAGTTTATTTATGGTTATTGCTATCATATTGGTAGTATCGGGCTGTGGTACTAACCAAAAGAATAATTCAACATCAAACACGGGAGCAAATGACAAACCAGCTTCTGAAAACGCAAGTAGTGAATCTACAAGCGGTCCGATCGTATTAAAAGATTCTAAAGGCGAGGTTAAGCTGGATAAGCCTGCGCAAAAGGTTGTAGTTCTGGAGTGGACATTTACGGAAGATATTATTGCGCTCGGAATGCAGCCGGTGGGGAATGCCGATAACGAAAACTACAAGTTATATGTAACTTCTGAAGTGCCACTCGATGCAAGCGTAACGGATGTTGGTTCACGTGACGAGCCAGATCTAGAGACCATTGCTTCATTAAAGCCAGATTTGATTATTGCGAATACGGGCGGACACGAAGGAATTTATGATCAATTAAAAGGCATCGCTCCAACACTGATTTTCGGTCTGTATCCGGAAGAAGGACAAGGCAATCAGTATACGTTGATGGAAGATACTTTCAAAACAATTGCAGCGGCTGTAGGTAAAACCGCGGAAGGCGATAAGGTTCTTGCTGACCTGGATGCACATTATGCGGAAGCGAAGGCAAAGCTGGCTGAAGCAGGTAAAGAAGGCTTGAATTACGTGCTGACGCAAGCTTACAGCTATCAGAATGCGGCAACATTGCGTCTTTTTACAGATAACTCACTTGCTGTACAAACATTGGAACGGATTGGTTTGAAGAACGACTGGAAACCCGAAAAATTCGAAGCTTACGGATTCACTACATCAACGGTTGAAGCATTGCCGGCTGTTCAGGATACTAACCTGATGTATATCGTCCAGAAGGATGATAATATTTTCACGAAAGAGCTGAAGGATAATTCCGTGTGGAATGGCCTTAACTTTGTGAAAGAAAATCGTACCTTCGGATTGAGCAGTACTACTTGGGTGTTCGGCGGTCCGATATCCTCTAAAGTTATCGTGGATGAAGTTATAAATACATTAACGAAATGAGTGCTTTTATGAACGGGAAGAGCAGCAAAGAAGCCTCAAGCGGAATGACTTGGCGAATCATTGGAATATTTGGGGGCGGCCTTGCCGTCCTCTTTGTTCTGTCCATTCTAAGCCTAGGCTTCGGGGAAGCCAAAATTCCTGCAGCTACGGTATTGAAGGGATTGCTAAATCGCCAGGATGTGATGGAACATAATCTGCTATGGGATATCCGGATGCCGCGTACGGTGATTGGCCTACTGGCTGGGGCCGCTCTAGCTGCGGCTGGAGCATTATTGCAAACGATAACGAAGAATCCGCTTGCTTCCTCAGATACATTGGGGATTAATGCTGGAGCTTATTTTATGGTTGTCCTAGGTATGGTTACTTTTCCAGCTTTGCAGCATGAATTCCCATTTTTGCTTGCAGTAGCAGGGGGGCTGTTTGCTGCACTGGCTGCCTATTTGTTGAGTGGTGGTAAGGGGGCCACACCTGTCCGATTAGCTTTGTCAGGTATGATCGTGTCTATGGTTCTCGGCGCGTTTACATCGGCCCTACATATTTTTAACAAGAACGAAACGCAAAACCTATTTTTATGGGGCTCCGGCTCACTGATTCAGCTAGATTGGGACGGTGTTAAGTATGCCTGGCCTTTTGTTATTCCATTGCTAATAGCAGCTATGCTCGCAGGTAGGCAGTTTGACGCGTTGGAGCTTGATGAGTCCACTGCTCGTTCACTCGGGCAACGTGTTGGATTGGCACGGGGGTTAGGTCTAGGTTTATCTGTATTGTTGGCTGCGGTCGTGGTCAGCGTGGTCGGTCCGATCGGATTTGTCGGTCTGGTGGCTCCTCATCTGGTTCGGCTTAGCGGTATTCGAAAGCATCACCTGCTCATTCCTGCAAGTGCGCTGTGGGGAGCACTGCTCATTACGGCAGCGGATACGCTTGCGCGTATGGTTCGTAGCAGTGTAGGGGAGATGCCAGTTGGGGCGGTTATGGCGATTATTGGAGCGCCTTGGCTCATATGGCTGGTGCTCACCAAGATGAAAAATATATCGGGTTCAGGCTCAGGTCAGTCATCTATGAATATAGGTGGAACTGCGCTTCGGATGCGCTTTGTTCCGGCGGTGATAACCATGACCGTACTGCTCGTTGCGGTTATCCTTGTGAGTTTGTCACTTGGGGGAACGAGAATACCGATTAGCGAGCTACTGAGCAGTCTTATCCACAGCGGAGATGGATCTTATTCCGTCCTGCTGAATTTACGGCTTCCGCGTACACTCGTTGCGGCTGGAGGCGGTATCGCGCTTGCCATTAGCGGTGTCTTGATTCAAAGCGCTGTCCGAAATCCGCTGGCTGACGCCTCCATTATTGGTGTGACCTCGGGTGCTGGATTGGGGGCGTTAACCGTAATGGTCGCTTTTCCGGCATTGACGGTATTAGCAGTCCCTATTGCAGCAATTGCGGGTGGTGCTTTGGCTGCAGCCTTTGTGTTTGTTATGGCATGGCGTAGAGCCTTGAATCCATCTGTCCTTATCCTGCTTGGAATTGCAGTATCAGCAATTGCCTCTGCGGGAATACAGGTCATGATCGTCAAGGGCAGTTTATGGAGCAGCAGCTCCTTAATTTGGTTAACGGGTTCGACTTACGGGCGAAGCTGGAATCAATTTAATAGCTTGTTTATCTTCCTGATAGTACTCGTTCCTTTTGCTTATTATTTGGGACGTAGATTCGATTTACTAGCATTTGGCGATGAGAGTTCAACAGGTCTGGGCTTACCCGTTCGCGGAACTCGGCTTTGGGCGATGATTATCGGTGTGATGCTTGCAGCAGGAGCCGTTGCAAGTGTAGGAACCATTGGGTTTCTCGGACTTATGGCGCCGCATGCGGTACGGATGATGATTGGGCATCACACGAGACGATCTATTGTTCTGTCAGGATTACTTGGCGGATTGATGCTCGTGATTGCGGATACGCTGGGAAGAACCATAATGGCACCGAAAGAAATCCCATCAGGCCTTATTATTATGTTGATCGGAGCTCCGTATTTCTTGTTCTTGATGTACCGATCTCAGGCTAGAAAAGTGTAATACCCTTGGGACGCTACAGAATATGATGATTCGATAAACGTAAGGAGAGAGAGTGGTAATACCACTCTTTCTCCTTTTTTTTCTCCGGGTGCTTAGCTCTTCTTTTATCAAGGTTTGATTGAAGTTTAGATTATTTTTTTGTAACCTATAAATCATGAAACTTTTATATACTTAGAAGCGTCAGATGAGTAGGTAAAAAATGTATTCGTCATTCCAGGAGGGTGGATCTGTGAAGAAGTTATGGATTTCAATTTTAGTAGTTTTAGTAGTCTTTCCGATGATGTTTCAATCCTCTGTAAAGGCTGCTACTCCGATCAGTATTATTATTGATGGGGTTCGATTGTCTACAGATCAAGCACCGGTGATGGTGAATGGACGGACGATGGTGCCGCTGCGGGCTATTTTTGAAGCCTTTAATGCCACCATCAAGTGGAATCAAAAAGCACAAACTGTAACTGCAACTAAAGATGATACAACGATTATGTTAAAGATTGGCTCAAAGACCGCCACCATTAACAATAAGGCTGTAACTCTAGACGTGCCTGGTTTGAATCTGAAGGGGAGAACGATGGTCCCAACAAGGTTCGTCAGTGAAGCACTGGGCCATGAAGTAGGATGGAACCCCAAGACGCAAGTTGTAACTATAACAACTTCAGCCTCTAACGTTGGAAATGCAGGCCCAGTATCCAACGTAGTAGCGCAGGATGTGAGTGATTTCGGTGATGGTCGTGATCTTCAGGTTAGTTTCACTCGAGCGGCAAATGAGTCACTAGTGGATCATTACCGTGTTTTGATTGTGAAATCAGGGAATATTCTCAACTTGTCGTCCGCACAAACGATAACCTCTTACAATTATTCTACGGTATTACCAACAGGTACTAATCCTTCGATTCAATTGACTTCTGCTTCGAGGACTGTTGATGGTGATTCAATTAAGAGTAATCAAGCGTATGTGGCTTATGTCTTGACGGTTGGCAAAGGAAGTAATGCCAGTGCACTTTCTAGTGGATCCTCCACTATGACTCTAGTGAATAAGACTGTAGCGGCAATAAATAATGTACAAGTAAATGATATAAGCGATTATGGGGATGGAAGAGATTTATCGGTAAGCTTCAATAAGCTGTCAGATGAGTCGAAGGTAAGTTCTTATCGGATATTTGTTGTCAAAGCTACTAATTATTCGAATTTTAATTTAGCTACAGCAAATAATGTGACCAGTGCTAATTACACGTTAGTCAGCAAGACCGGTAATAATATCACGCAAATTTTATCTTCAGGAGCCAGAGATGTGGACGGAGCTCTTGTTAAAACTGGCGTGAGCTACAGAGTGTTTGTCATGGCAATTGATAGCAGTAATGCAGCAAATAATGTGTTGTCTTCTGTTTCATCTGCAATTACGCTGTCCAACATAGGGGTTTCTAACTTAAGTGTTAGCGACGTTAACAACTATAATGATGGCCGAGATTTGAGGGTATCATTTACTCATGCGACGGACGAAACCTATATTAGCCAGTATCGTATCCTGGTAGTTCCGACGTCATATTACAGTAGCTTTAGTTTAGCTGAAGCCAATAATATATCCAGTGCCTACTATACAGCAGTGAGTACAACAGGTACTACAACCAATCAAGTATTGACTTCATCAACCAGAGATGTACGTGGAGCTTTGATAAAGAATGGAGTCAACTATAAAGTATATATTTTATCTATTGGAAGCAGTAATACTGGCAATGTGCTTTCGTCATCTTCATCGGTCATTACGTTGTTGAATGATTCTAGTGTGAGTATCGTCTCAAACTTGAGTGTCAGTGACGTTAACGACTATGGTGATGGCCGAGATTTGAGAGTGTCCTTCACTCATCCGACGGACGAAACCTATATTAGCCAGTATCGGATTATGGTAGTACCCACATCCTATTACAGCAGCTTTAGTTTAGCTGAAGCGAATAATGTATCAAGTAGCAACTATACATCGGTGAGTACATCTGGATCTTCTACCAGTCAAGTATTGAATTCGTCAACTAGAGACGTTCTCGGAGCTTCGATAAAGAATGGAACTAGCTATAGAGTATATGTGTTATCCATCGGAAGCGGGATTTATTGGGATTCGAATGTGCTCTCCTCCGCTTCATCGGTCATTACTTTGTTGAATGATTCTAGCGTAAAAGCCGTTACAAACTTGAGTGTCAGCGATGTAAATGACTATGGTGATGGACGGGATTTAAAGGTGTCGTTTAGCCATGCCACAGATGAAACGTACATTAGCCAATACCGGATTATGGTGGTGCCTACGTCCTATTACAGCAGCTTTAGCCTATCCGAAGCGAATAATGTATCCAGTTCTAACTACACTTCGGTAAGTACATCAGGTAACAGTACCAGTCAAGTATTAGAATCCTCAGCCAGAGACGTACGAGGCAATTTGATAAAGGATGGAACCAGCTATAAAGTGTATGTGTTATCTGTCGGTAGTGGGAATTATGCCGGTCCAAATGCTTTGTCCTGGGAGTCATCGGTTATTACGTTGTCTACGACTAAGAGCCCAGTGAGCTCTGTAACCAATGTAACGTATAAAGAGGAGAATGGGAGAATCCTGATTAGTTTCGTAAAATCAGCCAATGAGTCCAATATTTCAGAATATCGAGTATTGGTGGTTCCTTCCAAACAAGGGTTTGGTTCTGCGGATGCTATTGAGGTGAGATCTTCGTATTATACGTCTGTAACCCCTAACGGGACGAATCCTTCAATATTCACTGCGACAAGGGATGTAAACGGAGATTCAATTGTTAAAGGTGTCAAATATAAGGTGTATGTTCTTGCTGTAGCCAATAATAGTGGTGTACAGAATGGTGGTCTTTCAAATTCAACAGAAGAGTTTGAAATATAACCGAAATAAAGTTATTGTAAACATTTCAAGTTGACACCCTGTGTGATTTATCATATTATAATTCGTATTGTTATAAGTTAATAAACCAAACTCTATCCAGTGGATGGAGTGGCGGAATTTTGTCAAAGATGTATTCTTTGGTTTCAGTCGCCCCTTGTCATTTCGATGACAAGGGGCTTTATTATGTGATTTGGACGGTTCAATAGGACGGTTCAACAGAAAGGAAAGAAGATTACGATGAATATGAAGTTACTCAAATATGCTTTACTAGTATTTATAGGAGCATGTAGTTATGGATCGCTGTCTACGATCGTCAAGCTTGGAATGAACGATGGATTTAGAATGCAGCAACTGGTCGGGTCGCAATACTTTTTTGGATGGTGCATGCTGCTCTTGTTAGTTGTTTTATTTTCCCGAAAAAAACTCGGATTAAAGGTAGGTGCTTCGTTATTAGGCGCGGGGATTACCATTAGTATGACAGGTATTTTCTATGGGTTTGCCGTTGAACAATTACCTGCTTCGATTGCGATCGTTCTCTTATTCCAATTTACTTGGATTGGTGTGATTCTGGAGGCTGTTGTAGATAGAAAATGGCCTAGTCGAGAGAAAATAATTTCAATGGTTATCCTTCTGATAGGAACCATATTAGCTGGGGGGATTCTAGAACCTAGTGTAGGCGAAATGACTACGAGTGGTATTGTTTTCGGTTTGATGTCTGCGGTGTCGTTTGCCTTTTATATTTTTGTTAGTGGAAGAGTAGCTACTCAGGTACCTGCTGTGAATAAAAGCTTGTATATGACTACAAGTGCAATGATTATTATTATGGTTGTTTTTTCCCCTTCCTTTATTTATGACGGAGCACTTACAGATGGACTTTGGAAGTATGGTCTTCCTTTAGGGTTGCTTGGTATAGTTATTCCTGTGCTTTTCTTTTCTATTGGTGTTCCGAAACTGGGATCAGGTCTGGGAACGATTCTTGGTGCGGCGGAGTTGCCGGCAGCTGTTGTAGCCTCCGTGTTAGTCCTGCAAGAAGAAGTATCCCTACTTCGCTGGGTTGGAATTTTCGTTGTTCTGATCGGAATTGCTGCACCACAAATCATACCGATGCGAACAGGGAAAAAGTCACCTAAACCTTCCTCCAAACCATCACTCCGTAAGGTAGAACTTTAAACTGTATACTAACATCGATGGTATGATCAGGTCCTTATAGGAAGAGATCATCAATCGGTGTTTTTTTTGCGAAAAAAGATTGGTGTTAATTTTTCTGGTATGGCGAATCATTGTCTATTATATAGTGGTGCTATTCTATTTAATGGAGATGACCACTGATGAACAGAAATGACTATGACTATTTTAAGTCTTTGCACGATCAAAAAGATCCGCTAATGCTATATAACTGCTGGGATGTAGCTTCGGCTAAAGCGATAGAAAAAGCCGGTTCAAAGGCTATAGCCACAAGCAGCTTCGCTATGGCGGATTCATGGGGGTATTCGGATGGTGAACAGCTCTCATTTGAGCAGCTACTGTGGGCTGTTACGAGAATAGCAGAACATGTATCTGTGCCATTGACGGTAGATATTGAAGGTGGGTATGCTGTAAATGAAGAGTCCTTAGCCAATAACATAGAACAATTATTCCAGCTAGACATCTGTGGGATTAATTTTGAGGATCAAAAGGTGAATCATCCGGACGATGAATTATGGGCAATCGAGGAACAAATTCATCGTATTCGAACTATACAGCAAGTGGCAGCCAAACTTCAGAAGAAGGTGTTTATTAACGCCAGAACCGATCTCTTTTTCAAAAATGGGAAGCATTCTTTGGATTTAGTGAATGAAGCAATTGAGCGTACCTGTGCTTACGCTGCTGCTGGAGCGGATGGAATTTTTATACCAGGACTCACCGATCGAAACTTGATTGAATATTTTGTGCAGCAGTCGCCACTGCCTGTAAATGCTATGGTGATGGATGGTATGATTTCAAATGCTGAATTGCAGGAGCTTGGCGTAAAAAGAATTAGCTATGGTCCATATAGTTACTTTCAAGCACTGCATCATCTTCAAGACGATACCCGGTCCATTCTGCAGCCACCCGCACATTATTTAGAAATGAGCTAACGACACTATGATCACGAATAAACAGCAAATCGATAAATATTATGAGATGTTAGTCGAAAAAAACTCCAATTATGAAGGTGTATTTTTTGTCGGCGTAAAAACAACAGGCATCTTGTGCAGGCCAACTTGTCCGGCTAAAAAGCCATATAAAGAAAACTGTGAGTTTTTCGCAACAGCCAAAGAAGCCTTGTTAGCTTCATATCGACCGTGTAAAAGATGCCAGCCTTTGTCCAATCCCACGAAAATGTCCTCAGAAGTAAAGCTTCTTGTTGAAGCTATAGAGCGTAATCCGGAAAGGAAATGGACAGATAAAGATTTTGATGAGCTGTCGATTAGTGCAAATACTGCACGCAGACAATTTAAGAAGCAATTCGGAATGACCTTTATTGAATATGCACGTTCTAGACGTTTAGGGCTGGCATTCAAGCACATCAGGAATGGGGATTCTATCATAAACGTACAACTGGACAGCGGGTATGATTCGAGTAATGGGTTTAGGGATGCTTTTTCAAGAACGATGGGAACGGTCCCGAATCACTCTAAGCAGATTAAAGTGCTCTACTGTACCTGGATAGAAACGATATTAGGGTCTATGCTTGCGATCGCAGAGGAAGAGTGCCTTTTACTGCTGGAATTTGTGGATCGAAAGGGACTTGAGAACGAAATTAAGAAATTACGTACTCGCTTGAATGCAACTATTTTGCCTGAAAAAGTACCGGTGCTAGAGCAAATTGAAGAGGAATTAACTCTTTATTTCGAAGGGGAACTTACGGTGTTTAAATCACCGATTCGTTATTTAGGTTCTGATTTTCAGCAAAAGGTATGGAATGAACTTCGAAGAATTCCTGTAGGCCAGACGGTCTCTTACAAGGAGCTTGCAGAGAACATAAACGAACCTTCGGCTTGTCGAGCTGTAGCCAGAGCTAATGGAGCGAATCAATTATCGATCTTGGTTCCGTGTCATCGCGTGTTCAATAGTAATGGTGAATTAGGGGGCTATGGCGGCGGCATTGCAAGAAAAGAATGGTTAATCAATCACGAGAACAGCCTTAGTTCGAAGGTAGCTTATTAACTAAAAACATACTGAACTCGATGTGTCTGAAAGTCTGGATACGTCGTTTTTTTATGCTTTTGCCAGATTTAAAAGTACTGTTTTAAGCAAAAGAAGGAAAAATTATGAATTCACAACAATATCCAATTGTGTTAGCATAATATATATTTTCATAAGAAAGCGAGCCTTATCTTAGGAGATTGGAGTGAACATCATGCTGAAGGTTCTGATCGTGGATGATGAGCCCTGGGTGCTTGAAGGGCTGAGAACGATGATTAACTGGGAAAAATATGGCTTTGAAGTGTGCGCGGAAGCCCATAATGGCTCAGAAGCATTGAGACTTATACAAGAATATAAACCGGAATTGGTCCTAACGGACATTAATATGCCGGTTATTAACGGTCTCGAGCTTATCGCAAAATTGAATGAAGTGATGACAAAGCCTCCGAAATTTGTGGTATTGACTGGGTATGATGACTTTAAATATGCACGTACGGCATTGCAGCAACGAGTGAATGACTATTTATTAAAACCTATTGATGATGATGAAATAGAGTCCTTATTAAGCAGGATTACGCCTATGATTCAAAATGAAATCGCTTCCAACGAGGAGCTTGATAAGAAGCAATTTTTTATCGTAAACAATATTATCAACCGTCTAATTCAAGGTGAGTGCAACGAAAATTTAGAGCTTCTAACCCAGAGCACGTTGAAGCTTCAAGCGAATGCAGAATTAATGTGTATTCTTCTCGAACCAGCCACATCTTTGAATCCATTTCTTCCACGAACCGTCGATTACTTTCCTCAGGAAAGTATACATTTCTTTCAAGATCGATCGGGAAGAACAGGGATCATTCTTGAGTCTGCTTCTATTGGGAATGAGAGTCTGGACGCTATCGTCAACCAGATTCGTTCGGATTTCGCTGAACAATCACATGAGCCGGTACTCCTGGCGATTAGTACTAGGGGGGTAGGCGTGTGTTCGATTCGAGAAATCTATATGCAGGCGCTTGATGTATGGAAACGCAAGACACATCAGCAGAAGAAGGGGGTTTTTCATTATTGTGAGCTTAGGGCTCTAAAGAAGAATGAACACCATGAGGATCACTTCAAACTGCTGCTGGATAAGGTTCTGGCAAACGATATAGAACAGATACAGCCATGTGTAAAAGAAACGTTTGCTTTTTTCGTAGAGAATCTATTGACGATTGAAATCGTGCAAGCCCAAGTGGCTCATTTGGAGCTTACAATTTGTACACTTATAGCCCAAATGAATGGTACTCCAGATACGATGATGATAAAGATTCAGCAAGAATATGGAAATTTAGGGGAGTTAAATGATTATTTTGCATTAAGCCGCTATGTTCAAAGTCTATGTATGCTGGCGACGGCCTATTTATCTGAATTAGAGCAGCAGAATGAACAAAATACGATTTACAAGGTGATTCAGTATGTGGATCGTGAATTTCGGAATAAATTGAAGCTTCAGGATTTAGCGCGGCAATTTCATATCAATTCTACCTATTTGGGACAGCTTTTCAGGAAACAAACGGGTCAGGGCTTTAGTGAATATTTAAATGCCAAAAGGATTGAGGAAGCCAAAAGTCTGCTTAAGCGAACGCAGCTGAAAATATCGGATATTGCGGTGCAGGTGGGATTTTCAAATACAGACTATTTTATAGACAAGTTCAAGCTGATTGTAGGGGTAGTCCCATCCGTCTATAAAAATGAAAATAAAAACCAATAGCTCTAGGGGAAGCAAGGTGTTTCGTATGGAGAGAAAAAAATTCAGATTTCGAAAAGTAGTCAATGACATTCCACTGAACTATAAATTTTCCCTCATTTATATTATTGGTGTGCTTCTCCCTATCATTATTATCAACCTTGTTTTTTTGGATCGGATTTCCGATTTGATCAAATCCAGAGAACAGCAAAACTTAGAAATCTCTTTAGAGAGGGCCAGAAAGGATATTCAGGATTTCATTGAGGGTGGAGTAGCAGTTAGCTATACGCTGTCCTCCGATAAGAATCTGTATGAATTGCTAGAGCGGAGGTATGGGAACATGATTGAATTTTATGACACCTTCGACGAACAGCTTCGAGATCGGATGAACAGTTATATGCCAGTTAACAATCAGCTTGAACGAATTACTGTATTTACGAATAATGACTCTATTGTTTCCGGGAGTAACTATCAGGTCATCACGGACAAGGTAAGGGAGAGTGAGTGGTATAAGCAGTTCAGTGCTGCGAATAAACATATGTTTCTTGCTGCTTATCAAATGAGCTCAGCGCCTAATGTGGCTTCTAATGCCCCGTATTTAAGTGTAATTGAACGAATGGATGTATACAGCTCACTGAATACCTATGAGAAGCTGCTTAGAATTGACCTGGATATCAGTAAAATATATGACATTATAATTAGAGAAAAGGATTATTTGAGTCTTTACCTGGTTAACGGACAGGATGAAATCATTATGTCTGCTCAGAGCGGGTATCAGAGAGGTACGAAGGATCCTTATCCTGTATTCGAGCTTCAGGATGATGAGCGCAAGGAAGACATACATATTGTACCCGTTGGCGGGGCTAGTTATATAAAAAGCTGGCGAATTATAGGGGTTACGCAGGGGGAGCGTATTGCTCAGGCCATTCTGGAGATTCGAATTTATGCGGGTATTTTGGCGTCCATTGTCACCTTGCTCACAACCGCCTTTCTATATGTGATGTTAAGATCCTACAATTATCGGGTGAAACGTTTGTCTAGGCATATGCAGAAAGTAACGAATGAGAAATTCGATCTTATTCAAATCGATGAAGGACAAGATGAGATTGGTGACTTGATTCATAACTTTAATAGAATGACCACTAAAATTAATTCTCTAATTAACGATGTATACAAACTAGAGATTCAAAAGAATAATCTGGAGATGGAAAGAGTAAGGGCTGAACTGAATTTTTTGCAAAGTCAGATGAATCCCCATTTTCTCTTCAATACTTTAAATGCCATTTTAGTGGTCTGTACCAAAAATAATTATTCAGACGTTACAGACATCATTAAGAGTTTATCCAAGTTGCTCAGAAGACTACTTAGCTGGAAAGAAGATCTCGTTACATTGGAAGAAGAAATGACGTTCATTGAGATGTATCTGAAAATAGAAAAATTCCGGTTCAGAGATAAATTTGATTATCAATTTGAGATCGATGAGCAGTCGCTGCAATATAAAATTCCAAAGCTAAGCATGCAGCCTTTAGTAGAAAACTCCTGTAAGCATGGTCTGCAGGCCATAGAAGGACTCGGTATCATTAAAGTAAAGACGGAAATCGAGGATAGTCGTTTGCAAGTTACAATTTCAGATAACGGTAAAGGGATCGAACCAAGCCAGCTTAAAGAAATTTTATTTAATGTTCAAAATGAAGAAGCCTCCTCAGGAACGAATATCGGAATCCGCAACGTGTATCGCAGACTGGAGCTATATTATGAAGATCAGGTTCGCTTTGAAATCAGCAGTGTCCCGAATGAAGGGACTGTTGTCACGTTTGGCATTCCGCTAAAGCTCCTGGAACGAAAAAATAGCTAGAAGGTGAGGGAGCCTATGAAATACAAAGTATTGTTGATCGATGATGAGCCTAGTGCTCTTGAGGGGATGCAGCTATGGATAGACTGGCAGGCGCTTGGCTTTGAAGTATGTGGAACCTCCAGTAATGGCAAAGAGGGCTTACAGTTAATAAAGCAGCTACTGCCGGATCTTGTCATTACAGATGTAAATATGCCGCTAATGAATGGTCTGGAAATGGTTTCCGCCTGGCAGCAAGAGGAGACTAAACCGATTAAGTTTGCCATACTAAGCGGTTATAGTGAGTTTGAATATGCTAAGACAGCTATACGTTATGGCATTAACCATTATCTGATGAAACCACTTTTCGAAGAAGAGGCGTCAGAAGAATTGAAGGAGATATATCGGGAATTAGAACAGGAAACTCAGAAGCGAAGCTTAAATCAAATGGCAAACTCAGAGGAGGTTGTCTCTCTTCTTAAGAGCATTCTGAATGAGAAGGCAGAAGATAAGTCAGACTTTACAGTACTTACACGTCTATCGGAAGGCAAAAGCCTTTGGAATATTTGTTTACTGCAGACAGACCCGACGATGTATACGGAAATCAGAGAGAAAGCAGTAGCTCTCCTAACGAATACGGAATCGATGTTTCTGATCGATCTGGAGGCTTATTGCTTTGGAATCGTATACGGCTATCCTTCGGAGTCTGATGAGGGTGCTGTAATATATCATGCAGTAGCTCCCTTGCTGAATGAACACCCTAAGCAAGCCATGTATATTGCAGTAGGGGATAGCGAGGGCTCTTTGCTTCAAATTGCGAATAGCTACCGAACGGCGAAAGAAGCGCTAATGTATTATTTTTATAATTCGGATCATTCAGGATTCTTGACCTATCAGGGAACCAAAGATAGTCAATTCAGCTATCACTATGATCAAATTCAACTGATGGATGACTTAATGAGACCCATTAACACACTGGACATAAAAGGCTTTAAACAAGCTGTGGGCTTGGCCTCTCGCAGTTTTCGTGAGATGCGCATCGCTCCAGAGGTTGTGAAGAAGATCGTTATTCATATTATGTATAAGATCGTTGAGTTTACTTCGAAAGCTAGTGAAGTTCAGGTATCCTCCTTGTTAACCCAAATAACAATCCCCGAAATGCGGGACTCGATGATGAAATTGAACGATTTAATGCGTAATCTTTTATCATGTGGTGAGGCGAGTATTGATATTCTTCTAAAAGAACAAAGCCAAAAATCACAGGGGATTGTACAGGAAATCAACAACTATATTGAAGCGCATTATCACGAAAATCTTACAATTAAAAAGCTGTCGGAGGTATTCTTCCTGCATCCAGTATATCTGGGACAATTATTGATCAAGAAGAATGGCATTCATTTTAATGAGCAGCTGCATGACCTCCGGATTAAGGAATCTGCGCGTTTACTTCAACACAATAAGCTGAAAAACTGTGAGATCGCCGAGAAAGTAGGGTATTCCAATTATAGTCAGTTTCTCAAACAATTTGAAAAGAAGATGAAGATGAGCCCTAATGAATTTAAACATACGAATACCTAAACTTTTTGGGGGTACACCTTTAGTTCTGGTGTATTATCAATGGCATCATCACCTCTATAATTTAACTTGTAAGGGCTTACAATATGGTTACACCAACAAAATATGGAGGTGCTTTATGGGGGGCAAGTCAATATCAAAGTTCAAACTTAGTCTGATTGCTGTGTTATCCCTAAGTTTTGCTCTAGCAGGGTGCGGTGGAAATAACAGCGGTAATACTGCTAAGGGGGAAAACAAACCGGCAGAAACAACAGCTGCAACTGCAGCTGGAACCGATGACAAGAAGGTAGAGCCTTTTGAAGTTAGTATCTTTCTTGGAGAAGCAGGTCAGCAACCCACACCAGATAACAAAATTTACAAGATGATCAAAGAAAAAACAGGCGCATCATTCAATTTTGAATTCTTGGCTGGAGACCTTAAACAGAAGCTTGGCGTTATGATTGCCGGTTCGGATTATCCAGATCTGATGAGTTCCAATACCCAACTGACTGCAGCAGGTGCATTTATTCCTCTCGAGGACTTAATTGAAGAACACGCTCCGAATTTGAAAGCGCATTACGCAGCTTACTGGAACATGATGAAGGATCCCAATGATGGACACATTTATACACTTCCAAACTATGGTGCGTACAATGGTGAGATGAATACAACCTATTACTCTGGCCCAGCTTTCTGGATTCAGAAAGCTGTACTTAAAGATGCCGGTTATCCAACGGTTAAAACTTTGGACGAGTATTTTGATCTTATCGTGAAATATAAAGAGAAAAATCCAACCATTGATGGTCAACCAACAATTGGGTTTGAGATTCATAACAAAGACTGGAGAAACTGGGGATTGTTTAACGCTCCTCAGCATCTGATCGGTCATCCTAATGATGGCGGAGTAGTAGTTAAGGATAACGTAGCAGAAATCTTTGCGGATAAAGACTATGCAAAGCAGTACTATAAAAAACTTAATGATATGAATGCGTTGGGTATTATTGATAAAGAAGCATTTGTAATGGATTATGACCAATATTTAGCTAAATTGTCTAGCGGAGCCGTACTGGGAATGTTTGATCAGCACTGGAACTTTGGTAAAGCAGAAGATTCACTCAAGACACAAGGGAAAGATATGAGCACTTATGTAGGTCTGCCTCTTGTGTATGATACTAACACCAAAGATTATTATCTGGATCGTCCTGCTCTTAACTTGAATAATGGATTCGGGATTACTGTCAATGCTAAGGATCCAGTGAGAATCCTTAAACTTATGGACACATTGATTCAAGAAGATTGGCAAAGAACCCTCACTTGGGGGATTGAAGGCGAAGATTATCAAGTGGTAGACGGTCGCTTTATAAGAAACCAAGAGCAACGGGATAACGCAGTTGATGCTACATGGAAGCTAAGTAACAAAGCAGAAGCTTGGTATGCTACCGCTCCGAAAATGCAAGGTTACTTTGCAGACGGTAACTCAACGGATGCGGCAGCCCAACCAGAAGAATATAAAGCAGGGTTGGAAGCGTATGACAAGGAAGTTCTTGACGCATATGGATTCAACAGTTATGTAGATTTCTTCAGTAAGCCTGGACCGAACCCAGTGGCTTATCCTGCTTGGTCGATAGATCTTGTTGAAAATTCTCCAGCAAAAATTGCCGATACGAAGATGGGAGAAGTTAAGACCAAGTACCTGCCAAAAGCAATCTTGGCTAGCCCTTCCGATTTCGATAAAGTTTGGACTGAATTTGTTGGAGAACTTCATAAAGCGGATATTAAAGCTTACGAAGACAGAATCAATGAACAGCTTAAATGGAGATTTGATACTTGGAGTGTTAAATAGTTAGAGCTTGCTTAAAAATCAGAAAGTGGTGGCTTATTAGCCAACCACTTTCTGAAATATATGGATGATGTGGGGAGAAAATATATGGATGAGATTTTAACGGGAAAAAAAGTTAACCGGCATCCTAAAAGAAAAAAGAAGCAACCGATTACTCTGACCTTGATTAAGAATCAGAAACAGCTGATTTGGATGTCAGTTCCATTGCTGCTGTATATTGTACTATTTGCGTACGTACCTGTTTGGGGATGGACAATGGCTTTTCAGGATTATAAACCAGCTAAGGCATTTGGCGAACAGACATGGGTCGGCTTGAAACACTTCAAGTTTCTATTTACGGATGATACCTTTTTAAGGGTACTACGAAACACACTGGCTATGGGATTAATTAATTTCTTTCTAGGATTTATAACCGCGATAACATTGGCCTTACTTCTTAATGAAATCAAAAATGTATTTTGGAAAAGAACCGTGCAGACCATATCCTACCTACCTCACTTTCTTTCCTGGATTATTGTAACAGGGATTGTAGGTGTCTCCCTCTCGGTTAACGACGGGATTATCAACATCGTGCTCATGAAATTACATCTTATCGATTCACCAATCCTTTGGTTGAGTGAAGGGAAGTATTTCTGGGGTATTGTGGGTGCTTCAACCGTCTGGAAAGAGGTTGGATGGAGTACAATCATCTACTTGGCTGCTATGGCTTCTATAGATCCAGCTTTATATGAGGCTGCTGAGATTGATGGGGCTAACCGGTACAAAAAAATGTTCAATGTAACATTGCCGGGAATTAAACCAACCATTGTAATCCTGATGATAATGTCCATAGGACATGTATTGGATGTCGGATTTGAGGTTCCGTACTTGTTAGGGAACGGGCTTACTGTAGACTGGTCGGATACGATTGATATATTTGTATTGAAATACGGGATTGGGCAAGGGAATTACTCCTTAGCCACTGCGGGAGGCATATTTAAAACAGTCGTAAGTGTAACGTTACTGCTTTTAGCTAACTGGACGTCGAAGCGGCTAGGGGAAGAGAGGCTGTTATAATCATGGAAAAAACTCAATTAATACCTCAGAAATCTCCAAAAAGTAATAGTAGAAAACGTATGAGAATTATAGGGATCGAACCAGTAGTGTTCGGTACCTTCAATACTATCTTTATGATATGTCTAGTCATTGTTACCTTGTATCCATTCTTGAATACTATAGCAGTTTCCTTAAATGAGGGAAATGATACCATCCGCGGCGGCATTTATCTATTGCCTAGGGAGTGGACTATACAGAACTACAAAGCTGTTTTTGCCTCTGGTACAATTATTCCTGCTTTTTGGATTTCGGTAGCACGAACAGTGATATCTACGATCCTGAATCTATTTTTAACCACAATGCTTGCTTATACTTTAAGCCGGAAAGAATATGTTTTCCGCAAGCAGATTACCTTTGTTTTCGTCCTAACCATGTATTTTAATGCGGGTCTGATTCCAAATTATTTCCTAATTAAGGATCTTCATTTGCTTAATACATTTTGGGTATATGTAATACCGACTATGATAAGTGCATTTAATATGATCGTCATCCGTACTTATATTGGTAGCATACATGAAAGTCTTATGGAATCCGCGAGAATCGACGGTGCCGGGGAATTTAAGATTTTCATGAAAGTAGTCTTCCCTTTATGTAAACCTGTTCTGGCTACCATCGCCCTTTTTGTCGCGGTAGGTGCATGGAACTCATGGTTTGATGCTTTTATCTACACCTCTTCCCGCCAGCACTTGAGTACATTGCAGTATGAATTAATGAAACTAATACAATCTAGTATGAATGCGAACAGTAGCGCAAGTGTAGCTAACGGGGCAGGGGTAACTGCGGAGTCAGCGGGGTCAATGGTAACTCCAAAGTCCATTCGTGCAGCCGTTACTATCGTTGCTTCGGTTCCGATTCTGCTAGTCTATCCATTCATGCAAAAGTACTTTGTAGTTGGAATGAACGTAGGAAGCGTGAAGGAATAAGTAGCTTGCACCCACTATTAAATAATAGGAAGGTTGTTTGTTGAATTATGACTCCATCTCCAATCACATACACGAACCCAATACTTCCAGGTTTTTATCCAGATCCTAGCATCACTCGAGCAGGGGATGATTTCTACTTGGTGTGTAGCTCCTTCTAATATTTTCCTGGGGTGCCTATCTTTCACAGCCAGGACTTGATTCACTGGACACAAATTGGTCATGTATTAGATCGTGTAAGTCAGCTAGATACACGTAAGAGCAAAAGCTCTGGAGGTATATTTGCTCCAACCATCCGGTATCATGAAGGAACGTTTTACATGATAACGACCGAAATACACGGGAAGGGGAATTTCTATGTTACGGCTACGGACCCAGCGGGTCCGTGGTCAGACCCGATTAGTATTCCTTATGGAGGAATTGACCCTTCCCTAATGTTTGATGAGGATGGAAAGGTATATGTAACCACCCAGCAGGGAGCAGATTATGATTCCCACGCTATTCAATATGAGATAGACATTGCTACAGGAGCAGCATTAACAGAACCTGTTGTCATCTGGACTGGGGATGGTGGACCTTGGACGGAAGGACCACATTTGTACAAAATTAACGGAATGTATTATATCATGTCTGCTTCAGGCGGCACGGCAAAGGAACACCGAGAAATTATCGGTCGTTCTTCCTCCCCTTACGGTCCTTTTGAAAGATTAGAGCAACCGATATTGACCCATCGCGGGACTGATAGTCCCATTCAGTATCTAGGACATGCTGATCTGATCGAAGATCGTAACGGGGATTGGTGGGCCGTATTCCTTGGAGTACGTCTAGTAGATTCCAAGTATACAGTGCTAGGAAGAGAGACCTTTCTTGCCCCTGTAACGTGGAATGAAGACGGATGGCCGATGATTGATAATAATGAGGACACTGTCGGGCTGGAGATGAAGGTTCCGCGTGTACCGGGTCATTCGCCAAAACCTGAGACTAGCGGAAGATATGATTTTGATGACCCTGTATTGCCGTTGGGATTATCCTTTCTGCGGAATCCGGCAGAGGGAAGCTGGTCACTAAGCCAACGTCCGGGTTTTCTAGCTCTTCGAGGGCAATCGAAAGACCTTAATGAAGTGGGTCAGGTAGCCTTTATAGGCAGAAGACAGCAGCATACTTCAGCTGAATGGAGTACATTACTGGATTTTAACCCTACCGTGGACGGTGAAGAGGCTGGACTCTGTGCTAGATTGGACGAGAATGCACATTATGAAATTGCACTATCGCAAAGAAATGGACATAGAGTGATTACAGCTTATTTAACTGTTGATGGAACAACACATGTGGCTGCAGAGATTCCAACGATTGCTGGATGTTTATATCTGAAAATTCGGGCGGAGCTAACGGAATACACTTTACTTTATTCTTTGGATGGTCAGGAATGGATCGAGCTATCTAGGGCTCTAGCCTATCCATTATCCCCTCAAGCTGTCAAAGGAAACGGATTTACCGGTGTTCTTGTTGGCTTATATGCGACAGGTCATGGTAAAGTAGCTGAGGTACCTGCCCACTTTGATTGGTTCGATTATCGGTCATAATATTTCGAATACGGAATATAGATACGTTTGTTAGGAGGGAGATTGTTGAGACCAGCTAGTGATTTTACAGAGCCTGCACTAAAGACAGTGTTCGCAGAGGATTTCAAGATTGGCGCAGCCGTCAACCCATTAACTATCCAATCACAGGAGCATTTGCTTGCTTATCATTTCAACAGTATTACCGCTGAGAACGAGATGAAATTTGAAAGTCTGCATCCACTTGAGGACACTTATAACTTTAGGGCAGCAGACCAGCTGGTTGCCTTTGCCAGGGAACATCATATGGCGATGCGCGGACATACCTTGATTTGGCACAACCAGACAACGGACTGGCTGTTTGAGGATAAGGGCGGAGGACCTGTAAGCAAAGAGATTCTGCTTGCACGAGTCAAATCACATATTCAGACCGTTGTAGGACGTTATAAGGATGATATTTATGCTTGGGATGTTGTCAATGAAGTTATAGCCGATGAAGGAGAAGAGCTTCTTCGCCATTCGAAGTGGCTCGACATTGTTGGCCCGGATTTTATCGCCAAAGCGTTTGAATTCGCCAATGAAGCTGACCCTAAGGCATTATTATTCTACAATGACTATAACGAATCCCATCCATTAAAGCGTGACAAAATCTATAAACTGGTGAAGTCGCTATTGGAACAAGGCGTGCCGATCCATGGCGTCGGATTGCAGGCACACTGGAATTTATACGATCCTAGTCTGGATGATATTCGTGCAGCGATCGAAAAATATGCATCGTTAGGACTTCAGCTCCAACTGACAGAGCTGGATGTATCCATGTTCCGTTTCGATGACAAACGAATGGACTTAAAGACAGTACCTGCTGAGCTGCTCGAGCTTCAAGCAGATCGATATGAAGCGATGTTCGCACTGCTGAGAGAATACCGGGACGTGATTAGTTCGGTTACGTTCTGGGGAGCAGCGGATGACTATACCTGGCTGGATGATTTCCCTGTTCGTGGGCGGAAGAACTGGCCGTTCCTATTCGATGAAGGGCATAAGCCGAAGCCAGCTTTCCATCGAATTATCACCTCTGCCACGAAATCATAGAGTGGGCAAGCTGCTCAAATAATGAACTGTGAACCCGTCCTTATATCGATTAAGGGCGGGTTATTTATACGTTGATAGATTAGTAGAATAGATCTCAAAGGGCGGATTAAAGTGAGCGTGACAATTAGAAGGATTCTGGAAGATTTAATAGGAGCCATGGAACAGATAGATGGGACTGTGGATACTCTTAAGCCGGGGAATCCAGAAATGGTGATTACAGGGATGGTTACGGCATTTTGCGCTACGCAATATGTTGTGGAGCGAGCGGTTGCTATGAACGCCAATTTGTTGATCACACATGAAGGTGTGTTTTACAGTCATCATGAGACGAGTGAGTGGTTAGAGGATGACCCTATTTATCTTGCGAAACTGAGTTTAATCGAGCGTTCTGAACTGGCTATTTTTCGTTATCATGATTATTGGCATAGGCATCAACCAGACGGGATCATGGTGGGCTTGCTACGAGAGCTTGAATGGTCAGCCTATGTGGTTGAGCAGCAATCCACTGCTACAATCCTATCGATTCCAGCTATGACGGTAAGTGAAGCGGCACAGTATATAAAAATAAAGCTAGGTATCTCCTATTTACGTGCTGCCGGAGACGTATCCCAGATATGCAGACATGTGGGGATATTAGTAGGTTACAGAGGAGGTGGGACGATGGCTATTCCTCTTTTTAATCAGCACAATCTTGATTTAATTATTGCTGGCGAGGGCCCCGAATGGGAAACTCCAGAATATGTGAGGGATGCTGTCCACCAAGGCAGATCAAAAGCGCTGATTATGTTAGGTCATGCGGAAAGTGAAGCTCCAGGAATGAAATATTTAGCTGAAGTTCTGGCACAGAAATACCCAATGATTCCTACTTATTTTATTGCTGAACAACCGGTCTATCAGCTGGTTTAATTCGTATAAACCGAAATGAAGAATAAATTTGCATATTATGGAGAAAATGATTGGAAACCAGGTCACTGAGAAAGGAGTGTTTCAATGGAAATTCCTTTGGAGGCTGATGAAGTGTTAAGTCGTATCAAAAAGCTTCAAACCGATGGAAGCTCGATCAGCAAAAAACAAGTGAAGCAAAGCGATCCTGATCTTATGAGAAGTGCGCTGTTCTTTTTTCCGAGCTGGGAGCATGCATTGAAAAACGCCGATCTGTTGTAGCCATATGATTGTATAACGAAGCCGAGTGGTTCAGGGATTGATCTCTGATGGCCGCTCGGCTTTTTTTAGATATATTGAGTAAACAAGAGCAAAAGAAAGAGAAAACGAAGTGTATGCTCAATATGAAATGAAAAGCATGGCTTTCAACATTATTTTGCCCACGGCTCAACTTTACAAGAAACCTTACACGGAGTATGATTCATCACATAACTGACAATTACATAAGAAGTCCGCTTAATTTCCGTTAAGGAAAGCGGGGGAACCAACAACTGGGAACCAGTGTAACAATCGGTACTAGTTATGGGGTGAATCCTGTTCCAGGTGCATAAATGCATCCATGCAGGTAGGGCAACTCTCACTGCCCGAATCCGACAGCTAACCTCGTAAGCGTATGGAGAGAGGATGAATGGCGTATTTGATGATGAATAGCCACAGAGAATCCCTCTGTGGTTTTTTGCTGCGTTAAAAAGCAGATATAGTTGTAGAACCTATCTATGAAAGAGGTGTTAACTTTGCCTATTGCTAAACTGAATGGAACTTCGCTCTATTACGAAATCAATGGAACAGGGGCTCCGGTTGTGTTTATCCATGGACATGGATTAACACATAGTATGTTCAAGCCACAATTGGAGTATTTTTCTGATAAATATAAAGTGATTCTGTGTGATTTACGGGGGAATGGCAAATCAGGTGAATTACTGCAGGCCCCAAACGAGATTATTGAAACCCAATGTCTAGATATAATTATGCTATTGAATGATTTGGGTATTCGTGAGGCTGTTTTTGTTGGGAGTGCCTATGGGGGGCTCGTCGTTCAGCATATTGCGAAACAATATCCAGAGCGAGTAAAAGCGATTGTTGTCGCGGATAGCTTTTGTAGAAGTCAGGCGTCAACGATAATCGGTAAAATCCAGCTTATGGCTGCTTATTGTAGCTGGTTAATGTATTACGCTCCAAGTGAGCTTGTACTGCCTTCGATTCGTATGATGTACCGGGAACGCTGGAATCTGGCTTATAACGAGATTAGAAGAGGACTTCTCGATAAACGTCCACGGGAATTGTATCGGCAAAGGCTGGCTACGAGCCATGTGGATTACACTAGATGCTTAAAGTCTTTTAAGCGTCCCGCCTTATGTATTGTAGGTGACTTTAGTGAATTTGGAGTTAATTGTATGAAGGATATGGTGTCTCAGCTGCCACATGCTCAGTTAGTGATTATCCCTAACGCATTAGATCCTAGTAATCTGTGTCAGCCGGAGAAATTTAATGCTATACTTCAGCGGTTTTTGGAGAAACAGCAGGAAACTCAGCAGATTAGTTAATCTTAATGGTAAGTGAGAAATGAGAGGCGTCCCATAGCCGGGGAGTATGTACTGGCTACGGGGCGTTCTTCTGTATGTCTGTATTTTGTACAATGCTGTCTACTGATGTAAGATTAAAGTTATTCGATACTAACTATCTAAAGGAGCTGAGTCATGATGTCTCAAGCCGAAACCATAAAATTGACCTCATTATCTTCAAAAGGGGGCTGCGGCTGCAAAATCGGTCCCGCCGATCTCATGCAGGTTATTCGCAGTCTACCACCAACCGTTCCTAATCCGGATCTACTTGTGGGTCTGGATACCAGTGATGACGCTGGGGTATATCGATTAAGTGATGATCTGGCGTTAGTGCAAACTGTTGATTTTTTCACGCCGATCGTGGACGACCCTTATTCCTTTGGGCAAATTGCAGCAGCTAATGCGTTAAGTGATATTTATGCTATGGGCGGTAAGCCGCTTACGGTGCTTAATATTGTGGCCTTCCCTATTTCTGTTCTGGACAAAAGCATTCTCGGTGACATTTTGCGCGGTGCAGCAGATAAAGTGCAGGAAGCAGGAGCAACGCTTGTGGGCGGACATTCCATCGACGATAAAGAGCCTAAATTTGGATTGGCCGTTACGGGCCTTGTGCATCCGGACAAAGTAAGAACGAATGCAGGTGCGCAGGTAGGAGACAAGCTGATTTTGACCAAACCTATCGGTGTGGGCATCTTAACGACTTCTATTAAAAAGGATCAGCTATCCCCAGAAGAAACTACACGCCTTACGACAGTCATGTCTACACTGAATAAAAAAGCGGCTGAAATCATGGAGCCCTATGATGTACATGCTTGTACAGATGTTACCGGATTCGGGTTGCTTGGACATGCCTCGGAAATGGCAAAGGGGAGCAACCACGGACTGATTATTCGTCAAGGCGATGTACCGATGCTGCCAAGAGTAAGAGAACTCGCGGAGCAGGGCTTTGTTCCAGGCGGCACTAAGAATAACTTTGCCCATTTGGAGGGCAGTATTCTTTATCCGGAAGAGATGGACCAATTAAGCCGCTATATTCTGTGTGATGCTGTGACTTCCGGTGGATTGCTGATCTCTGTTGCTCCTGAACAAAGTGAGGATTTGCTAAAAGAGTTAGTAGATGCAGGTGTAGAAGCAGCATTGATCGGAGAGGTAACGGAAGAACATCCGGGTCAGATTGCAGTTATAGCTGCGCAATAACGCTGGAGTTCAGCTTAGAGGCGACCTAAGAAGTTAGCCACCAGAGGAGAGAGCGCATTGTTTCAGGATATTACATTGGAAGAACTAAGAGTGTTAAAGAATAAGAAGCAGATCACCGTTATCGACGTTCGATCTCCTTCTGAATATAAAGATGCAACGCTGCCGGATAGCTTGAATATTCCCTTTTTTGACGATGAGGAACGGGCTGAAGTAGGTACGTTGTATAAACAGAAAAGTGTGCAGGCTGCGAAAGAACGCGGTTTGGAGATTGCTGCTGCGAAGCTACCTACCTTTGTCAAAGAATTTGCTGCGATTCAAGGGGACAAGGCTGTATTCTGCTGGAGGGGAGGTATGCGCAGCCGTACAACTGCGACCGTACTTTCTTTAATGGATATTCACGCTTACCGATTGATTGGCGGCTATAAAGCTTACCGTAAATGGGTACTCGATGAACTGGAGTCCTATGAATTCAAGGCGAAGCCTTATGTCATTCATGGAAATACGGGTACAGGTAAAACAAACCTGCTGCACCGCCTGAAGGCACAGAGCTATCCTGTTTTGGATTTGGAAGGAATGGCAGGTCACCGCGGTTCTATCTTTGGCGAGATCGGACTTCATGCAAACAATCAAAAAACGTTCGATAGTCTTCTTATGGAGGAATTAATTAAGCTTGGGGATGCTCCTTATGTACTGTTTGAAGCGGAGAGCAAAAAGATTGGGAAGGTCGTAATGCCCCCATTCATGGCCGAGCAGAAAGAGATCGGAACACAGATTTGGATTGAGATGCCACTACAAGCCAGAGTGCAGCAAATCCTTGAGGATTATCGACCAGAAGAATATAAAGAACAGTGCATTTCAGCATTTCGAAGTATCAAATCGCGAATTCATATCCCCATTGCGGCGGAAATCGAGCGGTGCTTGCAAGCTGATATGTTCGGAGAGGCTGTTGCGCTGCTGTTAGAATACTACTATGATCCTAAATACGATTATACGTCTACTCAGTATGAAGGCATTGAGAGAGTTACCTTTAAGGTGAACAATTTGGATGAGGCTGAGGTTGCGGTGATCTCTTTTTTAAGTAATCAGAAGGTATAAGCTTTAGGTATCGTAAAGTATGAGGGGTTTAGAGGAGGCTCGGCTTAACAAATGATCTATTTAGACTATAACGCTACAACACCTGTAGATAAGGAAGTAGCAGAGGTTATGATTCCTTATCTTTATGGTCATTTTGGCAATCCTTCAAGCAGTCATTCTTTGGGACAAGAAGCTAAAGTCGGAATCGAGCGTGCAAGAACACAGGTGGCTAATTTCCTGAATTGTACGCCGGGTGAGGTGCTTTTTACAAGCGGGGGCAGCGAGTCGAATAATACCGTCATCAAGGGCGTCGCCCAAACATATCGACATAAAGGCAATCACATTATTGTGTCTGCTGTGGAGCATCCTGCGGTAGTTAAACCGTGTCAGTATCTGGAGCAGTTGGGCTACACGATTACTTATGTACCTGTTGACGCGTATGGAATGGTGCAGGTAGATGATGTGAAAAATCAGCTTACAGACCAAACTATACTAGTCTCCATTATGCACTCTAATAACGAAACGGGCACGATTCAGCCGATCAAAGAAATAGCTGAGGTCTGCCATGAACGGGGTGTCCTTGTACATACCGATGCTTCGCAGTCCGCTGGAAAAGTAGAGCTTGATGTGGCTGAGTTAGGGGTGGATTTTCTAACGCTGGCAGGCCATAAATTATATGCGCCAAAAGGGATTGGAGCATTGTACATCCGAGAGGGCATTCACATCGAGCCATTAATTCACGGAGCGGGTCATGAGCAGGGGAGACGTGCCGGAACGGAAAACACCCCTTATATTATTGGATTAGGAAAAGCCTGTGAGCTTACTTCGGACTCTCCATCCAGAGAGCGTGTGAAAGAAGTAGCGGATTATTTCTACGATAGATTGCAGAAGGCATTTGGCGACAGAATTCACCTGAATGGTCATAGGCATAAGCGATTGCCCAACACGCTTAACGTTAGTTTTCTTGGAGCGGTGGGTCACGAAGTGATTGCTTCGCTGGAAGATGTGGCTGCCTCAACAGGCTCAGCTTGTCATTCTGGAGAAACATTGATGTCACCTGTTCTAAAGGCAATGAATGTCTCAGCAAGTATTGGGCAGGGAGCGGTTCGTTTTAGTGTGGGACGGTATACGACTAAAGCGGAGATCGATGAGGTTATCGGTAAGCTAAAAGAGTATTTGTTGTGAGTAGACTGCCCAATTTTTGCTCAATAGCCTCTTTCCGGTCCGAAAATTCCCCTTTGAGGCGATAAATGAACCAATAGCGGCATCTGAGTCGAAAGATCAAGAAATTTTAATCGAATATTATAACAAAAGCATCTGTTACTCCTTTAGTGGGGAGGGCAGATGCTTTTGTTTGTGTTAGTGATTATACAATAGTAAAGCCTGCACTTGCATAACCAGTGACTGTATTTACAAGGGTAAGACCTGTAGCAGTGGCTGAGAATACCATAAGAAGACGTGTCTGCGGTGTTACAGCAAAATTGATACCATTCGTAATTCCGCTGACAAAAGTTCCTAGATTAATTGTGCCTGTGATAGTTGGCAGAGGTACTAAGGCCCCAGGAATAGGTGTGAATGTATTATTTGGTAAAGTAGATTGGAATAATTGTGCCGTCACATTTACGGAAGTACCAAGAAGTGATAAAGCTATAGTATTACTGAAGTATGCAGCAATAGATGTTATCACTCCTGAACGAGGAACGGACATTGCAAAGTTGATAAGAGGTCCAAGAACAGTACCTGTCAAATCTATATTTCCACCAACAAGAGAAATGCCTGTGGCTGAACTTCCGAAGCCTATAAGGCTTGTTGTTCCCACCAAACCACCTAAAACCGTGGTCATAATAATTGGTCCACCAGATGCCAGTGGAATGATTGCGCCATCACCGGTTGCCCCAGTAACTCCTGTAACTCCGGTAACCCCCGTCGCACCAGTCGGACCAGCAAGCCCGGCAGTACCCGTAGCCCCCGTCGGACCAGCAAGCCCGGCAGTACCCGTAGCCCCCGTCGGTCCAGCAAGTCCGGCAGTACCTGTCGCACCCGTCGGCCCAGCAATTCCAGCAGTACCTGTCGCACCCGTCGCGCCAGCCAGCCCGGCAGTACCTGTAGCGCCTGTCGGTCCAGCAATTCCAGCTGTACCTGTAGCGCCTGTCGGTCCAGCAATTCCAGCTGTACCTGTAGCGCCTGTCGGTCCAGCAAGTCCGGCAGTACCTGTAGCGCCCGTCGGTCCAGCAAGCCCGGCGGTGCCTGTAGCCCCTGTCGGACCAGCAAGCCCGGCAGTACCCGTCGCACCAGTCGGCCCCGCAAGCCCGGCGGTGCCTGTAGCCCCTGTCGGACCAGCAAGCCCGGCGATGCCTGTAGCCCCTGTCGGACCAGCAAGCCCAGCAGTACCCGTAGCCCCTGTCGGTCCAGTTGCCCCTGCTCCAGGTCCTGTCGGTCCCTGTATTCCTTGCGCGCCTTGAGGACCCTGAGGACCTTGGAGTCCTTGAAGTCCTTGAAGTCCTTGAAGTCCTTGAAGTCCTTGAAGACCTTGAAGACCTTGAGGACCCTGCGCCCCTTGAGGTCCTTGCGCTCCAGTCGCGCCTGTCGCTCCACCAGCAATTAGTAAATAATCTGACGAACTACCTGGTGTTCCTTTGGGTCCGGCAACAGTAGCTATATAAGTGCTGCCATTAAAGGTTACTACTTGACCCGCTGGATACAATGGGCTTTGTGCCGGATTAAAGACTACAATACCTTGCAGCCCTGCACCAGTGGCTCCTTGAGGTCCTTGAGGTCCTTGAGGCCCTTGAGTTCCTTGAGTTCCTTGGGGTCCCTGAGGACCTTGTGGCCCCGTCGCACCCTTAATAGGTAAGCCGAGCGCTTGTGAAATAGAAGCTTGAATATGTCTGATTTGAATTACCAACTGATCTTTGCAATGAGAGTCAATCTTCGTGGCGAGGATAAAAGATAATAACTCGGCTAACAGCTGTTGAAGATTAGTACCCACGCTCACGACGGAGAAGGGACTGACCTCAGTAGATACAATAGTTATTTCTACTACAGAAAGAAGCTCCGTTCTAAAAGGGCTGCATATCCTAGCCTCATGCAAGAATTCCATGAGCTCTCTTAACACTCTTTGAAGATTGGAAATATGAAGTGTAGTGGGATTCGTAAGTGCGGGAGGTACCACTGTAGCAAGCTCTGTGACTATTTTTAATAGTGCAGCACACTCTCTTTTTCTGACAGGACTGCTTATTCTTCCTTGTTTGTTTAGGATAGCGTCACCTTTGAATGGTCTATGATAATGATCCGACATGCTTTTGTATCTCCTCCTTGAGCTTCTCCTTTTCATACCTTTAAAAATTGGGAACCTGCCCAATCAGCATATTCAGAGAAGCTGAAGTTGTTACAGTAATCGCTCTGGAAGTCAATACACATGAACCTACATTAAAAAGGCAAGCCACCGCTAATACAGTAGCCTGCCTTTTTTTGATAGAGTAGTTTAGTAGTGTTATTGATCTGTACTCCGTTCGCATTCTCACTCAGCCTTCAGTTTTATGAACGAGTATTAGAACGCCTGTATTCCATCGGCGTGATGCTGAAGTTGCGTTTGAACATCCGATGGAGATAAGAACTGCTCGTGAAACCGGTCATTTCAGCAATATCCGATACGGACAGATCGCTCTCTTTCAAGAGGCGACATACTTCCTGCATTCGTACATCCATGATGACATCCACAATAGCTGTCATTGTTTGCTGCTTATAAAGACGGCTGACATATATAGGTGACAGGTTAAGCTCATCAGCAATCTGGTTCAGGCCCAGGCTGGGGTCCGTGTAAGATTGATTGATTTTTTGGTTAATTTGACGGATCAGATCACTTTGCTTAGAGCTACGTTTATCGGCCTGTAATTCCTGAATATCATCGAAGAGTTGGTAAAAAGCTTCTTCAAGCTCCTTCATCGTCTCGTAATTCTCAAGTGAAGGTATCTTGAGGATATCTTCCACAGATGTAGAGCTGAGCTTTTTGATATTATCGATGATTCTCTTAATTGTTAGCGTCACCCTGGATAGCGTTAGTTCTAGTATATAGTAGGGGTATTGGTCCAATTCGCGCACGATGTCAGAGAAATGGCTATGGGCTTCGTCTGTTCTACCACTGGTGAGGGCATCAACCAGCTTTTTCTCGTTATCCGCAGGGTAAGAGTATAGGTTATTCTGCAATTCGTTAATCTTCTCTGCGTTGATTAGGCAACCATGCCCATAAAAAAGTCTATGTTTAGAAGCTTCTTTGGCCTGGCTATATAGGTGGTTCAATCGATCTGGATTATCACTAACGGGACTGTACACTAGCGATAATCCTATTTTCAGATAATCGCAGCAAGCCACACGGATTTGTCGCAGCAGCACTTCGATCAATTCTGTATCGAGAGATTCAGCGGACGACATACTGCTAAGTAACATAACTACGCTGTCGTCGTTCATATCTACGCTTTCCACTTGATAAGTCTGACCGCAAATTTCCGAAGCAATATTCATGATCGCGAACTTGTATGCAAGTAGATAAGCACCTCGCTCTTGTCGCAGGGTATTGTATTCATCAATACGCAGCAATACTAGCCGATAGCTCTCGTTTAAGCCGAAGGCAATACTCAGCTGCTCCAAATCAGTTGGCCGGCTGCTGTGGGGTGATTTAATACCGAGAACAAGATTACGTAAAGAATTCTGTCTAATCGTAAACATACTGTTGCGCTTGTCAGCTTCAAGGCTATTCATTCGGCTTACAATGGAATCAATAGGAAGGTAGAGGCGTTTGGATAGCATTCTAGAAATGATAAGTCCGAATATTAAAATAATCAAAGAAATCAGTAGTGTTGTATTACGGATTTGGTTGGTCTGTTCTGTGATCACATTATATGGAGTAATGCGAACATACTGCCAACCAAGAGAATCTGGTGAAGTATAGGACACTAGTGATTTCTGGCCTTTAAAAGGAGCTGTGAAATAACCTGCGGAGCGGTCTTTAACTTTATGCTCTACCCAGCTGCTTTCATCCCCTGAGAGTTTCTCCAATGTCAGCTTGTTCCCCGATAGAAACCGATCTTGGTCATCAAGAAGATAAGTGTTACCACTACCGGCGGTATTGCTGTTAGCCAACTCCTTGTTTATCCAAGCTGCTGATATATTAACAATAACTGCAGAATTGATGGCGCGGTCCCAGTTGATCGCATCATAGCAGAGATAAGTATAGACAGCGATAGCTTCTGATTTGGGTTCGCCGATGGAATAGGTGCGTGGGATCGGAGTGAATGTTTTGTAATCCTGATAATGATTCAACATCTGTATGATTTCAGTGTCCTCTAACTCTCCTGTGGAGTACACACCATTCTGCCCTTGCGCCGCTGAGATATATATAGTGTCATTATTCGGATTATAAACATAGATGGATTCAATGTATGGCATGGAGTTCAGATAGTTTCCGAGATCCGACATTGCAGCCGTAACCTCATAAATGGAAGGTTTGTTGTAGAACAACAGATGGGAAATAGTGGAGGTTCTGTACAGCTGAAATGAAAGCGTTTGAGCTACTTCAGCCATGTTGACTACTTTTTTGCCAGTCTGAGTTAGATCTCTTAGATCGGAACGGAAGGTCTGAGTCTTCTCGACGCCGATGTAGTATGTATAGTACACGATTGTAGAGACCAGAAGAGTTAACGAGATACATAGTGTGATCGTTGTTAGCAGCTTGCCATACAGCAGTCTTTTTCTCCGTATATCACTATTCTTCATAATAGCCCTCCCCCGAAATATATGCGGCTTATTGGATAAGGCTCTGGATGAACTCTAGATATGAAGTCCTCTTATTATAATTGCCCTAGAGTGAACAGAACAGTGGAGTAACACTAGAATGTTGTATTTTACCAATATATAGCTGTGAAGAAAATAAATATTTGTGCACATATCATCATTATTTTCGGGATATTCGAGTGCACTCCCCTATGTACACTGGCATTAACACGATTCATCGCTGCTTCATAAACATCCTTATTGTTCATTAGCGGTTTCTCCAGTTTGTGCAGGAAAGCTATGAAGCTTCACTTCTGTGTTCAAAAGAACCACCCTATAGTGGAATTATGCAGTTTCTACATTAAAGGGAGTGAGAGACCTTGAGCCAAACCTCATCCAAAGGAATCTCAACCGTCGAACTTGGCATCCAGGCCGATGGAAGAGCACGCTTACGGACGACAAGAAAGAAGAAGGGATTTATTTATGAACTGATACACAATCGGATGATGTTTCTGATGCTGCTGCCCACCTTGATCTTTTTCTTAGTAAATTCTTATTTTCCAATGGTAGGTATCTATTATGCGTTCACTCAATTTGACTTCAACAGCAGTATGTTTAATTCCAAGTTCGTCGGCTTGCAGAATTTCGAGTTTCTCTGGAGATCCGGCACACTGGTGAAGCTGACGATGAACACGATAGGTTACAACATCGCTTTTATTGTACTTGGGAATGTGCTGGCGATTGCTTGTGCGATTCTCTTAAGTGAACTGAATGGGAAATGGTTTAAAAAGATTAGCCAATCGATAATGTTTCTACCATATTTCGTATCCTTCGTCATTCTAAGTGTTATTGTCTACAACCTGTTCAATTATGACAGCGGTTTCTTAAATACAATGCTTACACAATTTGGGCTTGATCCGGTGGACGTTTACAGCAAACCCTGGGCTTGGATTTTTCTAATTATTATCTTCTATCTATGGAAGAATCTCGGTTATAGCATGGTTATCTATCTAGCAGCGATTACAGGGATCAGTGATGAATATTATGAAGCGGCTAAGATCGATGGCGCTAATATTTTTCAGCGGATTTGGTATATTACAGTGCCAATGCTGAAATCAACCTTTGTGGTGCTGCTGCTCTTTGCGCTCGGAAGTATTATGAAAGGGCAGTTTGATCTGTTCTATCAATTAATAGGAAACAACGGGCTTCTCTATAATACGACGGATATTCTCGATACCTACGTCTATCGCTCGCTTAAAGTAACGTTTGATGTGGGCATGGCTACTGCTGCCGGGGTCTATCAGTCCTTGTTCGGTTTTGTCCTCATCATGACGGTTAACTATATTATTCGCAAAATAAATGATGACTACGCCCTGTTCTAGGAGGACAAGAAATGAAAATTCAAAAGGATAAATATACACGGATGCTTCATGCAATCGCCTATGTGGTCATCATTGGACTGTCGGTTGCTTGCCTGCTGCCCTTTCTGCTAATTATATCCGCATCATTAACCAGCAATGAATCTATTATCCGGGATGGCTATCATCTGATTCCGGGGCAGTTCTCTCTTGAAGGCTACAAGACGGTGTTCATTTTCCCGGATGAAGTACTGCGTGCTTACACGGTCACCATCGTCACCACTGTAGTGGGAACGACATTAGGACTCTTCTTCATGACGATGGCTGGTTATGTGCTGGCCCGCAAGGATTTCAAATACCGCAATACCTTTTCCTTCTATATATACTTTACGACCTTGTTTGGTGGAGGACTTGTTCCTTGGTACATCATGATTACTAAATACCTCGGTCTGCTGGATTCCTATGCTGTATTGGTGCTACCAGGCCTGATGACACCGTTCTTAATTATTTTAATGAAGAATTTCGTTAAATCAGCAGTCCCTGAGGAGCTATTTGATTCTGGGAAAATCGATGGGGCCGGTGATTTCAGAATCTACTGGCAGATCGTCCTCAAGCTCTCCATGCCAGGGATTGCTACAGTCGGATTGTTCCTTGCATTGTATTACTGGAATGACTGGTTCACATCTTCACTGTTCATTAATGATACCCATAAATATCAACTGCAGTTCTATCTGTACAATGTTATCAATTCAGCGCAGTTCATTGCACAGATGGGCGCTGGAACTGGGGTGTCTCTGGCTACAGAAGTCCCTGCTGAGTCTACCAAAATGGCCATGGCGATTGTTGTGACTGGACCAATTCTATTTCTGTATCCATTCGTTCAGCGTTACTTCGTCAAAGGGTTGACCATCGGAGCTGTAAAAGGTTAGAACCGTAACCTTACCCCTACCCGGGTTTAGGTAAAGTCGGCTAACATAGAAGCATAGTGAAAAGGGAGGATTCAGATGAATAAGCTACGGGGCAAAAGCATGTCTATTCTGCTCACGTCAGTACTGAGCTTGGCTCTACTGGCAGGCTGTGGGGGGAATTCTAGTTCCACGAACGGGGAAAATGCAGCGGTAAAAGAGAGTAATAGCGGCGGGAATACGGCTCAGAGCACCAATGCTGAGACTGAGGAGAAGTCGGGGCTGGATACATCGAAGAAGGTCGAGCTGCAGTTTTATATGCTGGGCGATGCTCCGAAAGATCTTTCAAGTATTGAATCGCAAATTAACAAGATGGCTGAAGAAGATCTGAATGCAACCGTTAAATTCAACTATACAACTTGGACAGACTGGGATCAGAAGTACAAATTGCTACTATCTTCTGGACAATCGATTGATTTGATTTTTACTGCGGATTGGACACAGTATCAAGCTTATGCTAAAAAAGGAGCTTTTTTGGCTATAGATGATTTGCTGCCGACGGCTGCTCCAGCGCTCCAGCAATTTGTACCGCAGGATATGTGGGATGCAGTTAAGATTGATGGCAAGATTTACACTGTACCCGCGACCTATAAGGAATATGTAACTAACGGTTTCGTATGGCGTGAGGATCTGCGTAAGAAATACAATCTGCCTGAGCCAACAGATCTGGCCAGCTATGAGGCTTATATGGAAGGGATCAAGAAGAATGAACCGAAGATGTCGCCGGCATCCTTTAACAGTGATGTGAGGGGCAATCTGCATGATGTCTACACTACACTTACCGCGATGGTCGGAAGTCCGCTGCCTTATGGTATCGGAATCAAGTACAGCGATCCTTCGAAGGCTTATCTTTACTGGGGCTCGGAGGAACATAAAGAAGAACTGCTGACCATGAGACGTTGGCAGGAAAAAGGCCTAATCTCCAAAAATGTATTGAACGTGAAGGACACTCTTCAGGCTCCGGTTATTGCGGGTAAAGCGGCATCCATCTTCGGTGATAACCCGACTCGCTTCAACGATACGCTGATGAAAGTTAAAGCAGCTCATCCAGATTGGGAGTTGGGTTACTATCCTTATGGTCAAACGATCGGTTACGCAACACCGGTGCATCCTATTCATAATGGATTTGCTATTCCGAAGGGCAGCAAGAACCCGGAACGTGCATTGGCCTTTTATGAGAAGATGGTTCTGGATAAACGTTATAACCAGCTGACACAATACGGTGTTGAGGGAAAAAATTATAAGGTTGATGCAAACGGCTATTATGAGCTTATTGGAGATGCTTCTACGAACGGCTTCACTCGTGAAGGGATGAACGGCTGGGCATGGCGGAACCCGGAATTTATGTTATTCGACAAATCCTATGATGGCGTCAAAGAGATTTTCGCTGAGCTTGATAAGATTCAGAAGCCGGATATCTTCACAGGATTTGCTGAAGATTACACCTCTTATCAGGCTGAAAAAGCGGCGCTGGAACAGGTAGAAAAGCAATACCTGTATCCGCTGCAAGCCGGATTGGTAGAGGATGTTGATGCGGGTCTAGCTACCTTCATGGAGAAGGCTAAGCAAGCCGGACTTGAGAAAATTCAGGCGGAATATATCAAGCAATGGAATGCTTACGTACAGGAGAAGGGGTTGTAATAAAGAAGAGCAAGGGATGTTCCTTAAGCCAAAAAGGCGGGGGAACATCCCTTTTTTTGTATTTTAGGAGACTACGAGAAGCGCTGGCGGAATTCCCTCGGAGTGGTTCCCTCAATGCGGACGAAGCTGGAGCTGAAGTAAGGCGCTTGATTGAAGCCGACCTCCTCGGCGATCCGGGCAATCGTGTAACTGGTCTGCATCAGCAATAGCTTACTCTGCTGAATTCGGTAGTGCAGCAGGTAATCCATAGGTGCACAGCCGTATTCCTTTTTCATGCAACGAGCGATATATACAGGATGAAAGTTCAGGTTCTCCCCTAGCTGCTGTGCTGTAATGCGCTCACGGAAATGACTGCGCAAATAGGAGGCAGCTTGCTCTGCACATATTTTGGAGGGAGAGGGACGCTCATGACGCAGAGAGGCAGATAATTGCTGGAGAACCTCTTGAAATAGCAGCTGCTGCTGAAATGGAGTATCGCTCAAATGGGAATTAGGCGCTAGTTGATTCAGCTGCGAGAGCAGTTCCTCCATCTTGGACGGTTGCAGCAGAGAGGTATATTGGGGCAGCTGTAAGGTAAAAGTGCGTATATTAAATTCGTCTGAATGAAGAGGATGCTCCACTCTGTTGTGTTCTGTCTCTGGTGCTGTAGCCATAGCCTCGGAGATATTCCAATCGCCCACTGTCTGAAAATGCAGCCAATAATAAGAGGTATGTTCCTTGCAGCTGTCCGTACTGAAATGATGGCTATCTGGACGAAGAAGCAGTGCCTGACCTGCACGTACCTGAAAGGTGAGACCTCCTTCATTCATATATAGGCAGCCCTGCTTGACTACAAGCAAATCAAATACCTTGATATTGTGGCGGCTCATGTGGTAATGCCCTGGTGAGAAGGTATGCAATCCACTTACGATATAATAGGGCATTGGCGGGACGGTAAAATTAATAATGTTCATGGAGAGATCTCCTTTTATGAGGTTGAAATAATGAAATTATTGGTTTGAAATCTGTACCATCACCAAAAGTATATCATCTATAATTTAGTCTGACCTAAAGAAAAAATATGCTGTTTCTTAGGTCCAGTATGCATGTTTGGTTTAAGGGGAGGTTTATTTAGTGAAAAAAGAAAGACAGGGCTTTGGACTATGGGTATTGGCTTGGCCTATATTTATAGAGGTGTTTCTACAGACCCTGCTAGGTACGGTGGATACGCTCATGGTCAGCCGTATTTCAGACGATGCAGTCGCCGTAGTCGGCATTTCCAATCAATTGTTCGGTGCGTTGACCACACTTTTTACCACCTTTGCGGGCGGAGCGGGGATCCTGATCGCGCAAAGAATGGGTTCAAAACGTTTCAGCGAAGCGCGTACGATTGCAATTATGGGCGTATCGGTTAGTCTCATTCTTGGTATCGTCGTGAGTATCATCCTGTTCTTCTATGCGGGTCCAATAGCGGGGATTCTAAATATATCGCCTGAGCTATTATCACTGTCCAATATCTATATCTCGTATGTCGGTGGCGGTCTGTTTTTGGTGGGGATGATTGCTTCCCTTGGAACAGCGATTCGTAATACAGGGAACACCAGAGGACCAATGTACACAGGGGTCATCATAAATGTCATTCACATTATTCTGAACTATACCTTTATATTCGGGATGTTCGGTCTGCCACAGCTAGGGCTTGCTGGAATCGCAATCTCAAGTATTATCAGTAGACTGGTCGGTGTGATCATGCTGTATACCATGTTTAGAGGTTCCTTCGAGATTAAGATTAGACTTAGGGATTTCCGTATATTCAACGGCAAGCTATTCAAGGAAATTATAAGGATTGCTTGGCCTCTAGGGATTAATTCTTCCTGCTGGGTGTTCTCTCAGTTGATTGTCTATTCCTTTCTAGCCGCACTGGGCGCAGAAGCGTTAGCCGCACGGACTTATCTCAATACCTTAGAGTCCTTTTGCTTCACGTTAGGGTATGCAATCGCGCTGGCTGGACAGATACAGATCGCGCATTTGTTCGGGGCAGGGAAGCTGAAAGAAGCTTATCGTAGTGCATATCGCACGCTGTATATCGGCTTGGCTATTGTATCAGCGAACATGTTACTGCTATTTCTTTTCGGCAGGAATCTGCTAGGTTATTTTACTTCCGACCCGCGGATTATTGCGATTGGGATTTCCCTACTGGCCCTAAATCTCCTACTGCAACCTTGCAAAATGTTGAATATGGGCATGGGTAATGCGCTGAACGCCATCGGCGATACCCGTTATACGATGTATACTTCCATCGTGTCTATGTCCATTATTGGAGTGGGATGTTCTTACTGGTTTGGAATCAGCTTAGGCTGGGGGCTCACAGGGATCTACTGCTGTATGATTGCTGATGAATTTGTGCGGGGGATGCTTGTTCTAATGCGCTGGAGAGGGAGGAAAGTTATCCGTCAGGCGGATATCGGTTTGAGTGAAGGGAATGCCTCACTACATGGAGCCGGGAAAAGAAGTACTTCGTTAACTATATGAGCGGGACTCTATAAGCCGTACCATGGTGGGCAATGGAGTGTAATGATGTCTTTTTGCACCAATAGTGTCTCTGGGGTCCGATAGTTGCCCAAAAGAGCCGTTTTTTCGAAAATAGCAACTCTGGAGTCCAATAGAAAGTTTGAGAACTGCAAGTAACATCGAGCGACAACAAACATCAAGCATTCCAAGCACCACTGAGCACCCTAAGTGCGCCAAGCACTAATCCCCATCTGCTGCGCAATCGCCCACCGAGCTGTGGGTGTTTGGGGATGTTTTCGGAGAGAGGCTACCCATTAGTAAATAATTACTTAAGGGTTAGCCTCTTTTTTGTGCGAGTATAAAATTTAAGTTTGATGGTTCTGAAATTTGATTATTCATTCATATAGAATTTGATTCTATGATATAAATGAGTTAGCCTTTAGAGCATGGGTACCTGTTTTATGAATACATACTACTGAAGGGTTTGAGGAAAATGCCGTTAAAATGGAGAGGCTTGACGATCCTAACACTGCTCTTAATGATGATACTAATATCGGGATGTTCTAATGGTACCGTTCACGTCACGGTGAATAAGAATCAAAGCGTAGATTTAGCAATGAATGTGAAATTGGATTCCCGAACAGAAGCATTGATCAGCGATAAAATGGAGAAGAGTCTGACAGATAAATTGAAGGAGGAAGGGATTCAGCTAGAAAAACGACAAGAAGGTAAGTCTACAGTCTATGAAATCCAGAAAAATTACGCTTCATTTGAGGATATAGGTTCAACCTCTATGGGGCTGGATATTGTGGATCTACAGCTCGTTACTAAAAAGAATTTGTTATATACCACGTATGATGTTGAGGCACAGCCTCAATTTAATAGCTATGTGGATACTATTATGGATAACATGGGGACATTGAGTTTATCAAAGCCGATTATTCGGGCGGTGTTGAAAAACTTTGCATTTGATTTTAAACTAACGTTGCCAATAGATCTAATTGGTGATAATAATGCAGCTGTTGATGAAGGCAGAACACTTACCTGGAATGTTACGCTGGGGGATACGGAGCCGATCAAAATGCAGCTTTATGTGCCAAATGTATGGAACATAGTGATCGTGTTAATCATCCTAGTGGTGGTGATCATTGCTGCGATTCTATTTTTCGTCAGAAAAAGAAAACACCGTAAAGTAAATCGTGCTTAAATGGTTCGAGATATGTATTGATAGTGCCGGGAAGCCATGCTGCTTTACCGGCTTTCTTTACTTTATAGCAGGTGTAGAGTTATAATTAGTACCAAGTACTAATATCAGATACTAAATGAAGAGGTGATTGGAATGACAGGTGCAAAAATTACAGCTATCGGAACTTATGTCCCGGAAAAAAGACTGACGAATGCCGATCTTGAGCAGATGGTGGATACTGATAATGAGTGGATTGTGGGGCGGACTGGAATTCGTGAACGCAGAATTAGTCGGCAGGATGAATACACAAGCGATTTATGTGTATCGGCAGTACAGGATCTAATGAAACGTTATGGAAAAAACGTTGAGGATGTGGATATGGTCCTTGTAGCTACTAGTACACCTGATTTTTCCTTTCCCTCAGTAGCTTCTTTGATTCAAGACCGCTTAAATATTCCGCAGACTGCAGGAGCTATAGATTTGAGCGCAGCCTGTGCGGGTTTTGTATATGCACTTCATACAGCTCATAGCTATGTTGCTTCAGGGATGCACCGTAAGGTTCTAGTGATTGGTGCGGATACGATCTCCAAGATTACAGATTATACTGATCGCAGTACATGTATCCTTTTTGGTGATGGGGCTGGTGCAGTGCTTGTGGAGAGTGATAAGCAATCGACGGGATTTCTAGGCTTTCAGCTAGCTAGTGATGGCAGCGGCGCGCATCATGTGTATCGCACGGGTCTAGCCCATACGGTGAATAATATTGAACTGGTAGATACACAGATGCTCGTACAGAACGGACGCGAGGTATTTCGTTGGGCGGTCAGAACCGTTCCTCTCGGTGTACAGCAGCTGCTTGAAAAAGCAGAAGTGGGTCTGGAGCAAATCGATTGGTTTATTCCACACAGCGCAAATATGAGAATGATTGAGCCGATTTGCGAGCGTATGAACTATCCGATGGAGCAAGTGCTGCATAGTCTTGTGAATTTTGGCAATACTTCTGCCGCAACAATTCCCTTAGCTCTTGATTTGGGCATTCGTGAAGGCAAAGTAAAGAACGGGCACAAGATTCTGATGTATGGCTTTGGTGCGGGGCTGACGCAGGCCGGTCAACTGGTAGAGCTGAACTTGGATGAGCAAGTAGGGGAGCCAACTTTATTGTGAGTTGTTCAGGTAAACATAAATAATAAAACTTTGTTAAAGCAACGACCGTTTCTCGGTATTTTTTCGAGGAACGGTCGTTTTTGTTTCATTACTAAAAGTATTTTTGGGCATATATTATGCATGTATTAGGCTACTGTTGTGATCATATTCGGCTAATGATATGCAGATGTTATTCGTTTATTAGGCATCTTTTGGTATTGAGTTAGGCGTTTTGACCCATATCACAGCCTTTGGATGCATCTTTTGAAGTTTACAGATATTTAATGCTAGGCAAATAATCCATACCTACAATAAACACAGCAGACCCCAGTCTACCAAAAAAAATAATATGGTATGTACTTTGAATAGGATGAAGAAAGGAGGAGTTATCGAATATATCCGAGATAAGGGTAGTTAGCTCTTTTGTCGATGGAGAGTTCTCATGGGATTCAAAACTATAAAATAATGCTTGGGAGAGATGATTTTGTTCAGAAAAGGTAGGAAATTTGTTGCATTATTACTGGCACTTACAGTGATTGGTTCCACGATGCCGAATATCACCCCTGTGTTTGCAGCTGAAGAATCTGAGATTCTATCTGTAGATCAACCAACGACTTCTGTACCCGCCGGCCGATATGAAGAAGCGCAGACGATCCACCTCACAACTGCAACGCAGAATGCTGACATTTACTATACACTCGACGGCACACTTCCGGATGTTCATAGTTTAAAATATAACGCGCCGATCTCGATTTCCAAAACAACGAATTTGTCTGCCATTACGATCAAAGATGGTGTAGCTAGTAAAGGAGTAACCTTCTCTTATATCATCAAGACCAAAGAAAAGCCGTTGCTCCAGTTTGTAGCGATGTCTGACGTACATGTAGGCTCACATGCTTCAGCAGATGCACGTTACACCCAATTCTTTGATACGATAGGGTCAATTTTCCCGAACCCGGATGCGATACTCGTCGTTGGCGATATGATTAATGATAATGGGAACGACAAGCCTAATGATCATGTGATGGTTCGGGAAATTTTTGAGCAAAATTTAGCTAGAAAGCAGTGGAATAACACCCAGATCCGAATGGCTATAGGTAACCACGATTCCACCGTTGCTAAAGTCAACGAACATTATCCTGTGGACTGGTTCACAAGCCAGCCGAATGGCTATTATGAATCTGAAATCGGTGGCTATCATTTCTTATTTTTAAACGGGAACAACTACAACTCAGATACAGGTCAGCGTAATTGGCTAAAGGGTAGACTTGCAGAGCTCACAGCTGATCCGAAGAATCAGAATACCCCCATCTTCGTGAATGTGCACCAACCTATATCGAATACGGTAATGGATGGGCAACAGGCATCGAATCCTAATCTTTATACGGATCTCAAAGACTATCCTCAAGTGATTACCTTCTCCGGACATTCCCATCTGAATATTAGTGATGATCGCTCCATTTATCAGAAGGATTTCACTTCAGTTAACCTTGGTTCCATGTCTTACATTGAATCCGATCGCGGTTACTCCCAAGTGACTAAGAAGGGACTTGAAGGACGTTTTGAATTTCCTGTCAGTCAGGCCGACTTCGTTGAGGTATATGCGGATCGGGTTGAGGTGGATCGGATTGCGTTTAACGCAGATCCTGGAGATATCTACATAGACGGTAAATGGACGGCTGAGCCGCAGCCTCCATTCAACAGTGCGGGTACAGTTGCTGGAGACAAGTGGGTCATTCAGCTAAAAGGCTCAACGAATGAAGCGATTAAGAGCAATTTCAAGTACACGACGGCCAACCGTAATAAGATTGCTCCTGTATTCAATAGTGAACTCGACATAACGAATCAGGATACGGTACCTTTACTTTCCTTTAAGCAAGCGAAAGATGATCAATCTATGCATCATTATGAGATCAATGTTATCGATAAAAGGTCTGGAGTTAGCAGCAAATCTGTGAATGTATTCTCTGACTATTACTTTTCCCCGGTTCCGAATGCAATGAATATTCCACTCGAAGGACTTGCACCTCAATCTTCATACATTGTTCAAGTGACAGCTGTTGATGCCTACGGGAATCGCTCTGCAACGCTAGAGCAATCGTTCACAGCCGGCAATGAAGCACCTGAACTGACGCCAATTGATCCATCGACCATGTGGAAGGATCTAGTGGTCGATATGAGATTGGATGGTAACCTATCCGATGAAGCTAAAGACGTGACAGGGCTTGCAAGTCTAGCAGGCAATGTATCGTATGTCGATGGTAAATCCAATAAAGCTGCGCTCATTGCAGCGGGTAATAGTAATTATATTGATTTGGGCAAGCGTGATGATTTGAAATTCGGAGCAGGAAGCTTCACCGTGTCTTTCTGGCACAAAGGCAATCTTTCCGGGGATCAGACTATCCTTTCCAATAAAAACTGGAATAGTGGCGGTAACCTAGGCTGGTATATTGGACCTGCCTCCACCAATGGTATGACCTTAAATATTAGTGATGGAACGAAAAGAGCGGATATTACAGCATCAAGTGTAGGAACGGAGTGGCATCTCTTTACCATTACAGCGGACAGAACAAACAACTTAGCAAAAGTTTATGTAGATGGGACGGAGAAGGCATCGGGGAGTATCGCCTCGCTTGGTACTCAAAGTGTAGATACAACCTTTAACACGCTGATTGGTGTGGATGGCAACAAAGGAAATGGCGGAGCAACGATTACCATAGATGATCTGAGAATCTGGAAGAGATCGCTCACAGCCATGGAAAACAAAGCATTGTCGGATTCCTATAAGGGTGTTCAGCTCTTTACCTTTGAACAGCTCACCACATTAATTCATGATGCTGCTTCCTTCCAAAAGAACAGCGATAAAGTCAGTGGTGTATCTTACCCGAAAGACCAGTTGGACGAGCTTGCGAACCAACTTCAGAAAGCCAGACAACTAACGGCAAGTAATAGCCCAACCGAAATTGACCTTGCTTATGTCGAGCTTCAGTGGGTCTATAAAAAAATACAACAGGCAGCAATATATTCCTTTATTCCTAAGAACGCATTCACTATCAACTCCTTTAGTTCTTATGCGGACAATGAAAATGCCAATGCTGCGAACATCCTAGATAACGATACCGCTACGATTTGGCATTCCAAATGGCAGGAGCCTGTCGCTTCATTTCCACATTGGGTGATTATCGACATGAAGGGTAGTAAGAACTTAACTGGTATTGGGCGCACTAGCCGCTTAAGTCAGACGGCTCTGGAATTTCCAAAGGATTTTGAACTCTACGCCTCGGATCAATTATCGGATTTGACCGATCCGGCGTACCTGGGCAATCCGGCGAATAAAGCGATCGGCACATTCCAGAAAACCTGGAAAGGCACGAGATATCAAGACTTCAATATTCTGGATAAAGCGATACAAGGTAGATATGTGAAATTTGTTGTCACGAGCACCTATAACCCAACCGCTTTATTCACCAGTATGAGTGAAATCGATTTTACTGGTAGCTCAGTGCTCTCTGCGGATACACTTCTACAGATGTCCTTCGAGAATAATTTGGAGGATCAATCTGTAAATGCTATACCGGCAACACCGGTTAAAGATCCACAGTTCGTGAAAGGTCGCGTCGGTCAAGCCTTGAGTATCGATTCCAAGAGCTCAGCGCTGCAATATGTTGATCTTGGCAAGCCAACAAGTCTGCAATTCGGCAAGGACAAGAACTTCTCGTTCTCATTTTGGGTTAAATCGCCTTCTGTCTCAGGAGACCCTGCGATTCTATCCAACAAAAATTGGGATTCTGGTGCAAATGTGGGTTATGCCTTAGCACTGAAGGGAAGTGCACTCCAATGGAACTTCAATACATCCGGAGAATCGCGTGCAGATGCCCAAATTCCAAATGTTGTAGATGGCACCTGGCATCATATCGCCATATCGCATGATCGTGCTTCAGGGCGAGTTGATTTTTATAAAGATGGTGTTCCTGTAAATGTGACCAAAGTTAATGGCACGAACTATCAGGGTATAGCAAGCACCATGACCATTGCAGGTCGAACGGGTACGCTGGATACAGGATTGTCAACCATGATCGGAAATGATGGTACAGGCAATTACAGCAATGCGCTGCAAGTACAGCTTGATGAGCTTCATATGTATGGAAGAACATTAACCGCGCAGGAAGTTTCTAATATGTATAACAGTGCTCCACCGCTTGCTTCCATTGAGGATTTTTCAGGTTCATTAAATCTGATTGGAGCTAAGCACACGGTTCAAGGTACGCAATTCCGATATAATCTAGATTTGCGTACACCTGATATGACGACTAAAGTGGACAAAGCTGTCGTTGAGATAGCGTATGATCCAGAACAGTTCGAATTTGTCAGCGCATCTCGCGCAACGAAGACAGACGCTTCGACCCCTGGTATCGTTAGACTAGAACTTCCAGGAGGTAATGTCTATAACATCGAGAATCCGCTGGAGTATGCAAAGTCCAGAATCTCGGAGCTCAAATTCAATACGCTTGGTGCTTCCGGCCAAGGCATCATTGAAGTTAAGCATGCGGATTTCTATACTGGATCAACAAAACTAACGATTAAGGCATTTGAATCGGCGCCTGCCGTTATTCAGATCCATGCTAAAGCTTCCGAAGATCTTAATGCAGATGGTTATGTTACGATAGGTGATCTTGCACTTGCGAAAGGCATTTCGGATGAAGAGCTGGCAGATATGGCAGCTCAAGCCCATTACCAGCCCTATAAACGTGTAGTTGTCATCGGGATTGATGGTGGGGGTGTAGCAGTCTCCAAGGATGCGCCTTATTGGGAGACGCCTAGCTCCAAGAAAGAAAAGGTAGGTGATCGCCTGGAAATTCCAGCTATTCGGAACATTATCGAGCATGGAGCTATTAGCTATACGGCTAAAACTACTTTACCTTCCAGCTCATCTCCAAACTGGGGTTCGATGATTAATGGTGTTGGTTATGAAAAGCATGGTCTATATAATGACGATACCGCAGCCTACACATACAGTGAATCATGGGACTACCCAACGGTATTCAAAAAAATTAGGGAGGCATTGCCTGCTACTAAACAAACGGTATTCTCCACCTGGAGCAACATCGTTCAAGGGCATATTGAACCTTCTGTTGGTGTCGAAGGTTATTCCCTAGGAGATGAAGCTGATGTAGCGGCGTTCACGCAATACGCTGCTAGCGGCAAAGCGAAAGATACCTCGTTAATTTTCTTCCAATTGGATGATATGGATGGGGCGGGCCATGGTGATGGATTCTATACGAAGTCGTATTATGAGCAAATAAAGAAGACGGATAAGAACATCCAGACCATCTATGATGCTTTAAAGAACAATCATTTGTTGGAAGACACGCTCATCCTCATGCTGCCTGACCATGGTGGGGGTAAAGAGAATGCAGACGGAACTTTGGGTATGGCAACAAGTCATGGGCAAGATGAGCCCCTTGCCACCACAATCTTCTTCGCGGCGAATGGTAGAACAGTAGCCACCGAAGACGGGAAGGAGAAATTATTGCAAGGTGGGAATACAAGAGACTTGGCTGCAACAGTTCTAACTGCACTTGGCCTGAACCCATCCATTGGAGATTCTCATGTCATTGACGGTATGTTCATACCTCAAACCGAACAGAAACAATCGGGTGCTGCGGACTTGCGATTCACAAAATTAGTTGATGCTGCTACACAAAAGGTTAACGGTTATGAAGTATCAATCAACAATGCGACTTCAGATGTGACAGCCATCGATTTGAATGTAGACTCCAGCAGTCTCATCTTCTCATCGATTGAACCGGCTCAACCTGGCGTTAAGATTATGCGCAAAGAGATGGTTAATGGAATGACAAGAATCATTCTAACCTCAACGAATGGCATTCAAGCTGATGCTCCGATTCTTAAGCTAGGAGTATCACCACAAGAAAAGGCTACTGCTGTACAAATTACGCAAGCGATGATTGCAGATGCGAAAGGGCATGAAACGATGCCGAATTTGACCACTGCAACTAAAGAAGTACAGATCTCTCAGGCAACACTAGTAGATCTTCAGGTAAACGGTCAATCGTTGATCGGCTTCACACCGGATCAAATGAACTATGCGATTCGTGTACCGAATAATGTTTCGGTCGCAGAGGTCACTTATAAGGTAGCAGATCCTTTACTAAGCGTTCATGTCATAGGTGGTAAGTCTCTGCAAGTAGGCGAGAATCTGGTGGAAGTGCATGTCCAAGCTCCAGACGGCAGCTCGAATGTGTATACCATTATCGTCATCCGTGAGTCAGAATCCTTACCTAACCAAATTCTGCTGTCCGATCTACGAATGAATGGGGAAACTCTGCCAGCTTTTGCACCTAGTACGTTAAACTATAAAGTAACGGTTCCCTATAGTACGTCGGTAACGGATATTACCTATACGGCATACGATCCGACTAGCGTAGTTAAGATTACGGGTAGTGGAGCCCTTGAGGTTGGTAGGAACGTCGTGATGGTTACCGTGACAGCTCAAGACGGATTACTAAATATTTATACGATCATCATTACGCGTCAGCCTGAAGCGGAGTCTTCAAGCAATGCAGATCTGGTAGATCTTCGCGTTAATGGAACTACGATTCGTGGATTTGCCTCTGGGCAATACAACTACGAACTGACTGTACCTTACTCAACAACCGTTACGCGAGTAACCTATACAGCAGCGGATCCTATGGCTACTGTATCGATAACAGGCAGTGGAGATTTACATGTCGGCACTAATATGATCACCGTAACTGTGACAGCTCAAGATGGAACCAAACAGATTTACACTATTGCTGTTATGCGCGAAAATGATACCTCGACAACACCACCAACGGGTGGGGGGAACCCAGGATCAAGCGTTACGCCGCCAGTGGTGGTGAAGCCGGAGCTGCCTGCAGGGGTGGTTGTTATCCCAGATGAACTCTTAACGAAGAGTGCTGAAGGAAACATCATTTTGCAGCTTCAAGCGGATAAGAATCAAGTTATGATTCCGATCGATCAACTCGATCAGATCGGCAATAGGGATTTAGAGATTCAAGTGAATGGGGTTCGTGCCGTTATGTCCTCCAAAGTATTGAATGAGCTTCGTAAGCTTCTGCCATCAACTGCGAAGACAGCAACAATACTTTTGAGGATGGAAGCCATTCAATCGAATCAACTTACAATAACTCCACCGTATTCACGGGTTAGTGACATCATGGACTTCTCATTAATCATGTCAGATGAGTCTGGTAATAAATATTCACTGAAGCAATTCCCAGTACCCGTGAAGATAACACTACCGATTCTAAATGGAACCAATCCAGCTCTAGCGGGTATTTATCGTATTGAGGAAAATGGCAGCTTTACCTATCTAGGGGGGACGATGAATCCGTCCAAAACCAGTCTTACCGTAGATTTGAATCATTTTAGCCAATACGTTGTTCTTTCGTTCCAAAACAGCTATCGAGATGTACCTGAAATTCACTGGGCATACAAGACTATTCAGGAACTATCTGCTAAACAAATTGTGAAGGGACAATCTGACTCTATGTTTAACCCATCGGGTTCCATCACAAGAGCAGAATATGCAGCTCTCCTCAGCAGAGCGCTTTCCTTAACTGCGAGTCGTCCGACTTCATTCCAAGATGTAGTCGCTGGATCGTGGTACGAAGAGGCGGTCAATGCAACCTTTGAAGCAGGTATTATTCAAGGCGTATCCGAGGATCGTTTTAACCCGAATCAACAGATTACCCGCGAGGAAATGGCAGCTATGCTGGTAAGAGCCTATGCATATCGTACGGGCGTTAAGCCGGAAGCAAGCTCATTCCATGCGACTAATGACAGCTCTAAAGTTAGTTCTTGGGCAGTAACCTATGTACAAGGTGCGCTAGAAGCTATGCTTCTGATGGGTCATCAGGATGGTAACTTCCTTCCGCAATCGATGACAACCCGTGCCGAGGCAGCTCAAAGTATTTCAAATCTACTTGCGAAATTCTAAAATGAAATTGTAAGTTCCCTACATGAAAAATCCCCTCAATTTAGACAATGCTTAGACATCTTATCGAGGTCTGAGACGTTGTAAACTTTGAGGGGATTTATTCATGTTATACCTTAAAATTTCAATTGGCTTCCGCAGGACTCGCGCACAACAAGTACGGGCTCCACAACAAATGAACCACCACCTGACTGATTGTTAATCAAGTCATAGAGCATATGGGCAGCGAGGATACCAAGTCGTTGTTTGTTCTGACGGATGGTAGACAGTCTTGGTGTAGTATATTTACAGGCTTCGATGTCATCACAGCCGATGATGGCGATATCCTCAGGGATCCGGAGGTCATGTTCTTTTAATGCACGGATGGCTCCTAAAGCCAGCAAATCAGAGGCAGCAAAAATGGCCTTTGGTAAACTGCCGCTTTGAATTAATTGTTGCATAGCCGTATACCCGCTGGACTCAAAGAAATCGTCGCCATGTACAAACCAACGCCGGTTCAAAGGGAGACCGAAACTTTCGATAGCTTTGGTATATCCTGCTTCCCGTAGATTGGATATTTCTGAATCTGCGGCACTTCCTATAAAACCAAGCTCCCTATAACCAAGAAGATAAAAATGCTCTACGACCTTAGAGGATATTTGGAAGTTATCTGACATAACAAAGCCTGACTTCTTCCCTTTTAGTTCGAGATCTACCCCGATACAAGGGATACTGCTCATGTCCAGATCGTGGATCGTTGGCTCCATCTTCTGTCCAGATATAATGACACAGCCATCCACATTAAAATGAACAGCGCGCGCGAAGTAATCTCCGCTGCTAATAAATTTTTCGTTCGAAAAGAAGATGAGATCGTATCCCAGTACACCCATTTGTTTCTTGAAGGAGTTTAATACCTCAACGAAAAAAGGGTGCGTAAATTCTACATTAAGCTCACCCGCAAAAATCACACCGATCAGATTCGATTTTTTGGTTGCAAGTGTCTTGGCGGAGTTGGATGGTGAATATCCAGTTTGCTCGATGATCTCCAGGACTCTTTTCTTGGTCTTTTCCGAAACATCGCTGTAATTATTCATAATTTTCGAAACGGTCGAGACAGAAACGCCTGCCATTTCGGCAATCATTTTGATATTCATATGTAGTATAAGCCACCCTCCGCTTAATAGTTGGAATATGGGGGAAAGACTGTAGTAGAGCGGTTATTTATGAGTTTTTTTGAATGGAGTGAAGAGTAAAACAGTTGTTTTAAGTCTATTCTTATTACCGAAACAAGTCAAACGGATATTTTAATACTGAGATATATTCCGAAAAAAATAATGTAAAAAAATTCAAAATTATATCTTTACAAATATGGAAATCTAAGCAACAATAACATTGTCGAAACCGATTTCGATTCTTCGCTTGAATTACGAATATTACGAAATTCGAGGAGTGATGTTTAGGATGAAGAGGAATTTCACGGCAGCAATAGCTGCTATGCTCCTTGTCACCGGGCTGCTATCACCGGTTGGGAGCATGAATGCTTCAGCGGCAGAGCCATTAAAGGGAAACTCACCTGATTCAGCGGCAACGAAAGTGGAAAATGAAACAATCGATGTATTGAAAGCGTTTACGGATGTATCTCCAAGCCATTGGGCTGCAGGTCCATTACAGCGTTGGAGCGCAAATGGGATTATAAGTGGATATGACGATGGGTCGTTTCGACCTGGTAAGGAAGTCACAAAGGCAGAGTTCGCAGCTATTATGAATCGTATATTTAATTATCAGGAGCAATCGGATAAGCTTCCAGCGGATGTGCTGGCTACAGACTGGTATAAGAGTGATATTGCCAAAGGGATTACAGCTGGATATTTAAGCAGTGATAAGAATAACAATATTTATCCTTCACATGCGCTTTCGCGTGCTGAGGCGGCACTATCCTTGGAGAAAGTGTTTCGTTTCAATACGGACAAAAGTAGCACATCAGCATTCACTGATTTGAACGGAGTCAGTGATGAAACTGCGAAAGCGATAGCAGCCCTATCGAGTGCTGGCTTTATTAAAGGTTATCCTGGAGGTTTGTTTAAGCCTGAGGGCGGAATTACACGTGCAGAGCTTGCTCAGCTTGCTGATCGAATGGTTTCGGGACTCATCTTAAAATCTGGAGAGACTTCGCTTGGAACAGTAAAGGGCAATGTAATCATTAATCATGCCGATGTGGTTCTTAAAGATACTGTCATCCAAGGCAATCTTTATTTAACGGAGGGGATTGCCGAAGGGAATGCGAAGCTTGAAGGTGTAAAGGTAACAGGGACTACGTTTGTACGAGGTGGCGGTGAGCAGAGTATTGGCTTACACAATACTTCTCTTGGGCCGCTTCAAGTAGCCAAACTTAACGGGAAGGTTCGAATTTATGCCAGCGGTTCAACAGCTGTGGGTACTGTGCAGCTGCAATCCGGAGCTATCTTGGAAGAGAGTAGCGATCTTACGGGAGCAGGCTTTGGGGATGTTGAGATGAACGTCGTCCCTCATATTATCTCACTTCGAGGGATATTTGCAGCGGTTCGCTCGGCAGACTCAGCAGTCAGCGGTTCTTTGCTAAGAATCTCAGGAACTGTTGCCAGTCTTACGGTGGGCAGCTCAACGCAATTGACTCTGGAGAACAATGCACAGGTGGCCGCGTTAATCCTGACTGCGAGCGCTGGAGGCACAGCGATTCAAGGCAGCGGAAGCGTAACCTCAATAGATAACAAAGCCGATGGAGTAACGATTGGCGGCTCGCCATTAAAGAAAGGAAACACTAGTAAAACGACACTGCCAGTAGCAACTTCAGCCTCAAGCAGTTCTGGTAATGGAGGTCCAACACCAACCAATGATCCGTGGACGTTGGTTTGGGGAGATGAATTCAATGAAGGAAGCATTGATCCTACGAAATGGACCTATGACCTTGGAGATGGTTCGCAATTTAACAATCCAGGTTGGGGCAACAACGAGAAGCAATGGTATACAAGTGATGAGAAGAACGCAAAGGTACAGGATGGTAATCTAGTGATTACCGCGCGTAAAGAAGCAGTAAGTGGCAAGGAGTACACTTCTTCGCGACTTAAAACGAAAGGTCTGTTTAGCAAGAAATATGGGAAATTCGAGATTCGGGCTAAAGCGCCTACCGGAAAAGGGTACTGGCCAGCGATCTGGATGCTGCCGGAGAACTACGAGTACGGAAATTGGGCTTCCTCTGGTGAGCTTGATATTATGGAGGGCTGGGGCAGCCGTCCTAATACGGTAGCGGGTACCATTCATTACGGCGGCGAATGGCCTAACAATGTATACTCTGGCAAAGAGTACGTGTTCCCGGAAGGCTCCACGATAGAACAATTCCATACGTACTCCATTGAGTGGGAACCGGGAGAAATTCGCTGGTATGTAGATGGTGAGCTGTTCTTGACCAAAAATGACTGGTACAGCATCAGCAATGGCCAGCCTGCGAATAATGCTTATCCAGCACCGTTCAATCAGGAGTTCCACCTGCTGTTAAATCTGGCTGTCGGCGGCAACTTCGATGGTGATCCAACACCAGAAACCGTGTTTCCAAAATCGATGCAGGTTGATTATGTCAGAGTCTATGAACTGACAGGCCGAGAGTATCGTGAGCCGGTACCAGTTACGCTGGATAAGGAGCCTTACTTGGAAGGCTCAAAGCTAGCACTTCCTGACGGAAACCTTGTCTATAACAACAACTTCACGGAGCAGGTTCCGGGAGATGATGGAATGGGCATACCGAATACTTCACATTGGGTTTTGTTTAAAGAACCAGGAGCTGATGCTACAGTTTCCACTGTACCGATTGGAGGACACAACTTCCTAAAGGTAAATATCAGTAACGCTGGAGGCAATGCCTATTCCGTTCAACCTCAAGCGATTGTATCCGTTGCTAAAGGTAGATTCTATAAGCTCAGCTTCGATGCCAAAACAGATGTGTCACGTAATATTAGTGTTAAATTAACGGGGGGAGAATCACGTGGCTTTGCGGCTTATTCTCCAGCGCTTAAGGCAGAGCTGACTTCCGAGATGTCCCATTACGAAACGATGTTTCAAATGAAGGACAACTCTGACATTGCAGCACGGATAGAGTTCAATATGGGAACTAACGCTTCACCAGTTTGGTTAGGTAATGTCCGTCTGGAAGAGGTAGATAGTATTCCTTTTGATCATGATGGAATAAAAACACCGCTCGGTAGCGGTAATCATCTGTACAATGGCACTTTCGATCTTGGTGAGCCCAATCGGATGAGCTATTGGCACGTAGAAATAGCCAATGGTACAACGTCCACTGCCAATGTAGATGATACAGGAAAGCTGAATCTGCAGATTGGCGGCAGCGAAAGTGGCGAAGTTCGATTGCTTCAGAAGGGAATTCAGCTCATACAGGGCCAAGATTATGAGCTTACCTTTAATGCTGCAGTATCCTCTGCACATACTGCCACAGTTCAGCTTCTTGGAAAAGACGGCAACGTACATGCGCAGCAGTCAGTTAATTTAGCCCAAGGTGAACAACAAATAAAAGCAGTCTTCACCAACCTTGCAGGTACAACGGATCATGAGGGACAATTTGTGTTACTTCTGAACGGTGCTACCGATACAGTCATCTTGGATAACTTCAAGTTGCTGCGCACGAGCTTTTATTATGATCCATCACTTGTCTACTACCCGCTTGTGAATGGTGAATTCAACACTGAATTTCATGCCTGGGATTGGCTGTTGACGGAGCAGGGCGGACAGAGCACTGCTACTGCTACAGATGGAACAGCGAAGTTTAACATTACGAATACGGGTAGCCAGCCATATTCCGTGATGTTGTTTCAAAATAACTTGAAAGCTGCAAGCGGAATAGATTATGTGCTAGAGTTTGATGCCAGTTCAACCATTGCCCGAAAAATCGGTGTGAATGTTGAAAATGCGTCTTATCAGGCTTCATTTACAAAAATTGTAGAGCTCACACCAGCAACGAATCATTACACATTCGAATTCCGTCAAGGCAGTAAGGACACATTGTCACTTAAATTCCTGCTTGGAAAGGTTGAGGGAATTAGTATTCCTCAAAGCCATGATATTATCATCGATAATGTGAAATTTGAAATCAAAAATGCACCGGCCAAACCGCAGGAATTACTAAGCGATAGCAGCAATAACAGAGTTTCGCAGCCGATTGAACTAACCTTCATAGACCATGAGGATTGGAGAAAGAAAATCATTGCAGTGAAGGTTAATGGTATAACACTTGAAACCGAACAGTACACCATTGAGCCTGGAAAAATCACAATCGATGCAGCAGTATTTCCATCCGAGGGCAGCTATACAATCACTGTAGAAGCTGACCATTACGCAAATGCATCTGTGCTTCAGACGATACTTGCTAACGATAACAATCTAGTCATAAATGGCTCGTTCGGCAGTGGTAAGACGGGTTGGTCTACATGGTCTGGAGAAGGTGGTGTTTCTGGGTTTGAGGTAAAGGATGGCGTGGCAGAAATCTTGATTACGTCGGCAGGATGGGAGGCGTGGCATACACAATTCTACCAAGAGGGTATCCCACTGGAAGGCGGAAAAACGTATGAGGTGAGCTTTAAGGCGAAATCAACGGTTCCGCGGCAGATCATCCTAGAATACTCCAATACTTCTGCAGCTTCCGCTCAAGCTAAGTTTGATATTACTGCCGATTGGGCAACGTATGGCGCACAATTTACGGTGTCCAACAGCAATCCGCTGAAGCTGAATTATCTGATCGGCAAATCGCTGGGCACTGATCCTACGACTAACAGTACGCCACATACGATTTCTTTTGACGATATTGTGGTCCGGGAGGTACAAGGTGGTCCGCCAGTGAACCCACCAAGCGGTACGCTGGATAATGGAACCTTTGATGTGGATTCTAAAGGGTGGAGCCAGTATTTTGATGGAACTGGATCTGCTGCTGTAAAAGATGGGGAATTTGCGATAGATCTGACGGGCACAGGGCAAGCTGCTTACAGCGCACAAGTGGATTATGAAAACCTGAAGCTTATTCAGGGAAAGACGTATACCTTGAAGTTTAAGGCCCGTTCTACGGTAAACCGTAATATTCAGGTAGCTGTGGAGCATAAAGGCGGGGAATACAACAAATATATGGAAGCTGAGCTTATAGCTTTGACCCAAAGTATGAAAGAATTCAGCTACACATTTACCATGAACGGTGCGACAGACGCAGGGGCTCATTTGGTATTTTTACTAGGGCTTATTGATGGAAACAGTACGGAGACGAATAATGAAATTAGTGCGGGCAGCACGATCTATTTGGATGATGTAAGCTTAATCGAAGGTTAAACGAAAAAAACGGCAGTGTTTTCCTTTTTACAGGAGCACTGTCGTTTTTTTTTGTTTTGGAATTAAGATTCTTCTTTAGGGATAAATTCGAAGATCTTACCATTCTCAAAGGATTCTATTAATTTTAGCAACCAGCGGTAGTAATTAATGGATTCGGTAATCTTCTCTTCATCTGTATTTAAGAGCTGCATAAGTTTACTATCGTCACTATACTCTTTTTTCATATCGTTAATTTCTGCAAGTGATTTCGCTAGTGAAATCATATTTCCTTCGACGGCTTTTCTCCATTTAATAGAGAAGTAATCACTGAAGTTCTGATGCCAGTCAGGCACAGTGGTAAACAGGTCTTTGCGAGTCCCTCTCCCCCAAACTTTATCGATCATTTTCAGATCTAGGAGGGTACGGACTCCCGTACTCATGGACGTTTTGCTCATTCCCATTGTTTTGCTAAGCTCGTCCAGTGTCACTGGACCTTGATTGAAATACATATAACCGTATAAATGCCCAATGGATAAAGTGATGCCGTATAGGTCCATATTTTTACCGATAGAGTCTATCACGCGTTCACGGGCCTTACTAATCTTCTCTATTTGTTCGGGTGTTAACCCTTCTAAATCGTTCATGATGTCCCTCCTGAGGAATAGGTCGATAGACTGCTGCAACCTTATACAATGTATTGTAATCAAATCCCCCTCCATAAGTAAAGAAATCATGAAGAAAGGAATTTGGTGTAAAACAGAGTATTCTATACATAAAGTACGTAAAGTTAAAACTGTACACTAAATTTTATCCGTATATGGTGTTTGCATGAATTTTCAATAGTCCGGTACACTACTATAAGTGAACTAAACCCGGATATATTTTCGGGAGAAGGAGGACGGCATGGCTATTATAGAGGTGAAAAAGCTAACCAAAGTATTCGGTCATGATGCGGGAAAGGCGATTCCATTATTAGAGCAAGGGTGGTCAAAGGAAAAGATCGCTCAGGAATTAAAGTTGACGGTCGGAGTCAACAAAGCCGAATTCAGCATTGAAGAAGGAGAAATATTCGTAATTATGGGATTGTCCGGCAGCGGTAAGTCAACGTTGGTTCGTTTGTTGAACCGTTTGATTGAGCCTACAGGGGGACAAGTCCTTTTTAAAGGAAAAGACGTCGTTAAAATGAACCCGGAGGAGCTTCGGCAATTTCGGCGCAAGAACATCGGCATGGTGTTTCAGAAGTTCGCATTGTTTCCACACCGAACGGTATTGGAGAATGCGGAATACGGACTTGAGGTTCAGGGCGTAGATAAAAAGAAGAGAACTGAACGGGCCATGGAGGCATTGCATCTAGTGGGTCTAAAGGGATGGGAGAACCATCGCCCGGATCAACTCAGCGGAGGGATGCAGCAGCGTGTGGGACTAGCAAGAGGACTTGCTAATGACCCAGATATCCTGCTCATGGACGAAGCCTTTAGTGCACTAGATCCGCTGATCCGTAAAGACATGCAGCAGGAGCTGCTGGAATTGCAGTCCAGAGTGAAGAAGACGATTGTGTTCATCACTCATGATCTAGACGAAGCCCTGCGGATTGGTGATCGGATTGCATTGATGAAAGACGGTGTTATCGTGCAGATTGGTACGCCGGAAGAGATTCTCATTCAACCTGCCAATAAATATGTAGAGCGGTTCGTGGAGGATGTGGACTTGTCCAAGGTGCTAACAGCAGCTCATGTGATGCGGCAACCGGAAACGGTTAGACCTGAGCGTGGACCTCGGGTAGCACTTCAATTAATGCGTGATAGCGGCATATTCAGCTTGTATGTGGTAGACAAAGAAAACAAGCTCTTGGGTGTTATTACAGCTGAGGACGCAGCACAGGCACTAAAGGATAATAAATCCATCCTAGAGGTTACACGGCGGGAGATTCCTCGTGTATATCCAGAAACGCTGCTCAATGATTTCTTTGAACTAATATCTGAGACACATTTGCCTGTAGCCGTCGTAGATGAAGCGGATAAATTAAAGGGCATTGTGATTAAGGGAGCCGTTCTTTCCGCACTCGCGGGTAACGCGGTACCGGAAGGAGAAGGATCTTAATGGACATTCCAAAACTGCCTTTAGGAAAGGCCCTCGAGTGGTTGGAAAACTGGCTAACTACGTATTGTGGCCCCTTGTTTGACTTTATCGCTACAATAATCGGTGGAATGGTTTCTGCAATTGAAGGTGCGCTGACCTTCCTGCCTGCATTAGTGCTTATCGTACTTATTGCAGCTTTGTCTTATTGGATTGGGAAATGGCGCATGGCTTTATTTGCGGTAATCGGACTGCTCTTAATCGATAATCTCGGATTATGGGGACCTTCGATGCAATCTTTAGCCCTTGTTCTAACCGCCTCGATATTGGCTGTAGTAATCGGCGTACCGATTGGTATTTTGTGTGCGCAGAGAAATGCGGTTAGAAATACAGTTACGCCTATTTTGGACTTTATGCAGACGATGCCGGCATTTGTGTATTTATTGCCAGCGGTATCTTTTTTCTCACTTGGGGTAGTTCCAGGTGTAATTGCATCGATCATCTTTGCGATTCCACCGACAATTCGTTTGACCAATCTCGGTATTCGTCAGGTTTCAGAGGAGTTAGTTGAAGCAGCCGATGCTTTCGGTTCAACACCAACTCAGAAGCTGGTTAAATTGCAGCTGCCGATCGCACTGCCAACGATTATGGCAGGCGTCAATCAGACGATTATGTTATCACTCTCGATGGTTGTCATCTCATCTATGATCGGTGCGCAAGGTGTAGGTGCCTATGTATACCGCGCGGTATCGCAGGCTAAGACAGGAGATGGGTTCGAGGCGGGGATTGCTATCGTTATTATAGCTATTCTACTCGACCGTTTAACGCAGAATGCACTAAAACCAAAACAGAGATAGGGGTTTTAAATAGATATGAAGAAAAAAAATATAGGTATATTCCTGTTAGTGATTATGATGATTACTGTTATTGCCGGATGTTCATCCACTAGTAAAGAAAAAGTGAAATTGGCATATGTGGCATGGGATTCCGAAATTGCGAGTACTTATGTTGTTAAAGAAGTACTTGAAACTAAGCTTGGAGCTACCGTTGAAATGCTACAGGTAGATGCAGGCCCAATGTGGGCAGGGGTTGCTGATGGTAGTGCGGATGCTATGGTCGCAGCTTGGTTACCAAGCACGCATGCAGCTTATTTAGAGAAGTATGGTTCGAAAATCGAAGATTTAGGTGCTAATTTGAACGGAACTAAAGTTGGTTTAGCGGTTCCAGCGTACATGGATATTAATTCTATTGAAGACTTGAAGAACAGTGACCTGGCAGGTAAATTGAGCAATCGAATTATCGGAATTGAGCCTGGTGCTGGTATTATGACGACGACTGAAAAGGCTATTGCGGAATATGGTCTTAGTGAATATACGCTTCTAGAAAGTTCATCGGCAGCGATGGCTCAGGAGCTGCAAAAAGCCTATGACAACAACGAGCCTATCGTTGTAACGGGTTGGACACCACACTGGATGTTCGCCAATATGGACCTGAAATATCTGGAAGATCCAAAAGGTGTATATGGTGCGGATGAGCAAATCCATACGATGGTTCGTCAAGGTCTGAAAGAAGACATGCCGAATGTCTATAAGTTCTTGGATCAATTCGAGTGGACAGCAGAAGACATGGCGAAAGTAATGGTTGAGGTTCAAGGTGGGAAGTCACCAGAAGAAGCTGCTAAAACTTGGGTAGAAAACAACCCAGATAAAGTGAATGCGTGGATTCAAGGTGTAGAATTGTAAGTAGATAGAATTCTGTGGTATGATGTGAAGAATCAATGGATTACAAAAGTGTAACTTGTACGCTAACCACTGTTCTTTACAAATGCACTTCATAAGCAAAATCATTCAATAAAACACCCCGGAAGGGGTGTTTTTCTTGGGAATATAAGCAAAGTATTCAAAGGAATATCTATACTTTGCTTATATTTTAATGCTCACACTTATGCTTTAGCGAAGTAAATCAGGAGGCAGCTGCTGCAAGGAGTCAAGAGAGGAGACTGCTTCATGACAGAGACCATAAATACCTGGATAGATTGGCTGCTGCAAACGCTTGGCCTTAGTGGACCCTCTATTTTATTTGTGACGATTCCATTGGCGCTGTTGCAGAGTATATTAGGATTTTTTCCGTTCGTAATTTTGATTGTCCTCCATGTGTCAGTATTTAACGTTATTGGAGGTATGATAATTAGTTGGCTGGCTTGTAATCTGGGTGGAATACTGATGTACTTCCTCATTCGACGATACCTTTACAATTGGTTTGATCGAAAATGGAGGTCCAAGCTGAAAAGGTATGATAAATGGCAGCGTTACTTGGACCGATATGGAATTTGGACGCTGGTCCTTCTACGTACGATTCCCATTATTCCGAACAATATAATCAATTTTATGTCCGCTGTTTCACCGATAAAAGCATCATCTTTTATTTGGGGAACCGTGCTTGGGAATCTGTCTTACATTTGGCTATTCGGTACGATCGGCTCAAGTCTAATTGTCCCTAGGGAAGAATGGAATGGATATATTACTTGGTATGCCGTGTTTATCGCTATTCTAATCGGTATCTTTATACGGCGGCACTGGGACCATCTACAGGAAGATAAACGGAGTAGAATGCACTAATATTAATTGATCATCAAATAAATGAAGAACGTTTCTTTGGCATTATCCGCCGGAGGGAACGTTCTTCTTTTTTGTCTTCTTTCCGAATACCTTAAACTAAGTGGAGGTGGCTTGACCTCTACGTAAGGTGGGAGGGACTATCGCAATGGGGAGATTAAGAAAATGGGGGAACCGAGGGCTAAGATTACCTGATCTAGGTCAGCTTCGGCTGCCAAAAATAAATGGGGGCGGGACGCCGAGGTTCTCTGGAAGAAGCTCCGCGTTCAAGTCAAAACCTAGTAGGGCAGCGGCAAGACCACAGAGTGCACGCTTTGAAGCTAAGCGAAGTAGAAGTCATATGAGATCATCCAGTAGGGCAGAGAGAAAGATGACCGTTTCCGGCGGAAACACGCGTAAGCCAAGAAGCCGGCGCAAATTTTGGTTGATTGCATCCTTGGTATTGATTGTGCTTGTGCTACAAGCACTGCGATACGTGGAGCTGCACATGAAGCCACCTATCTTGCATTTAGCGCAAATTCGTGTGAAGCAAATCGCAACAGAGTCGATAAATAAAGCGATTACTTCACAAGTTGCGAACGGAGGAAATGCGGAGGAACTGATTGATTGGAAGACCGATAAGAACGGGAAAATATCAGGCTTTATGTTGAACTATGCGGAGCATATGCGTATTACTTCGCAAGCAGCAGAGGTAATCCAGACCACGTTGCAGGATTTGCATAATCAGACAGAATATATTCCGCTCGGTCAGGCACTAGGTAGTCCTCTCATCGCCTCTTATGGACCTGATATCCCGATCAAGATTGAACCGCAAGGTGCTGTTAAGGTTGAACTCAGCACTCGCCAGCAAAATGCCGGAATTAATATGATTTTAGTTGAGGTCTATATCCATATTGTTACGGAGGTAGCGGTGGTTATTCCTTTTGACATGGAGCCCCAAGTAGTGGATACGGAAATTCCTGTGTCATATTTGATGGTCGTCGGAGACGTGCCTATGTATTACTACGATAATCAGGGTCAGCCTGTCGGAGCTAATGGCAGCAGTGCCCCGGGAATTGCTATTCCTGCACCATCTGTAAGTGGAGATAAAAATGGAGTATCAGATCAGAGCAAGGATACCCCTGGGAATAGCCAAGAGGATAGCAATTCATCACCAGCTGCACCCAATTCTTCGAATACAGGCGCAGCTCATACAGAAGAAGGCGGCAAAGGTGTAAATGGAGGGAATTAAGGGATATCGTGCTTAACCGCTCATAGACTATTGGTAGAGTTGCTTTAAATAAATGGAGCGTGAGTCCAAATGTCACATGAATCGCTGAATATGGAACGCTTGGCAGGGAGATATGGTTTCCTTGAACGTGCCGGACTTTTACCCTTGCCAAGTGAAGATGGGATTTCTATTGTAGTTGAGCTTAGCCGTATGGAATGTGCCAGGGTCTGTTTACCCCTGCTGCTGCGCCACTCAGGAGTGGCTGTGCGCATTATTGCTGTTTCAATGACGCCCGATTTCCCCATGGAGGTATTAGCAAGACAGTTCTCGCCAGAGGAACCAGTGCTCTTCCTACCCTATGAGAAGGTGGAGTATATGCCGAACCTAGCTCTGGCCCATATCGAGACCACCTTTGCTGTTCTGCTTGAAGATTCGATTATGGTATCGCCTGGCTGGTTAAGCGAGTTAATGTGGGCTTCCTTTGATGATGCTTCCGTTAGAGTCATTGCTCCGCGTTCTTCTACCGAGAGAGGGGAAGGGAAGAAACGGCTTCACTTTGGTACTCATCATGAATTAGCTGAGCATGTAAGCTACAGTCTTGGGCGGTATCAAGGCGAATGGCGCGAGGTGGAAGTGCTAACCGGATCTTGTCTTCTATTCACTAAGGAATTGATTCAGCGAATTGGCGGCTTTGACACCTCGCTTCAAGCGCGGCATCTCATGATAGCTGACTGGTGTCTCCGAGCGCGGCAGATTGGAGCGAAACTGGCACTGAGTGAAGCTGTGTATGTTCATGCTATTCAGTCACTGGATAGATACCTGAGAACGAAGGACGAATCCAAACAGACGAATGGCTGGCAGACATACTACAAGAAATGGGCACTTGAAAGCGGGATAGAGAACGAAGGACTTTTAGTACCGCCTACTGAATTCTTAAAATTTCCACAGCCGGTTATACCATTGGGCAGGATACCCTTAGCTTCTCCGTTGGTAACGGCCATAGTGTATTGTGATGAAGCTTGGGATTGTGATGAGCTGAAGGAGCAATGGATAGCTGCACGCGAGCAGCAGAGCTACAAGTATATTCGCTGGATTTGGATCAGAGATACTTTGCTGGACGCTGCTCCTGAGTTTCCGGTTAGCGAACATGATGTAGTGATAACGGTTCATGGTGAGGATGGATGGTTACGGGCGTTAAAGAACGCATCTGCATTATATGAGAGTGATATCATTCTGTATTTGTCCACTTCTATCCAATATGAGAAACATTATATTGAGCGGGTGGTGAAGGCCATAACCCAAGGCTCCGCTGATCTGATCGTAAGTTTATCGACTGAAATGGAGGAAGCGGGGGTTCATTTACTTGCAGGGGGAGATTCAGCGCTCACTCTACCTCTTGAACGTATTGCTTACAAAGGAGGGATCGTGCCCGGGATGATTAGCAATAGGAAGTTTACTTCCCGTCAATTGCTGCTTCACCCTAATGCCTCTCTGGTAATAGGCTATATTGGGGATTTGTCCGATTCCAAGGAGGCACACCCATGAAATATTTAATTCTAAGCGGAGGTTCTTGGGAGGACTACGAATATAAAAGATTGCTAGAGCTTCTTCCCAACCGGGAAGGGGTCTGCTTTGCTGGACGAATGACCAGTGAGCAGCAGACTAACAATCAGATTAGGGCAGTTGCGGCTGCAGATATTTATTCTTTGAACATGAAGCAATACACGATTCTTGTCTCTTCTCCTTATTGGCTCACAGAGGTTCTCTCCTTGCAGGCAGCTTATGTAGTGGCTCTGCTAGAACGTTGCCCGGAAGAAGAAAAGAAGTGGTTATGGGATAAATACAGCGGTTTGCTTGGCGCAAAGGCTGACCTTGTAGCCACCCGATCTGAACGGATATATCTAGAGCAGAGCTTACGCAGGGAAGGTGTGCTCTATCTCGGCGGGGATCAGCAGGAATCCTATGGAGCTACCTTTCAGGGAGATCGGCTGTATTTTCTTACGGATTATGAGGTACTGTGGAGGAAGGCCATAGTGAACTTGTGGCAGGATTCAACGATATCACCTGCTAATTGGTTTACTATACAGCTTGAGTTGCGGGCGGATTATTACATTTCCATGTGTGCTAAGCTGCCCAGTCAACCTGTTGTACATTACTTGGCAGCTTCCTATCTGTACTTGTTGGGGGATCCCGTAGCAAACCGCTATCTGACGCAATCCTTTGAGCTCATGGTGCTGTATGAATATTTAGATTGCCTTCATTCACATTTTCGCTTTTTTTCGGCTATAGAGGGTAAGACTGGGGATTTGGAAACAGCTGTTCAACAATATACGATTACGGCATTTACAGCTGAGGAGAAGCGGGATGCGGAAAGACTGCGGGGCTGGCTTCACTCCGGGCAGTACGAACTTGTCCGGGCAGAGCTGTTTCGCTTGAATGAGGATGAAGCTGCGGCAGTACGAATTCTGAGTTCGCTGACTACCTCAGAGGCGAAGCTGTTATTGATTCAGAATTATATTCGGACCTTCCAATGGGAAAAAGCGCTAGAGCTTCAGCAAGATTTGGAGGGAAGTGTAGATGGGGTTATAGAAGGCACAATACACTTGCTACATGGCAGACGGCATGAGGCTATACGCAGCTTCTTGAATGCGGCAGGGCAAGACAATCAGGCGTGGCCGCTTTTATCAGAGATGGCAGATCTAGAAGAGGCGGTAAAACGATTGAAAAGGAGAGTGGAGGGATGAGTAGTCATAGATGGCCTCTCCGCAAAACAGCAGGTAACCGCTTGACCGCTATGATGCAGGTTCGAAACGAAGCTGGAAGGTATCTGGAGCAGGTACTTGAAGAACTGAGTGAGTTTGTGGATGATATTGTAGTTGTTGATGATGGAAGTACAGATCATACGGCACAGTTATGTCGTTCTTTTGCCAAGGTTACGAAGCTTGTGACACTGGAGACCTCCTTGTTTAATCGGGAGTGGGAGCTAAGGCAGATATTATGGGATTTGGCGGTATCTACGAATCCGGATTGGCTCCTGTCTGTAGACGCTGATGAGTTCTATGAAGAGACAGCTAAACGGGAGATGAGACGGCTGATTGATCAGGATGTGTATGACTGGGTATCTTTCCGGCTATTTGATTTCTGGGGTGGTACCACCCATTATCGTGAAGATGAACATTGGAATATCCATACGAAGCATACTCGTACACTTGTCCGATATTTGCCGAATTTTCATTATTTCTTCCCGAAAATGGATCATCATGTTCCTAGGCTGCCGCTTTCTTACTCTGTATTACCGGGTTTTCTTGCCGAACTGCGGGTGAAGCATTATGGATGGGCGGTTCCGCCGGAAGAGCTTCGACTTAAATATTCGCGTTATATGGAGCTTGATCCAGAGGGGCGCTGGGGGAGTCTGGAGCAGTACCAGTCCATTCTAGATGCGCAGCCCCATTTGATCGAATGGAAAGAATAGCTCTGAAATCCGAATCTGCCAGTCGGTTAGGTCTGACTGGCAGATCTGACGAGCAGCCCCCATGGGATTTGAACTGAGGAAATCCCATGGGGATAAGCTTTTGCCGCGAGTATGAGCTTGTAGTATGAGAGACCGACTGCAGCGGTAGTTCCCCCGATTCTGCGCAAAGCCATTTCATCTGATTGAGCGATCTTTGGAGTTTCCCCACAGGAGCAAGCTATTGCCACATATAATAGCCATTCGGCACAGTCCGTCGAGGCATTATAATGAGGGGTTTGACTGAGATAGATGGAACACCACTGTTTCTTTACGGGGATAGGAGCCTCAAGCAATCCATAGTATAAGGGCTGCGGCAGCTTGCACCACTGGAATAAAGAGCCCTCTGATTGTCGATAAAGCGATAATACACTATCCCAAGCACCGACCTGAAGCAGCAATTGCATAGCGTAGCTCAGATCAGGAAGAGCAGGCTTAATGTCAGAACGACCTGTTAAGATATGATGAATTGTTAGCATCCCCGGTCTGTATGGCGATATGGAGATAAGCCACTTCATGGCTGATTCAGTATCTCCAGCACGGCAAGACAAAGCCCAGAGATAGCCGAGTATAGATGAACGTTCGGAGAGAATAGATGGATTATGAAGCAGCTGCTCAAGCGGTGCTAGGGTGTGTTCCCCCTCTTGCTGCTGAGTACAATCAAGGAAAGCCTGCACAATGGTTTGAACGGCTAACGGTAGCTGCGAAGCAAAAGAGAGAGTGACCAGCCATTCAAAGTCACGAGCATTGAGCGCCGCGGGCACAAGATAGCCTAAGGTAATTGGTGAGAGAGCGTGGATATGGCAGCGGGTCAATGCGATCATACTTAACCTCTCTCCGGATAGCAGGCTTAGTGGGACAAGCTGTTTCCACGCATCCGTATAATCTGGTTTGAATTGTATAGCATCCTCGTAGTGTTCCCGCGCGTTTGGATATAGAAATAACTTCTCGCATACTCTGCCCGCTAGTAGTTCTGTTCGATACGTTCCACTTCCCGAAGAAGATGGATGTGGATGTGCTGTATCTCCGCTCTTCAGTGCTTGCTGCAAGAAGTGTCTAGCTTGTCTAAGCTGTCCTTGTTCGAGCAACAAAGCAGCATAGCCCTCTAATAAATCAGTGAAATCAGGAAACAATAAGCTCCCCGCATGAAAGACTTCCTTAGATTCCTGCTGCCTGTTACATCGTTGTAAGGCATAGGCAGTCTTTAGATAAATATCGGAGGCATACCCGGATTGGGTTGGAACATCAGCGAGTAATGGAAGAAGTACATCTGCCGCTGCATGATATTGTTCCTGTTGATAATGCTCTACCCCTAGTGCATAACGAAGGATTAGATGGTTCGGTTGAAGCTGCAGACCACTATTGATGAGAGCTAAATTGCGCTGGTATTTATTTTTGTGCTGTAGTTCATCCTCTAAATAACCGTAGTGATAAATACGCAATTCAGCGTAAGCGATCTCCCCCGCAGGAAGCTCCCAAATGCTGCTGGCCGTCTCCTCATGAATGATTCCACGAAAGATGATTCTTTTATCGTTTCTGAACAGGCGGCAGACATGATCGGTAACAAAATCCGCTTCAGGGGCGTCACCGATATAGTGGATAATGGGTAGCCAATATCCGTGAATATGCGCTGCGTCCAGCAGGTGCTGGAGCTGCTCCCTCCTCCAATGATCTACAGCCTCATCGGCATCAAGTACTAGAATCCAAGAGGAAGTTGCATGCTTCAGACTTAGGTTTCGTGCTTTCGAGAAATCATTCTCCCAAGTCATATCGATGATCTTTGCACCGAACTTAGTTGCTATGTCTATGCTATTATCCTCAGACCCGGTATCCACAATGATGATTTCTGATACGATTCCTTGCACAGAAGACAGGCATTTCTCCAGGTGGTTCGCCTCATTCTTAATGATCATACAAAGTGTGATATCGGGTGTGGTCATAGGAAACGTCCCTCCTATTCTGAAACTTTGGGAAGCGGAAGAGCTAGGCGTACTCTTTTGACCGCTGGTGAATAGGTAGCAGAAGAGGATAATGAAGCAAGCAGACGATCCGCTAACATAATCTGTGAACGCCCCTGCTCAGATGCTTGATTAAATGCCACTTCTATAGAAATGGGCTGCTCTGTGGCATTTATCAGCTGTGCGGCTGCTTCATTACATCCCTCACTCTGTAATAATTCTAGGAGAATCCTGTTCTTAGTCACTGTGTAGTCTGGCAGATGAGCGTGGAACCAACCGTAAATCTCACTCTCACGACCTGCACATTTCAGGGCTCGTAGTAGCCGGGCAATGACGGGAGTAGGTTCGGGATGAAGCTGTGCGGTTTTGGTGTAACAAGCAATGGCTTCGGTCTCATCACCCATCTCTTCACATAATTGACCCAGCATATAATAGGTTAAATATGAACCGAATCCAGCCTCAGTATGGTAGCCGGGAGGAGCAGCTCCGATGACCAGCGCTTGTAGCAACGATACTTTGGCTTCTGCAAAGGCACCTAATTGTAAGAGTAGAGCCCCTTTGATATGAGCTAAGTCTGGGTAATCCGGATGTGAGCTAATCCCACGGTCACAAGCTGCAAGCGCCCCAGGATAATCTTTTAATTCTGCAAGCGAGCGAATTTCATATTTGTGCAGCAGGTGGATGTAACTTGTATCAGGCGGTGCCTCTTCTAGTGATTGTTGGATATGTTTTAGAGCAGGTTGATACTCCCCCAGACGCATATACTCAACAGCCATATTAAAATGGTGGAAAGGATCTTTAGGATTTAACCTTAGCTGCTCTTTCAGCAGCTCGACATTTCGTTTGATTTTATCTTTCTTGACGACTACCCCTTCTGCGTAACCATAATGATGGATGACTACAGTGGTCAAATGCATCGGTGCCTGGGGTGTAGCTGTTATGATAGCCTCAGCGATCTGTTCATGAATGATACCGCTAAACCGGTACTTAGGGCGATTACGAAACATCCGAATAATCGGATTGACGGTGATCGTCTGTGAAGCGGGGGTTAGCCCTTTATGATTATGAATGCGTAGGAAAAATGCCTCGTACTCCATATGCTCGGCACATAGCAGTAATTCTCCCTTGCTCTCCTCACTTAATTCCTCATCTCCATCTAGAACAAGAATCCATTGTCCATGGGCCTGCTGGAGACCCGCGTTGCGGGCAGCAGCAAAGTCGCCGCTCCAAGGGTGTTGTATGATTTTGGCCCCGAAGCTTAGGGCAATTTGAACCGTGGCGTCGTTGGATCCAGTATCGACTACAATGATCTCATCGACGACTCCGCGTACGCTTTTTAAACATTGGCTCAAGCTATCTCCTTCGTTCTTAACGATCATGCATAAGGAAATTAGTGGCTTTCTTCTTGAGTGGTTCATAGGGATGACCTCCCTTCGCTCTGACGGAAGCTCCACTGAGTGTGCCAAGATGTACGATTTAGCAAGGTAATGGATTTACGGATAGCTCCGATATCCTCCTGCAAGGGGCCATGAGCATGGGCATCCTTTAAACTTTGTAGAGCATCTTCCATACTCAGCTTCGCTTGCTGAAGATAACAGAGGGATAAGCCGATTCTTGCGGATTCATGCTCAGGCTCTTGTTCCAGCGCTTGCTGAAACCATTCACTGGCTTCGGAATAATGCCCTTTGTCAAAGATCATCTCACCAATATAAAAAAGCACGCTTGCATCGGCGATCTTATCACGAACAAGTACAATAAATTCCTCTCCTGCGGCCTGCCAATTCCCTTCTTTATATAATGCTGTGGCAAATTCAGATCGATAAGCAGGGAACAAGTCCACTAAAGTATGACTAAGTGTGAGCTGATGCAGCTTTACGGATTGCCCGATGAGGTCGGAAAGGAATGAGGAATATATGTGATCTACCTCTATTTCTACCGGACATGCCACTCGTTGGCGTTGGGATCGCTCAATGTATTCCAGTCCAGAACGAAGTTCACCTGATATATGGTTGAGCAAGTCCTTTTTAAATTCTCCATATCGTTCCCATTGGCAAATGGCCCAAAGAGTATACCACTGCTTTTGATGCTCTAAACCAAGGTGATCTTGGGAAGCCAGTGAGGTCATCTGCCCTATAGCTGTACTCGCGTCTTCTAGCTTGCCGGTGATGATGAGTGATGAGATGATTCTACATGCAGTATCCAATTCCAATGGAAAAATATCTCGGGATAAGGTAGTTATGGTCTCATAAGCGTTTATCTCATATAAACTGTCAATGATCGCGGATCTACTGATTGAGGTAGTTGGGGGAACGAGTTGGATTAGTAAAGTTGCGATTTCCTCATCGGGGACAGCTAAGCGTTGAAAAGCAGCAGCAATCCCCTGCAAGGCGGGCGTATATAAAGAATGGTGTTGAAGTGCACGATGAAAAAATCTCGCAGCATCCTCAAGAAGACCAAGCCGCTGTGAGATTAAACCCATCCGGTATAGGGGGCGAAAGGTACTCATTCCTTGTTCACATACATATTTTCCGCTAAGCACCTCATGCTCAGGAATGGACTCTGCATGTTGATAAGCTAATAGCGCACGTTCCAAAAGGCCTTGGCTCTCCAAAGATTGCCCTAACAAAAAATGCAAATCAGGATAGTCGCCATAACGTTCCAGTTCAATCATCAGCAAGGGGTCAATCGCATTCATTTTTCCTTGAGCATGATAAATTTTACAGAGATCCCTAATCATCGTAGGACGATAGGAGGCTTCGAGTACTACATGGTGAAGGCCTTGACGAAGCAACGTCTCAGCTTCCAGAAGACGACCGTCCTGACAGAAGTTTACTGCTAAATTATAGGAGTGGAAAGGATCATCCGGATATTCGGTTAAAGCGAGGTGCAGCAGGTGTCTATTTCGATTGATTTTATCTTTTCGTGTCATGATTTCAGGTAAATATCCAAAGTGTATAATCTCAAGTTGACTGTGCTCAATCGCCGAGAGGTTATGTTTGCTAAGGATTGAAGTGTCAATTCCCTCATGAATTCTTCCACTATATTGATAACCCTGTCCATTTCGGAATAAGCGGACTGCACTGTGTTTTACCTTATCTTCAGGTCGTACGCCAACCCAATTATCAATGTTTACTGTAAAAGCCTGAGCTTGTGTGTTCTGCAGAAGGCTGCGGATTTCTGTAAGTGGGGTCTGCAAGCACTCATCGGCATCAAGGATAAGAATCCAATTTGTTGAGGCATGAACGAGCCCTTCATTACGAACTGCCGCGAAATCGTCTGTCCATTCCCGTTGGAAGACTCTAGCCCCGTACGCTTCGGCAATAGCTATGGATTCGTCGGTAGAGCCCGTATCGATCATCACAATTTCGTCAGCACCAGCTATGCTTGCGAGACAGTGAGGTAGGAGATCAGCTTCATCTTTTACGATGAGGTGGACGCCAAGCGTAATATTATTCACGGTTGTTCCTCCTTGGAAAGCATTATGTGTTTGTTGCACATATGTATAGCTGCTGACACAAGCATAAACGCCTTCGGCGTCCTTATAGTTAAAGAAAAAGCACATGGATATCCATGTACTCTTTCTTGTTACAACATATGATGGTCATTTGGATTACGTGCCCTGAGCATTGAAACTTACATTGATCGTGGATGCAGAGCCAGAATTGGCTGATTGATAGGATAGGCGGGTGTATTTCAGGAATCTGGCTGGCACGATGACATCGATAGAGCCTGCTGCTAAAGGATTATCCCCCGTGGTATCGACGAAATAGTTCGTTCCATCAGCACTGATTTCCACACGTGTGTTGACCGGATTTGCCCCAGTATTGTTAATGAAGAAGGAATACGTTCCCAGTACGCTCGTAGTAACGGCTGGTAGAGGTGTATAGGTATTAGCAGTCGCAATACCTGTAGTGGTCTGTTCTATAAAGCTGCGTTGTGAAATAGAAGTGACACTACTTAGAGTACCAGCTGTGATCGTAGCTCCGAGCACACTAGTAATGGTGCCGTTAAGGATGTTGGTGACTGTACCTGCGGAAGATAGAGTACCAGCTGTGATGGTGGCACCGAGTACGCTGGTGATGGTGCCGTTAAGGATGTTGGTGACTGTACCTGCAGAAGACAAAGTACCAGCAGTAATCGTAGCTCCGAGCACACTAGTGATAGTCCCGTTAAGGATGTTGGTGACTGTACCTGCGGAAGATAGAGTACCAGCTGTGATGGTGGCTCCGAGTACGTTAGTGATGGTGCCCTCAAGGATGTTAGTAATAGTACCTGCGGAGGACAAAGTACCAGCTGTGATGGTAGCGCCGAGCACGCTAGTAATGGTGCCGTTTAGGATGTTGGTGACTGTACCTGCTGAGGACAAAGTACCAGCTGTGATGGTGGCTCCGAGTACGCTAGTAATGGTGCCGTTTAGGATGTTTGTAACTGTTCCGGCGGATGATAACGTACCTGCTGTTATGGTTGCCCCAAGCACACTAGTGATTGTACCGGCAGTAATGGTAGCACCGAGCACGCTGGTAATGGTGCCCTCAAGGATGTTGGTAATAGTACCTGCGGAGGACAAAGTACCGGCAGTAATCGTAGCGCCGAGCACGCTAGTAATAGTCCCGTTAAGGATGTTGGTAACTGTTCCTACGGAGGACAAAGTACCCGCAGTAATTGTAGCGCCGAGTACGCTAGTAATAGTCCCGTTAAGGATATTGGTAACTGTACCTGCGGAGGACAAAGTACCGGCAGTAATTGTAGCACCGAGCACGCTAGTAATGGTGCCGTTAAGGATGTTGGTAACTGTACCTGCGGAGGACAAAGTACCCGCGGTGATCGTAGCGCCGAGCACGCTAGTAATAGTCCCGTTAAGGATATTGGTAACTGTACCTGCGGAGGACAAAGTACCGGCAGTAATTGTAGCACCGAGCACGCTAGTAATGGTGCCGTTAAGGATGTTGGTAACTGTACCTGCGGAGGACAAAGTACCCGCGGTGATCGTAGCGCCGAGCACGCTGGAAATGGTGCCGTCAAGGATAATCGTTGTTAGATTTCCGCTTGGATCTGTAGTGAGCGGATGATCAATCAGCGAGGCATCTCGGCCGAATATAAGCGTTCTTAGATTATCAGGATTCGCTTGAAAAGAGCTATAGTTAGGCAAAGTTCCTCGTCCTTTCCTTATAAATGATTGAGTTATACCAAAAGACTGGGCTTGGACGTATACACAATCTTGCTTGCCAATACCTTTTGAATGTAGCGTGGAGGCGGAGACTAACAGGGTGATCTCCCTGATTCTTAATTGTGTAAGAGATCATCGTTTTAGCTCCGCTTTTTTTTGTTTTAATTTGCTGCGCTTTTTAAGCTCCGGCCGTTATGGATTTCATTCACTTCCTACGGGCTTTCTGGAACTCAATCCATGAAAAGGCCCAAACCGTCGTTTGAGCCCTGAGCCTAAAAATAAACCGCAGTCCAATAAGCTGCAAACCGATAGGGACAATCCTTAGCCATTCGAATGGTTTGATATTAATATATGGTGGGAAATAGGGGGTGATTGGGCAGAAAAAGCAATATACGCACATTCCCACAACCTGTTACTGAGTGTGGCATAAAATAGAATAAGCTTAAGTACGGGGAGGATAACTCATGCCGAACGACTCAGTATTCAATCAGAGTAGCCAGCCACTTTTTACAGAACAAGTCAATACGTATGTTGCACCTGGTATAGATTCAGCTCCTGAGGGGGGAGCAGCTAAGGCGGGGTTATTGTTTGGAATCCCATTTACTTCTACGGTAACGACGGCTGCCCCGTTAGTTATTCAGATTAGTAATCCGGGAGGAAGCGGACGTACCTTATATGTATCCCGTGTTACTGCCAGCTCAGCGACGGCGGCGGTTACTTTATCACTACTTCGGAACGCTACGGTCACCGGAACCACCGTTACACCGATTAATTATAATTTTGGCAGTGCGTTAACCAGTGTTATGACGGCAAGAACCTCTACGGCTGCGCCTACTGGAGGTCCGGCTACTCTAGTATCTCTATTGCTGGCGGTCGGTCCGGTCATTGTTGATTTTACTGGACAAATTGTTGTTCCTCCCGGAAATTCCATCACTACCTCCGTAACGATTGCATCGGGGTCATCAGCGGCGACAACGTCTATCAGCTGGTGGGAATATTAGAAACAGGAGGGGATAAATATGCCTAATCAATTTGTATTTAACGACAACGATCAACCGCTTTATGTGGATATGGTGAACACCTTCCAAGCGCCAGATATTAGCGCGCCGCCTGAAATAAGCGCTTCGCAGGCTGCAGTCTTGTATTCAACTAACACATCTGCGTCTAGTTTGGTCGTACTTAGTCTAATATCCGCAATAGCTTCTATTCGGATTAGTAATGCTTCAGGCAGTGGAAAAACTGTTTATATCTCACGTATAAGCGGCAGTATTGGCGGTTCTTCTCTACTATCCGCAATGTCGGGTAGCTTTACAATTGTAAAAGGAGGGACGCTAACTTCACCAGCAACCTTAACGCCAACGAATAATAATTTGGGCAGCTCGGCGACGAGTGCGATGACCGTTCAGTCTTCCACAGCAGCCATTAGCGGGGGAACGACGCTTTTCAATTATCAATTGGCACCGGGGGCTTTCACACAGAACTTTACGGGCAGCATCATTGTACCGCCTGGGACTGCTATTTGTGCTAACGTAACCTCATCCAGCTCCGCCGTAGGTTTAACGATTACCTCAGCGTTGGGTCTTCTTTGGTGGGAACAATAGCGTTTTTGCTGCGAACCATTCACAGAGCTGAACCTTGACATCACTTGGGTTGAGGTTTTACATAAAAGGGTGGAATGTATAGAAAATAAAGGGGATTGGCATTATACAATAAAGTTGCATGTCAGATTGGAATGTGAAAAGAGGGACAATTATGGAAAGTTGTTTATTTATTCATGGCTTTACCGGAGGTGAGCATGAGATCTCTCCCTTGTCCCAGTTTATGGAGCAGCATAATTACCGTTCCAGAACGTTTACCCTGAAAGGGCATGGGGGGAGCAGGAATGATTTATTGCATTCGGATCGACATGATTGGCAACAGAGTGCTGAAGATGAATTGACAGAGCTGTTAAAGACGGATGAAGGTGTTCATCTGATCGGCTTTTCTACCGGTGCCCTTATTGCTTCACATCTTTCTGTACGGTATAAACCCTGGATCAAATCCCTTACTTTATTGTCCACTCCCGTATTTCCGCTGAATCCTGTGGAGATTCTTAAGACTCTTGGGAGCTTTTCCATGCTAAAAACGTATATTAATAAATTCACTTCAACGCCCCCAAGGGCGACGAGAGAGTTTCAACGATTGGTCCGGGAGAGTTTTTCAATCTATCCGCATATTGAGACTCCAACCTTGATCGTGCAGGGTAAGCGAGATCATCTGGTGAAGACTCGAAGCGCTGACTTCCTGCAGCATACGATTCCTACAGCCCAAAAACAGGTGATAATGGTGGATAACAGTGGTCATATGGTTTGTCATTGTGAAGATAAGGACCGGATTATGAATGAAGTACTGCATTTTATTCAGAGTGTAGGAAGCTAAGCATATAAGGTGAATAATGAACCCCAAAGAGCCCCCAATAAGGAGGCTCTTTTTCTTGGGAATTTTAAATTTTATATCTTGACAACGCATTCACAATCATGGTAATTTTTAGTTGGGAAACCGGTTTCCCTAAAATTATTTGTTTTTTGTGTTAAAGACGTTAAAAACATTAGAGACATCACTGGGTGGGCTTGGTTTTTAATCAAGGAAGTAGGCTTTAGAGTGTTATGAATACGCTTTAATAAGAGAGGGAGATGCACGCAATGAAACGTAGGTTATGGTATGTACCCGTTCTAATTACATCTATTCTTCTTTCTACCGTGATTAATTTGTTTGTCTTAACACCGCAAAAAGCTGAAGCGGCAAGCATCGGCACGATTAATGAAAACGACACTATTTATCAGATTATGGTTGACCGATTTAATGATGGAGATACTTCCAACAATGCTACTGGTGCGGCAATTCGCTATGGAGAAAACTCTGAGGAAGATTTCCGTTATATGAAAGGCGGAGACTGGCAGGGGATTATCGATAAGCTATCATATATTAAAAATATGGGCTATACCGCGATTTGGATTTCCCCAGTGGCTGAGCCACAAATGACTAACCGGGAAAACAACGGTACCGGTAAAAATACAGCCTATCACGGATACAACGTTAAGAACCCTAACGCTGCCAATCCATACTTCGGAACGAAGGAGAAGCTGAAAGAGCTTGTGGATTCCGCACATGCGCTTGGCATCAAAGTAGTGATTGACGTTGTGCCAAACCACGTCGGTGATTATATGCTAGGTTCTCAAGCCTATTATGATATCCCATCATTGCAGCCAGTGGCTCCGTTCAATAATCCAGCATGGTACCACCATAATGGAGATATTAACTGGTCTCTAGCGGATGGAAGATATGACCAGTGGGCGCAGGATTACTTAGAGAATCATGATTTGGGCGGGCTAGATGACATTGATTTTGATGTTCCTGCGGCTAAGCAGGCGATATTCGATTCCATCAAAGGCTGGTTTGATTATACAGGCGCTGACGGTGCACGTGTGGATGCTGCCAAGCTGATGAAGCCAACAGATATTGGTGAGCTACAAAATTATCTGGGTGTTAATACATTTGGCGAGAATTTCGACGGAAATGCTGAATTTGTCTCACGTTGGGTCGGAAACAATAAGGAATGGGGCATGCTCGATTTCCCAATGTTCTTCTCCGTACTTAACAGCTTTGCTTATGGACAGTCTTTTGAGTCCAATATCAAAAGCACCTTGGCACAGGATTCCTACTACAACGGGAATGCCAATCACATGGTTACCTTTATCGACAATCATGACCGCAACCGTTTTCTAACGGAAGCCGGGGGAAGCGTTGATAAGCTGCAGAATGCTTTAACCTTTATTTTTACAGTTCGTGGAACACCGGTTGTCTTCCAAGGAACAGAGCAGAACAAAGGCAATGGCAACAGTCAGATCATGACAGGCGGTATTGCGGATACTTGGAACCGTTGGTCTATGGTGAAACGGGATGCAAGCGGAAACGTGATTGAGAACTATTTTAATGAAAATGCCAGCACCTACAAGCACGTAGCCAAACTTAATGAAATTCGTAAAAATAACCCAGCACTACGTACAGGTACTCAACGTGAAATGTGGGCTGCACAGAACTTATATGCCTTCTCACGTCGTATCGACACTGGAACTAATCAAGGTCAAGAAGCTATCTCTGTATTTAGTAATCAATCTAATGGTTCGCAAACGGTAACCATCCCGCTACGTGCCGAGAGTAGTTTGACCGCAGGAACAGTTTTGTATAATCAGCTGAATACTGCAGATACAGTGACTGTACAATCAGGCGGAGTAACTGGAAAGCAAATTACTGTAACTGTAGGTGCGAATTCAGCCAAAATCTATGCGAAACAACAACAACCATCAGAAACAGTTCCTCCAACCACTCCGACTAATGTAACGGCAACTGTTCAGAATGCATCTAGCGCTTTGATCAGCTGGACGGCTTCTACCGACAACGTAGGCGTAACTGGATATGAAGTTTATCGTAATGGTGTCAAGGTAGGCACAACGGCGACTACATCCTATACGGACAATGGTTTATCCGCTAGCACTACCTATAACTACACGGTAAAAGCATTTGATGCCGCAGGCAATCTATCTCTTCTTAGTGCGATTGCTTCTATTACAACACCAGCAGGGAACAGTGTCACGATTTACTATAAGCAAGGTTATACCTCGCCTTATATTCATTATCGCCCAGTAGGAGGTACATGGACGACATCTCCGGGTGTGGCTATACCTGTATCTGAAGTAGCCGGATACAACAAAATAACGATTAATATCGGTTCCGCCAGCCAGCTTGAAGCATGCTTTAACAACGGCAGTGGCACATGGGACAGTAACGGGGGGAGCAACTATCTATTCGGTACTGGAACCTGGACTTATACGCCAACAGGAAGTATTACATCGGGTGGACCAGTGACACCAACGCCAACACCAACAGTAACACCGACGCCAACATCAACAGTAACACCGACACCGACACCGACACCAACAGTAACACCGACACCAACGCCGACAGTAACCCCAACCCCAACGCCAACGCCAACGGTAACCCCAACGCCAACGCCAACGCCAACGGTAACCCCAACACCAACGACTACACCGACTGGCAACACTGCAACGATCTATTATAAGAATACGGCTTACAGCAGCTCTTACATTCATTACAAGCTGGATGGGGCGACAGTCTGGACGACGGCTCCTGGTGAACAGCTTCAAGCTTCTTCTTTCCCAGGATATAAGTCGATCACAATTCAGCTGGGCACTGCAGCCGGACTGACCGCAGCCTTTAATAATGGCAGTGGTACATGGGATAACAACGGCAGCAGTAATTACCATTTTGATGATGGAACCTGGAGTCTAGTGAACGGAAGTATCAGCGCAGGGGAACCTCAAGCAGACAGTGTGACGTTTCGTGTAAATGTTCCAGCGTCTACTCCGGCGAGCGGACCTGTGTATCTTACCGGTACCTTCAACAGCTGGAATGCAGCGGATCCAGCCTATCAACTGACTAAAGGTAGTGATGGGGTGTATTCCATCACACTGAGCTTACCAGCAGGAACAGCGGTGCAATATAAAGTTACGCGGGGCGCTTGGACTAATGTGGAGGTAAACTCGAACGGATCGGACATTTCCAATCGAACGCTTACTCCAGCAGGCGGCGCACAAACAGTGAACCTGACCGTGCAGCGTTGGAAAGATCTATAAGTTACTATAAGAGTGGATCAAAATACCTTTCACATGACAAGGAGCGGCCCCCCGTGTGGGGCCGCTCCTTGGTAAGTAGTACGAAGCTTTTTCATTGTAGAAGATACAATAGAAAAGTAGTCCAATTATGAAGTTGCTCCAGAGAATTTAGCTCTCATCGTGGATTCACGAGGAATTAGTTCTGGCTCTAGTAGCAAATGCTTGTGGGGCGCATCATTGCCACGAATGCGCTCCATCAGCAGCTGCCCTGAAGATACACCCAGCTTAAACGTATCGATATTAAGCGAAGTTAAAGGAGGTGTTGTATAACGGGACAGCGGATATTCATCGAAAGCGGCGATGCCGAGTTCAGATGGAACATCAATTCCGAGTGCTTTTGCGGCTTGAAGCACCCCAAAGGCTACATAACTGTTCATACACACCACAGAGTCTGGCCGTTCTTCACGCTGCAAAAGCTCAAGTGCAGCATGATAGCTATCATGTTCATCAGCCTTGCAGTTAATGATCCATTGCTGAGGAACGGTAAGGTCAGCCTGCTGTAATGCGCTTAAGTATCCACCTAGGCGATGTGTATAAATTTTTTCCTGCTGCTGCCCGCCTATGAAGGCTATCTTTGAATAACCTTGTTCGATGAGATGCTCGGTCAGCATGTTGCCGCCTGCTTCATTATCGAAATCAACCCAACTTCCGGGGGTCATAATCTCTCCAATGGAGATGTAAGGAAACTCCAGTTGATTCAGTTCTTCAGATAGCTCTTCAGTCAGCACGGAGTTGTTGGCAATAATACCGTCGACACGTTTGCTAAACACAAGCCTATTTAGAAAATGGCCTTCTGGACTGCTAAGTTGCACATTGGAAATGGTCAGCTCGTATTTTAAAGGTGCAATTACGCTCTCGATTCCACCAATAATGTTGTAGAAGAATTGGTTCAGAAACTCACTTTCTTTAGACATATCAACCAGTAAGCCAATATTGCAGCTGCTTTGTCTAGCTAATCCAGTAGCAATACTGCTTGGCGTGTAGTTCATTTGCTTCATAATCTCTCGAACCTTTTGTTTCGTTTCCTGTGATATTTTTGGGGAATCATTTAGTACTTTAGATACAGTAGATTTAGCCACATTGGCTGCTTTAGCAATATCAGAAATCGTTACTTTCATCGTCGTCCCTCATAACTTGAAAACGGTATTTGTAACCATAATAACACAAATTTAGCAGTCTCTCTAATGATGTATGAACAGATAGATAGAACGATAAAAGTATAGAAGGAGTCCATAAGTTATGCCTCAATCATGGTTTGTATATCATACAAGTGAAGATCCATTTGCCTATCCTGTAGGTACAGGGACCCTGAAGCTCAGATTATTTACACAAGCTGGACAGCAATTATCCTGTACCGTAATCCACTCGGATCGTTATGATTCTCCGGGGCAAGAAGTTCCTTTGCAGATGGAGCGGATTGGGTCGGCCGGTATTTATGAGATTCATGAAGCAATTATTCAGACCAGCACTAGAAGAAGCAGATATCTATTCCATATAGCGAATGCTGCGGGGCAGTATATCTGGTATGGAGAGAGGGGCGCGTCGGAGAATCGGGAGCGTGCAGGTTCTTTTCAATATGCATATCTTCACCATTCTGAGGCTTTGAAGTTACCGTTATGGAGCCAGGATGCGGTGACCTATCAAATTTATCCTAGCAGCTACAATGGTGGAACTCTAAAAGGCATTACGGACAAAATACCTTATCTACAGCAGCTTGGTGTGAACACTATTTACATGACGCCTGTATTTGAGTCTCCTTCCGAGCATAAATATAACACCTCCGATTATTATAAGATCGACCCTGCATTTGGCGATGTAGATGGATTGAAGACGCTGGTCAGTGAGGCACATCGTCATGGAATTAGGGTCATTTTGGATGCCGTGTTTAATCATTCGGGAGATCAATTCTTTGCTTTTAAAGATGTGATGGAAAAAGGCGAGCAGTCTCCATATAAAGATTGGTTCTTTATTCGTTCTTTTCCCGTAACACAGACGCCTGCCCCGAATTATGAGACATTCGCTAAAGCTGAAGCGCATATGCCTAAGCTGAATATGGATCATCCCGAGACGGCAGATTATATGATTGGAGTTGCCAAGTATTGGATTCGTGAAGCAGAAATAGACGGCTGGCGTCTTGATGTAGCGAATGAGGTCAACCCGGCTTTTTGGTCCCGGTTTCGGCAAGAGCTCAAGTCTGAATTTCCTGAAATTCTACTCATTGGAGAGATAATGCATGCTTCTGGGCCTTGGCTTAGAGGGGATCAATTCGATGGTGGCATGAATTATGTGCTTCGGGATGCCGTGCTGGAATTCTTTGCAGAGCAGTCAACAGGGCCAGATCGCTTTATGGAGCAAGTACTCCATCAGGAGGCGTTGTATAATGACCAGGCGAATTCGGCTATGTTTCAATTGATTGGCAGTCATGATACGTTGCGTTTTCTTACAGCGTGTAAGGAGGGGGGACGTGGCTGGGACCGCGAGAGTACGGCAATACAGCGCATGAGGTTGGCAGTTTTTTTTCAGATGACTTATATCGGTATTCCGATGATCTATTATGGGGATGAGGTTGGGATGGAAGGAGCTACGGACCCTCACTGTAGAAAAGCTATGGTATGGCAAGAGCAAGCTCAAAATACAGCGCTGCTGAAGTGGTATCAAGAGCTGATTTTCCTAAGAAAAAGCTGTGATATTCTACGAAAAGGTAAGTTTCGTCCTTGGTTCACGGATGAAGTCCGTAATGTCTTCGGTTATACACGGGGAATGGGTCAAGAGAAGATAGGTTTAATTATCAATAATTCTCCGAACGCGTACGAGCTTGAGCTTAATGTATATCGTTCGGATAAGAATTTGCTTACCGATTTACTGTCAGGAGCTACTTTTAAAAATAATAACAAGCTTATAATGAGCATTGAACCGTTTGGATGTTTAATGTTGTACTAAAATAGTATAAGGCCTCTCTTCAAAAGAAGGGGCCTTATTCATCAAGAAACGGGTGTCATCTCCAAAGGATGGCGAAGCCGTTTCTTTTTAAAAATATAAGAAAGTATAAGATTATCCTTATATTTCTCGCATAAACGCTGACCGTCCTTTAGAGACGCTAAAGGCGTTTTTCCTTGTTTGTAGCACTTTTTTTATTTTTGTTCTTTAAGTCTCTATACTCCTGATTCTCCCATTGTTTTAGCAACGGAAAAGGGTCAAAAGCCCATTCAGTAATCCCTCGGTCACGGTAGATGCCAAAATGTAGATGTGGCGGGAATTTCCCTTGTGTTCCTGGATTTCCGTAACCTGAGCTGCCAACCCAGCCAATGATTTCACCTGGTGAGACGATATCTCCACGAGAAATGGATTTGTTATACCCGGATAAATGGGCGTAATAATGGTAACGGTTCTCGATATCACGAATTCCAATTCTCCAGCCACCGTAGCGGTTCCAGCCTTTAGTTTCCACTAAACCAAAGCAGGTGCTGCGTACTGGCATACCTTGCGGTGCAAAGAGGTCAGTCCCTTCGTGAATACGTGCCCCACCCCAGCTTCTGCCGGTTCCCCAAGTGCTACGATAAGAATAAGAATTACTTAAGGGAAGTGGAAAAGCATTACCTGATAGGTCAAGCCGACCAAAATGTTCATATAGCTTGGCGAACTGAGCTATGCGCTGAGAGGCACGACCATTGTGATAATACTCCCAAATGCCAATGCTGAAATCATTAGCTGAATCACCATATTTCTGCAAGTGTCTAGCCATACTATATAGAACATCAGCATCATTCTCTGGATCGGCGATTCCATCACCTGAGCCATCACGGCCGAAGCCGTTAAAGAAAGTGATGGATTCAGGAGAAGTATCCTCCTGATCCGGGTTGAGTGGACCGGACCATACGGGTGCTGGAATCATGATTCCAGTAAGACGGTTGGTGACGGGTTTGTCTGAGGAACCTTTTTTGGCGATGGTGCGTTCATATTGATCAATGGCTGCGAATCTAAACCAAGGGATTCCAGTGGCTGCACTCAGTTGATCATAAATCCCCCTACGGGCAGACCATATGGATTCTTTGCTAGCATTAACAGAATTGCCGCTGCTTTCCACCGGTTGGACTGTAGCCTGTACTGCAGCTGCTGGAACGGGAAGGCCTAAACCACCCCAAAGGATAGCGGCCGCGGACAGACATAACATAGATCTCCGGTTATTAGTATTCTTAAATAGGGCCAGCAAGATAACAGCCTCCTTTTGTCCGGGCGTAGAATTGAATGTAGACACTTCGGATAAAGCTTTTATTATAGATTGAAGCAAAAGGCTACTTTTTATCCGTTCTTGTCTAAAGGTACCAGTAAATTCTTCGCCGGAATCGAAATTGAGATGCCCTGCATATTTCACAAAAACAGGCAATTGTAAAGCGCACATGGTATAATATGAGGCAGCATCTTTCATCTGCAGCATCACATTCAGGAGGAAGCGGGGTTTATTATTTTGACGAATAAAACAGCAAAGCAGCCTAAGCCGGATTGGATTAGAATCAAGCTAACTACCGGTGATAACTATCAGGAAATCAAGAGCATGATGCGTTCTAAAACTTTACATACCGTATGTGAAGAAGCTAGGTGTCCGAATATTTATGAATGCTGGGCAAATCGAACGGCTACCTTTATGATTCTTGGTGATATATGTACTCGCGCATGCCGTTTCTGCGCTGTGAATACAGGGTTGCCGACAGAGCTGGACCTGCAGGAGCCTGAACGTGTAGCAGAAGCTGCAGAGGGAATGAACCTTCGCCATTGCGTGGTGACCAGTGTGGCCCGTGATGATCTTGCGGATGGTGGCGCTCAGATTTTTGCTGAGACGGTAGCGGCAATTCGTAAACGCCTTCCGTTATGTAGTGTTGAAGTATTGATTCCAGATTTCCTGGGAGAACGGAATAGTCTAGAGATTGTTATGAACAGTAATCCAGACATTCTTAACCATAATATTGAGACGGTGGAACGGATGTCAGACCGTGTACGGGCTAAAGCGAAGTATCGCCGTTCGATGGAACTGCTGCGCAGAGCCAAGGAAATGAAGCCGGATATTCCTACCAAATCAAGCATTATGCTTGGAGTCGGTGAAGAGTGGGATGAGATTTTACAAGCAATGGATGATTTACGAGCCGTAAATTGTGATATATTGACTTTAGGACAATACTTGCAGCCTTCTCCAAAGCATTTGAATGTGGAGAAATATTATCCACCAGAGGAATTTGCGCTGCTTAAGGAAGAGGGATTGAAGCGTGGCTTTAGCCATGTGGAATCAGCTCCGCTTGTTCGCAGCTCTTATCGTGCGCATGAGCAGGTGAAATCTGCCGCTCAAGCTCGTGAGGAGCGCACGGTTTCTTCTAGTTAATTTTTTATTTTTCAAGGTAGCAGAGGGCATAAGGAGCGAAAGCGATCTGAAGCCCCCGCGCTTAGGCTACACACATAAAAAAACGTTGATTTGAGTCATTGGAGAGAAATGTTGGAGCTGTAGGAGCGTTAGCGTTCGCCTGAAAGCTTTCCGAAGGAAAGCTAGCATCGTAAGCATACACTGTTGATTAATTTCACCGCTGAATGCGGTTCAAATAGAAGAAATTAATCAACAACAGCGACCGAAAGCCCAATATTTCTCGGAAATGACGGCATAATCAACGAAAATACTTTCCTTCGAAAGGCAGGCGACAAAAGGTTTGATCGTTATAGGCGGAAAAGGCTACGAACTAATGTTAGATCATAAGGATGGTTGGAATCCGGAGGCGTTTCGCGGAAGATATAGCGAAGTGCTGGAAAGATACGACTACATTATTGGTGACTGGGGTTACAGTCAGCTGCGTTTGAAAGGTTTTTATCGGGACAACCACCCAAAGGTGAATCGGGATACAGCGATTTCTGGCATGGTCGATTATATTAATGAATATTGCAATTTTGGCTGCGCATATTTTGTGTTGCATAAGTTAAAAGAGGTACCACAAGAAGGTTTGTTCAAGGATATTCTGATCAAAGAAATACCAGAGCCGAGTGAGGAAGAAGATTCGGAGCTAGAAGCTGAAGATAATGATGGAGCGGCTATAGATAAAGAGCTCTCCTCTAAAGAAACATCATCTAAGCAAGGTTCGAATTCATCTGCTGCATTTAAAGAGATGACTTCTGCTAAGGATAGACCTCTGAGAGAACATCAAAGCCGAAATCACCGGGGTAAAGATTCGCAAGGGAAGAAATCCAAAAAGGAATTTCAAAGCAGACCACCACAAGGTCAATCCCAAAAACCCCAAAACACACAAAAGCCTCAAAATAATCAAAATACACAAAACACACAAAACATAGAAAATCCACAATCGTAACGATGAAAGCTGACCATAAGTAGAGTCCTTCTACGAATGAGACAGCTTTTTTCTTTTGAATAGATATGTACAAATAATAAAGGCAGCAAACCCCATCTCTGGAGAATTGCTGCCTTTTCTTATGGATTATTTTATAGATAATTTCAATTGCTTTTGTGTAGCATTGTAACTCCATACGAGTGCCGGAAACTTCTTCTTAAAGGCATTTAATTCAATGTAGGTCTCACCATTCTGAGATAGCGCCTCTTTGGAGGAAAGCGTAAAGCCGGTAGATGTGCCTGTTCCGCTCTTTACGATAACCTTCTTGTTCTTGGCATCCCAGGTGATCTCGCCCTCGACAAGCGCAGCCAGCACCAGCGATGAAGCATAAGTTTTATCGCCCTGCTTAACAAGACCAACATTACCAGCAAAAGGAACCCCGTTGATATTTAAGATATGATGATCTCCGGTGACTTCTAAAGTCTTCATTCCAGCAATCTGCAGGGCAGTAATCAACTGTGCAGTTTTCCCTTTTACCTCAATATCCGGTGCGAGACCGATGTGATTAAAGTCTTCTTTTTTAGGTGTTAGATATTTCTGCGTGGTCAATTTCAGCATGTCGCCATTAGACACTGGAAGTAGGCTTTGAATACGCGCTTTGCCGTAAGAACGAGTGCCTACAACAGTAGCCAGCTTGTTGTCGCGCAGGGCGCCCGTAAGAGCTTCTGACGCACTTGCAGTGTATTCGTTGGTTAGAATTACGACGGGCACACCGATTTTGCTGCCACTAGTAATCGTTACAGGAGTTAACGCGCCACTTTGATCAGAGGTATACATCATGATGCCTTTATCCATAAAACTAGAGGCAATGTTGTATGCCGAATCCATGTAGCCACCCAAGTTATCACGTAAATCAAGCACCATGGATTTCATTCCCGCTGTACGCATCTTCTTCAGCATAGCGGCGAATTCTTCATCAGAATTCTGTGTGAAACCACTTAGCGAAATATAGGCAATCTTCGGACCAATGAGGGTTCCAAAAACGGAAGTCGAGTTCAATTCATTTCGGGTGACAACATAAGATTTTGTGACACCATTTCTGAGGATCAGCAGGGTGACCTTAGTGCCCGCGGCTCCACTTAGTTCCGAATCATCCGTTTCGTCAACAGGTATTCCGTTGATTTTGAGAATCGTATCGCCGCGTTTCAAGCCTGCCTTTTCAGCAGGAGAACCTGGAGAGATTTCTTCGATGTAGAGCTCTGTTGGCGTATATTGAAGTTTAACACCGATGCCAACGTACTCGAGATCAACCGCATGTTCAAATTGCGCCGCTTCCTCGGAATTGAAGTATTGGCTGTATGGATCATCCAGTGTGTTCACCATGCCGTCAATTGCTCCGCGAATCAAAATATCTTTATCTACATCTGAAAGATTATAGTTCTCCAGTAGCTTCATTACTTCATTAATAAGATCACTGTTGTCTGTGGAAGCTTTAGCGGCATCTGCAGCGGAAGCCATTGGAGCAAATGTAATAGATAAAGCTAGACAGCTGGTTAACAGTGCACTTATTATTTTTTTTGATTTCATGGAATCAAACACCCTTTTTATTAGGATTTCACAAGTTTATTGTAGATGCTATATGTGTCATCGATTGTCCAAACACCAGTATCCGACTTGGATAGAATATAGATAAGGCCCTGCTCATAAGTCTCCTCTTCACTAGCTTCCTTGTCTTTGCTTTCTACATATATAGCAGCTTCCTTGGCACTGTAATAATAAATATTTGAAATGCCTGGAGTATAGGTAATATCATACGAAGCAAAGAAATCATCCAAATCTGCCTTGAGAGAGGAATCATATTCTTCTCCATATGAAGTCATCGTGGAAAGAACTGCTGTAGGATTCTGTTCGTTCATTGCTTGATAGTACTTGCTAATAGTACCTTTGATGGCATCCGCATCGTTTTGAGGGATGTTGGCTGCTGGTTTTGTACCTTGTTCACGAGTAAGGAGAACGGTCGAGCTTTGGGATTCCACGGATGAAATCTTCCAGCTTCCATTCTTGCGGACCAGGGTATATACGTATTCATTCTCTGTATCTGGAGTATAAGTCCCACCTATTCTGCGTGAACTTTCAAGCGTATACACAGTGGCTTCGTCAGCTGTAATGTCGAGGATTTCCAAGCTATCAATAGTATTCTTTATGTCAAAAGCTTTAAAAGATTCATTGAGTTCGGCCACTGATTCCGTGTAAGAGTACTCCGAATCCATAAGGGAGTAGAAGCTAGTCGCTTTTTCTTCATTGAAATATTGATTAGACAAACGGATTAATGCTGTAATGGCTGCTTCGTCCTTACCTTTGGAGACAGGAGTAGTAATTTGTACACTTCTACTGGTAGAATTCCAGACAGCTGTGCCCCCGGTTGCCTCTGCGATAAAACGCAAAGGGATGTATGTAGTGCCGGCTGAGGAAACTGGTGCAGTGGTTAGTTTTTTAACGGTTCCGTTAACAGTAGCGCGGTTACTGCCAATTTTGAGGGTAATCGCAAGATTTGAACTTTTTCCTGTTACCGTTCCAGTTTTGGCATCCCAGAGAACTTGAAGTCCAAGCTTCTCAAAGACAACCCGGAAAGGTACAAGTACAGAATTGTTCGCTAAGTATGGGGATCCAGCGGTGAAGGAAACCTTACTTCCGTTAATATAAACATCAATTGGTTTCGATGCTGCAAAAGCCGGGACCGCAAGTATGAGGGCCAGTAGACTTATGCTTAAGAGGGATAAAAATCTTTTCAACAGTACTCTCTCCTTTTATGTAACTCTTTGTAAAATAGCCTCATTATACCATTTGGCTTCTCTCTCAGTCTATCAGTTGGTGTTAGTTTTGTCACACAAAAAAGCCGGAGAAATGGATATCTCCAGCCACTGAAAATCGTTGGATCGAAGGTTAATCTTAAACTAAAAAAGCTTCACGTACACGGTTCCAGAACGGAAAAGGACGGTACCTGGCGAAACTGACCTTCTTGTCCGATACTTGGCAGCGTACTGAAATCAGATCATCTACTGGGATATTGTTATGATCTATCGTGAGTAGTAAGCGCTGATCCTTACATGAAAGAATATCGCAATGGTGATGCTTCGGCAGTAGTAATGGCGACCCCATTGTTCGAAATACGCGGTTGTTAATTGAGGCGATTTCGGCAATCTGCAGCGCTTCTATAGATGGGTGAACCATGGCTCCCCCAAGGCTTTTGTTATAGGCCGTGCTACCAGAAGGAGTAGAAATACAAAGCCCATCACCCCGGAACATTTCGAAGGTAACATCATTGATGTCAACTTGAATCATTATAGTTCCATCTACCCCTTTAAGGGTAAATTCATTTAGGGCAATGTGGGACGAAGAACCGGATTTCTTGTGAATTTCCAGCTCAAGCAACGGATATTTCACGATACGAGGTTTCTGAGGCTCAGAATCCTCGGTTCCGCACATGTAGTCGATTAAGGTGGGTAGCTCTTCCGCTTGCCAGTCCGCATAGAAGCCTAAGTGTCCTGTGTGCACACCTACGAAGGCTAGATTGGGGATTTGATCGATAAAGGTATGAAAAGCGTGCAGCATTGTGCCGTCTCCGCCAATAGAGATGACGATTTCGGGAGACTCGGCATCCAGTTGCAGGTCCCGCTCCGCCGCCAGCTTGTGAAACTGCTCGGCAAGTTTGATTGATAGTTCATCACCGCGGTCCAGAACATAATATCTCAAGATGTACAGGCTCCTTTTGTATAATTCAGTCATACACCGATCATAATCAATCTTGACCCGGAACACAATATGCTAATCAACTTCGCCGTACCCATCGAATCATTGTCATGAATACAGGGATAAGCAGTGAGACTAGAATTGCAGCAGTTAATAATAGGCTCAGCAGGGCGAGGCTTGCCGTGATCCCTGAGGCAGAAGGAGTAAAGGCAGCAGAGGCTGGTAATGATACCCATGCGGTAGACAGTCCTGTGTTCATCACAGGGTTCCAGAGCAGCAAGACCAATCCTGATGCGAGTATGGCGTGAATTAGCCGTGCAGTCAAAAATGGCAGATACCGCAGCCCGGTACCGTTCAGAATACTTGCCACCTGGGCATGTACAGATAATCCGCCCCAAGAGAGAATGAAGGCAGCTGCCGCTACCTTGAACTGAAGCGGGATGGAAGCTGCGGCTTCACCTGCTGAACGGGCACCGATCGTCACCTCAAAGAATCCGCTAATGAGAGCCTGAGCTAGTTCTGGAGGACCACCTACAAGGGACACAAGATGTCCTGTCATGTTAAAGAGGGAGGATAGGATACCGGCACGGGCTAGCAGTTCCATTAGCACATTGAAGAATACAACCAAACCGCCTACGACAATAATAAGCTTTAGCGAGGACTGGATTGCTCCCTTTAATAGCTCCCCAAAGCTCCGTCCATCTTTGCGCCGAGCCTCCTCCATGGCAAGAAGTGCTGCATGGATTCTTCCAAAACCTTTTTTTGCTGGAACAGAGGGGGCAGTAGAACTAGTTATGGATGGGTCTTGGGAGGGGGAGCTCTGTTCTTTGCGTCCATGTAACGACATTAGCAAGCCAACAATCAAACCGCTCCCATAGTGGGCGAGGGCTAGGATGAGCCCCAACGATGCGTCTCGAAAGAAACCAACGGATACTGCACCTAACAGAAAGATTGGGTCAGAGGAGGTTGTGAAAGCGACTAATCGTTCGCCCTCTACTCTGCTAATCAGATTCTGTTCCCGCAGCTTAGCGGTTAATTTAGCGCCAACAGGATATCCTGATACATATCCCATCGCAGCGACAAACCCGCCGCTACCTGGTATACCAAAAAGAGGGCGCATCAATGGATCGAGCAGTGCACCGAAGAGATGAACGATCCCTAGGCCTAGCATGATTTCGGATATGACGAAGAATGGAAATAGGGAGGGGAATAACACATCCCACCAGATGGCCAGGCCTCGTAAGGCTGCGCCAAGGGATGCCTCCGGATGAAGCAACATCAGCAGCATACAGCCTGCCAATGTTAATCCCAGCAGTGGGCCGCCAATCTTTTTAAAAGTCATAATTAACGCCTCCTGATCTATGGTTAGATGTATGCGAAAAGAAGGACAAACAGCACAAAAAAAATAAAGGAAGCGGTTACATAAATCGGTGCTTTTTCGTTCGAAATATGATATTATGTAAATAAGAAATGCACCCTCTGTTACAAGAATAAATGGGATGGAGTGATGGCGATGAGCGTTGTAGCCGGAGTTCTCGTTTGTGCTTTTGTATATGTGATCCGGGTCTCTCTCGTCCCTTCAGGTGATGAAGAATTTCGGACCTACTGACAATAACCTCCAGGCGCTAAACTATAGTTTAGCGTCTTTTTTCTGCCGTTTAGGGGCACTTTCGACGGATATCCGAGCCGTGCTTTTTTTTGGTATAATAAAGTAAGAAACGTTTCATTAATATGGAAGAGAGCTGGTAACCTCAATGAATCCAAATGAGAGTATATATGAGAACCTAGGAGGAGCTGAGGCGCTACATCGATTGGTGGAAGTGTTCTATGCCAAAGTGCAGCTTCATCCGCAGCTGGGTCCGTTATTTCCTGAAGACATTTCTCCTGTTCTGGAGAAGCAGTATCAATTCCTGACACAGTTTTTTGGCGGTGGCCCATTGTATTCAGAACTGCATGGACATCCCATGATGAGAGCAAGGCATATGCATATTCCCATTACTCCAGAACGTGCTGAAGAATGGTTGCAGTGTATGAAAGAGGCGCTTGAGGAGACCGGCGTAGAAGAGCCGCTACGTTCGTTCGTCCTTAGCCGCCTTGCAGGTCCCGCACATCATTTTGTTAACATGCCCCAGGAATAATAAGGGACAGGTTGATCCTGAAAGGAATGAGAGTACTTGCCAGAGTTAATACCCCTATATTCTATTAAGGTCAAATGTTGCAATTGTGAACATGAATTTTCAACCTCTCGCGTACGCCCTAGCCTAAAAAAGGCTATCCGCCGCGATGCTGATTTTTGCGCATATTACAAAAACGAGAATCCGGATTATTATGTTGTACGTGTCTGCCCGAGTTGTGGGTTTGCCTCTACAGAAAATTCAGCGGACAAGCTGACGGATCTGCAGCGAAAAGCATTTAATGAACAGGTAGGAAAACGATGGAAGAGCCGTGACTTTGGGGATAAACGAAGCTGGGAAACTGCACTTGAGACCTATAAACTGGCGCTTTTATGCGCTCAAAGTATTAACGATAAGGATCGAATTATTGCAAGTCTGCTTCATCACATTGCCTGGTTGTATCGGTATCAAGGGAATACGGAACAGGAACAACGCTTTTTGCGCTATTCATTAGCTGAATATGTGAAGGTATACGAAAAAGACGGAATAGCTGGCAATGATGCCCGGCTCATGTATCTTATCGGCGAACTTAACCGGCGCATCGGAGAGTTCTCTGTGGCTGTAATGTGGTTCTCCCGCCTGATTAATGATCAGAAGATTATGGATGCTGCGATGATTCGAGCTGCCAGGGAGCAGTGGGTTGTGCTAAGAGAGCAAATGCGCGGCGAAACTGTAGATATTGATGCCGATGGATTGCCTTCAGGTTCTTAAAGCTTCACGAACAACAAAAAGCGCAGAAGAGAGTAATGCTCTCGTCTGCGCTTTATAAAAATGGTAAGATTGGGATTTAGATGACCTTCTATTTATCGGACTGCCCGATCGAATAGGAGGTAATCTCCGTCGTTATCTACAACTGTGGGACTGGCGCTGCAACATGGGAAGACAAGTAGTTTTTTCTTGCCGTCACGAACGATTTGCAATTCTTTTGGCTTCATAGGGAGAAGAACATTCTCCGAGTTGCAGAAAGGGCAATACTGCACATACATATCGCCTAAAATAATGTCATAAGGCCAGGTATGACTAAAAGGAATCATTGTGAATCCTTCCCAGAAGGAGACTCTTCATTTCCATCCTCAGCTTGCGGTGAATTCTGCTTTTTGGATAGCTCAGCTATTTTTTGTAGCAAAATATGTTGGGGCATATGCATCAAGTGTTCCAGTGGAACGCCTAGTTGCTTGGATAACGTTATGGCTGTTTCCGGTGAAATTTGTAGTGGCTTCATATGGATGCCCTCCTAAAGTTTATCGGCTATGAATGTTCCGGTATCGTTATTCACTTTACCATGGTGTTAAGTCAATTACAAAGAAAACCAAATGAGAGCAAAGGAATGGTGAGAAGACATGAAACAACCATTATCACTGACTTGGGAACTTGATTCCATATTTCCTGGAGGATCGTCCTCTACTGAGTTAGAAAGCTTTTTAAAGAATCTTGAACAAGATATTGCAGCCTTACAGGGTCTGGTGAAGAATGCTGTAGCTCCAACGGATGTTGAGTCTACAAAGGCGCTGGACGAGGTTATAGAACTGCTTCAGAGCTGTTCAGGAAGACTTGTGGAGGTCTCTTCCTTCGCAGACTGTCTGGGCGCTCAGAATCAAATGGACAAAGGTGCGGTAAGACTGGCGGCTCGAGTGACAAGTATGCGTGCCGGATTCGAAGGCATTAGCTCACAATTCAGTAATGTGCTTCGTCAGACTACAGACAAGGTATGGGCAGAGTGGATGGCACGTCCGGAGATTGCTCCATTAACGTTCGTGCTGAGCGAGAGCCGTGACTTGGCCCGTGAGAAGATGAGTCCAGAGTTGGAAAGCTTAGCACTAGAACTAGCCGTTGACGGATATCATGGATGGAGCGGGCACTATGATACGATTGTAAGCTCGATTAAGATCCCATTTGAGGATGAAGAAGGAACAAAGCTGCTCTCCGCAGGTCAAGCTTTTAACAAGCTGGATGATCCAGATCCGAAAGTACGTCAATCCATGTTCCATAAATGGGAAGAAGCATGGACCGAAGCAGCAGATAACTGTGCGGATACCTTGAATCACTTAGCGGGCTTCCGTCTGAAGCTCTATAAAGGAAGAGGTTGGGAAGATATTCTGAAAGATCCGCTGAGCATCAATCGCATGTCACAAGATACTTTGAATGCGATGTGGGACGTGATTACGAATAGCAAGCCTGCACTCGTGACCTATCTTCAGCGTAAAGCTAAGCTGCTTGGACTGGATGCTCTTTCTTGGGTAGATGTCGAAGCGCCAGTGGGTAAATCTTCAGGTAAAATCCCATATGATCAGGCCGCTAAAGATATCGTTACCCAGTTCCGCAAATTTAGTCCGAAGATGGCAGAGTTTGCAGAGCGTGCTTTTGATAATAACTGGATTGAGGTTGAGGATCGTCCGGGAAAACGTCCTGGAGGTTTCTGTACATCCTTCCCTGAGAGTAAGGAATCGCGGATTTTCATGACTTATAGCGGTACAACTTCCAATGTTTCAACCTTGGCACATGAGCTGGGACATGCTTATCATTCTTACTTGCTGGATGATCAACCTGTATTTAATCAGAACTACGCTATGAACGTTGCAGAGACTGCTTCAACCTTCGCAGAGGTCATTGTATCTGACGCTCAGGTTAAAGCCGCTAGCAACGCTGAAGAGAAACTGGCGTTGCTTGAAACGAAAATTCAAAACAGCGTAGCCTTCTTTATGAACATTCACGCTCGGTTCTTATTTGAGACTCGTTTTTATGAGAAACGTAAGGAAGGCCTTGTAAATGCTGAGGAGCTGTCTGAATTGATGGTGGAAGCACAGAAGGAAGCCTTCTGTGGGGTGCTTTCGGAATACCATCCTCATTTCTGGGCTTCTAAACTGCATTTTTATATCACAGATGTGCCGTTCTATAACTTCCCTTACACCGTTGGCTACATGTTCAGCACAGGCTTGTATCGACTGGCTCTGCAAGAAGGAGCGTCCTTTGCAGACAAATATGATAGCTTGTTGCAAGATACTGGTGTGATGACTTTAGAGGATTTGGTACTTAAGCATCTGGGTGTGGATCTTACGAAGCCGGACTTCTGGCAAGGCGCTACAGATCTGATTGTAGCTGACATTAATGAGTTCTTGGAGATGACGGAGCAATTAGTTTGAAAAAGTCTAAACTAAGACAAATTTAGCGGTAGAAAAAACAATAATTTTTCAGCATGAACACGCAAAAGCCCCTGATACAGGGGCTTTTTTTAATGATAAAATGTCGAAAAATCACGATTTATAAAAAGAAATATGCGATTAATCTATGGATTTCGCGCATCTATAGGGATAATAACCCAATTTTGCCGAATAATGTTGTTTGCCATTTGTTAGTAACCTATAATGAGTCTTAAGCCTTATATAAGGCACGCTAGAGTACCACTTGGCTGAACTCACAAAAATAAGCAAGCGCTTACGAAGTCGGTTCTGCGAAGTGCACTCAAATCAAGCTATGCTCACAAAACTTTTAGGAGGAGAAGTAATGCTTAAGACGGAACAACTATCATTAGCGAGACAGATGGATATGGTGTTTAAGGAGCTGCAGGAAGAATTATCGGGATTAACTTCTGGTACGGTTTTTGTGCAAATACGAAATAACATGATCGGAAAATTCGGGATACGACATAATCCTCTTTCTGGGCGAAGCGGGGTATTCACTGATGCAAAAGAAGGGATGACAGATGGACAACAGTCTTCTTTTCGACTAATGGCGCTGGAAAGCCTGAAATACAAGCGGCGTTGGACGCATGGTGAGATTTCTTATGAATTCGCCATTAGACAGGGAATGGTGATTGTAGATGCTACGTTGGAGTCCAATTATAATATGGCGAATCTAATGATTCGATCGCCTCGTAATGCCTATGCTGAAAGTTCCGAACAGTTTTTTGGTTAAGCGTTGTTTACATAAAATTCCAATAATTGTGAAAATCAAAAACCCTCCCACAGCTTCAGAAAGAAGTGTGAGAGGGCTCAAAAGCTACTCGGCTTTAGGCTTTATGCTTGATATCGCCCTAGCCGGATAAAACACTTAAGATAACGTTGTTACTGACGACCAGACAGTTGTTGTTCTGCCAGTTGTACTAGACGTTTAGTGATGTAACCGCCCAGAGAACCAGTTTCGCGAGAAGTGTAGTTCCCGTAATAACCGTCAGCTGGGATCGTTACTCCAAGCTCCTGTGCTGCTTCATATTTCAACTGTTGCAATGCCGCAGTTGCTTGAGGAACGACCAGGTTATTGGAACGGCTGCTACGACCTTGACCTGCTTGACCCATGTGTGTCACCTCCTTCGCCCGTTGTGAAGATAGTATGAGCGCTAAGAGGTTAATTCATGCATCACTTCGAAAGGTTTTAAGGATGGTAATTATTAGTGAAATAAAAGTGAGGATAGAAATCCTTTATTGCTAGGGATTACACAAAAAAAATCGGTCTTCCCTTACGTAATCGCAAGGCAAGACCGATATAATGTATATCTGCTTTAAATCTCAGGATAGATCATTTCCAGCACGGTGGATAGATTCTGACTTTGACCGGGTTCTACCGTTAAAAGACCTGTGAAGGAAGCATCCTCGGATACATTCGGTGCATTCGCGAGCCAGGTATAGGGCTCAATACACAGAAATTGATCAGCCGGTCCTTTGGTATATAGCACCCAGTGACGGAATAGATTCTCGTCAGCAGTATAACGAAGGCCATAACCATCATCACGTAATAATAAGGCTTCTACAGGCTGTTTTTCTCCAATACGTAGAGCAGTATCAAAATTAGTTCCCTGCATGTTCATTCCGGTGTTCAAGGCTTCCAGATCACCAAGTGGAATCAGATTGCCGCTAGGGAGCAATTCTTCGTTCAGTTCATAAATACTATTTACTGGGAGCTTAAGATTCCAGCGCTCAGGTTCTCCATCAATCATAAACCAGGTGTGATAACCGATCCCAAAAGGAATTCGATGATCTCCAAGATTAGTAACCTTTAAAGTTTGGGTAAATCGGGCTTCCTGAAGCCTAAACGTCATTTCGAATTTAAGTGGGATAGGGAATTGCTCCATCCAGTGTGGATCATCTTCCGTTCGGAATTCAGTAGTGACCGCGCAACCATCCTCATCTTCTTCAATATCGCTGACACACCAGGCCTGAGTTCGGTGTAGACCATGAATATGATTGTCATTAGCGGTATTCTGGTCAAATTGATAACTTGTACCCTCGAATTGAAATTGGCCCTTACGAATTCTTCCGGGTGGAATTAATAGCGGCATGCCAAAATGGTAAGGTTTTTGCATAAAGAAAGCTTGATCGCTTTCATCAGGCCGCCGTAGAATTTCCCGTTGTTTCTTGACATCAAACAATGAAATCACGTTATTTCCTAGTCGCGGCAAAAGCGTGACTTCCAGTTCACGGCTGTGCAAAATATAAGTATCATAACCGCCCCACTGCCCTTTGGTCACCTGTTTCATGAGATATGCTCCTTTATCGTAACTGTAATCGAATAGAACATGGATAACCTTATCATAACAGATTTATACGGTAGTGGTTAAGTGATTTGACAACTTCTCTTTATGGTTCTATGATGAAGGCATTAATTCATGATGATAATGTGATGACGGGGACAAGTAGGCAGGCATTGCACCTTCAGAAAGCCGGTGGTTGATGCGAACCGGTAGGACAAACCTGATGAATGGACCCCTGAGCGCCGAGCTTGAACGGGAGCTAGATACCCTAGTAGACCGGCCGGATCTTCCCCGTTAACGGAAGACTAAGGCTGTTTTTTCTTGTTCAAACAAGATTAAGCAGCGAATAAGGGTGGCACCACGGTCTCACGTCCCTTGCGGATGAGGCTTTTTTTGCGTTCTCGGAAACTTAGAAATGACATCAAACGGAGGTCTATATTATGAAAAAAGTAATGTCAGGCATTCAGCCAAGCGGTTCACTTACATTGGGGAACTACATTGGAGCACTGAAAAATTTTGTGAAGCTGCAAGATGATCATCAATGTTTCTTTATGGTTGTCGATATGCATGCAATCACTGTAGCACAAGATCCTGCGGCACTGCGTGAACAGTCAGAATCCGTAGCGGCCCTCTTTATTGCAGCAGGAATTGATCCTGCACGTTCTAATGTCTATATGCAGTCGCATGTGCCACAACACGCTGAACTGGGTTGGATCATGACGACACTTACAGCAATGGGCGAGCTGGAGCGTATGACCCAGTTTAAAGATAAATCATCAGGTAAAGATTCTGTTGGCGCTGGTTTATTCGTCTATCCTTCCTTGATGGCAGCAGATATTCTTGTTTATAATGCGGATCTTGTGCCAGTTGGAGAAGATCAAAAACAACATTTGGAGCTGACTCGTGATTTAGCTGGTCGCTTCAATAATCGTTTTGGCGAATTCTTTACCATTCCGGAGCCGTACATTCCAGAGGTGGGTGCACGTATTATGTCTCTGGATGATGGCACCAAAAAAATGAGCAAGAGCAATCCTAACGCAGGCAGCTACATTGCTCTGTTAGATTCACCGGACGTAATCCGTAAAAAAATCAGCCGTGCAACGACTGATTCAGGACGTGAAGTAATTTTTGATCCAGCTAATAAGCCAGAGATTAGTAATTTGATGAGTATTTATTCCGAATGTTCTGGAATGACACTCCAGCAAATTGCCGATCGTTATGAAGGGCAAATGTATGGCGGCTTTAAGAAAGATCTTGCTGAAGTGGTTGTATCTACGCTTGAGCCTTTACAACAAAGATATAATGAAATTCGTAGCTCGGGTGCGATTACAGATATTCTTGCTGAAGGTGCTGGTCGTGCACGTATTGTTGCAACTGAGACGTTGAATGGAGTTAAAGAGCGGATGGGATTTCTGCCAGCTCGTTAATCTAATCAGCGCTTAGGCTTTCCTGTTTGCGTCTGATCTTGGCCTTGAGGATAAATCCCCAGCCAATATTCATGACACAGAGAAACCCGAGCAGAAGTGCCAACCAAAAGCTATAACTGATCGCGATTGAAGCGGCAGTAAGAATAAGAATAGAAGAACAAGCGAACCAAAGTGAAAGTCCTTTACCCATTAAGAGAGCCTTCCTTTCTATGTCTGCTAAAATGAATCCCGGAGTATGATAATAATACTCCGGGATTTTTTGTGATTATAGAATAGATCTCTGCGTAAGTCTACAGTTTCATCGTAAAGAACCAGGGTCAATGGAAAATCGTTTGTCGAGCTTCTCGCTGCTAAGCCAACCTACATAAGTATTTAAAGGTCGATATTGATTGTCCATCACTAATACAGCCACAAACGGGTATTGTTTGCGATGTAAATAACGTACGTCCCCCCAGCGCACCATATATCCTGAAGGGAGTTCCTCGACTTCGGCTACTGCATAAGAGGTGAAGTATAGAAAGGACTGAATATCAGGGTGCGACTTGGAAATCTCCACAGCAGGATGAGTCGAGCATACAGCATGTTTGAACCATTCCAGTCGGTTATTGACTAACTGCCCAACATCATAGCTGCCATCTTTTTTCACCTTGACTACGTTCCAGCGCTTTAGTGAAATTGTAGGGATTACAATATAACGTTCGCCGGCACTATGATGTAAATCCTTAAGCTTAATATTACGCGTGAGACGTGCGTGAACGACGGTTCTCCAAATATAATAAAGAATAGTACAGGCATACAGTGTAATAAATAAAGGTTGCGGTGGAATGATCCCGGTGATCCAGAGAAGGATGGCTGCGATATGGCTACCAAATATAAATGGATCAAAAATGTGGATGATGTTCCATGCAATCCATTTCTCCGTGAATGGACGTGCAGCCTGAGTGCCATAGGTATTAAATAGATCAGAAAATACGTGAACACCTACACCAATGAAGCTCCAGAGCGCAATATGGCTTAGAGCTTGTAAATCAGTAAAACCAAATAAGGGGCCTAACACGAAGGAAATCAGCGCGGGCCACAGAATTAGAAAGGGTAGGGAATGTGTGATTCCTCGGTGATTTCGAATATACATTGCATTGTCCTTCAGTCGTAGCGCAGTATCGGCATCAGGAGCCTGAGAGGCGAGCACTGTTGCCAGCATAACAGCCCCGGCCAGTTTCGGATCAGAAGCAACGATGGGATCAACGAAGGAAAGCCCGGCTAAGCCTAGGCCCATAACTAAATGTGTAGCAGTATCCATTGGTCAGTTCTCCTTTGTTGTTCGGAAGTTCTCTATTTAATAATTACCCAAATACAGCCCTGGTTATTAAGGGGATTGAAATAAATACAAAATAAATATTGTCACGTAATTGTCGAATTCATGAACTTACTGTTCCATGACTGTCAAAGTCTTCACGGGTTTGTTATGATAAAGTTAACAGCGAAGTTAAAAAAACTTCGGTTAGAACGTTACATGTTCGTTTAGAAGGAGGATCATTAGGTGTGGACAATCATATAACATTTCAAGCTTCTTCCGACTCTGCAGCCATGTCTGCAAAATCTCCACCGGAAGGTGCTAGCTGGCGTGATTTCATTGCTGTAACAAAACCCGGTATTATCCGATCTAACCTTATTGCCGCCTTTGCGGGATATTGGTTGGCCTCGGGTTGGGATGTTCATTACGGCAGATTAGTTCTGACTCTGCTCGGTACTATGCTGGTTATGGCTTCGGCCTGCGTTTTTAATAACTATTTCGACCGGGATCTGGACATGAAGATGGAAAGAACCCGTGAACGGGGGCTTCCTACAGGACGACTAAAACCAAACACTGTGTTATTATACGCCATTGGGCTTGGTATTGCAGGTTTGATCGTGCTGTTTGCTTTTTCAGGTATGCTTGCCGGTCTGTTTGGAATTGTTGGTATGTTCGTTTACGTAGTAGTATACACGCTTTGGTTGAAGCGGACATCAACATGGAGCACCTCCGTAGGTGCGATTTCTGGAGCAATGCCCCCAGTAATTGGTTATGTTGCGGTTTCAGGAACGGTTGATCTAGGCGCTTGGCTGATCTTTGCCATGTTGTTTCTATGGCAACCCCCTCACTTCTGGGCGTTGGGCATTAGACGTAAAGAAGAATATAGAGCGGCAGGATTTCCATTGTTACCTGTAGTTAAAGGGACGCGACGTACGAAATTTCAGATGATTCCTTATGTAGCCCTTTTGCTGCCTATTCCAGTGTTAATGTACGCCTACGATTACGCAGGCATATTTTTTCTAATCATTTCATCAGCGTTGTCCTTGGCTTGGTTAGTATTGACCTTGATGGGCTTTAAGGCTAAAGATGATGAAGTCTGGGCGAAGAAGAATTTCCTCTTCTCCATTAACTACCTGACAGTTAGTTTGATCGTACTTGTATTGAATACGATTCACGGTTAAGAAGAGGGAGGGTATACGTGTCCGTGCAAACCTTTAAGCGTTATAAATGGACTTGGCTTCTGCTAATACTTGCTTTGATTATGGCTGGTTATCTGGCAATTAACTCTTTGAATTTAGGAAAAGAGAAATTGCCAGTAATCGGAGAAGTGCAGGACTTTTCTCTTGAAAATGTGAATGGAGACCAGGTTACTCTGGCTGATACACAAGGTAAAGCACGGCTGGTATACTTCTTTTTTACACAGTGTCCGGATGTATGTCCTATAACTACGTTTTTGTTATCTCAGACACAGAAGATTCTGGTCGAGGATGGCAGTTTTGGTAAAGATACGGGTTTTGTTTCTATCTCTTTTGATCCGAAGAATGATACTCGGGAAGCTATTAAGGCTTTTGCAGACCGGTTTCAGGCGAATTATGATGGATGGTATTTCTTGCGGGGGGATCAGGAAGAAGTTCGTAAGTTAGCGACGGATTCTTTTAAAGTACTAATCGCAGGGAATTCCAAAGAAAATTTCGTACATGCCAACCGTATAGCGTTAGTTGACCGGAACAATCAACTTCGTGCATTGTATGACGCAGGAGATACGGAGAACGTAACTCCTGAATTTCTTGCCGATCAGCTAACGGAATTGGCTCGGGAATAGAACATAAACATTAAAAACGCCTTTTTCGAATCCCTCTTTATTGAGCGGATAACGAAAAAGGCGTTTTTTTAAATATACGATAGTATAAGTTTCATGCTATACATTATCCTTATACTTGTTTCAGCTAAAATGGAAGTGGTTCAGGGTAGACGATGAAATCTTCCAATCCGGCTTTTTCGAGCTGAGTGATGTTGTATTCATCAGGCGTACCTTCCACACCAGCATATCCGCGACGAGTATAAATATGATCGGCATCAGGGAAGGCATCCCGGAGCACACTGCGTATTTTTTTGCCAGAGCTATCGTTATCCAAATAAAGGTATACTTCTCCATCTCCTACTTGTTGCCGGAGGGATTCTAATTTTAGTGTATTTAATGTACCAAAGGTACATAGGATTTCTACTTCCGGTACCAGCACGCGCCGTAATCTGCTGCGATCGTTCTTACCTTCGACAATAATCGTTATGGACATTAGCTGACAATCACCTCCGGGAATGGGTCCAAGCTTCAGGCTCATTATAGTTTACCGAAGGATCGTCATTTTTAACAACTGTTTCTGCAGGAAAGTCTTCATTCCCCGGGAAATGTCGTAAAAGCAAAGAATCATGCGGCTCGCCCGTTCCATTTGGAAGTGAGGTTCGATAGTTTACCAGTGTTTTTAGGTGGAAGAAGAAGCAATGCTACCATTAGTATTAGAAAGGCTATGAAGTAAGGAGAAACGAAGGACCTTAGCTGTCCAGCAGCCACGGGCCCAGCGAATGCACCGAGTGACATGGCTATCGACTGCATGGAGAAAGTCCGACCCATTCGCCCAGGGCCACCGAGACTAATAAAGAGTGATGCCATTGCAGGAAACAACACTCCTTTGGCTGCGCCGAGCATAAAAAGAATCGCAGCAGTCGGAATCCTGTGAAATGAGGCGAGTGCAAAGAAGCTGATGGCCATTCCCAGTAATGCCGCTGCTATTCTTCCCCCCGGAGAAAGACGGTTAAGGAAGAGCATGCTGAGCGTTACCAAAGCACCTAAACTGAGGAGTGACAGTAGGATACCAGTGGAAAGAATACTGTTGCTCCCTGTTTGAGATAGCGGGAGCTCGAAAAAGAGAACGCCTTGTGAACAGGAAACGAAAAAAGGTAAAAGGTAATACCGTTTGGATACCAGATCATCATCTTTCGTTGGTATAGAAGGTTTATCTGGAACTTTTAATGCTGATTGCGCTGAGCTTAGCGGCTTTAATATATGTCTCGAAGGTGCAGGTACACTGAAAAAAGCCATGATTCCTGTTGCGATAAGGAGCCATCCAAGTGTGGTGAAGGTGCCAGAGTAGCCGGCTTTTGCTACGATAAAAGCTCCCGCAGCAGGCGATACAACTGAAGCTAACGTATGAACGATACCATGTCCGGACATATATTTACCCTGCTCTGTGGCATCCGATGACAAAGAAGCGAGTAACGTCATACAGGCTGGAGAGAGGAAAGCGAGCACGAATCCACTTGCTGCTCTTAGCATCAGCAGATGCCATGGAAGCTGTACATGAGCTTGCAGCAGTAGGATAGCTCCCGCTGCGACAAGGCTGAAGACGATGTAGCGGCGGGAGCCATTACGATCGACGAGTACGCCTGCAAGCAGATTGCCGGGAAGGTGGGTCAACGAGTACATGCCCATCATCCAGCCAATAAAGGTGGGTCCCGCACCAAGAGAGATGGCAAAGGGCGTAAGGACGGGATACTGAGCATGTAAATCGAAGAACGCCAAAAAGAGAAATAAGTATAGCCACAGCGCAGTTTTCACAGGGAAACACCTCCGAGAGCCACCTACAGCACAAGTGAATGCAGGACGGCGTAATAATGAAGAACCAATTCTTAAGCACTACTTGTACTTTACGTGGGACAGAGAGGGCTTATACCGCTTTTTTAATTCCGCTAGTAGGTATACCTTTTACGGAGGGTGGAACCATGAATTATGATGGGTATTCATGTATAATAATTAATATTGGCGTTATGTCTATGGGAAGAGAGAATCCTTGGGACGAAACTAGGCGATAGGGGTGTTGTGAGATTGATGGATCCAGAGGTATGGTCACAGTTTATAAGGGAAAATTGGCTAGTTATTGTAATTGCGCTTGTCCTGCTGTTTGCGGTTGTTAATTTGGTTAAAACCGTTCTGAAATGGGCGATTGTCATTGTGATCGTTGTAGGTTTGTTCATCTATAGTGGTGTTACAATGGACCAAATTGGTAACGCGGTGAATAAGGTGGCAGATGGAACGGTAAGCACGCTGAAGAAGGAAGCGCAAGAGGTTATGCTTAAAGAAGCGCAGGATGCGAAGTACACTTCAAATGGAGACGGGACCTTTACGATTACAACGCCGAATATTGAAGTGAAGGGCGCAGCGGGTGAAGATAAAGTAGAGGTTACTTTCCGGGGTGTGAGTCTTGGAAAGTGGAGTGTTACAGATACGACAAAAACATTTATCGAGGAAGCCCGAAAACATCAATAACAGGCTTGGACTCAAAAATATAACAAGCGAGCAAGCACGCGACTGAAAGGAGAGAGCGGATATGATAAACGGATGGATGACTAGTGTGAGTGATGCTAATATCATCTCCATCGCCCTCCTGATGGTTGTAGTCTTCTCTCTATTGCAAGGCTGGAGCAGAGGTTTCTCAAGCGCTACCGGAAGATTATTTGGGCTGCTGGGAACAGGATTATTTACTATAGCATCTTTGGTATTAGCTATCCCAGCTGCGGCCTACCTCAATCCCTATGTAGAGACTTGGGCATCGGGGATTAGTCTTCCTGATACGAAGCTTACACAGTGGCAGCAAATTTATTATACGGCGGTGTCTGTGTTATCAGAATCACCGCTGGTTCGATTTCTATTGTTACTCCTGATTTCTTATCTGTTAATTCGTATGCTCTTAGGACTGTTATCCATGTTGCTACCTTTTCCACAATTGCGGCGTACTAAGAAGTTTAAAGACAGAAAGATTACGCAGGTAAGCCGTATGGGAGGAGCAATGGTTGGATTAATTATCGGCTTAATGCGTAGTCTGGTAATTGTTCTTGCTCTTTTCATCTGTGTTGGATTAAATCCGGAGAGTGGATTTAGTCGTTATGTGGAGTCCTCTCCAATCTATAGTCAGAGCGCTGCTGCTGTATTTGAACCTATTGTTGGTGAGACTGTGCAGAAGAAACTTCCAATTCTGACGAAGACCGTTGCAGCAGAGATGAATGATATCCTTCGCAGAAAATATGAGGTTATCGATCATGAAATTCCTCAGGATATTATAGGAGCAGCAGAAGACATTGTTGGACAAGCGCAAGAAGAAGAGAAAAAAGCGAGACTTCTCTATGATTGGGTAGGTACACGCGTGACTTACGATTATGCTAAGGCTGACAATTATTTGCAAAACAGGGTCTGGCATGAACAGACACCACAGGATACATTCGACACTCGGCAAGGGGTGTGTATAGACTATGCCCGACTGTACGCTGTGATGGCTCGTTCACAGGGCTTGCAGGTACGGGTTGTAACAGGTCAGGGTTATGATGGGCGTGGCGGATATGGTGCACATGCTTGGAATGAAGTATATATAAGTGATCGGCAAGCTTGGATTCCGCTGGATCCGACTTGGGCTAGCAGTGGAGATTGGTTCAATCCGAAGGATTTTGATGAAACGCATATTAGGGAGAACGCCCTCTGAGTGAGGGCGTTGAACTCCTGGGGTGTGGTACAATAAACTCAAGTAACGTCAGTTCTAACTTAAATGCGAGGGCATGCTCACAATAAGCAGCTAAGAACTCACCTTCATCATAAGAGTAATGTCGCAGGCAAAGGGTTGTCAGACATTTTTTTAAAATATAAGAAAGTATAAGCTCTATACTTTATGTCTTATATTTCTCGCTTAAACACTTACCTTCCTTATAAGGACGGTCAATGCGTTTATGCTTGTAGAAGGGGAGAAAGCTGGTGAGTTTGTTTGGTAAGCAGCTCCCGCCTAAGGACGGGGTATCTTCAAGAAATTCTGTAGGTTTGAGACTGAATATTTTTTTCTTTGGCACTTTTTTTATTTTTTGTATTATTATCGTACGTCTTGCAGGTTTACAGTTTACTGAGGGAGCTCTGTTGAGTGAAGAAGAAACGAGCCGGGAAACGAAAATTGTTCCGCTCGCAGCGATGCGTGGGATTATTTTTGCTGCCGAAGGAGAGCAGATTGCCTATTCAACACCTACGGAGTCGCTTTACCTTACATTAACTAAAGATTACACAGCTAGAACGACAGATAAAGTAACGGGTGAGACCTCACTTACGGAAAAGGCGAAGAATAACTCCGATATGCTTGCGGCAAGGCTTGCGGCTGATTTTGCTAAATATGGAGATCCGAATGCACCGAAGCTGACGCAGCAAGATATCTTGGATTTATTAGATTTAGATTTCAAAAAGTATTTAGGTTATGTGCCGCGACGGATCAAGACTGGATTAATTCCAGAGGAAATAGCCTATTTCATGGAGCATAAAGACAATTATCCGGGGCTAACGATCGTGGAGGAGAGTGTTCGTCACTACGATAAAGATACGGTAGCGGTACAGACAGTCGGCTTTGGAAAGCCGTTTAAATCGACTGAAGATATAGCGATGTATAAGAATGTCCGTAGTGAAATGAAAAAAGATTCTCCCCCTGGACTTATGTATAAAGCAGAAGAATATGTGGGGTTTGATGGTCTGGAAATGCAGTATCAACGAGAGCTACGAGGAGAAAATGGTTATCAGGTCATTTCGGTGACTCCTCAGAATATGGCTGAGAAGGTTGAACAGAACGTTGCTCCTGTAAAAGGTAATAATATTTGGATGACCATTAATAAGAAGATTCAGATGAAGACAGAACAGGCCATTTTGGATCAGATTAAATGGCTGCATACCAATGCTGTTCAAGGTGAGACGCATCCAGATGCTTTAACCGGATACGCCGTAGCAATGGAAGTGGAAACTGGAAATATTGTCGCCATGGCAAGCATGCCGGATTACGATTCAAATGTATGGACTAAAGACTCCTTACCAACACCTGTTTGGAATAAAATAATGAATAATCATCTAAACGGTACGATTACTTCGAATTCATCTGGTAGATCAGGTCATGATTTTAGTTCACTTGTGTTTATGGGATCTACGATCAAACCATTAAGTGTGTTAATTGGTTTAAAGGAAGGTTTCTTTAATACCTCAACTACCTATTCAGATGTGGGCATTACTTATTTCGGTAAGGATAATAAATCATCCGTAAGAAATTCATCGGGTCACGTATATGGTCCACTAGATCCAGCTAAAGCCATTAGAGAATCTTCTAACGTATTTATGATTGATATGGTGGGTAAGCAGCTTTACAAGAAATATCCGGGGGATAAAGGCATTGAGGTATGGGACAGATATATGAAAGAGTTCGGGCTGGGTGTATCTACGAAAAGTGGTCTCCCAGGTGAATCAGCGGGCCAGATTAACTATACTGATCTTAAGGCCGCAGGCAGCTCGCAGGCCGCACTTATCTATGCTTCTTTTGGCCAACAGGGCAGTTATACTACATTGCAGCTTGCCCAGTATGCTTCTACTCTTGCAAATGAAGGAGTGCGTATTAAGCCTCAACTCGTTAGCAAGATCACGGATGCGCAAGGTAAGGCGGTTAAGGAATTTCAAAGAGAAGTGCTTAATACGGTAACGTTTGACAAATCCTACTGGAAAGAGATCAAACAGGGGATGAGCAGTGAAGTTAGTGCCTTTGATGATTTTCCTTATGATTTTGCACGTAAGACAGGTACCTCTGAAAAAACAGACAGAAAAAATATAAACCGTGATAATGGGGTATTTATTGCATTTGCTCCGCGAGAAAATCCGAAGCTAGCCGTAGCGGTTGTTATACCAGAAGGGGGCTTTGGCTCCAAAAGCGCTGCTCCGGTGGCTCGTAAAATTTTTGACGCCTATGATTGGGAGTATGGGCTCGATGGTGTGCCAAAAAAGAATGTTGCTCCTGCGTCAGACCCCGTTCAAAAATAATTAGAGAAAAAGGAGAGAAATAAACTGTGAGTTTTTTTCGTAAGCAGGCCTCACCTCCAGATGAGACCAACAGTAAAAGTTCCATAGGCCTGCGACTCAACGTGTTTTTCTTTAGCACGTTTGTTATATTTTGCGTAATTATTATACGCCTGGCTGTGTTGCAATTCGTGGAAGGACCAACTTTAACTGAAGTGGAGACAAGCAGAGATACCAAAAATGTACCCCTTGCATCCATGAGAGGTGTAATTTATGCTGCTGAAGGTGAGAAGTTAGCGTACTCTACACCGGTTCAATCGCTGTATATTACGCTCAATAAGGAGTATACCGCTAAGCAAACAGATAAAAATACCGGTAAAACTACCCTAACTCCAGAAGCTAAAGCCAAGTCAGATGCATTGGCAGCCAAGCTGGTAACTGATTTCAATAAATATGGTGATCCAAAAGCTGAGAAGATGACAGAAGAAGATGTTATTGACGCACTGGATTTATATTTCCGGAAATCACTTGGCTTTATGGCACGGCGAATTAAGGCGGACCTGACTACTCAGGAAGTAGCCTATTTCATGGAACATAAGGGAGAATACCCAGGCCTTGAAATTGTCGAGGAAAGCATTCGTCATTACGATAAAGATACGGTTGCCGTACAGACGATAGGTTATATCAAGCCTTTTAAATCAGCAAACAGCCTTAATATTTATAAGAATATCTTAAATGCTATGAAGAACAATCCGGAGCCAGGACTAACTTACAAGGACGACGAGTTTGTCGGATTTGACGGCCTGGAGCTGCAGTATCAGAGAGAGCTTCGGGGACAAAACGGCTATCAGGAAATCTCTGTCAATCCACAGAACATGGCAGAAAAAGTCGAACGTGTAGTCCCTCCTGTGAAAGGCAATGACGTCTGGACAACTATTAATAAGAACATTCAGATGAAGACAGAGCAGGCGATTATGGATCAGATTAAGTGGCTGCATTCCAATACTGTACAGGGTAAAACGCATCCTAATGCTTTAACTGGTTACGCTGTAGCGATGGAAGTTGATACGGGGAATATCGTCAGTATGGCAAGTATGCCGGACTACGATACGAATATTTGGACATCGGGATCCTTATCCACTGATGTTTGGAACAGTATTATGGACAACTATCAGAACGGTACCATTAATCCGATTTCTTCAGGGACGTCAGGTAATGGACTTAGGTCTGTGCTGCTACTAGGTTCAACAATTAAACCTTTGAGCGTACTCGTGGGTTTGAATGAAGGTCTCTTTACAACCTCAACCTACTATCCGGATAGAGGTTTCGCGACTTTTGGTAAAGCAGGTCATGAAACCAAGGTAAGAAACTCTGGAGGACATGTGTACGGTTCTATGGACCCTGCAAGAGCGATTGAGAAATCCTCGAATGCGTTCATGGTGGATATGATCGGTAAACGATTGTATGACAAATACAAAAGCAAAGGCGTAGATATCTGGGATAGGTATATGAAAGAGTTTGGACTTGGTGTATCCACGGGAAGTGGTCTGCCAAATGAATTCTTAGGACAGATTAACTATACCAATATAGAGGCTGCGGGTAGTGCCCAAGCGGCACTTGTATATGCTTCTTTCGGCCAACAAGGTAGTTATACGGTGTTGCAGCTTGCCCAATACGTAGCTACACTTGCTAATGAAGGACAGCGGATCAAACCTCAGCTAGTTAGTAAGATTACAGATGCTGACGGAAAAGTAGTCAAGGAGTTCGGTCGTGAGGTAATAGATGAAGTAACAGCCTTTGATAAATCCTATTGGAAAGAAATTCAACAGGGTATGCGAAGTGAAGTTAGTGCTTTTTCTGATTTCCCTTATGATTTTGCTCGTAAGACGGGAACATCCCAACAAGTGGCGAAGGGTCAAATTCGCGATAATGGTGTATTTATTGCCTATGCCCCACGAAATAATCCTAAGCTGGCAGTAGCCGTAGTCATTCCAGAAGGGGGCTTTGGTTCCCAGAGTGCTGCGCCGGTCGCACGTAAAATTTTTGATGCTTATGATTGGGAATATGGACTTGATGGCGTTCCGAAGAAGAGTCTACAGTCAGGTAATAATACGAATGATCCTGCGAATGAAGGAACGACTACAGGTACTCAGTAACTTTGACTCTAAGGGAATAATGATTAAAAATAAACAGCTGCTCTATTGAGAGCATAAAAGAATGGAGGGGTGGCAATGACTGCCAAATACCGCCTGCTTGCTTTGGATATGGATGGAACCCTACTGAATGATGAACAGATTATTACACCTACAACGGTGAAATGGCTTCAAAAGGCGGTCGACGCAGGCGTTCATGTCTGTCTGTCGACAGGCCGGGCTTTTACAAGTGCATTTCCATATGCTGAGCAGCTTGGACTAGAAACACCTATGATTACTGTGAACGGTAGTGAGGTATGGCGAGCTCCACATGAAATTTATCGGCGATCATTGATGGACCCTATGCTGGTACAGCAAATGTATGAACTTGCTAAAGAAGATGACATCTGGTTCTGGGCCTATTCTACGGAAAAAGTCCACAAACAGGATAACTGGGATGGGGATGTAACGGGCAGAGAATGGCTTAAATTCGGTTATCACACCGAAGATGATGAGCTTCGTCATAAGCTGCTGCTTCGTCTTCAAGATATGGGTGGATTGGAGATTACGAACTCCTCTCCACATAACCTGGAGATTAACCCTCTAGGAGTGAATAAAGCAGCCGGAATCATGGAAGTCTGTAAGCTGCTAGGACTAGACATGTCCCAAGTTATAGCGGTTGGTGACAGCCTCAATGACCTTGCAGCGATTCAGCAGTCAGGGCTTGGGGTTGCCATGGGCAACGCTCAGGAGACGGTTAAAGAAGAGGCTGACGTTGTGGTGGCTTCTAATAATAATGATGGAATTGCAGAAGTCATTCAAAAATATATTTTTAATGAAGCTATTGCGAAGTGAATCCATAGAGCATATTTGCTATTAGGAGGTTAAGTGTTGACGATCCTGGGTTGGATTCTTATTATTGCTTTATTTGCCGTAGGGCTAGCGGGGGCTGTGTACCCTATACTGCCGGGTGCGCTTGCGATTTATCTTGCCTTTTTCGTATATGGCTGGTTCTTTTCTTTCGAGCCTTTTGGTGCCTGGTTCTGGATCATTCAAACGCTGATCGTTGTAGTTTTATTTATTGCTGATTACGTTGTAGGGGCTTGGGGCGTTAAGAAATTTGGCGGCTCACGTTCATCGATTATCGGGAGTACGATTGGGCTAATCATTGGTCCTTTTGTAATCCCAGCCTTTGGACTTATTATTGGTCCGTTTCTGGGTGCCTTTATAGGAGAATTGATCGTAGGTTCTTCACCGGCTAAAGCTGCCAAAGTAAGTGTAGGATCAATACTTGGGTTGTTTAGTAGTACTGTTGTCAAAATTGTGCTACAAATTATTATGGTCGTCCTCTTTTTTATATGGGTCGTCCGGTTTTAATTTTAACAGTGAAGAAGGGGAAATGGTTTGTCCAAGAAAGAGTCTTTCGTAAAAGGCACGCTTATCCTTGCTGCTGCAGCTTTGGTGGCAAGGGTACTCGGGCTTGTTCAGCGGGTGCCGCTGGATCATATTTTTGATGATGTGGGGAGAGCATCATTTGGGGTATCGAACAATATCTATTTAATGCTGCTCACCGTGGCTACAGCAGGTATTCCAAGTACGCTCAGTAAAATGGTCTCCGAGCGGTACGCTCTGAATCGTCCTGAAGAGGCGAGACAAGTGTATCATGCAGCATTGCTATTTTCAGTAGCAGCAGGGGTAATCATGACGGCCTTGCTGTACATAGGCGCTCCGTTCTATGCGACACATATTGCTGATGTACCTGAATCAGCGATGGCAGTTAGGGCTATTGCACCTGCGCTTTTACTTTTTCCGGCAATTGCCATGATGCGTGGATATTTTCAAGGGCGCAACAATATGATGGCTGGTGGTATTTCACAGATTGTAGAGCAGTTCGCTCGCGTACTAGTCGCTATTTTACTAGCTTATATTCTATTACAGCAGGGGTATAACAATACAACTATAGCTGCGGGAGCATCCTTCGGTAGCGTAATTGGTAGTATTGCAGCATTTGGTGTCATGATTTATTTTGCAATCAAGCTGCGCCGAGAGGATAAACAGCAAGGATTAAATTACAATACCACTCAAAAATTGCCGATTTGGGGAATTTACAAAGATATTTTCACACTATCAATTCCGATCGTGCTCTCTTCACTTACGATTCCCGTAGTGAATGTGATTGATACTTCTTTGGCTGTTCCACTGCTTATTGATCAGATGGGCAGAGAGAGTGCAACAGCAGCTTTGGGTATACTAACCACGCGTGCTCAAAGTGTGGCCGGAATTCCGCCGGTACTAGCCATTGCGCTAGGTACCTCGCTGATTCCGATCATTTCAGCTGCCTATGCCCGTCGTGATGAGGGACACTTGAAGAAGCAAATTACACTTGCTTTGCGGATTTCTATCCTGACAGGGATGCCAATTGTGTTGGCACTTGTGGCAGCAGCTTATTCTGTAAACGGGTTATTGTTCAGCAGCTTGGACGGAAGCGGAATTGTGGCGATGCTTACGATTGGAACGATCTTTCAGATCACCATGATGACAACGAACTCCATCTTGCTCGGTATGGGCAAATCACGCATTTCAATGTATTATGTGCTAGTGGGTATTATTGTTAAATTAGTCGCAAGCTTCTTACTAAGTAAGATATTTGGGATCTACGGGATTATCGGCGCAACAGCACTTTGTTTCGTAGTTATTACTATTCTTAACTTACGGATGCTGAAATCCATTGTACCTTTCGAAATTATGGGTAAACGGTGGGGCGGCTTCGCAATTGCGGTTCTGGTGTCCGGTGGTATTGGTTTTGGACTTAACCAAGCTGGAATTCTGTTAACAGATCTAATGCCTGCACGTCTGGCATTTCTGATCACTTGTCTTGTTGTAGGGGCCGCAGTTGTTGTTATTTATCTGGTCATGCTAATTGTACTGGGTGTGCTTACTAAACAGGAAATCTCCAGTTATCCGCGTGCATTGCAAAAATTGCTCCATCCGCTGATGAAATTGCAGCCTGCGCGTGTTCGTATGAGAGAATAAGTTTGACTTCTGCATGACATTTTGCTTCACTTAAAGAATAGAAATTTGACAGATATGGAAGAAAGGACTGAACAAGCTATGGACAAAATTAGTTCTCCTGCTGAATTTCAGGTAGCCATTCAATCTCCTCGATTAACTGTAGCCATCTTCAAGGCGGACTGGTGCTCGGATTGTAAATTTATCGATCCTTTTATTCCTGAGGTAGAGCAAGCCTATGCAGATCGTCTAACGCTGGTTGAGGTTGACGTTGATGCTGTGGGTGACGTTAGTCAGGAACAAAATATTATGGGTATTCCAAGCTTTGTCGCGTATTCCGATGGACGTGAATTGGTTAGATTCGTTAATAAATTACGTAAATCCCGCGAGGAAATTGAGAATTTCCTGGATAAAGCGGTTCAAGTGCATCAAAGCCTTCAACAGTAATTCCGGAAAACCACCGCTTTCGCCTGTTCGAGCAAAAGCGGTGGTTTTTTAAGATGCTTCTTCATTACTAAAAACTGCGGGTGATATTTTTGTCGACAAATCAGTTGAAATGGCTTAGTTATCTTACTTGCCTTATCATGTTCCTCGCTGTACTAGGGGGAGCGGTTGTAACGAAGACTGGATCGGGATTGGAATGTGGAAATGAATGGCCGCTCTGTCATGGGAAATTGATTCCGGCCTATACTGTAGGTTCGATGATTGAATACACCCATCGCTTGTTTAGCGGATTGGCAGGGTTATTGTCACTTGCCTCGATGATTGCCTTTTGGCGTTATGCTCGAAATCGGCGGGACTTGTTAGTATATGCATTCATGACGTTGCTGTTTGTAATTGTTCAAGGTGGTATGGGAGCGCTTGCAGTGATTAAATCCCAATCTGCTGCTGTAATGGCACTACATATGGGCTTTTCTTTGATCGCTTTTTCAAGTTCTCTAATGCTGGCTCTAGGAACTAAAAGGCGACATGAAGCAGGTGAGTACGATCCTAAGATGGAGCTTCAGAAGCAACCCGTCAGTAAGGCTTTCCGCAATTTAACCTGCTTTACGGCCTTTTATTCCTATGTTGTTGTTTATATTGGAGCCTTTGTTAGTCATACGGATTCGCGCGGTGGATGTTCTGGCTGGCCGCTCTGTAACGGTGAATGGGTTCCCGAGCTTTCCGGGGGAGTAGGTATTGTTTTTACGCACCGGATTGCGGCTTTGATCTTATTCATTCTTACTGCGGTGCTTGGACATTTAGCTTTTTGGAAACATAAGGATTACCCAGAGCTAAGAGCTCTTGGCGTAGCGGCTGTTCTGCTGTGCTTGATGCAGGTATTTAGTGGAGCTGCTGTTGTTTACACACTAGATAATGAAAGATTGTACATATTTGCCGCTTTGGCTCATATTTTGTTGATCGCTAGTTTGTTTGGTGTCTTATGTTATATGAGTGTAAGAGTCTGGCAGCTGAATCGCGCGAGAAATGTAGTTGTTGAAAAAAATCCAACGAATCCAATGACACCGTTGTAACACCCTTGGTAGAAAGTTCCCACCGTGGATAGAGTCGCTTTACCTTCGGAATAATAAAGTGGAAATCGGTATATCGTGGTGCTGGACAAAACTTTAGGAGGACTGGGATATGCTGCGGGTTATACTTGGAGAGCCGCCTCGAAAGAACAGCGGTGTATTGGCTGACGCGATGGAGAACATGGCCACATTTGCAGCCTTACTGCGCAAGGAAATGAACGCTCATGAGGATAATGACCATGAATACCGCAAGCTGGAGATTTGGACACGTGGACTGATCTCCTCATTGGATGAATTGGAGCAAAGCTGGTTCGCAGCTGCTTTTTACCGGAAATCGGTAATCGCTGGTTATATGGACGATATGTCACCAGTGGAACAAGGCGATTATGCGCGGTATGTTTATTTTTATAAAGATGGATTTATTCGTGTGTTCTCTCTTCTGGACAAGCTTGGAACGGTACTGAATCATTTTTATGACCTCAAAACCTCCAAATTAAAAACGCACTTTTCTTATTTTACAGTACTGCGTCAACTTCAGTTATTGAATGTGCATCCTGCATTAGCGGATCAACTGGAACAGATCAAGAACTCTTATCGTGATCCACTGGAGAATCTACGCAAGCGCAGAAATGCTGAAATTCATTATATGAATTCCGAAATGCAGGATGATTTATGGCAGCGACATCAAGGCTTGCATGACAAAATTCAGCTTGAGGATTTAGATAGCCATCTTGAGGATTTGAAGCAGTCCCTTGAAATGAACTGTAAAACATTAATCGCGGCATTCAGCTACAGCAATGAACAGCTGCGTAAGGAAATCAGCAAGGCAAAGCGTGTACAATCCTAAGCGTTCAAGATATTTCCTTTTGACAAAAAACAAGAAACTTACTATACTTATGCTTGCATTAAAGTCTGTACGAATTCAAACATAAAATTTCATACTCTATATCTTATCGAGAGTGGCGGAGGGATAGGCCCGATGAAGCCCGGCAACCGATTTGTATACAGCGCGATTAGCGTTATGTACAAATGTCATGGTGCTAATTCCTACAATGACGCAAGGTTTGTGGTCGTTGGCAGATGAGAAGGCATTGTCTAAATAAACACACAGAGCCTCTTGCGATCTGCATCGATCGTCGGAGGTTTTTTTGTATGGAATAAGTGAATTATAAAGGGGGCGACGAGCGTTGATTAATCTAAAAGGAATAACAAAGGTATATGGAAAAGGCAGCCATGCGGCTTCAGCACTTTCCGGATTGAATTTGTCTATCGAAAAAGGTGAAATATTCGGAGTTATTGGCCATTCTGGAGCGGGGAAAAGTACATTGATCCGTTGCATTAATCTGTTGGAGCGTCCGACAGAAGGGGAAGTTTGGGTAGATGGCATTGAACTAACCAAGCTTACTCAAGGTCAGCTGCAGGAACAACGGCGCAAAATTGGGATGATTTTTCAACATTTCAATCTGCTATCTTCTGCAACGGTGTACGATAACATTGCTTTTCCTCTGCGACTCACAGGCACTTCGAGAGCAGATATTGATACTAAAGTGAAAGATTTGCTTGCCTTAGTGGGGCTTGAAGAACACCGGGATAAATACCCCTCCCAATTATCAGGCGGACAAAAGCAACGGGTGGGCATCGCACGGGCACTTGCCAGCGACCCCGATGTGCTGCTGTGTGACGAAGCAACCTCTGCGCTTGATCCACAAACGACAGACTCTATTCTTAAGCTATTGCTCGATATTAATAAACGATTCCATCTGACCATTGTGCTGATCACTCACGAAATGCACGTGATTCAGAGCATCTGCGACCGTGTTGCGGTCATTCATGGTGGTGGTATCGTTGAGCAAGGTAAAGTCACGGAGGTATTCCTGAAGCCGCAGCATGAGGTCACTCGCGATTTCATTCGCAGTGAATCACAGAATGAGGGACCCCTTCGTACGGCGCTTGACGCTGCTGCTGGGGACAACTCTCAGGCCGTCAAAATTACTTTTTTCGGAGAGAAGACCTACGGCTCTGCACTTTCCAATGTAGTACGTGAGACAGGTGTTAGCTTCGCCATTCTGCATGGTACCATCTCAACGATAAAAGACGTACCTTATGGACAAATGATTGTTCGGTTCGAAGGTCCAGCTGAAGCGATCGCTGTGACGATAGCCGAACTAACCGCTCAAGGCCTTGAAGTGGAGGTGATTTCGTAATGAATTTCGCAGACTTAAACTGGCAAGAAATGATGGATGCTACAGTTGCTACCTTGCAAATGTTAATATTCTCTGGATTGTTCACAATTATTCTTGGTTTACCACTCGGAATTCTATTGTATTTATGGGGAAGATCGAATAGTATAGTAATCAGAGTAATTTACTCGGTCTTATCTTTCTTTGTAAACATCTTGCGTTCCGTACCGTTTATCATTTTGATGGTGGCTTTAATTCCTTTTAGCAAAACTATCGTTGGAACCTCCATTGGAGTACTTGGTACGATTCCACCGCTCGTGATTGGTGCAGCTCCATTCTTTGCTCGCTTGGTGGAAACGGCATTAAGAGAAGTGGATCGTGGAGTAATCGAAGCGGCGCAAGGGATGGGAGCATCCACGAATCAGATCGTTATGCGTGTTCTTTTGCCAGAGGCTCGTCCAGGTCTGCTCGCTGGGGTTACGATCACACTGGTTACACTGGTCTCCTATACGGCAATGTCCGGGATGGTAGGCGGCGGCGGGTTAGGGGATCTAGCGATTCGTTACGGATATTACCGATATGAGAAGGAAGTTATGATTATCTCTGTAGTCTTAATGGTCATACTGGTGCAACTGCTACAAATGGCCGGTGATCGACTAGTACGACATTTCACACGGAAATAAGGTACGTCCATATATAGCCTTATTCATACAAATACCAAGGATAAGAGGGGGATTTAAAATGAAAAAATTACTACTTACTTTTTTTAGTCTGACACTGGTTGTGGTGCTGGCTGCTTGCGGCAATAACAATAATGCTTCTAACTCGGCTGCTACTAATGCACCAAAAGATGGTGCTGCAACTGAGTCATCTGCAGAACCTGTAAAATTGGTGGTTGGTGCTTCACCTGTTCCACACGCTGAGATCCTAAAAGCTATTGCTCCATTGCTTGAAGCGCAAGGAATTAAATTAGAAATCAAAGAATTCACTGACTATGTTCAACCAAACGTTCAGCTTTCAGAGAAGAATCTGGATGCTAACTTCTTCCAACATCAACCTTACCTGGATGACCAGAATCAAAAGAACGGTTCGGATCTAGTTTCTGTTACAGCCGTTCACGTTGAACCTTTTGGTGCTTATTCCAAAAAAATCAAATCCATCGACGAGCTGGCTGATGGTGCGAAAGTAGCCATCCCGAATGATGCTACAAACGGTGGTCGTGCACTGATCCTGCTTGCCAAAAATGGACTGATTTCTTTGAAAGATGATACCAACATCACATCTACCCAAGCAGATATCACTGAGAATAAGAAAAATCTTAAAATCATTGAGCTAGATGCAGCAATGTTAGGTCGTCAATTGGATGAAGTAGATCTTGCCTTGATTAACACTAACTATGCTTTGGAAGCTAACCTAGTTCCTACTAAAGATGCATTGTTCATCGAGGGAACGGATTCCCCTTATGCTAACATCTTGGTAGCTCGTCCTGACAATAAAGATTCCGATGCAATCAAAAAGCTTGCCGCTGCACTGAATTCTCCAGAAGCTAAAGCTTTTATTGAAGAGCAGTACAAAGGCTCGATCATTCCAGCATTTTAAGACAGAAAGCTAACTTAATCTCTAATACAGCATAAAACCCGCTGCCTAATGGCATGCGGGTTTTATGCTGTATGTTGTAGGGGAAGGCTAAATCCTCTATAATAAGAAAATCCCGATCTCCTGAAGAGGAGGATCGGGAATGATATTGAATGGGATTAGAATACTTGCATAACTTCTTGTACGCCTTCTACTTCTTCAAGAAGGGCGCGTTCAATCCCGGCTTTCAAGGTGATCGTGGAGCTTGGGCAGCTGCCGCAGGCACCCATAAGTTTCAACTTAACGATGCCGTCTTCTACATCGACCAGTTCAACGTCGCCGCCATCGCGTTGCAGGAACGGACGAAGCTTATCCAGCACTTCCAATACTTCATCATACATTTCGGTGCTTTGTGCATTCTCACTCATTTCTCAATCACTCCTTTCGTAAGTTCATTATAGTACAAAAAGTTAAAAAATAAAATGGTTAGGCGGAATAGGGAGATCATCATGAGACCAATTATTGAATTTTGTGCCAGTAACATGGGTCACGGAACAGACAAGCTAATGCATAAGCTGGAGGAAAATCCAGATTACGATGTGATCGAATACGGATGCCTGAACAATTGTGGGGAATGTTATTTAACCCCGTTTGCCATGGTTGAAGGGGACATCGTTGCAGCAGATACTGTTGACGAGCTAGAAAAGAAAATTGATACTAAAATCAAAGAGCTAGAGGCTTGGTTTAATATGGATCTTGATTAAATGCTTTTTGTGGAAAATAAAGGGCTGCTCTTTTTCGTATTTATAACGGAAAAGAGCAGCCCTTAGGTTTATCCTAAAGTGCGTTTTGACATCCAGAGTACCCCGCTCTTAAGGATACGGGGAACCCGTCCTTTTACGGAGCGCTGGCCCATCAGACCAAATCCAGCTTTCTTGCCTAGTGAGCCTAAGGTACCCTTTAGACGAATAGGATGAAGCTTAGGGGTCTCGCCGCGCCACATGGCTTGAATAACCTGAGCAACCTGCTCACCCTGCGCTCCTGCGGCTTGTGCGCTTGGAGCGAATGGCAGGCTGGCGCAGTCGCCAATTACATACACTTCTGGATAATCAGGTACACGATAATATTCATCCAGAATGATTCGTCCTCCGCGATCCTTCGGGACTGTTAATTCCTGAACAACCTTCACCGGTTGGATCCCCGCGGTCCATACCGTAACATCTGAAAGAATTTCCTCTGTACCGTTAAAAAGCGCATCTTTTTCTACATGGGATACGGAGACACGTCCAAGTGTCTGTACTTGATGGTGGTGAAACCATTCCTCCACGTACTGTGACAGCTTCGCAGGGAAGGCAGATAAGACACGTTCACCGCGATCCAGAATAGCAATATTAAGATCTGGTCGGCTCTCCCGAAGCTCTGCCGCCAATTCCACTCCACTTAGTCCTCCGCCTACAATGTTTATTGTTCCATAAGGCTTCACATCGTTTAAACGTTGGTAAGTTTCGCGTGTTCCTGCAAAGGTCTGGATACTGCAAGTATATTGATCAGCTCCAGGGATGTTATGGTAATTGTCGGTACAACCTAGTGCAATGGCAAGTATGTCATAAGACACAGTCTCGTCAGGCTCCATTGTAACGATTCTACTCTCCAAATCAATGGAACTCACCTCACCGTAACGGATAGTGAGACGGGGATGAACCGGAAACTGGATCCGCAAGTGATAGTCAGTTACTGTACCTGCGGCAAGCGCATAATATTCCGTTTTGATTCCTTGATAAGGCATTCGGTCAATTAAGATAATTTCAATATCCTGTGGAAGGTGATTATTGAGCAATTCTTGAATTAGGGCCAAGCCGCCATAGCCGCCGCCCAGAACGAGTAGTGTTCTCATGCTGACCGAACTTCCTTTCCAATATAGGATAACGGATCTAGGTAGTCTTTTATTCGTATACCTTTATCGCATTGTAGAACGTGTCGCGTTCTACTGGAATTCGTCCAGCACCTTTTACTAACCAGATCAATTCATCGCGAGTGAGGCCTTCAGGTGTTAAGGCACCAGCCGCATGGCTAATGCGTTCTTTAAGAATAGTACCATGGACGTCAGAAGCACCGAAATTCAGTGCAACTTGAGTAAGCTGAGGACCGATATTAATAAAGTACGCTTTGATGTGATCGAAATTATCCAGCATCAATCTGCTGATCGCAATCGTCTTCAGATCCTCATAAGCGGAGTTGCGGCGCATAATTCCTGCATTCTTGTTCTTAGGCTGCATAGATAATGGAATGAATACCATAAAGCCATTGGTTTCATCTTGTAGATCGCGGATCTGCATCATGTGCCGGATACGATCTTCATGAGATTCAATCGAGCCGTAAAGCATAGTTGTATGTGTCTTCATGCCAAGCTGATGTGCTGTTCGGTGAACTTCTAGATATTCTTCCACATTAGCTTTATCTACACGCATTTTTTTACGGTATTGATCGGATAATATTTCTGCACCGCCACCAGTAAGTGTCTTAAGTCCTGCAGCACGCAGCTGTTCGAGTACCTCACGAATACTCAATCCGCTAATTCGGGTGAAAAAATCGATTTCGGCTGCAGTGTATGCTTTTAAGGTTACCTCAGGGAAACGTTCATTCAAGGCTTTTAAAGAATCCACGTAATACTGGAAAGGAACCTTGTCATTATGACCGCCTACGATATGGAATTCGCGCACACTTGGATGAATATGCTGTTCGACATATTGCACCATTTCCTGACCGGAAAGGGTATAAGCACCCTCTTCTCCATCATCTTTGCGGAAATTGCAGAATGCACAGTGAGATTCGCAAACATTGGTGAAATATAGACTCATGTTTTCGATAAAATATACCCTGTTGTTGTTCTTTGCAAGATTGACTTCATTTGCTAATTGGCCAATCGTAAGTAGGTCGTTACTTTGATATAAATAAACGCCATCTTCTAAATTCAATCTTTCGCCGCCACGAACTTTTTCAATAATGTTCATCATTCGGGCGTCTGTTTGGGGGGTGAAAAGAGTAGACATATAATAAATTCCTCCTGAAAGTTTTACGGGGTCCATTGCCCGCAGATAATTCCCAGACTTACCCAGACGGTAGCTGTTCATTCATGAAAATAAATCGGAGGTTTAGCCTCCGTGACAAATTTCCGAATTTTTACTTATGTTTGCCTTCCTTATTATAAACCTCTCTTATAAGGGGATCAACAGCTGGATATGGATGGTTTATTTTGGTGTGGCAGGTCAAGCATAAGGCAGTTGTGACTTGAGGGTAATGGAATAGTCGGTTATACTGAGTTTATTAAGTATATATTTTTAAGAAAGTAACTTTTGACCGGAAGGTCTCTTAAACATAAGTTTTTCTGTTGAAGTAAGTTTAATTTATAGGAGGATATGATCATGATTAATATTAGCGAAAAGGCAGCAGAACAATTAAAGGCGATGCTTGCTGAACAAGAAGTGCCGAACATGTTCCTCCGTATTGGAGTAACGCCCGGCGGTTGCAGTGGATTCTCTTACGCTATGGGCTTTGATGATAATGAAACTGATCAGGACGTATATATGGACATCCAAGAAATGAAGGTTGTCGTGGAGAAAGAAAATCTTCGTTACCTTGATGGTCTCGAAATTGATTTTGAAGAATCCGGCATGACAGGTGGCTTCACCATTAATAACCCGAACGCTACTGCAACCTGTGGCTGTGGCTCAAGCTTCCGTACAGCTACGGATGCAGGAAAACCGAACGAAGAGCCTTGCTAATCGCGACGTTACGCCTTCAAGCCCCATGTTGATTTCTACAACACGGGCTTGGAGGCTTTTTTTATTCTCAATGACAAAAGTCATCACAAGGAGCTCAAAGCATGCTAATTAGGAAATTAAACGCAGAAGAACAACCACCCTTACATTTGTTGTTATTAGCCGATCCTTCCCTAAGTCTTGTTGAAGCGTATTTAAAAAGAGGGCAATGTTTTGTAGCTGAAGTGGAGAATTGCATTATAGGTGTCTATGTTTTGCTACAAACGAGACCTGAGACAGTGGAGCTAGTGAATATAGCTGTTGATGAGAGTCAGCAAAGTAAAGGGATAGGAAAGCAGTTGGTCTATCATGCGATTCAGAATGCGAGATTACTTGGTGCGAAGACGATTGAAGTGGGTACGGGAAATTCTAGTATAGGACAACTGGCTCTTTATCAGAAATGTGGATTTAGAATTACCGGAATCGATAGAGATTTTTTTATCAGGCATTATAGTGAAGAGATTGTTGAAAATGGGATCAAGGTAGTGGATATGATCCGTCTTACGCTAGATATATGAATGACATACAAGCAAAAGCCCTCCGATGGAATTCCTCGAGAGGGCTTTTGTTTGTTCCTGCGTACAATTAGGCTGGAATAATAAACTTGTAATTAATCATAAACACGATGAGCCCTGCGGCTCCAAGGGAAAAGGCAATACAGCCAGCACCCAGTGCTCTGCGTCTGTCTTTAATGAATTTAAAGCCAATAGCGCAGATCAGTATAGTCGTTCCAGCCAATACGATGGACATCCCAAGCATGGCCACCCAATATAATACCTCGAAAAACTGAGCCATTCCGAGCCCTCCCCGCGCTGTTTTTTAGCGAGCCTCTAATTCATTATTTATATAGTAGGAATTGAAAATGTAACCGCTATTAATAATACAACGATTTTGAAGATTATTCTAGTTATAGTGAACTCATCCATTGCGATTTAGATGTCGAATGTTCAGAAATGAGGTTCTACAAAATCTGCAATCTAACCTGCGAGATTGAGAATGTTGTCGATACAAGCTCTAAGCCCTTTTTGCTAAGAGTTTCCTCCTACACGGACAATCATACAAGAGGGTGGGGCCTTTTCTGAGTAATGTATAGGGTAGGCTGGAATGTGAAAGGAGGGAAAGGACGATGTCGGGAAGACAATTGGCTAGCAAATGGTTGAAGACAGAAGCATTGCTCAGTGACGCGAGGGTTTCTCATTATATACCAATGACGAGGGTGTATTCGGCTGACTCACTGTTAGCTATGCTCCGGAGATACGGAAATGTTGTTATTAAACCAATAGTTGGCGGTGGAGGCTACGGTGTAATTAAAGTGTTTCGGGATAGTCGAGGTTATGGATTTACTTATATGGACAGAACTCGAATTTACAAGGACTTTAGATCCATGAGACGAGCGCTTCATTTCGTCAAGGTTAGACGTAAATATTTGATTCAACAGGGGATTTCTCTCGCCAGAATTGGTGGGCGTCCTATTGATTATCGGGTCAAAGTAGTGAGAAATGGTGGTGTTTGGGAGTTTCGCTCTATGGTGGGAAGATTGGCCCGGCCTGGCCTGTTCGTAACTAATTTATGTAAAGGTGGCACGATGCTTTCTTGTCGAGAAGGACTTCGCAGATCCTTGCCTCGAATTAAAGCCTCAGCGAAGAAAGCAGAAATGCGCAGGCTAACGCTCGTATGTATCGAACTGATGGAGCGGCATTTCCCTGGAATAGGGGAACTGGGTTTTGATTACGCCGTGGATTATTCAGGTAAAATATGGATTCTGGAGGTTAATACAAGACCTCAGTAAATTAACAAAAATTTTAGAATTGACGATAATAGAGTAGTAAGATAAAATTGCGTTTAGTTGCGTTCTTTTGGGGTAAATTATATTGTAATTTATTTACAATAAAAATATATTTTTAGCTGTATACAAGTGGTTCAGTCCTGTGTATAACTATTATCCCCATATTCCACTGTGCAGGTATCACCTTTGTAACGCTTACGCACATATTATACACAGGATTTCCACATGTACTTGTGGATAACACGAACGCTTGTTCGAAAAATGATAGTTTGATATGATAGATTCAGATCCAAATACAGGAAAGGTAGATGAACGTTATGGTTGAATTGTCCGATGAGATGCTTCTAGACTCTTACCATAGAGCGATAGAACTGCAACTAGAGCATGATTTCATCGCTCTTCTACTCGTTGAGATTCGCAAACGAAACTTACACTCTCCAGTTCATGCGGTTCTTCATTAAAAGAGCGCAAAGTATACCTTTGTAGCTGGCTACATATAAATAAACCGCGAGTCACAAACATAAAAGGGTATCCTGATAGGCTAGTATTGATAGGCCTGTCAGAATACCCTTTTTTATTGTGGTAGATAGAATTAGAGTTTCATATTACTACTGTGTCCTGGTGAAAGCTTGGCTTCCGGATCGATGTAGACTTTTGCATTATTCACAGCCGTTGGGGCTTCGCCGAATCCTACAGCAATTAGCTTCAGCTTACCTGGATATGTGGTAATATCGCCAGCTGCAAAGATTCCCGGAATACTCGTTTCCATACGTGAGTCAACAACAATGGAGTTCCCTTCAATATCGATGCCCCACTCTGCAATGGGTCCCAGAGAGGAAACAAATCCGAAATTGACGATTACACTGTCGACTTCGATTTCTTGTGTTTCCTTGGTCTTGATATGAGATAAGGTAACCTTAGTAATAAACTCGTCACCATGCAGTTCTGTAATTTCAGTAGGTGTAATTACGTTAACTTTGGAAGCCATCAGATTCTCTACGCTGTGCTCATGCGCACGGAATTTATCCCGGCGGTGAATCAGGGTTACTTGCTCCGCGATCGGTTCCAGCATTAGTGCCCAGTCTACTGCGGAATCTCCACCACCGCTAATCAGAACTTTTTTATCTTTAAAGGCATTTAAATCATTTACAAAATAATGAAGGTTGGCTTTTTCAAACCGTCCTGCGTCTGGCAGTTCTAAACGACGAGGTTCAAAAGCGCCTACGCCAGCTGTAATGATAATAGCTTTACTGTGATATTCTGCTACATCAGTTGTAACTACAAAATGGCGTTCGTCCCGTTTCTGAACAGAAATTACTTTCTCCTCCAGCCGGATATTCGATTGGAACATATCCATTTGCCGTGTCAGGTTGTCAACCAATTCTTGTGCAGTTACTTTTGGAAAACCTGCTACATCATAAATGTATTTTTCAGGATAAAGTGCAGCAAGTTGTCCTCCCAATTGGGGCATACTTTCAATAAGTGTTACGGATGCCTGACGCATCCCACCGTAAAATGCGGCAAACATGCCAGCTGGACCGCCACCTATGATTAAAAGGTCGCTCATAGGAACGCCGGATTGCTCTTGTGTCACGGGATATTACACCTCCGAGTTGATATATTCATTTTGCCATACTTGTATTCTTTCTTATTATAAACATTGTGACACATACCTGCAAAGAAAGACTTTAGAACACAATAAGAATGTGACGTTTTTTAGTATTTTAATGTTTGATTAATAGTACACTAAGGTTTACAATGGATATGGTCAATTTAGAAATCCTTTAAGTTTGATTGGAATTTCTTCTAAATATAAGTGTATAAATTCACAAAAAGGACCGTACATTGTTTCAATAAAAAATACAAAGACAGATTTACCTCTTGGAAGGAGCCGGAACATGAGTAGTATTCCCAAAATCGTAATCTTAGGCGCGGGCTATGGGGGTATTTTGACCGCACAGCGCTTACAGAAGGCTTTGAACTATAATGAAGCGGATGTCACGCTCGTAAACCGTCACGAGTACCACTATTTTACTACCCATCTACATATGCCTGCCGCGGGTACAGATAGTATTGAACACACTCGGGTGTCTATTTCTAAACTAATCGATGAATTCAAGATCGATCTCGTTAAGTCATCTGTTCAGGAAATTCGTACCCAGCAGAAAAAGATTATTTTGGAGGATGGTACTCTTTCGTATGACTATCTCGTCATTGCTTTGGGCGGAGAGCCTGAAACATTCGGTATTCCAGGACTTGATAAATACGCACTGACGATCCGGAGCATCAACTCCGTTCGTTTGATTCGTGAACATATTGAGTATCAATTTGCCAAATATAAGAACGAGAACAATGCACAGGAGCATATCAATTTCGTAGTCGGTGGTGCCGGCTTTAGCGGAATTGAATTTGTGGCCGAATTAGCTGACCGCATCCCTGGGTTGTGCAAAGAATTTGACGTTGATCCAAGCATGGTAAATATATATAACATAGAAGCTGCTCCAACAGCTCTGCCTGGATTTGCTCCTGAACTTGTTGAGTATGCGATGAACTTGCTCACTAAGAAGGGTGTTACATTCAAGATGGGCGTTGCGATCAAGGAATGTCTACCAAACGGTGTAATTCTGGCATCAGGCGAAGAGATTAAGGCTTCTACAATTGTCTGGACAGGCGGAATTCGAGGGAATCGTCTGATTGAAGCTGCAGGATTTGAAGCTATGCGTGGACGTGTGAAAGTAGATGAATATTTACGTGCACCAGGCCAAGACAATATCTTCATTATTGGAGACGGCTCCTTGATGATTAACCCAGAAGGGCGTCCTTATCCGCCAACGGCACAAATTGCTATGCAACAGGGAGAGTGCTGTGCACATAATTTGGTGGCTGCGATCCGTAATCAACAACCCAAGAAATTTGCATTCAGCAATAAAGGAACAGTAGCTTCTCTAGGTAAAGGTCAAGGGATTGCTGTAGTTGGCAGCAAAACTTACAAGGGCTGGACTGCAGCTCAATTGAAAAAAGTTGTGGATATGCGCTATTTGTTCATTATCGGTGGGATTCCGCTGGTTCTGAAAAAAGGAAGATTCTTATAAGATGCGTCACTGCAGCGTGCAGGTGCGTGGATTGCTGACCCGAGAAGAATTGGACCGATATAACGGACTGATTGAGGTTGGATCTTATCTTGAGGATCAGAATCAGTACGATCTAGCGTATGTTGTTCAAAAGGAAATTGATCTGCTCATTCTCCCTGGCATTGAACGCTTAAAGGAAAAAGGGCGAGCGCGTGACAGGGCTACGGCTGAATATTTGGAAAGTCTGCGTGATGATGAAGATGACAGCGAAGAGGATGAGGAAGCAGGAACTTCGTTATAGCATTTAAAAAGGGTGAGTCTCCATAAAGATCTGGAGACTCACCCTTTTTGTTATTACAATTACAATTTAAGCATTTCTTCAAAAGAATCCTCAGTCAGCAGGTTGCCGACATAGAAAGGTCCGAATTCGCCGTAGCGAGCACTGACTTCATCAAAGCGCATTTCGTAAACCAGCTTCTTGAATTGCAGCGGATCTTCAGCGAACAGGGTTACGCCCCATTCCCAATCATCAAAACCTACGGAGCCGGTAATAATTTGTTTCACCTTACCCGCATAACCACGTCCGATTAATCCGTGAGAAGCCATCAGCTCCCGACGTTTATCCATATCAAGCATATACCAGTTATCGGCGAGCTCGCGTTTCTTGTTCATTGGGTAGAAGCAAATATGCTTCGCTTGCGGCAAAACAGGTTTTAGACGTGCGATAACATGCGGATTCTGCATAGGATCACTACCATCGCTGCCCCCCGCAAGGTAATTGCTTAATTCAACAATACTTACGTAGGAATAGGCTTTAGTTGTATATTGAGCAAAAGCGATTTTGTTAAAGGCCGTCTCAAGCTGGTTCAGATCTTCCAAGCTTTCGCGCAAGAACATCATTACGAAATCGGCCTTCTGGCCAACGATGGAATATACCGCGGAGCTGCCTTGTTTGGCTTCTTCGACAGGACTCCATTCTTGCATAAAAGCATGTAATTCTTCCAGAGCAACGGCACGTTCTTCATCATCTGCTGCCGTCCATGCGGTCCAGTTCAGTGAGCGGAAGTCATGCAATGCATACCAGCCTTCCAGTGTCATAGCGGCTTCGTTCATGATCTCACTCCTTAAAAGTTTTACGAAGCATAGGCTCCGCTTGAAATAACATCGCGTAAAACTAACATCGGAAGCATACGCTTTGTTTTACGAAGCATAGGCTCCGCTTGAAATAACGTCGCGTAAAACTAGCTACGAAGCTCCTGCATCATAGACTATGTATGATTTATTAATCTATATGCATTGTATCGCAATCAAGTTGCTTAGAGCAAATGATGACATTCCGATGTAAGAGAATTAGACCTGATTTTGAATAAAGTTCATTGCTTCGTGACATTTTTTCTAGTAAACTTACTACTAGCTCGTATAAGATGTGCGCTTCTTTATAGAAAGGGGTAGTGACGGTAAGATGGGGTTTATTCCAGTGTTTATCCTAACCGTTTTATTCTTTGTGATGATGTTTGGTATTGGATTTATTCTTAACATGTTAATGAAGACAACCTGGTTTCCCGCTTATCTATTCGTACTTATTATTCTACCCGTCGTAGTCTATTCCATTTGGGATAGAAGCGCGATGTCGCTCTGGGAGCATCTCTCCAGTTTCCACTTTGTTGATTACTTAACTGGTGTCGCTGGTCTTGCAGGTGCTATATTGAGTGGATGGACCATTCAAAAACTGCGCTTTGGCGGTTACAAGATGTTTTAAAGATTTAATCGGAAGACCTGCGGCTCTGATGTGAGAGTCGTTTTTTTGAACATATAAGCTTTTAGTTCTACGCTAAGAATCATTTTGAAATTCAGCGAGAAACGGAACCTTCCTCTTCCAGAGGACAGTGAAGCCGTTTCTTCTTGTTTAATAGAGGTAGATAATCGTATGAAAAAGCTGATTATAGCGAAAAGAGTCGGAATTGGTAGTTTATTTACATTTCCGGCGACGTTTTTTATGATAGAATAGAATCCTGTATGAATTCGTGAAAACAAGGGGGTATCCGTAGATGCGCATGAGTAACTTACATCATTTCACCGAACATCATCGGTACTGCGTTTCCCGCGAATTTGGTCTTAGTGTTATAGATGGACGTATGCTTAGCTCTGTGTATCAGCCTATGGTAGGAGCTTTTGCAATCAGTTTCTATCGCTTGCTGGTTGAACATGTACCAGCAGATAGCATTGGCTATTCTGGAGTGGAGCAACAGCGCAGATTATTTATGACGCTAGGCGTTGAACCAAATGAGAAAGGCCGCAAATATTTAATAGATCAGGCTTCCCGGTTAGAAGCGGTAGGTCTGCTACAGACCTGTCGAATCTATGTGCCGGAAACCGATGATTACTTATATGAATATGAGCTTATGCCGCCGCTATCGCCAGCTGACTTTTTTGCCACTCAGCATTTGACGTTGCTGTTACGCGATAAAATCGGCAAATTTGCTGTGCTGTCCTTACGGGAACAATTCTGGAATCGAGAGCCAGAAGAATGGAGTCGCAGATCCATAGGCAAAGAGAATATCTCCGTGCCTTTTTATGATATTTTTCAACTTAATACACATGTCATTGATTATGAGCTGGAGCAGGCACTTGCAGAAGTAGCCACTGTGCGTCAGCCTGGTATGCGTGAATCTGGAGAACAAGCGATTGGATATAGTGATATTATTTTGCGTTTTCCAAGGGAATCCGTGAACCGGGCTCATGTAGAAAAACTGCGTTTTGACCATACTCAAATGGGTGTTATTAACTATGTAGCTCATAAGTACGAACTCAGTCCGCAGGATTTATGTCGTCTGCTGGATGAAGATGGCGTGTTCTCACCGGATGGCGAGGTTATTCTGGATGCACTGCAATATAAAGCGAGCCAGCATTTCAGGCAGGATATGAAACGACAAGAAAAGCGTGAAGTTGCTGCTGCTAAGGTTGTTTCCATCCGTTCCAGTGCCTCTGAAGAGAATGATGATTCTATAGCACCACCGGAGCAATCTGTAGAGATGGAGTATTATGTAGAAGTACCACCACAATTTTTGTCCAAATGTGACATCCACCAATATAATATGATGCTGCGGAACGAACCTTATACGCGGCTGCTTCAAACTTTTTTCCCAGGTGCAGTACCCAGTCATTTGATGGATATGTTCGAGAAAATAGATTTGAACTATAAGCTAAGCGGTGAAGTAATCAATGTACTTATTCATTACTTAATGACTATGGTAGCCTCAGGTGGAGAACAGCGAATGAACCGCAATTTTGTGGAGGCTATCGCTTCCAATATGCTGGTTAAACAGGTGAACACCTACGAAAAGGCTGTAAAATATATCAGGGATCAGTCCAAAGTGAAAGGCAAGGGAGCTACAACTAACACGGCGGCAGGATCTCGATCACGTTCATATGCTAAAAATACAGGTCGATCCGCTAAACCGGAAATTCCGATTGTGCTGGACGATGGAAGTGCCGGAACGGTATCGGAAGAGGAATTCGCGGCGATGATGAAGAAAGCGGCAGAAATTAAAGCCAACAAGAAAAAAGGCGTTTCCCAAGCGCCGTAATGAAAGAGAGGTGGAACTATGGAGTCTATGGGCGATGTGCTTCGTTCGATTAACAATCCAACTCTACGGCAGCGTCAACGCGATCTTGAACAGGAGTTATTCAATCATCCGCTTGTGAAGGCATTACAGTCTGAACATCCTGAGTTAGATGATTCGCGACTGCGGCTTCATATGAGCCGCCTGTATCAATATGTAGAGGAAAGCCGCCACTGTGCGAACTGTCCGGGTCTAGAGAAATGTCCGAATGATTTCCCTGGTCACTTTAGCAAACTTACGGTCGAGAGCGTGAATGGTTCGGCGGACTTATATGAGCGCAAGACGGCATGCCGGCTTAAAGTGGCACAGGATAATCAGGATAGCATCCGCAAACGTATCCGTAGCTTTTATGTGGACGAGCGTGTGCTCAATGGCGGTTATGATGAAATAGATATTATGGGCAAGGATCCACGCCGGGTCTCAGCGGTTAATAAAATATTTGATTATATCACGAGTGTTAAAGAAGAGGGTCTGACCTCGCGCGGGATTTATTTACATGGGACTTTCGGAACAGGCAAAACATTTCTGATGTGTTACTTGCTTCATGAGCTTGCTGTTGCCGGCTATACTGGAGTTATCGTATATATGCCAGATTTTATCGAGGATTTGAAGTCGATCATGATGGACGGCCAGAAGATGAAGGAAACCGTAGATACGTTGAAAAATTGCGATTTACTTATTTTTGATGATATTGGTGCGGAGAACTTGAATCCATGGGCGCGTGATCATGTGCTTGGTGCGATTCTGAATTATCGGATGAACCGTAAGCCAACCTTCTATACCTCAAATTATCCGCTCGATGGTTTGGAGAAACATCTTAGCTTTACGAGCAAGGATGGCGAGGAGATTTATAAAGGTCAACGTTTGATGGATCGTATTGCTCCTTTTGTGGATGTCATTCCACTGCATGGGGAGAATCAACGGGGGACGATTAGATAAACTCGAAATATTCATAACCGTAACATTCAAAAGAGCAGCGATTCTCCTTTTATTGGAGGATCGTTGCTCTCTGTTTTTTTCTTATTTACTCTCAAAAAAAGAAGCCGCCCCCTAAGTAGCATTCACTACTTTTGAGACGGCTTCTGTTTATATTGCGATGATTCCCTTACTCCGAAATGAACTTAATGATAACCATGCCGAAAAAGACAACGGTCATAAATGCAGTCATTCCGAAAAATCCATTCATTAAATCGCCTAGATCATTGCGGGGTTCTTCGTTGATATGTTCTCGTGGGTCCCGTGCTTGCGCGTTGACATCCATAGCTTCTGCCTCCTTACAGGGACAATGCCTGTATTGTTAAGATGCAAATTGAGTTGACCATTATGAAATAAGTCATTGACATTTAATGCGCTTTCTTAGAGTATACCGAAAGGCTGGGGAGATTGTAAAGAAAAGAGTAACGTAAATAAAATTAGTTTGAGGGCAATATAATTGTATGTGATATATAACATATCCCTTAAAGATATGTTATACTGGAATTGTGTCGGTAAGTGGTAATTTGGTTATCATATTACATGAAACAATTTATTAACTTATATTTTCGGAGCAGCTTCCATAAACTAAGCTTTGGTTTAGAGTGGATTAATGTTTCGTAAAACTTTAGAGGAGGAACAATATCATGGCTATCGTGAACGTGTCTGACCAAACCTTCAGTAACGAAGTGGAAGGTCAAGGTACTGTAGTAGTAGACTTCTGGGCTCCTTGGTGTGGTCCTTGTAAGATGATTGCTCCAATCTTGGACGAATTGTCCGCAGAACTGGGAGACAGCGTGAAGATTGCAAAATTGAATGTGGATGAGAATCCGGAAACGGCTTCCCGTTTTGGCGTGATGAGTATCCCAACCCTGATCTTCTTCAAAGACGGTCAACCGGTAGATAAAGTTGTGGGATTGAACTCCAAAGAATCCCTGAAAAATATCGTAGCTAAACATCAATAATTGTTAAATGCTACTGTTCGGGCCTCGGCCCTGCCGCTCAGCGCCTTCGGTTCATTCCGGAGGCGTTTTGTGTGCTGAATGCCAATTAATTATGGGTCCAATTTAGCTGGAGGGGATCATTTTGGACAATATCCGCAACAAACTGGCTCTATTACCCGACCTGCCCGGGTGCTATCTGATGAAGAATGAAGAAGGCACCATTATTTATGTGGGTAAGGCGAAGGTGCTTAAGAACCGGGTTCGCTCTTATTTTACAGGCAGTCATAATGGTAAAACTCAGCGGCTTGTCGCTAATATTGCAGATTTCGAATATATTGTTACGTCCAGTAACATGGAAGCGCTCATTCTCGAGTGCAATCTGATTAAGAAGCATATGCCGCGTTATAACGTACTTCTGAAGGACGATAAGACATTTCCTTATATCAAAATAACGAATGAAACTCACCCTCGGCTTGAAGTCACACGCCGGGTGATTAAAGATAAAGCAAAATATTTCGGCCCTTATCCTAATGGTTATGCTGCACAGCAAACGAAAAAGCTCCTCGATCGTATGTATCCGCTCCGTAAATGTGGCGTAATGCCAAAGGAAGTCTGTCTTTACTATCACATGGGCCAATGCTTGGCACCGTGTGAGAAGGAAGTGCAGAAGTCCGAGTATGAGCAGATTACGCAAGATATCGCTGCTTTTCTGAGCGGAGGTCATGATGCGGTTAAGAAGGATCTACAGCAGAAGATGCAGGAAGCTGCTGAGGAATTATATTTTGAACGGGCGAAGGAACTGCGGGATCAGATTATCCATATTGATGCATTGATGGAGAAACAAAAGATTAACACCACAGATACTAAGGATCGTGACGTATTTGGTTATGCGGTAGACAAGGGATGGATGTGTGTACAGATTCTGTACATGAGACAAGGGAAGATGATTCAGCGCCACTCCTCTGTCTTTCCGTTCTATGGGGAAGCCTACAGTGACTTTATGTCTTATGTGACGCAGTATTACAGTGATAATCCTGCTCTGCCGCAGGAGATTCTTCTGCCGGATGTGCTTGACGAGGAAGCAGTGGTTGATAAAGAAGCTAAACCGGCGATTGTCATTGCTACTCCAGCCGAAGAAGATCTACAAAAGGGGGAAGATACCCCCGAATCGCCTGAAGAAGTTGAGGCCCGTGAAATGGCCGCTGCGGAAGCATCAGCAGCAGGTGTCGTTGATGCTGCAGGTGGCGCCTCTATTCTACAGGAGTGGCTCGGCACCAAAGTGCTAGTGCCACAGCGTGGCCTCAAGAAGCAGATGGTCGGTATGGCCTGCCAAAATGCTACAGTCGCAATCGATGAGAAGTTCCGGCTTATTGAACGAGATGAAGTACGTACCTCTGGTGCTGCAATGAGCTTAGGCGAGAGCTTGGGGCTCGAACGCTTAAGCCGGATCGAGGCGTTCGATAACTCGAATATTCAAGGGACTAATCCGGTTTCTGCGATGGTTGTCTTCATTGATGGCAAGCCCGCACGAAAAGAGTATCGTAAATATAAGGTTCGTACGGTGGTGGGTGCGGATGATTATGGAACGATGCGCGAGGTCATCCGGCGGCGGTATGAACGGGTGCTGAAAGAGAACCTGCCGATACCAGATCTTATCGTAGTCGATGGTGGTAAAGGGCAGATATCCTCAGCTATTGATATTCTGGAGAACGAGCTGGGGTTATTCATTCCGGTCTGTGGTCTCGTCAAGGATGATAAGCATAAGACGGCTCAGCTTTTGGTTGGAGATCCGCCAGAACCTGTCGCTTTGGCTCGGGATAGTCAGGAATTTTATCTGTTGCAACGGATTCAGGATGAGGTGCATAGATTCGCCATCACCTTCCACCGTGAACAACGTGGGAAGTCCATGGTTACTTCTAAACTGGACTCCATACCAGGTATAGGCGAGAAGCGGCGCAAGGCGCTGCTTAAGCATTTCGGATCGCTAAAGAAAATTAAAGAAGCCTCCATAGAAGATTTTAAATCACTTTCTATTGGCGAAAAGCTGGCTAGTCAAATTCTTGAGGCGCTCAAGGATGAAGAGCCAGCGACATAGGCATTCGAAATACTGGAATGATGTAAACGTAAATATAAAAAAAGGTGTCACAGCAGTTTTCTGCTGTGACACCTTTTTTTATTATAGGTTATCCACTCGTTACTTCTTTAAATTACAGATGTAGGTTCAACCGGCTTAGGTTCTGATTTTTGCGGTGGATTAAACCGATAGACGATGTAGGCGACTATGAACGGCATGATAATCGCGAAGATACCAGCACCTACATTCACGCTTTCCTTCATAAAGATCAGCGTAGCGCCCATCAGAATGCTGTCAAACACGACGTGACTGAACATGACGGCAATAAATCCGTAACGAAGGAAAATATAGCTAAAGAGCAAACCAATCACGGTCAGCTCAATAGGACGGGAACTGATGGGGTAGATCGGATACAGCGTATGGCCAAACGCCCAAACCAGCGTGGTGATCAGGCAAGCAATGAACGTGCTTCGGAATACTTTTTTCAACATAGGAATTCCGAAAAAACGATAAATGGCTTCCTCGGATAAACCAGCGAGCCATGCAACGATGGGCAGCAGCCAAGCATATCTCATGTTGTAAGGAGATTGAGTAGCGTCAGTAGTGGACCAGTTCTGCAAGGTAAGTGATAATACGATGAACATAAGGGTCTGCACCCCTAGCAGCACGAATGCCCAGACGTATCCAGCCCGGATACTATCCAGAACATATTTTCCATAGCCAGGCTCTTTAGCACGAGGCCATGGGTTCATCCCCTCTTCTTTTTTCCATAGGCCGTCCCCTCCAACTAAAGAAAAATAGAGCAGGGAGGACATTAGGAGGCTATATAAGGCATAAATGATGAACATTATGACGGAAGTTATCTGAGCCTCGAGTCCTTCGCCTGAGGATTCAGGGAGCATATTATAGGTGCTGATCATCATGATTACAAAATAAGCTGAGCTTAGGAATATTCCACGCTTAAAGGAGGTATGTTCTCTTCTAAGTATGCTGTAGATGAGTGCCAGAATTCCTAAAGCTAAAGTAGGCAAACCGTAGCCGAATAAAGTAAACTTTTCCGCGAGAGAGGTCTGGTCCTTTACATAGGAGGTATGCCAGGCTGGAGCGGTGAATCCTGCTTTAAAGCTGGATACCTGTTCGCCAGTGAAATCGAAATAATAGTGTAGTAAGGATTCGCCGATCTGAACGGAACGATCTGTATACACGAGCCCGTAGTTTCCCGTATTCGATTCAATTTGCAGCTTGGCGGGATTTACATCCCATTCCTGAAGCCAGGGACGGGCAAGATTTTCTTTTTGTGCAAGTGATAAGGTAGTACCCTTGTCCTCTTCTTTTGCACTGGTGGATACATTGTTTGGTAATACGGTACCTGATCCTTCTGCACCTTGTGTGAAAGCGACAACTGCACCAGTATACATATTGAGGTCAACGGAGATTAGTGGCTCTTGTTCCGCTGAAGGACTAAGTGTTACACGGAAAATGTCAAAAGGATATCGTTGATCCAATTTCTTTTTTGTATAGTCCTCCAAAAGCTTCTCGCGGGACATATAACCATAAAAGGAAGAGTCCGTATCGTACAGTACATTCCACTGATCAGTTGGTGCTTTGGTGTAGTTCAGCTTTTGTTCTGCGAATGATATGGCTTTGTCGCGGGCTTCCGCCTTGCTGATGACAGTAGTATCTTCCCCGGCAGGGCTATTTAGCACCGAGGGAGCAATCTGAAACATAATAAATAGAATAAGACCGATAATGCCCGAGATGATGAGCCTCTTGGAGAGGGCACGTTGCTGTAAGGGCTGGCCAACGGGATTCATGTAACGCCTCCTTGTAAACTGACAATGTTATGTTCCATTATAGTATTAGTGCCATGATAGTTACAAAAATCATCGTATATTCTTTTTATGGGTAATAGAGATATTATAGAATAGGTAGCTGAATATATACCATGAATTTAAGGTGATTATTTCTTCATTTTTCATGAAAATCGATGCAATTGCAGGGAAAACACGGAAAAGTGATGAGAAAAGGCACTCTTAGTGGTACATCCTCTCCAAACCGCATTTTTCATATGAATCACCATTAATAGTGTCTTTGTGATTTATCGAAATAACATATATAATTTGTATGCAATTGTATATAGCCGAATTTCAGGTGAAAACGGGGGAACCATAAGAAGTAATGAAAAGATGAGTATACGCCATAGGCATTATCTTTATTCATCAGGGGTGAATTTCGTTCTAGGAACGAATAGGGCAGCCTGCACAGTCCGAATCCGTCAGCTAACCTCGTAGGCTAATTTACTGCAGGAACCAAGGGTAGCATTGGTTTTCCAGTGCTTTTTTTGTTGGAATTCTTTAAATTTTGATAAGAGGGTGAGCGTAGTGGCTTCACAGTTTCGCAGGGTTTCTGAATCAAAGTTCCTGAAGCTCTCTCCGCCTCAGATTATGGTGCTTGGTTTTGCATCGATCATTCTGATTGGAGCCTTGCTGCTAATGCTTCCCATTTCGAGTACCAGCGGGAATGCTGTTAGTTTTATTGATGCGTTGTTTACTGCAACATCGGCCACCTGTGTGACAGGACTTGTGGTGCTGGACACCGGGACGACATTCACCATTTTTGGGAAAACCGTAATTATGGTGCTTATCCAGGTTGGTGGCTTAGGGTTTATGACAATGGCGACCTTATTTGCCATGATGATGAAACGCAAAATTTCCTTGCGGGATAGACTGATCCTTCAGGAAGCAATGAACCAAGGCTCTATGGAGGGGATTGTTCGACTGATCCGGAGAGTACTTATTTATTCTTTGGTCATCGAAGGCTGTGCAGCGGTGCTTCTGTCCTTACGCTGGGCGTTTGATATGCCACTGGGCAAGGCCGTTTATTTTGGAATATTTCATGCGGTGTCTATGTTTAATAATGCTGGATTTGATATTTTCGGGGATTTCCGGAGTTTAACCGATTATGTATATGACCCGCTAGTGAACATCGTGGTGATGTTTCTGATTGTCTCTGGCGGTATTGGTTTTATTGTCATGTCGGATCTGGTGGAGTTTCGTGTCAAACGTAAATTATCTTTGCATAGCAAAGTTGTACTCTCCACCACTGCAGGGCTTATTCTTATCGGCGCTTTAGTTATTTTTATATTTGAATTTACGAATCAGCGCACACTGGGGAATTTAAATTTCGGCGGAAAAATATTATCGGCATTCTTTCAGTCGGTATCGCCCCGAACCGCTGGCGCCAATACGGTGGATATTGCCGGACTGCGGCAAGCCTCACAGTTCTTTATGGTTATTCTTATGTTTATTGGTGCATCTCCAGGATCAACAGGTGGCGGGGTCAAGACTACAACCTTTACGATTATGATTGGTGCAGTAATCGCGATGCTGCGCGGACGTGAAGATGTTGTACTGTTCCGTTACCGATTGGCGCAGGAGCGTATCTATAAAGCGTTGACGTTAACATTACTCGCTTTGCTATTGGTCCTCACGGTGTCGATGTTACTGTCCACAACAGAGGATAGTAATTTCTTAGCGATATTATTTGAGACGACCTCAGCTTTTGCCACGGTGGGACTAACCATGGGGCTGACACCTGAACTGTCTATCTTCGGCAAGATTCTGATCTGTCTGACCATGTTTGCAGGTCGGTTAGGTCCATTAACATTAGTGTATGCGCTTGGACCTAAACAGGGTAAACCATTGTATAAGCACCCAGAAGGTAAAATAATTATTGGATAGGAGTTAATCCGAAATGAAAGCACAGCAATTTGTAGTAATCGGTTTAGGCCGCTTTGGCTCAAGCCTTGCACTTGAGCTGATGGAAATGGGCTACGAGGTGCTCGGCATTGATCACCATGAGGAGCGTGTGGAGGAAATGAGCGATCACCTGACGCATGCGGTAGTGGCTGATGCTACAGATGAAGGAATTATGCGCTCGCTCGGCGTACGGAACTTTGACTGTGGGATTGTAGCGATTGGCGACAATATGGAACGAAGTATTCTGGCGGCGATTTTGTTAAAAGAGATTGGAGTCAAGCAAGTAGTAGCCAAGGCGATCTCGATCCTTCATGGTCGTGCGTTGTCCAGGCTGGGCGTGGACCGGGTTATTTTTCCGGAGCGGGATATGGGCATTCGTGTAGCACATCAGCTCGTGACACCCAATTTGCTGGATTATATTGAACTGTCCAAGGATTATAAAATCGTCGAGCTAACCGTTCCGTCTTGCATGAACGGGAAAAGCTTGTCAGATTTAAATACAAGAGCGAAATATGGCTGCAGTATTGTTGCCCTGAACCGGGAAAGTGGAATTATAGTGGCTCCAACGGCACATGATCATTTGAGTGAGGGCGACGTTATGGTACTCATTGGTTCTAATGAAAGTATTGATCGATTTGAGGATGAAGTTGTAAACCAAGATTAAATAGATAAGCCCTCCGTCCTTTACATGGGACGGAGGGCTTTTTTAATTAAGGCTGCACGCAGAGGTATGTACTATTTCTCTCGTTCCGTTAGAAACATCTCTTCTGTGACCTGCACGAGGCTGCGGGCCGCTGTGCTCAGGCTCCCATCGTCACGGTAAATCAGGCAGGTAGTTCGCTGAGTCTGCTCCAGCTCCTTAATATGCAGAGAGACCAGCCCACCGCCGTTTAACAGCTGCGGACGCAGATAAGACTTGGGCAGTAACGCTGCCACATTGACTGTCGGCAGCAGCCGCACGATGGCTTCGAAGGAGTCAATCTCCATCCGAACGTCTGGATCAATTCCACAGCGCTGGAACAGATCGTCTGTTAGACGTCGGTACCAGGTGCCTTTGGAGAACAGGATCATAGGCAGTCGGGACAGATCATCCATGGTTAGCTTGGTAGATTGATTCAGAGGATGATGCTCAGAAACAACCAGTCGAAGTTGATCCTCAAACAGAGAAATGCAGCGCAGTCCAGGTTCTTGAATAGAGGAAGCGATCAGACCTATATCTGACTTTCCTTCACTGACAGAGGAGACAATTTCATGTGTTCGGCCTGTGATTAGCTTCAGCTCCGCAGTTGGGTATTTCTCCATATATGCGTTTACTAGTGGAGGCAGAGTGGTCTGTAGTGAGGTAAGTGACGCCCCTAAGGTGACGAGCTTAGGCTCGCCTTCTTTGTATTTTGACAATGCCTCCAGAAATTTAGAGCGCTGCTGCCGTTGTTCAAGTGCGTAGGAATAAGTAAGACGCCCAACCTCGGTTAACTCCAGTCGCTTGCCATAACGATTAAATAGCGCTACACCCAGCCGTTCTTCCAGCTTGGAGATTTTACGAGATAGGGCAGGTTGGGACAGATTGAGCTGGCGGGAGGCCCGATTCAAGCTGGAGTGCTCCACAACCGCTGCAAAAACATCTAAATCGTCAAACATATTTATGTTCCTCTCGTAGTGCAATCTATAAACAGTAGTGACGAAATTCATAGCCATGAAGACAATACTTCTTGCTCCATAAGGAAATAAAAGATTTGTCGGAAAATGTTGTTTCTCTAAATGAGAATTATTATCATATAAAATCTATTCTTATGCGTTTATTGTATAACGTTTAATAATTAGATTGCAATTCCCTTATAAGGGAAAAAGGAGTAACATGAAAAGTGACACAAGATATTCACATTTTGTGAAAAAGAAAACAAAGTCCGGGAAACCAAGGATAGCGGTAAATATAGACGTTTTGTCATGACATAGTCTACGTTATCCTGTGTCAAATGTAGTTCCGGCGGTGAATACACAATAATGAAAACGCTGTTTTAATCGGAAAGGGGTTACTTTGTATGAAAGGATTTTATTCCAGAAAGATTCATTCCTTGCTAGGCGTTATCCCGCTTGGAGCTTTCTTCATTGAGCACATGATGACGAATTTTGCGGCTGTAGAGGGTGGCGCTTCCGGTTTCACTGACAGCGTGATATGGCTGAATAGCCTGCCGCTTGTCTTCTTCCTGGAATTGTTCGGTATATGGCTTCCTCTGCTGTACCATGGCGTATACGGACTATATATTGCCTATCAATCCAAGCCGAACTTGAACCGCTTCAACATTGAAAGAAACTGGCGTTATACGCTGCAACGCATTACAGGAATTATTACCTTTATCTTTATAGTCTGGCATTTGTTCCAAACCCGGGTTCAGGTGGCAGTTGGTAGTGTAGAGCATGAAGAGCTGGGTGGTCTGATGCATGATATCGTGACTCAACCACTGATGTTGACACTGTATATTATTGGTATCGTTGCAGCATGCTTTCACTTCTCAAACGGCCTATGGTCTTTCTTGATCAGCTGGGGAATCACGGTAGGACCTCGTTCACAGCGGGTATCCTCTTACCTTTGTCTCGGTATATTTGTTCTTGTAACGTTTATGTTCCTCATTTCGCTAGTCACTTTCCGTGATGCTGAATTTCAAACCGCAGCTTCCATAGCTCAGTCCATAAAGACTTTCATCTAAGTAATTATCCTCTCAGGACTAGATTCCAGAATCCTTTCTGATATTTTCAATAAAGGGAGTGAACTATCATGGCAACAGCAAATATCATTATCGTGGGTGGCGGTCTGGCCGGCCTGATGGCTACCATCAAGGCAGCGGAGTCCGGTGCACATGTTCAATTATTCTCATTAGTGCCTGTAAAAAGATCACACTCCGTTTGTGCGCAAGGCGGCATCAACGGCGCGGTAAATACGAAAGGGGAGGGCGACTCCCCTTGGGAGCACTTCGACGATACCGTTTACGGCGGTGACTTCCTGGCGAATCAGCCACCGGTCAAGGCGATGTGTGAAGCAGCACCGGGTATCATCCACCTTATGGACCGGATGGGCGTAATGTTCAACCGCACTCCTGAGGGATTACTCGACTTCCGTCGTTTCGGCGGAACGAAGCGTCACCGCACTGCATTTGCTGGCGCAACGACAGGTCAACAGCTTTTGTATGCGTTGGATGAGCAGGTGCGCCGCTGGGAGTCCGAAGGTCTTGTAACGAAACGTGAGAACTGGGAGTTCCTCTCGGCCATCGTTGACGACGAAGGGGTATGCCGCGGCATAAGTGCCCAGAATCTCAAGACGATGGAGATTGAGACTTTTCCTGCAGACGCTGTTATTTTGGCTAGCGGCGGGCCGGGTATTATTTTTGGTAAAACAACGAACTCCGTAATTAATACGGGTACAGCAGCAAGTGCAGTGTACCAACAGGGCGTACATTATGCCAACGGAGAATTTATCCAGATTCACCCAACGGCTATTCCGGGAGATGACAAGCTCCGCTTAATGTCGGAATCAGCACGTGGTGAAGGCGGCCGCATCTGGACTTATAAAGATGGAAAGCCGTGGTATTTCCTTGAAGAGAAATATCCAGCCTACGGTAACTTGGTGCCGCGCGATATTGCTACACGTGAGATTTTTAATGTGTGTGTGGATCAAGGGCTGGGTATTAACGGTGAGAACATGGTGTATTTGGACCTCTCTCACAAGGACCCGAAAGAGCTGGACGTGAAGCTTGGCGGGATTATTGAAATTTACGAAAAGTTCATGGGGGATGACCCTCGTAAAATACCGATGAAAATCTTCCCGGCTGTGCACTATTCCATGGGCGGTATGTGGGTTGATTACAACCAAATGACAAACATTCCTGGTCTGTTTGCGGCAGGCGAATGTGAATATCAATATCATGGAGCGAATCGTCTAGGCGCTAACTCTCTGGTATCTGCCATTTACGGCGGTATGGTTGCTGGACCAAAGGCTGTTGAATACATCAAAGGTCTGAAGAAATCGTCACAAGATATCTCTTCTTCTGTATATGATAGCTTCCACAAAAAGCAGACGGACAAATATGAGTCTCTGCTAGCGATGTCAGGTACAGAGAATGCTTATGTGATTCACAAGGAACTGGGCGAATGGATGACCGCCAATATGACGGTTGTACGGCACAATCCGAAGCTGGAAGCGACCATTGGCAAAATCAAAGAGCTTAAAGAACGCTATCGCAATATCAATATGAACGATACGTCACGCTGGAATAACCAAGGTGTGGCATTCACCCGTCAGCTGTGGAACATGCTGGAGCTGTCCGAAGCGATGACACTGGGAGCGCTTATGCGCAATGAGAGCCGCGGCGCTCATTACAAACCGGAATTCCCGGATCGTAATGATGAGGAATTCTTGAAGACCACAAAAGCAGCTTGGACTGCGGACGGTCCGCAAATCTCTTACGACGAAGTCGATGTCTCACTGATCCCTCCACGGGTCCGTGATTATTCGAAGGATTAATCTTTCCCAGCAGTGAAACAGCTTGCGAGGCAAGCTTAATGAAATAAAATTAGGCAATTTGAGGAGGGAACCATTATGGCGGAAACTGCTACAGCTCCCAAAAACGTAAAGTTTATCATCACCCGCCAGGACGATCCACAAAGCTCATCTTATGTTGAGGAATTTGAGCTCCCTTATCGTCCGGGTATGAATGTAATCAGTGCTTTGATGGAAATTCAGCGTAACCCTGTGAATGCCAAAGGTGACAGCACCGTTCCGGTATGCTGGGATTCCAACTGTCTAGAAGAAGTATGCGGGGCTTGCTCGATGGTGATCAACGGCAAACCTCGCCAAGCCTGCGCAGCGCTTATAGACAATCTGGAACAACCTGTACGCATTGAGCCAATGAAGACATTTCCGGTGGTGCGTGACTTAGTGATTGACCGTACCCGGATGTTCAACGCACTTAAACGAGTAAAGGCCTGGATTCCAATCGATGGTACGTATGACCTTGGGCCGGGACCACGTATGCCGGAGAAGAAACGGCAGTGGGCTTATGAATTATCTAAGTGTATGACTTGCGGTGTATGCTTGGAAGCTTGTCCGAATGTCAACGAGAAGACGGATTTCATCGGACCCGCAGCCATCTCTCAAGTACGCCTGTTCAATGCTCATCCTACGGGTGAAATGAATGCGGATGAAAGATTGGACGCATTGATGGATGATGGCGGTATTGACGGTTGTGGTAACTCACAGAACTGTGTGCGCGCTTGTCCAAAAGGTATTCCTCTTACCACCTCCATTGCAGAAATTAATAAGCAGACGACAAAACATATGTTCAAACGCTGGTTAGGTGTGTAATAAGTAGTACCGCCGGATCTTTAATATTGAGCTATCCTCAATGGTGGATTTATATTCGCTGAGGATAGCTTTTTTGTTTATAATTGGTAGAGATTAGGAAATTAGTCTAGCTCAGAAGAATGAATAGCATATGCTATAATATCCATTGTTAACGTACGTTAGGTGTGGAACAACAGGGAGGAATAATCGTGATTTGTCGGGAGCATGATGGAGCAATTGTAATGGTTAAACAGCATGATCACGGGAAGTTAGCTGGAGAGCTTGCCATTTGGTTTAAGGAAGAGCATGTGCCAGAAGAAGGACGCCGGGATGAGGTGCTTTGGGCGGTAGCTGAACATGACCGGGGCTGGATTGATCTAGATGAGACGCCCTTTTGGAACGATGCGGAACACGCGCCTTACAGCTTTATTGATTTTCCTGTAGTGCCGAAGCTGACCTTTTATAAGCGAGGACTTGATGAGATCGAGGCGCGGACACCTTACGGAGCGCTTTTGTGCAGCTTGCATTTTGAACGACTCATTAAGATTTCGGGACTGGATTATCCAGAACTGACGTTATATCAAGAGCATGAAGAGGAACGTAGATCCCGTATTCACCGAGAACTGGAAGTATCTAAACCGATTGGTGAAGATGAGCTGTATTATGATGCCCGTCTTTTGGAATTCTGCGATGACTTATCTCTATATTTGGCTTTAAATGAACCAGGTAGCCCGAAATCTGAGGAGCATCCATGGTGGCGTGAAGGATTCTCTGGCAGTGAAGATTTCAGTTTTACGTCAGGTCGTACGATAACCGTGGAGTGGAAAGATAAGTCAACGTTAGTGCTGGATCCTTTTCCCTTTAAGAAGACGGTGGAAGTAGCCTTTATGCTGAAACGAGTCCAACAATCAGAAATTGCTAAGAGAGGCATCGCACCCGCATACCGTGATACGCCAGAGGAAGAATGTAGAATTGTACTGACGGCTCTAAACGAAAGCTGAAGGGAAGGAGAAACTCCGTATGAATATACAATCGTCTGGGGCTTCTCCCAATAAGAAAAATAATCATTCAGGTAAAGACACCCACTCTAGCGCCTCTGGACGTCGATCTAAGGGCAAGACAACTATGACCCGCCGGCAATTCCTGGTTCGAGGTGCGGCTACTGTAATCGGCGCAGGCTTGCTCACAAGTGGTTACGCTTGGCAAGGGGAGTCCAACTGGATTCAGGTTACTAAGCTGAAGTTGTCCTTCAAAGATATTCCCTCTGCTTTTTCAGGCATGAAGGTTGTCCATTTCAGTGATACTCACCTTGGGTTTAATAAGGATGCCCGTGATCTGGCTCGACTTGCAGAGCGTATCGCTAAGGAGGAACCGGATCTTATATGCTTTACAGGCGACATCGTGGACAGCAACCCTGAGGATCTTGTAGATGCCATACCTGTATTGGCAGAGCTGAATGCTCCACTAGGAAAATATGCGGTGCTAGGCAACCATGATTTCAAGAATACGAAGCGGATTATCGAGTTGTTTACATCTGCTGGTTTCCGGGTGCTAAGGAATGAATCTTATCTTCTAAAAAGAGGCGGGGCAGTTATGGCTGTGACCGGACTGGATGATCTGTTGCATGGCGAGCCTGACCCTGTGAAGGCACTCAAGGGTGTGCCTGCAGGAACCTTTACCGTTCTGATGATGCATGAACCGGATTATGCTGATATAGCACAGGCTCATTCCTTTCACCTACAGCTATCCGGGCACAGCCATGGAGGACAGATTCGCCTGCCGTTTGTAGGTGCGCCATTCACCCCTTATGGGTCTCAAAAGTACATAAATGGATTGTATTATACAGATACCAAGCGTATGCCAGTGTATGTGAATAGAGGTTTTGGCGAAACAGTCATGCCTTTTCGTTTTCTATGTAGGCCTGAATTAACGGTGCTGACATTGCACCATTCATCGGATGAATAGGCTGATATTTTAGCTGCATGGAGGAGAGAGTATGAGCACTTATGAGGCAGTATCGTTCCAGACGCAACAAGGTGTGGCGGTTGACCTTAGGATGATTCCGCCCGAGGATGCCTGTCATTTGCAGCAATTGCTCTCCCACCCAGAAGTGCAGGCTCATATTCAAATACGCACCGGAGCTGGATCAGACCTTGCTCAGGTGGAGAAGCTGGTGAACCGGATGTTATTCGCATTCGATCCTTGCGCATTACATGCGGGTATCTATTTGAAGGAGCAGCAGAAGTTGATCGGTATTGTTGCTTTACAGCATTGGAACCGCCGTGAGGGCAAGGCCACTTTAGGATATATGCTAGACCCGGCGTACTGGGGAGGCGGATTGGCGACAGAGGCGGTTGGCTTATTTTTAAATTACAGTGTTCATACGCTTGGAATCACACGGATCGAAGGGCGCTGCCGAGGAGATAATATTAGATCCGAACGTGTGATGCTTAAGAACGGCATGATGCTGGAGCGAGTGATGCCCAGAGTAGGCTCCTTGGACGATGTAATGAAAGTATTCACATTGTTACACAAATGAAATAATGCCGTTATGAAACTCTAACAGTGTCCGGTTAAACTAAGTACATGACCCCCTTTTAAAAATATACTGCTTTGGGACCCGATGATTCGGGTCCATTTTTTTTGTCAGGACCTAATCCGATCGTTTATGATTAACTAACAGTCGAATGAATTGAGAAGGAGGCGTAACATCTTGAATGATGTAATACAGACGTTAATGAATCACCGTTCTTTCCGGCAGTATTCTGATCTACAAGTGGAGCCGGATAAGCTAAAGATAATGATCGAATCGGCCCAAGCAGCGCCCTCATGGGTTCATGGACAACAGGTCTCCATTATAGCTATCAAGGATCCTGCACGTAAGCAGCAGCTTTCGGTCTTGTGCGGTAATCAGAAGCATGTAGCAGCAGCCCCCGTCTTTCTGGTGTTCTGCATGGACTTCTATAGAGCGAAATTAGCAAGTAAAGTGGAAGGCAAGTCTTTTGAAGCGGTAAAAGATGTAGATGCTCTGCTCGTTGGAGCTACAGATGTTGGTATCTCAGTGGCTAACGCGATTGCAGCGGCAGAATCCATGGGACTCGGGATCATCCCTATTGGGGGTGTCCGGCGCAATACAGCAGGCGTTATTGATTTGTTGAAGCTGCCGGAGTACGTATTCCCTATCGTCGGGCTCTGTGTTGGATATCCAGCCGAAGAGACCGCACAGAAGCCGCGGCTGCCGCTGGAAGCGGTGTTTCATGAGGAACAATACAATCCGGATGTGGAAGGTCTCCTGGAGGCTTATAATCAAACCCACCGTGAATATATGCAGCAGCAGGGATTAACGGAGAGAGATTGGACGAGCACGATTGCTCATTTTTACGATATCAACCCGGAATATGGGGATGCGAAGCGCACCCTGAAGCAGCAAGGGTTTACCTGCGACAACCTATAAATAAACGACAATGCACCAAGCGGAGATTGGTTTAACGGAGGGTAACCCCACCCCTAAACCAATAACGCTTGGTGCATTTGTTCGAAATATAAGAAATCTTTACAGTGAAACTTTAATTTTCTCGCGCTGCTTGTAATAAACCCAATGTGTAAAACCTATTGCTTTTAGCTGTGCAGCTACCGCATCTCGGTCTTCTGCGACTCGGGACGGCTTATGCGCATCCGAACCGAAAGTAACCTCAACGCCAAAATGATGTGCGCGCTCCAGTATATCTTCTGATGGATACCAACCGCCAACCAGCTTGGTTCCGCCTGAGGTATTAATTTCGATCGCCACGCCGCATTCACTAATTACTTGCAGACAGTCATCAATTGGCTTTGGAGCAGGGATTTCTGAAAAAGCAGGATAATTTCCCTTCATCGCATCAATATGACCGAGAATTTGAAACATGCCACTGCGGGCGGAATCAGCAATCAATCGATAATAATCAGACTTCACACGAATCTGTTCATTTTTGCTAAGCCCTTTCCAGCGACCCTTGTTAAAGATACTGACGCCACCAACACTATGTACCGATCCAATCACATAATCAAAAGGGTAGGCGGATAATGTTTTGCGGTAAAGCTCGGCATGCTCAGGGAAGTAGTCTGATTCAATACCTAGCAGAACGTCGATTACACCTTCGTATTCTTTTTTGAGGGAGAGGACTTCCTCAACATAGTTTGAGAATTCGGACTTACCCATAGCAATTAGAGGAAAAGCTTGCTCGGAAGGGCTTCCGAAATATGGGGTGTGATCAGAAATGCCTATTACCCCTAAACCTGCTGAAATTCCGGCTTCGATATAATCTCTAATCGTTCCATCAGCATGGCCACAGCGAAAATGATGTGTATGCAGGTCAAATTTCATCAAGATCAACTCCTTTAAACAAGGTTATGCAATTAGCTCAGAAGTATCGATTCCACTATTGGGTGTTTTTTATTCAGATCCAATAAATTGTGTCTCCGGCATACCTTTGAGATCGCTGAGAAACTGTCTCATGGCTGAGTTCACGTATTTTCCAGACTTCGTTATGACGCCAACAGGATGTGTGACTTCCAATTCAATAATAGGCACAATTTTGAGGGAACCGGCTCGCACCTCAGCGGTCACTGACTGCTTGGAAATAATGGCTGCACCTAAATCGAGTTCTACCATCCGTTTCACTTCCTCGCTACTGGTCAGTTCCATAATTACCTGTGGCTCTATGCCATGCTTGGAGAATACCTCGTCGGCAAATTTACGGCCCACTGTATCCGGTGAGAGCAGAATTAGCGGGGTTTTGTTTAGGGCTTCTATACCTGCAGTCTTAACTTGAGCCAGGGGGTGTCTAGGTGAGACCACCAACTCGAATGTATCATAATAAAGAATGGAAGTAGTCATACTCGGACTTCGTCCGATCAAATAGCCAATGCCGACATCGACAATGCCATTCTCGACATGTTGATAAATTTGAGACGAGGACATAGAGGAAATAGATGTTTTGATATGAGGGAACTGGTCTTTAAAATAGGACAAAATACGCGGTAAAATTTGAATGGCGATAGAGGTAGTAGTGCCGAGAATAATATGTCCTTGGGGATTATCTTCAAGGTCCGCAAGTCTCTGTTTAAGCTCCTCCACAATCGTCACAATTTGTTCCGCATGCTCCAGAAATACAGTTCCTCGATCGGTTAACGTAACAGGCTGGTTCCGGTCAACCAGCTGTGTTTTGAACTCTTCTTCAAGGCTCTTGATTTGTGCTGAAACCGCTGGTTGGGTCAAGTTAAGCAGTTCTCCGGCCTTGCGAAAGCTCATCGTTTTGGAGATCGTTATTAGTGTCTCCAGCTGGCTGATGTTCATGGAATACCTCCTTTGGACAAGCAAATATGAAAGTGATGGGGTGAAATATTACGTTCCATGTTGGCATTTGATTTAAATTATAGGAGATAATACCCGACAGAGCAATGTTGCAACATAAACAAACTTGGGTTCGAATTCGACATGTACATTAATTTTTGCTGAATTGTGCCGATATATAAAGTATAATAAATCCATATTACTTGGGACTTTTGGTATATGACTAAAGCACGATAAAGGGGGAGACAGGACTTTCATGAAAGCAGAAGTAATTAATCCGTTTTTAGAATCTGCACGGACAGTTATAGAACAAGTGATTCAGGTCTCGCCTTCCACTGGGAATTTAGGCATCAAAGAAATTGAACTGATCGATAATCATATATGGATTCAAGTGGGAATGACAGGCCAGCTGAGCGGAAATATTATATTTGGTATCGCAGAGCAGGTAGCCTTGCGAATGGTATCGATTATGATGGGCGGGTATGTGATTACGGAGATGGATGAGATGGGTCAGAGTGCAATTTCAGAGCTGGGCAATATGATCAGTGGAAATGCTAGTACGATTCTATATAATCAGGGGGTTTCAGTGGATATAAGTCCTCCCCAAATTATGAAGCTTGAGAGCATGTCCTTTTTGCCTCGCAGAGCACTTAGTATTCCATTGTTGATGGATGGGGTTGGAGAGATGGATATTCAGGTGATGATCTCTTAGGCAAGAGTTAGGAGCTGAAATACTTTTTATGGTACTTAAAGATAAGGTTGTTGTGATTACAGGAGCATCCAGCGGTATTGGTGCATTAACCGCACAAATGCTTAGTAAGCAAGGTGCGATTCCGATCCTTGTGGCACGTTCCGAAGCGAAGTTGAAAGAAACGGCGGCCGGTATTCCGGGCGTTTTTGGACTGTATACATGCGATGTAACAGATGCCGACGGTGTACAAGAGACCTTTGCTCAAATTTTGGCGACTTACGGCAGAATTGATATTTTGCTAAATAATGCTGGGTATGGTAAATTCGCCGCTTTTACAGAGATGGAGCCTCATGAGTTTGATGATATGATGGATGTTAACTATATGGGGATTGTTCGCTGTACGAAGGCTGTTGTTCCACATATGTTAGAGCGGGGAAGTGGCCAGATCGTAAATGTGGCTTCTATGGCAGGGAAGATCGGTACAGCCAAATCGGTAGCCTATACAGCCACCAAGCATGCTGTTCTCGGATTCACGAATGCACTTCGTCAGGAGCTGCGGAAGAGCGGAATCATCGTCTCGGCTGTGAACCCTGGTCCCATTGCCACTGATTTTTTCAAAACGGCTGACCCTTCCGGCAATTATGAAAAGAGTGTAGCTCGGATGATGATGACACCAGAACATGTCTCTTCCAAGATCGTAAAAGTCATGGAAACTGGCAAAGAAGAGATTGATCTTCCGGGTCTGGCAGGGTTTGGTATTCGGCTTTATGGTCTGTTTCCTCGCCTGGCGGACAAGCTTACTTATAATGCGATGAACAGAAAATAGAGCCTGCCGTCAGCATTATTGGCCTTCCATTTGGTGGAGAGGCCTTTTTGGCATATAATGAAGATATTATCTCAAGCGAAAAGGATGAATTACACTTATGAATAAAGCTTCTTTTGCGGCTATCGGCATTCAGGAAGACCTAGTTGCCCGATTGTCGGAATTCGGTATTAACGCTCCATCCCCGGTACAAGAGCAGACGATTCCACTTCTGCTGGAGGGAAGAGATGTTATTGCTGCTTCCCAGACTGGAACGGGTAAGACCTTGGCCTATCTGTTGCCTCTGCTTCAAACGATCAATCCGGAGCAGAAGGTGGTCCAAAAGCTGGTGCTCGCCCCTACACAGGAGCTGGCGATGCAAATCTTACGTGAGGCGGAACGTTATGGCGAACACCGTGGGATTCGAGTAATGGGTCTTATTGGCGGGGCAGCCATCAAACGCCAGATTGATAAACTGCGTGAGCATCCACAGCTTGTTGTGGGAACCCCTGGCCGGATTCGCGAATTGATTGGTCTTCGCAAGTTAAAGATGCATGAAGTCAGCACGATTGTTCTAGATGAAGCGGACCAAATGTTTCAGCTAAGCGGGGCCGGAGAGGTAACGAAAATTGTTAGCAGCGCACTGCGTTCACGCCAGCTCGTTATGCTGTCTGCAACCATTGGTCCGGAGACGAAAGCCTTGGCAAATCGTGAAATGAAGAACCCGGCAGAGGTTGGAATTGCTCCTGGTGTCATGACAGCAGAGAGTCTAGAGCATCATTACGTTGTAACGGAAGAACGCAACAAAATAGACATGCTGCGTCGGGTCATCCGTCATTACAATCCAGAAAAGGCGATTGTGTTCGTGAATGCGACTGATGATATTGCAGAGGTAGAGGCTAAGCTAAACCATCTTGGACTGACCGCAGCCGCACTTTACGGTGATGCTGATAAAGTAACGCGCAGTAATGTACTGTCACGTTTCCGCGAAGGGAAATTCCGTGTGCTTGTTGCCAGTGATGTAGCTGCCAGAGGGCTGGATATTGAGAATTTGTCACTGGTAGTAAGCTTCGATCCTGCCTTTGATTCCGAGCATTATGTACATCGTGCGGGTCGTACGGGTCGGATGGGAAAACGCGGATTATCCGTAACGATTGTGACAGAGCAGCAGACCTTTATTATGCGTAAATTTGCGCGTGAACTGGATATTGCCCTTGAAGAGCGGGAAATGGTCGGTGGCAAGGTGCTAGCAGCAGATGAAGCGCGCAACGCTTTGAATAGTGGACGGGGACGAAATGAGAGCAGCGGACAACGCCGCGATGCTTCTTCTCCGCGCAGCAGTAAGCCACAGGCGCGAACATCTGGGAATGCAGGAACTCAGCCGTCTACAACCAGCACAGAGCAGCAACCTGTTAAAAGACTAGCAACGATCCAGACAAGTGAGGCAAGCGTAGAATCACAGCGCGATTCTCAGCGCAGTGTGAACCCTTCTGCAGGCGCACGTGGAGGTGCTACTCCTGCACGAAGCAAACGCAGCAGCAATGCGGAACGTGAGAAGAACCGTAAGAATAAAGGAGCACCAAAGTGGTTGAAAGACAAAACTCCGAGAGGTGACGGTCAATGAATAATTCTCCCGTATTGCAAATTACGGGCCTCAGTGGTGGATACAGCCTGAATAAGCCGGTGCTGCATGATATTGCACTTCAGGTGCAGCCTGGCGAAATGGTTGGTTTAATTGGTTTAAATGGAGCAGGAAAAAGTACGACCATGAAGCATATTCTAGGATTGATGTCGCCCCATAAGGGCGATATCACAGTAAAGGGCAAGACCCGTGCTGAAGATCCCATCGGATATCACAATGCTTTGAGTTTTGTGCCTGAATCGCCTCTTCTGTATGATGAAATGACAGTACGTGAGCATGTTGAATTTACAGCAAGAGCGTATGGGGTAGAACAAAGTGACTACGAAACTCGCACCTTACATCTAGCCAAGCTGTTCCATATGGAAGATAAGATGGACACGTTGTCGACTCATCTATCCAAAGGGATGAAGCAGAAGGTCATGATCATGTGCGCTTTCGTGGCACGCCCTGCGTTATATGTGATCGATGAGCCCTTTTTAGGACTGGATCCGCTCGGGATTCGCTCTCTGCTTGATTTCATGATGGATCTGAAAAAATCAGGCTCCTCTATTCTGCTTAGCTCTCATATTCTTTCTACCATTGAGAATTATTGCGACCGCTTTATTGTGCTGCATAGAGGTAAGGTGATTGCTCAGGGAACGCTGGCAGAAATTGCGGCAAGCACTGGACTACAGGGGCTGACTTTGGAGCAGCTGTTCTACGAGCTGGTTCAGGGAGGGAAATAATATGGATTTGAAAGAGCTGCGGCGCACGCGGCGAGGTCGATTCATGGGAAGTATGCTTCCTTATGTGGGATATATCATTCAAAGCGGCGTAGCTATGGTCTTCCTCTTTGTGTTGATTGTCTTCTCTGCTTGGTATACATCGTTGTTACAGAATGTGCCTGAAGGTATTCCCATCCGCTGGATTATGCTTGCAATACTGCTGCCTGCAGCAGTAAATAGCAGCTTCCGCACCTATTTGCAGACTCCGGATACGATCTTTCTATTGCCTCAAGGACATCGAATGAAGGAATATTTCGCACCTTCGTGGGTGAGTGGGAACGTATGGAAGATTGTTCGATTGTTATTTGTACTCATTACCCTTTGGCCGTTGTACATACGTACAGATGACTCGCCTAAGCGGCTGTTATTTACAATATTGATTCTGATTGCTGTGAAGCTAGTCGCGAGTTACGGCTTATGGAAAGAGATAGCTATGCTGTCGCGTCCGATGGCAGGCATATTCACTTTCTTACGCTGGGCAGTAGGAGGATTAATTATTGCCGCTTGGTTGTGGCAGCCTGCCGGTAGAAGCCTGATATTTATGGCGCTATTAGCAGCAGCCTATCTTGTTGCACTATCCGTACCTGGACGCCACGCCGTACCTTGGGAAAGACTAATCGCCATGGAAAAAAATCAAGGTGGACGCGCCCTGATGGTTCTGGGTTGGTTCGTGGATGTACCGGGCCGTGAGCAACGGGTATATCCTCGTCGTTATCTTTCCAAATGGGGGGCTCGGCTGCCTTGGCGTAAGGATACGGCTTACCGCTATCTGCTGACCAAAAGCTTCGCCCGAGGAGATATCTTCGGAATCATTATGCGGATTTCGGTACTGGCTTTGCTGCTGAATTGGTTGAACCATGACAGTTACTTCGGTACAGCCATCTATTTGTTCTTCCTGTTCATTATTGGTGTACAATTGTCGGCACTCCGCAAATTGCATAGTGAGTCTTTTTGGCTGACAGTATATCCTTTTCCTGAAGGCAGTAAGGCGGATAACACAACGCAATTCGTATTCCGCGCGCATCTGGTAGTGGCACTGATTCTTGGTTTACCTTTCTTAGCCTCTATAGGCGACCGTCTACTACCAGTGATTGGTACATTTGTAGCAGGGGTTCTGGTATCCTTTCTGTTTAAGGGATACTTGTCCCGCAAAGCGGCAAAGATGGCTGACGAGGATTTGTAGGGAGTTACTTCAAAATAAAAAAAGGCTTTCTCAAAAGTAGAGGATTCTACGGATGAGGGAGCCTTTTTTGCGTGGGGAATGAGGTGTACCACTGGAAAAGGGAAAGAGCTCAAAGCTCTCTCCCGAGACTGTCATCTCTAGTTAGACAAAGAGTGAACGGCTGATGATTACCAGCAGGATAAAGAGAACCAGAATGGCGCCAGTGCTTGTGAATCCACCGCCACAACAACCGTTAAATCCGCCTCTTACTTCTTCGCTCATGTTCATTCCCCTTTCGGTGTGTGTTGTACTTGAGTACATCGTATTGTATGTGCGGAGAGAGAAGCATGTATAGGCCAATGCCGGAGGAGTCCAGAAAAAAATCAGCCCCGTAGAAACGGAGCTGATTGGAAGGAATATGAAAGATTTGTTAAGCTTTTTCCAGATCACGAACGCCTGCGTATACAAGATCAAACAGATCTTCGAGCTGTTCTTCTTCGATACAAGAGAAAGCAATCCGCAGATCTGTTTCACCCAGAGCGATAGTGCCCAGTCCGTAATTATGAATCAGGTGAAGCCGAAGAGCTTCAGCCGAAACAGTATGCAGCTTCAGACACATGAAATAGCCGGAGTTAAAAGGATAATACGTCCATACATCATCGCCGTATTTGCCGCTATCGAGCAGCGTTTTTACTTTATTCGCACGGCCCTTCATGATTTGGAACTTCTCTTCCTTCTGTTCTTCGAATTGTGGAGATTTTAGTGCATCCAATACGAAGGTCTGTGATGGGTGTGCACCACTGGAAATAGTGGCGCGAATGATGCCTAATGTTTTTTGCTCCAATGCAGCCAGCAAATCCTTGTCTTCCGAGGCATAAGTGATGAAGCCAACACGGAAGCCCCAGACGAATTCTTCTTTAGTTGCACCGTCAATTTTGATTGGAAGCACACGTGGGTGCAGATGAGCAAGCTTACCGAATAATGATTCCTTTAGTGAGTCTTCAAAGAACAGTCCGAAGTAAGCATCATCACTTACGACAACCACGTTAATACCTTCCTCAGCCGCACGAAGGATAGCTGCGACGATTTCATCGCCTTCCTTAATCCCTGGAGTATATCCTGTAGGATTGTTAGGGAAGTTCAGCAGAACGATCGCTTTTCCGCGTTCTTTTTGAGCCAGTAGCGCTTCTTCAAGACCCGTACTGTTAAAGGTCATTTCTTCTGTAAAAAGCGGATAGTTAACGGTCTCCCCATGGCGGCGAATTCCGAAGGTTAGTTCATAGTTCTCCCAATTCTTATCTGGGTAGATGATAGCGTCACCTGGCTCAGCGAAGAGGTCAGCGACAATGCTAAGCCCATGAGTCAGGGCGTTGGTTACAACAGGATTGCTGATGGTTTTACCTTCTAGCGATGGATTTTCGCGCAGCATCTTTTCACGCCATACAGTACGCAGCTCTGGTTTACCTGCTGGAGGAGCGTAGCTATACAGATCCTTAGGGCTGTAAGCGGAAAGCTTATCCTGAATGACACCGAGGTGCATAGGTACACCGCCTTCGGTAGCAATGCCGATGGTTGCGTTGTATTTCTTGGCGTGAGCTCCTGCTTCAGCAGATTGACTCAGGATACCCTCCTTAGGGAAGTAAATTTCTTTGCCAAGCGTAGAGAGCATATCATATACATGTTCATTTCCTGCTTTGATACTTTCGTTTAATTGTCCAGCTAGTGGATTCATCAGTTTCATCCTTCCAGGGTTCTTTGGGGATACATACTGTTAACATTGCCTAACATTATATCACCGCCACTTGCAACCGTCACTTGGAAAGATACGTTTTTTTAAAATTTAAGGAAGTTTAAGTTTTACACTATACGTAGCGCTTATTTTGAACGAGAAACTGGTTTATCCGTATCTATTATTCGGAGTGATAGGGGCAGTATTTTTTCATCATTTCAATGGTTTCTTCATCACGTGGATGATTTCTTTCAGATAGGCCGGAAATGACCCCAGAACGTCCTTCTTCTTTTAGATTTTGCCCAAACTTAAACTTCGCCGTTATCTCATCTGGGGTAATGCGCACTACCGCGACGCCCTTTAGACGGGGACGGTATTTAGGGTCCTCTGCATCTATCTGATTATAGCCGCCCTCGGGCTGGAGTTTTTTCATAAATAAGGAGAGTACGATGGCTTTTTCGCTAATGTCTTCGACGGGCTCGGCTATGCCGTAGGCGGTAACACTTTTAAAATATGCGGTTGCTGGGCAGGCCATCTCTGGATCGCTAAAATAAGACGGAATCAGTGCATACTCATCCGCTACGGTAAAGCAGACCTTCTGCTGATTGCGGATCGCCTTCATTTTGCCGCCAGCATGACTACCGTGGAAATAGAAACAACCATCTGTATATACAAAATTCAGCGGTGTCACCCGCGGTAGCCCCTGTTCATCGCTTGTACCGAGAAAACCGAAGCTCATTCCGTCTAGAAAAGAGATCAATTCTTCCTCCTGATCTACTTGAAATTCTTTTCTGCGCATAGGGTTCACGTCCTTATTCTTAATAGTGTAGAGCATTTGCTCCGATGTAGATGTTCTTTCAAGAATAGTAGAGTAGTTGACAATTAAAAAGGACCAATTAAGATAGTTTTTAATGGACCACTTGCTGGCCAAGGAGGGAAACAATGAATATTACGCTGGCATTCGATCAATATCTGGCGATACACCGCTACAAATATTTAGCGTTATATCATGCACTTCGCGCTGGAATATTGGAGGGAACTCTCCCGGGTGGCACTCAGCTGCCGTCTACACGAAGTCTGGCTATGCACTATGACTTGTCGCGCGGATCGGTCTCGCAGGTGTATGAAATGTTGCTCGCTGATGGTTATGTAAGGACGGTGACTGGACGGGGGACATTCGTATCAAAAGATAGCTTTGTTTCAGCTTCTGGAGATAATAAGCGTGAAAATGTGACTTCGGGTGAGGTGGCAGATGCTGCTGGGGGAGGCTCTGCATCTGAGAGAACGATCCCACTTTCGGCATGGGGAGAACGACTGCTCACGCGCCCGACACCCTTGTATGAGCAGCGTAGCAAGAATGTTGTAAGCTTCCTTAGCGGCGGTATGCGGATGGAGCACTTTCCTTACGCCGAATGGCGCAGTGCGCTAACGTATGCTGGAGGGAAAGAAGGCGGTATGCTGCAAAGCACTTGTCCTCCCGAAGGAGATGAAGGGCTTCGCAAAGCTATCGCTGCGCATCTGCGGATTACCCGCGGGATTCGTGCGGATGTAGAGCATATCGTATTGTTTAGCGGTTCGATGCAAGGCATCGTTATTTTGACCCAGCTGCTGCTGGATGCAGGGGGCGAAGCGGTTGTCGAGGATCCGGGTTTCCATGGGATTCGCCGAGCGGTAGAGATCAATGGGGGACGATTGCTGGTAGGAAAGCTGGATGATAGCGGTCTAATTCCGGAGGATTGGGATGCGCGTCTGTTGTTTGTTACACCAAGTCGCCAATTTCCTACAGGTGTGGTGCTCCCTTTGGAACGGAGGCGTATCTTGCTGGAATGGGCGCAGCGACATGAAGCGGTAATCATTGAAGATGATTATGACAGTGAGTTTCGGTGGTCAGGACGTCCAATCGAGCCATTAAAAGCGCTAGATCGCGGAGAACGGGTCGTGTATATTGGCTCCTTCTCAAACACGATGTTCTCTGGCCTTCGGCTTGGCTTTGCAGTGCTTCCACCTTCTCTGGTAAAGTCGACGATCGCCGCTAAGGCGCTATATGAGCCTTTACCAGTCGGACTGCTGGAACAGCGGGCATTGGCACGGTTTATGAATACTGGCGGCTATGGCCGTCATCTGCGTCGGATGACCCGCATTTATGGTGAACGCGGTCGCATCCTTAGGGCGATGCTGTCGGAACAGTTTAATGAGCTGTTTGAGCTGCTGCCTGGCGATGCGGGGCTGCAAGTATATGGGCGGTGGCTACGCAGTAGAGAAGAGTTCGTGGCATTCCGGGCGGCAGCGCACAGGCGCGGCACGGATTTCAGAGATGTGGCGTTATATCAAGTTTCGCCGGGGGAGCCAGCCGCATGTTTTGCTTTTGCCCATTTGAATGCTGTGGAGCTGGAGGAAGGAATAAAGCGCCTGCTTTTGGCGTGGGAAGATGTACAAACTGCAACATGACAAGGTATGATGGTGGGGATGGGAAGCAAAACGAAGTGAATGCTAACGATGCAAGTTTTGCGGAGTAACTCAAGCAGATTATGCTAACAAAACTATGTGAATGCTTACGAAGCAAGTTTTGCGGAGTAACTCAAGTAGATTATGCTAACAAAACTTTTAGGAGGGAACGTTATGCTGCACGCATCGCCATCCTCTTTTGTTATATTACCTGCCTTGGCGAAGATTGTGTGCGAACCAAGCTGGAAATGGCAAAAAAGAGAGAAGTCGCTGCAAAATTATGATTTATTCTATGTATGGAGCGGGGAAGGGACGGTTATTCGTAACGGGGAACCCTTCCAAGTGGGCAAGGGGAGCTGCTTCTTGTTCCGTCCGGGTGATCATACAAGCGCTACTCATAATCCGCAAAGACCACTTGTCCTTACATATATTCATTTTGATGTCACCGGAGAGGTGACGGATGTTCCACTGCCCTATCGCGTACTTGCAGAAACCGTTGAATTTGAGCATCTGCTTGCTCGTTACGTCCGGCTGTTCCTAGTGGATACGTACGCGGCTGAGGAAGAAGGGCAGCTTGTTCTAAAGCAACTAATGATTCATCTGCTTAGGGAGGACCGAGTGAAGCCTGTAGAACGTTATGCTAGCAACCATTTAACAGAGATTATTCACGAAATAGCGAATTATGTGAGCCAACATCCCGGGATTTCGCATCGCGTAGAGGATCTTGCTGCACGTGCAGGGCTGTCGCCGCGGTATTTTTCAATTAAGTTTAAGGAGCTTACTGGCTCTTCCGTTCAATCTTATGTCATTCGAGCTCGGATTGAGCGTGCTCAGCATTTGCTGCTCTACGCTGGAATGAATGTTACTGAGGTAGCGGATGCACTTGGATACCGTGACATTTTCTTTTTCAGCCGCCAGTTCAAGCAGTATACCGGAAAAAGTCCATCTGAGATCCGCTGATTTGCATTCGTTGTTTCAGTTATTTCATCCAAGGGTAAATACTTTGCAGTTTAGTTTACAGAGAATTTACATAACTTCTTGGAAGGGGAGACGCAAGGGATGATGATCAGACGCCGAATCTGCAACACCGATTGTAAAAGTGGAGGCGCAGGGCTTTTTAGAAACCGTTTGAGAAGATTAAAACAATCGAGTGCTTTTGCCATAGATAGCTGGTTCTAAACTGAGCAGGTATACAATCGCTGGATATGACCAAAGACTTTAAATAACCGGGGCCAACAGGCTTCCGGTTTTTTTGAAATATAAGACATAAACGCATACCGTCCTTATAAGGATGCCGCTAGGCATTTATGCTTGGCAAACTGAAGGATTTATCGTTCCTCTCGTTGTATTTGATACAATAGAATAAATCTCCTGTGAGGGTAATTTTGCATTCTGTTGCATATCTTACATTCAATTGCCCAAAAAACGCCCATACTAGAGATTATCACGGTGATCTATTGCATGATGTAACAGAGTTCCAGAGCATATAGGTGGGAGGAGAGATAAAATGTACGAAATCGTACTGATACGTCATGGTGAAAGCCAGTACAATGTGCAGAATTTGTTTACGGGTTGGAGTGATCCGGATTTAACCGAGAAGGGTATTCAAGAGGCTAAGGCTGCTGGCAAGCTTTTGAAGGATGAAGGGTATACATTTGATCTTGCTTTTGCATCAGTACTCAAACGATCGATCAAAACACTCAACTATGTTCTCGATGAAATGGATCTGCTGTGGATTCCTGTGCAAAAGTCCTGGAAGCTGAATGAACGGCATTATGGTGCACTTCAGGGACTTAGTAAAAGTGAAACGGCGATAAAATACGGTGAAGAACAATTGCATCTCTGGCGACGGAGTTTATCGGTTCGGCCTCCACTGCTTGAGCTTAATGATCCTCGGTATGCCAGAAACGATATTCGTTATAGCAGTATTCGTCCGGAGGATATTCCGCGAGGCGAGAGTCTGGAAGATACTGTTCATCGTGTAGGTGATTTCTGGAGAAACCGCATCGTTCCCCTTGTACGTAAAAAGGAACGGGTGCTCATTTCAGCCCATGGCAATACACTGCGAGCGTTGATCAAATTTATGGAGGATATTGATGAGGCAGCACTGCTGGAGCTCAATATTCCTACAGGAGTACCACTCGTGTACAAACTGGATGAGGACATTAATCCAATCAGCCGCTTTTATTTAGGAGATCCGGAACAGGTTGCGGCCAAGGCGCGTGATGTTGCTAAGCAAGGACATGTGTAATAGGCGTAACAGATGTAAAGAGAGCATATAATGACTTGAAAAGATTAAGGGACAGCCATGGGGCTGTCCTTTTATTTTTAGTGTGTAGTAGGTGTCCAAAAGGTACATGCAGTAGATGTTAACGCATTCTACATTGCCAAGAATAGAATAATATTATATAGTTGCATTGATAATGATTATCAGTATCATTATATATTATGTCGATTGGAGTGAATTTATTTTGTTTAGATCTCCAAAAACTTATCTATTGCTTGTGTTTACTTTGGTTATATCGTTACTGCTAGCAGCTTGCGGACAAGCAGTTGAGCATACTACCTCCTCAGTAGACGGGACAGAGAGTGCCGTATCTTTATCAAACAGCAATGACTCATCCAGCGAAGTGGACATGATTACATATCAAGCAAGTAACGGAGATATTCAAGTACCCAGACATCCGAAGCGGATTGTCGATTTAACCTCCTTCGACACAGGATACTTCTTGGCGTTAGGTATCAAACCGGTTGGTGTTATGAATGGTGTCTTAAACAGTCCCTACTTTGAAGGAATGCTGGAAGGCGTTCAAGGCCTTGGAGCTGAACCATCTCTTGAACACATTTTAGAGCTGAACCCTGATCTTATTGTTGTATTCTCCGGAATGGAAGGACTCGACAAGCTGGCCGAAATAGCGCCAGTAGTAGCCATTCAATACGGTGCAAAAACTATCAGAGATCAAATGCTTGATTTCGGTACATTAACGGGGAAAGAAGCCGAAGCTAAAGCTTGGGTGGAACAATGGAACAAAAAAATCAAAGAATTGAAGCCTCAGGTGTTAGCAGCTGTAGGTGACAAAACCGTTTCTATCCTAAATCCGTTTTCCGGTGGTCTATTCGTATTCGGTCACAGCTACGGGCGCGGTGGAGAAATTATTTATAATGAATTTGGTCTGAAAGCACCTCCTGAAGCACAGAAAGAAGCTATAGACAGCGGCACTGGTTGGGCAACAATCTCCCTTGAGAAGCTGCCTCAATTTGCTGGAGATATTGTATTCACATGCCCATGGGCTGGTGATACGAGTGATCCGAAAATCGTCTACGACAACCCCTTATGGGAGCATCTTCCTGCCGTAAAAACAGGCAACGTATTCCAACTGGACCCAACCGCTGATACATATAGTGATCCCGTTACGCTTGAAGCGCAGTTAAATTACATTACTGAGAGTCTTTTATCTGCAAAATAATTCTACTTCAACGAAAGTCCACGAGCTTGCATTTGGTTTTTATAGCAGGGACAATCGGCATTGAGCGATGCTGATTCTCCCTGCTATTTTTAATGTAGCTGTTTTATAATGGCTCCATCTTAACTTCGGTTTATAAGTTTAGCTATCGGCCGAGTGAGTCTTTTTAGTTATTTTGAAAAACTTAAATTCTGTGATACATGAGTATATTCAATAAATCTATGAGGATTTTCTATGTTAGGATGATATTTCTGATGATAGTATTCAATGTAAGTTTAAAAAGTAAAGGAGGAATTAATGAACATTTTCGCACGTTTTAATTTGTAAGTATGAGTTAGGAGAATTATGCGAAAAATCTAAACCGGTTTAGATTTAATCAGTAACACACTTGATGCTTGAATAAGCCTTACTCCACAGCGGCTAGCGCTCTTAGAGAATAACTCCTTCCTGAAAGTAAAATCATCCTATTGGTTTATGAAGCGAACGTTTATGCATTAGAAATTTTTAATTGAAATCTCGCTCTTTACGATGACCCATTATCCTAAGCTGTACCTTAATCGAAAGGAATGGTGATAAGTATGAGGAAAAATTGTAATCGCTTACTTAAGATATTGTTCTGCTGCATTCTGATAACCTCAATCATAACGCCTAGTACCAGTTCTCCCGTTTTGGCTAAGGTTCTCCCGGGATTAGCGGATGTGTCCAGAGAAGTGGCCGCTGAAGGTATTGTGCTGCTGCAAAATCCGGAGTATAAACCAGCAGGATCACAAGTAAATGAGAATGAACAAGTGCTCCCTATCAAGATGAGTGAAAATGTATCGGTATTTGGCCGCATACAAGCGCATTATTACAAGTCAGGCACAGGATCTGGCGGTGCGGTAAGAGTAGATTATGTGAATGGGATTCTGGAAGGTCTTCGGAACAATCCCAGTCTCAAGTTAAATGAAGATCTGGCGAAGGTCTACGCCGACTGGATCAAAAAGAATCCTTTCAACAATGGCGGTGGTGGCTGGGCAGCAGAGCCATGGTCACAGGCAGAAATGCCTTTAACCGATGAGATTGTGGATGCAGCAAAAGCAAAAACGGATACAGCTGTGATCATCATCGGCAGAACAGCCGGTGAAGATAAGGATAATACGGACGTCAAGGGTGCCTATAAGCTGACAGACCTTGAAGTAGACATGCTCAACCGGGTCTATGCCAAATTCGACCGAGTGGCCATCGTATTGAACGTAGCCAACGTTATCGATATGTCATGGGCTAAAAACTATCCCAAAGCTGCTATTTTGTACACATGGCAAGGGGGGATGGAAGGCGGTAGCGCAGTAGCCGACGTACTGACCGGAGATGTTACGCCAAGCGGAAAATTGAGCGATACGATTGCAGCTACACTTGCTGACTATCCTTCTACTGCACATTTTGGCAGCAAAACTGAGAATTCTTATAGTGAGGATATTTATGTAGGCTACCGCTATTTTGAGACCCTTGCTCCGGATAAGGTGCTCTATCCATTTGGGTACGGACTGTCCTATACCAATTTCAAGATCACGACTGATAATGTCAACGCTGGTGAGAATGAGGTTGCAGTGACTGTAACTGTTCAGAATACAGGTAAGGTGGAAGGCAAAGAAGTTGTACAGATTTATTACGGTGCACCACAAGGTAAACTTGGCAAGCCAGCCAAGGAGCTTGCTGCTTTTGCTAAAACCCGGCTGTTACAGCCTGGGGAATCACAGTCGATCACCATCACATATGACACCAAAGATATGGCCTCATATGATGATAGTGGAATTACAGGTCATGATTCATCTTATGTTTTAGAAGCTGGTGACTATAATATTTACGTAGGCAACAGTGTAACTGACAGCGAAAAGCAAGGAGTATACAGCCTTAATGCTTTGAAGGTTGTAGAAACCCTGCAGGAAGCGCTCGCGCCAACTAAGGAATTTGATCGTATCAAACCAGGACAACCGAATGAAAATGGTACTTTTACCACTGTAACTGAAAAGGTACCGACACGGACTACCGACTTGGATGAAAGAATCAAGCAAAATCTCCCTGCGTCCATTCCACAAACTGGGGACAAGGGCTATACCTTATTGGATGTATACAATCAGAAAGTGACTATGGATCAGTTCATTGCACAATTGTCCAACAACGATCTGGGGGCCATTATTTTAGGGGAAGGGATGTCCAGCCCCAAAGTTACTGCCGGAACCGCTGCTGCTTTTGGTGGTGTCACTAAAAATCTGCTGAAATTCGGACTCCCTATCGACAGTGCTGCCGACGGTCCTTCAGGAATCCGGATGGAGACCAATGCAGAGAAGGCAACCAGTATCCCGAACGGGACGATGCTTGCCTGTACGTGGAACACCGAGCTAAATGAAAGATTGTTCAATCTTCTAGGTAAAGAAATGCTGATTAACAATATCGATACGCTGCTTGGACCGGGAATCAATATCCACAGAAGTCCCCTGAACGGAAGAAACTTTGAGTATTTTTCAGAGGATCCGTTACTGACAGGCATCATGGCTGCTGCGCAGACAAGAGGTCTTCAGAAGAACGGTACATCGCCTACTATTAAGCATTTCGCAGCGAACAATCAGGAAACGGATAGACATCTTGTGAATGCACTTGTCTCTGAAAGAGCGCTTCGCGAGATTTATTTGAAAGGTTATGAAATGGCAGTGAAGAGTGGAAAGGCGCGTTCAGTGATGACGTCCTATGGTCCGGTAAACGGAACTTGGGCTTCCAGTAACTATGACCTGAATACGACCATCCTCCGCGGAGAATGGGGCTTTGACGGGATTGTCATGACAGACTGGTGGGCGAAGATGAGTGAGGATCAGGGCTTCTATGCCACTACCAATCGTTATGATGAAACCAACGGCAAAGCCATGGTCCGTGCCCAAAATGACCTTTACATGGTAATTCCGAACGATTATGCAGAAACGCATAAGAATCGGAATAACAGTACCTTTAATACGATGACATCGCTTGCTAACGGCAGTCTGACCCTGGGAGAATTGCAGCGTTCTGCCAAGAATATCACGAGCTTTTTGATGAAATCTCCAGCCTTTGCAAGAACGGCAAAGATTGATTATGTGGTCAATTATACGCCGGGAAGAGATTGGTTCCGGGTGAATACGGACAAATCAGGAGATCCACAGCTCTCTGATATTACGGTTGGCGGCAAAAAGATCAAAATATTTAATCCATTGAAACTCGACTATAAAGCCTTTGGTGAAACGACTGAAACTAGCAGCTATCCTGAAGTCAAAGCTACGGCGATAGCTGGTGTAGACGTAAGTATACGACAAGCCGATAAAGATAGACCGGCTGCTGTAATTACTGCTTCGGCCGGAGGAGAGAAACGGATCTACAAGGTTATTTTCTCTTCGGAGGAAGGCTTGGAACCGATTTTTGAGAATCCGACCTATGCTTATTTAAAGAATATCTCGATTGATGGTAAGCCGCTTGAGGGGTTTGCACAGACTAGGTTCAGTTATGATGTAGGTCTCAGTAACGGGGCTACTTTACCTGAAGTTACGTTTGAAACGAATGATGGTGTAAAAGCAACGGCCAACGTAGATCTCATCAATAAAAGAGTGACGATCAAATGTATCAGCTCCGATCAGGCGAATTCCTATGTGATACAGTTTGGTACGACACCACAGAGCGATGAGTTCGATAGTACAAATCTAAGCAACTTCTGGACGATTAATAAAGAGACTGCTACCAATACAGAAAACAACAAAAATTGGTCTTTGAGCACTGCTCTCGGCAATTTGAGAATCATCGCTGAAAGAGGCGACTTCTGGAGTGATCATGCAGATTTGAAGAACTATTTCCAGCAGGAGGCCTTCGGCAACTGGGAAGCAACAGTGAAAATTAATATGAGCAAAGCGCCAAATCAAAATTATAACGGCGTCGGCATCACGGCTTCACAGGATAACAATAACTATATCTGGGTGAAGTATGAATACAGTAGCGGCAAGATCATCGGTATGACCAAAGAAACCGGAGGTACGGAGCCTGTTACCATCGGACAACTGTCTGCCAGTCAGCTCACCAGTATTTTTGGAGAAAAGAAAGAGCTGTATTTACGTTTGAAAAAAATAGGCAACAGCTATTCCGGTTATGTCAGCGCTGACGGCAAGGAATATATTTCACTTGGCAGTACAACTGCGAATTATGCCAATCCGAAGTTTGGATTACTTGCATCTAATGGAAGTCAGAATCTCACAGATCCATTTGTTGTTGATTTTGATTATGTCAGAATCAACAGTGATGTAGCTTTGGCAGTAAAGAAGATTGGGAAAAATACTAAATTGAAGGTAGCTGAGACGGAATTTGCCTCCATTACTCCGATAATCACGCCAGTAAGCAGTAATGACGTAGACGGTGGATTATGCTACACCAACACAAGTAAGGGAGAAGCCATCTCCTATAAGGTAAATGTAGAGAAAGAAGGCATGTACAAAGTCACATCACGAATTCGCTCTAGCCAATCGGATGTCGCCCAAATGTCCTTTGGCATCTATGATGGCGATAAGCTACTGGGTACCTTCGACCTCACCACGACTAAAGGGGTATGGAAAACCTTCAGAATCCCTGATATTCAGCTGTCGGCGGGTGAGCATACCCTTAGAATTGTATTTGAGAGTGCTGGTATTGACCTGAACTGGTTAACCTTCCAGCTGAAGCAGGACAATGTAGACACATCGGCGTTAGAAGCGGATATCAAGGCTGCTCAAAATATCGATATGAATGCATACACAGCTTACAAAAAGCTCAAATTCAACACTGTGCTGGATGAGGTTAAGGCTGTTCTTGCTGAGCCGATTAATGACGAGGTTGTTGCAGAAGCCATAGCTTCCTTGAAGGCGGCTATAACAGATTTGAGCATATCGTCTATGCCAATCAATATTGCTCCGAGAGAAACGCTGAAAGTAGAGAACGGTATCAGAATCTATCCTTATAATGCACCATGGATTTATGCAACGAATACCCAGTTCAGATTCGAAAGTGGTACGGACGCCATGAGTTATGTCAATTCTAATGACCTTGTTTATTTCGGTCAGGTTGACTTGACTAATCTTGTGGAAGTAAGAGTGCAGTATGCCCGTGAAGGCGGATCGTCTCCATCTTTTAAATTCTATACAGAGGCTGACAATACGGGTAAACCAGTTAAAAGAGCTACTACACAAGGAAGAGCATACGCTGATGCTTACAGCGGCGGAGGTTCTTTTGAACTTGGTAATGAATTTGCAAGCATTAGTTTTGCTCAGAAAGCAGGCGCTGCTTGGGGGAATTATGGAATGGCAAGCACCAAACAAACGCCTGGAAATTCTTACATTGATCATTATTTGACAGCGGAAACCTTCCTAGACAGAACCAAAGTGACTGGAAAACAAAATGTGTATATGATTTTTAACGGATTAAATGCAAATTTACAATATGTTGAACTCATTTATGCTGATCCGATTGAAGTCACCTTCGATCAGAATTATCTGGACTCACCGGCTCCTACCAAAGTAACCGCATTTAAAGGTGAAGCAATAAGCACCTTACCTCGGGTACCGGAACGTGAAGGCTACATTTTTGCTGGCTGGTTTGATAATAAAGAAGGGACCGGTGATGCATTAACCGTAGACACGGTAATGAACATAAGCACGGTGTATTATGCCAAATGGACAGAAGATACCCATGCTAAAGAAATTATATCGATTGTTAAGCCGCAACTGCTGAGTGTGCCGTTCGGAACTGCTGCAGGAGAATTGAATTTACCAGCTACAGTGGAAGCTACATTGGGCAACAAAAGGGTAATTCACTTGCCTGTACAATGGGATAGTAAAGATTTCAACGGTGGAAAAGCGGGGAGTTATACGCTGGCAGGTAGCTTTGAGCTTCCTGAGGGGGTATTGAATAGTACCCATCAAACTGTTTCTATTACAGTGGTTGTACTGCCAGAAGGCACTAAACCTATCCAGATTACTAAAGTTGAGAAGCTGGAGGGCAAAAATGTTGAATTTGGCACCGCTTTTGATAAGTTGGAATTGCCGTCTTCAGCTACAGTAACGCTTGATACGTATGAGCAGAAGGAACTTGTTGTTAAATGGAGCCCTGCTGGTTATAACGGCAATGTGGAAGGATCATACGTGCTGAGCGGTACTATGGTATTAGAAGAAGGAATGATCAACCCTAATGATCTGAAAGCTTCCATCACCATTCAGGTAATGCCGGAAGTGATTCGTGTCGCTGAGATTGTCACAGTGCAGGATTTGGAAAGTAAGAGCGTTCCATTCGGCACTCCATTTAATGGATTGAAGCTACCATCATCGGTCATAGCTACTTTGAACAACGGTGAGACAAAGGCGATATCCATCGATTGGAATAGTGAAGGTTACAATAGCGATAAGCAAGGAGCTTATATCCTGAAAGGAGCGCTAGTACCTCTGGAAGGTGTCAGCAATCCCAAAGACCTGAAGGCATCCATTACGATCGAAGTACTACCGGAGGTCATTACGATACCAGAAATCACGGCAGTGCAAGCACTAGCAAGTAAAAGCGTTGCTTATGGTACCAGTTTTGACGCACTGGAGCTACCAGCTTCAGTATCAGTAACCCTGAATACCGGGATGAATAAGGTCGTTTCTGTTCAGTGGAACAAGGAAGGCTATAACGGTAATACGGAAGGAACGTACACCATCAAGGGGGATCTTGTCTTCCCTGAGGGTATAGCTAATCCACTTGGCCTGAAGGTACAGATCTCTGTGATCGTTAAACCTTACAGCGGTGGAGCTGGTGGTCAACCAAGTACACCAACACCGACTACCCCAGCGGTACCTTCAGTACCATCGATTCCTGGAGAAGTCGTAAAACCTGGAGAACAGCAGCCTCCAAAAACAGATGGAAAAACGAAGACACCGGAGCTAATCAGACAAGAGCTTAAGAATAAGTTTAAAGATGCTACTCTAATTCCTAGCTGGGCAGAATCTGCGATTGCAGCGCTGGTGGAGAGAAATATTATCGGCGGACGCACAGACGGAAGCTTTGATCCAAGTGGGAAGGTAAACCGTGCCGAGTTTGTTGCCATGGTAGTAAAAAGCTTCAACTTTAGCATGGGCGAGAATCAAAAGCAGTTTACTGACGTTCTGAAAGATGCTTGGTATCAAAACTATGTTGAGATTGGGACTTCTAATCAACTGATCAATGGTATCGGTAATGGCATGTTTGCTCCTAATAGCAGCATTAGCCGTCAGGACCTGTGTTTAATTCTATTCAATGCATTGAAGAAACTGAATGTTGAATTGCCGCAAGCGACTAACCATGACTTCCCAGATGATGCTTCTATTGCGGGTTATGCTAAAGAAGCGGTCTATGTCTTCAAAGATCTTGGTATTGTAAATGGAGGCAGCGGTGGAGAAATGGATCCGACAGCTTCGGCCTCAAGAGCTGAAGCAGCTGTGATCATCAACAATGTACTGGATTACTATGCTAGCGTAACAAGCTCTAAAGTGAAATAAACAAAACAAGGGTATCCCGGCGCCGATTTTCAATCGGTTAGGGATACCCTTATTTTGTTATTTCGTAGCTTTACTAAAGCGGCCGATGTAGCGTCCCCAGCAATTCCCCCATCTTTACCTTCGTGTTGACCTCAAGCTTGGGTCTCGGGGTAAAAGTACCGCTCTCCATAAGCAGTACTACAGTGGAGCCGAACTCGAAATAGGCTAGATCATCGCCGATTTGCCACTCGGTAGCGTTAGCATCCGTATACCCGATGCTGCTGACGTTCATCGCGCCTACCTTTACTACTGCGGTTTCTCCGTAGTCTCCGGCGATATACGTGATAAGACGTTCATTGCGATTCAGTACGCCCTTCATATGTCGCATGCCGAAATCGTTGACAGGATAGGCTCGTCCACGAATATGATCACTCTCAACCTTATGTCCAGTAAGGGGAGAGTGAATCCGGTGATAATCCGTAGGACTTAGATAAAGGACGAAGAAAAAACCTCTCTTGTATAGCTCCAGATGCGGAGAATGATTTAGTAGATCCTCGATCTTATAATCCTGCCCTTTTACATTCATAATCGTACCAGAGGAAATGTCACCCATAGCAGTAATCATTGCATCTACGGGACTAACTAAAGCGTCAGCATCGGTTGCAATAGGCCGCATGCCAGGCTTCAGCCGGCGGCTGAAAAACTCATTAAGAGTGAGATATTCTCCAGGATTCTTCTCCGCTTGGGCGGAGGGGATTTGATAAGTCTTAATAAATACCGGGATTAGAAAACGGCTGAGTCTACTATGAGAAAAAGACCCCATTAACCGTGAAAGCCATCGGTGCGAGGATAGCTCGGTCATTAGCCGCAGCAATTGTTTTACCATGCCCATCTCCCTTCCATAATACAGCAGTACGGTCGTATGTGGCCGCCATCTGCTCTGCATTATATTGACATAGAATAGGAGACAAATCAATAACTGTTATATATGAGGCTGTTCTTTTCTAGTAAAAAACGTGCGTATCCCATAGGTCTTCGGTAACTCTCCTTCCAAATCTCCGTAAGGCCGGCTTTGTGAAATCCATAGCGTTGGTCGCGGCCATTGCATTCTATGAAGAAGATGCGACCATCCTTTGTAATGCCTATATCCAGTCCGATATCGGCCAGCCCTGGAAGGTCTTGCTCGAGACAACGAGCTATAACAAGGCTAAGTGTTTCGACAGCTATACGGATATGGGCCGCTATTCCTCTAGAGAAGGCTTTTTCCAGCGCAAAGGAAGAGCTTAACGCTTCTCCTCCACGGGCTATATTAGAGACAAACCCCCCAGGGGGTGCTAGTTTAGCAAAGAGACCGGTAACCTGCCAATCGCCTCCCCAGCCGCGTTGAATGGTGACGCGTAAATCAAAGGGACGTCCTCCAATCTCAGCAAGGGGAATACGCTCCTGCACGAGATAAGGGACAGAGGCAAGGCGTGCCCGGAGCATTTTTGGCAGCGCCCCCTGATATACGGGAGTGCTTATCCAGCGCCGCATGGAGGGGGAGAGATAATTTAAACTCCAGCGCTGAGGCCCTTTACGAACCAGTCGCATGACCCCATTCCCAATGCTTCCACGGCAAGGTTTAAGAATAAGATCGGGGTAACGATTCATCATTTGTTTGAGTCCAGATACGCCAGTTGTTGCTGGCAAAACCTCACGCAGCTCTTCATGCTGCTCAAGCAGTTCATGGATCTCATCCTTGCCGTATCGATTGCAAGTATTGTACACCAAAGGATGGTGCCGCAGCAGACGTTGCATTCCTGGGCTATTCTGGCTGTATATGGCTCGGTTATGGATGACAGTTGGCGTAGGAACTACTACGCTTTTATATCCATGAGATCCCTTTATATAGGCGGCGCTGAAGCCTGAGTCTGTATCGATGTCCGCGAGCTTCAGAAAGCAGGGAACTAGGCCGTATGCAGCGGCCGCCTCTTCATAGTTGGATAGAGACTCCTGTCCTGTTTTTAGCCGGGGAACGCCCCGGTGCATATCGGCATTTAGTAGTATTCCAACGAGCTTATGCCCCATGTTTGTTCCTCCTGTTTCTTCGGTCACGTGATTCCCGCTTTTACTACTCTTGTCATTGTATGTTTGTACCCGCATGTCAGGGTGGACGAATGCGCGGCGGCAGAAGCCTTTTTTTAAATATAAGAAAGTATAAATTTCATCAGAATCTTATTAAGGGCTTATCGCAAAAGGGTGTCATCAGCCTATACCGCTGCATATGATGCCTAGGAGAAACAATAGATGGAAGGAGGAGACTGCTTGTGAGGGGTTCCAAAAAAAAGCAGCCGCGCAGTCCACAAAAACGACTCTACTATGTAGATAATCCCAATATAAAGGAACTGAGCATGCTGGAAAGCAAAGGCAGTTCTAAGGATTCGGGGAGCAGCAATGACGGAGTCAGTAAAGCAGAGCTCGCTGATGTTCAGGTAAGTGGAGGAGCAATCGCTGAAGTCGTTCAAGAGGAATCAATTTTCGTACCAGTTCTGCAACCAGAGCCAGAGCCAGAGCCAGAGCCAGAGCCAGAGCCTATAGTGGAAGAGCAGCTTCAGAAACAGGCGGATAATCTTCCTGAGACGATTTGGTTCGCTCCTGAAAAAGAGCGGTTCCAGCCCGTTTATACAGATGATCTATCGGATGCAGCAGTTACAGGAGCTAAAATCGCTCCACGTACCATTGACGGTTCTAAGCTGAAGTTCGGCATTATTGGTACACCATGGTTGCAAGATTACGCTGTACAGAGCATCAATATCGCGGACAAGGCAGTTACTTCTTCGAAAATCGCGCCTGAATCCATTGTGGGTGAACATTTAGCTGAAGGAAGCGTAAGTGGCGGTAAACTGCTGGATCATTCCATCAGTGGAGAGAAGCTGAAGAACGGTAGTATTAGTCCAGAGAAGCTGGCTGATCGGATTATCGGCGGCGGTCAAATTGCGGATAAATCAATTGAGAGCCGTCATTTGAGCGATCTGATTATTACGGCTGATCTACTGGAAGATGGAGCGGTTACTGGTGAGAAAATAGGAAGCAGTAGCATCACAGGCCGCCACATCGCAAACGGGAGTATAGACCGTTCCAAGCTAGCTGATGCAGCGGTATCTGGCGATATAATAGCCGATGGTGAAATCAGCAGCTCCAAACTGGCTGATGCTGTGATTGAGGGTCGCCATCTTAGCGATGCTTTGATAACCGCTAGACATTTGGCTCCGGGAGCGATCGGACCAGGGCAGCTTGCCAGCAAGCTGATCGGCAAGGAGCAGCTCCAGTCGGGTGTAATCGAAGGCGCACATGTAGCGGATGGTGCTATTGGTTCCAAGCAGCTAGGTGCAGAAGTAGTGAGAAGCATCCATCTAAGTGCAGAAAGCGTACACGGTTCCCATATCAGCGACGGGGAAATAACGAGTCGCCATCTAGCTGACCGAAGTATCTCCTTTTTAAAGCTAACAGAGGGTGCGGTAGGTACTGCACAGCTGGTTGAGCAAGCGGTCACCTCATCGAAAATCGCTGATCAAAGCATACTCGCACATAAGCTAGCAGATGAAGCTGTAACCACCAGACATATTGCCAAATCCGCCATACGCGGACCGCAAATTGCTATGCAAGCTGTTTCCTCTAATCATCTGGAACGTGAGGCTGTGAACCACTCCCATTTAGCTTCGGAAGCGGTAGGCTCGGAGCAGCTTATGGATGAAGCTGTTCATACGGAACATCTATCCTCTGGTGCTGTTACTGGAGAAAAGCTGGCCTCAGAGTCTGTGGGTGCGGAGCACCTGCGTCCACAGAGCGTTACTTCCGCCAAGTTAGCGGACGGAGTGGTGAGCTCGGCTAAACTAGCAGCAGGATCGGTCATTGGAAGTACGATTGCTCGTGAAGTGGTAAGTGGTGAGCATATCGCTTTTTGTGCAGTGGAGGAGAAACATCTAGCAGATGCCAGCGTGAGCGGTCGTGCCTTGCAGGATGCTGTAGTGGATAAAGATCATCTTGCCACTGGAGCTGTGGAACGGAGACATCTCGGAGAAAATAGTGTGACTACTGCTGCGATTCAGTCCGGCTCGGTTTCGGGAGATAAGCTGGCTTCTGCTGCGGTGAGAGAGATTCATTTGGCCGCTGGGGCAGTGCAGCCACATCATCTGGCAGATCATGTGGTGACATCGTTAAAGCTGTCCCCGGAAAGTGTATCGACGGATAAGATTAGTGATTTATCGGTCACATCGGCTAAGCTTGCTGATGGAAGTGTGGATTCCAGTAAATTAGCAGTGTCGGCAGTTCAGGCAGAGCATTTATCTGTGAATGCAGTTCATTCAAAATCCATTAGCGATAGTGCGGTTCAGAGCAGACATATGAATCCGGGAAGTATCGGCGGGGCGCATATCCGGCCGTTGTCCATCGGAAATGGTCATATCATTCCTAATTCCATCTCTTCGATTCAAATACAGGAGGGCAGCATTAGCGGGTCTAAGCTGGCCAAAGGGGCTGTGGATTCCCAGCATCTTTCACCGGGCAGTGTAGACGGAAGCCATCTATGCATGGATACGATTGAAGGACGTCATATCGGGCATGGTGAGATCAAGCTGGCTCATCTAGCTGAAGATGCACGTAGCTCCGACTTGCTGCCAGAGGGCAGTATTACCGGGGAGAAGCTGGCGGAAGAATCCGTAGATTCTATTCATCTTGTACCTGCAAGTGTAGACGGAACTCATCTGAGACTGGGTGCAGTAGAAGGTCGTCACATTCAGCATGGTGAGATCACACTAGCTCATTTGGCAGAAGAAACGTTTAGCTCTGAGCTACTGCCTAATGGTAGTATTACCGGCGAGAAGCTCGCTGAGGAATCCGTAGGTTCTATTCATCTCATGGCCGGAAGCGTAGATGGCAGTCATCTGAGCTCGGATACAGTGAAGGGACGTCATATTGGGCACAGTGAAATCACCTTAGCTCATCTAGCCAAAGATGCACGTAGCGCAGACTTGCTCCCAGATGGCAGTATTACCCGAGAAAAGCTGGCGGAAGAATCTGTGAACTCAAATCATCTTATACCTGGAAGTGTGAATGGCAGCCATCTGAGCCCGGATACAGTAGAAGGCCGCCATATCGGGTACGGTGAAATCACCTTAGCTCATCTAGCCAAAGATGCACGTAGCGCAGACTTGCTTCCAGACGGCAGTATTACCAGAGAAAAGCTGGCGAGAGAATCTGTAAATTCAAATCATCTAATACCAGGAAGTGTGGATGGTAGTCATCTGAGTCCGGACGCAGTGGAAGGCCGTCATATCCGAAATGGTGAAATCACGTTAGCTCATTTGGCAAAAGAAACGCGCAGCTCTGAATTGTTACCCGACGGTAGTATCACCAGTGAGAAGCTGGCAGTAGAATCCGTAGATTCAAATCATCTAGTACCAGGAAGTGTAGATGGCAGTCATTTGAGTCCATACGCAGTGGAAGGTCGTCATATTCGAAATGGCGAGATTACGTTAGCTCATTTGGCAAAAGAAACGCGCAGTTCTGAATTGTTACCCGACGGTAGTATCACCAGTGAGAAGCTGGCAGAAGAATCCGTTAGTTCTATTCATCTTGAACCTGGAAGTGTAGGGAGTAGTCATCTGAGTTCGGGTGCAGTAGAAGGCCATCATATCGGGTATGGTGAGATTACAATGGCTCATCTAGCACCAGAGACACGCAGCTCAGAATTACTGCCGGACGGCAGCATTACCGGTGAGAAGCTGGCAGAAGAATCCGTTAGTTCTATTCATCTTGAACCTGGAAGTGTAGGGAGTAGTCATCTGAGTTGGGGTGCAGTAGAAGGCCATCATATCGGGTATGGTGAGATTACAATGGCTCATCTAGCACCAGAGACACGCAGCTCAGAATTACTGCCGGACGGCAGCATTACCGGTGAGAAGCTGGCAGAAGAATCCGTAGATTCAAACCATCTGGCACCAGGAAGTGTAGATGGCAGTCATTTGAGCTCAGGTGCAGTAGAACGACGTCATATCGGGTATGGTGAGATTACCCTGGCTCATCTAGCACCAGAAACACGCAGCTCCGATTTCCTGCCGGATGGTAGCATTACCGGTGAGAAGCTAGCAGAAGAATCCGTAGATTCAAACCATCTGGCACCAGGAAGTGTAGATGGCAGTCATTTGAGCTCAGGTGCAGTAGAACGACGTCATATCGGGTACGGTGAGATTACCCTGGCTCATCTAGCATCAGAGACACGTAGCTCCGAATTGCTGCCAGATGGTAGCATTACCGGTGAGAAGCTGGCAGAAGAATCCGTAGATTCAAACCATCTGGCACCAGGAAGTGTAGATGGCAGTCATTTGAGCCTCGGTGCAGTAGAAGGACGCCATATCCGTTACGGTGAGATTACCCTAGCTCATCTAGCATCAGAGACACGTAGCTCCGAATTTCTGCCAGATGGTAGCATTACCGGTGAGAAGCTGGCAGAAGAATCTGTAGATTCAAACCATCTGGCACCAGGAAGCGTAGATGGCAGTCATTTGAGCCTCGGTGCAGTAGAAGGCCGCCATATCCGTTACGGTGAGATCACACTAGCTCATCTAGCATCAGAGACACGTAGCTCGGATTTCCTGGCAGACGGCAGCATTCCCGGTAAAAAGCTTGAGGGTGGATCCATCTCTGCTTTCCACTTGGCTCCAGGTAGCGTGTATGGGGGGCATTTAGCGGGTGGTACGATAGATAGCCGCCATATCCGGCAAGGAAGTATTAACCTGAATCATCTGGCGGAAGAGGTCTTTAGCGCAGATCTTTTGCCGGATGGCAGTATCACAGGTGAGAAATTGGAGGGTGGATCTATCCAATCATTCCACCTGGCTCCTGGTAGCGTCTATGGCGGTCATTTGGCAGGGGATACGGTAGATAGTCGCCACATTAGATCTAACAGCATTACCCTAAAGCATCTGGCAGAGGAGGTTCGTAGCTCCGAACTGTTGCCGGAAGGTAGCATTACCGAAGAAAAACTGGCCGAAGGTTCAGTGAATGCTTCACATTTACAGCCATGGAGTGTGTACGGAGAGCATCTTGCTGACCAGATCGTGGCAGATCGGCATTTGCAGCCCGGTATCATCAAACTGGAGCATCTTGCGGATGAAACACGCAGCTCTGCGTTGCTTCCTGATGCTAGCATCGATGGAGTAAAGCTGAAGGCAGGAAGTATTGAGTCCTCTCATCTGGCTGATGGTTCGGTAGGGACGACAGAGCTTCAAGATGAATCGGTGGTGGCTTCCAAAATCTCTTCCTTCGCTATTCAAGCCCGTCATCTAGAGGAAGAAAGCGTTCAGGATTATCATATTGCTCCTGGTGCAGTAAACGGTGCTCATTTGGCAGTGAATTCTGTAAATGCTGAACATCTATCCTTCAGTCCGATTCAGACTGCAGGTAAGCGAGAAGCGCTTCAGCAGTTTGGAATGACAGCATTCATGTTCAATGGGGATGCTGAGAGTGTGGAAGTGACCGTATCGTTCGATGAGAACTTTGGTCATACCGGTTATGTGCTCGTCGCCATGACGAATCAACCATATTTCTATGCTTCCTTGAAGAGCAGAGCCAACGGAGATGCAGTGATACAAGTGGTGCGCTTGCGCGAAACTCCGCATTTCTATGGGGTCATCTCTTGGATTGCTATCGGCGCTCCGTTAGCCAAACCGGTAGTGGATGATCGTGTGTTTGATTAATTCGCAATGATGATGTACAAAATGCTAAGCGCAGCCGATGGCTGCGCTTTTTGTTGTGTTGTCCTCCTAGCAATTAAGAGGGTGAGTACATTTGTCCTGTTTTCCACATGACAGGAGACAAAGGCCGTTACCCTGTTCGGCGTAGTACATAAACTGTGATGTAACCCTCAGCCTGACGAATAGGCTCTGTAAGGAAGGTGGATGAGCATGAAGCCCAAACGTACTTCTGCCCGCCGCACGGGACGGCGGGTCTCTCGGATCAAACGGCGGACTTCACGCCCAGTGCGGCAAGTCGCCGCAATCCCTATCGTTAACCATCCAAATCCCTATGTTTCGGTTATTATTCCTGCCATGAACGAAGCGAAGACCATTGCGGGAGTGATATCCGGAGCTAGAAGGGTCCATCCGCGCTGCGAGGTTATTGTAATCGTCAACGGATCAGCCGATCAAACGGCAGAAATTGCCCTTTCGCTTGGTGCGCATGTTATTTCCTATGAGTTGCCGCTGGGACACGACGCTGGTCGCAGTGTCGGAGCAGAGGTAGCTAAGGGAGAGGTTCTCTTGTTTACCGATGGAGATTTAGTGATTCCTGCCTCGGGGCTACGTCCTTTCGTCACCGCCATTAGTGGTGGCGCAGACATAGCGCTTAATGATTATTCCGGACCGGTAAGGAGACTTTCGCCCCATCCGGTGGTGCTTTCCAAACATGCACTTAATATTTTGCTTGGCCGTCCGGATCTAAAAGGATGTTCGATGACGGCGGTTCCGCACGCAATCAGCCGAAGAGCGCTTGAAATCTTAGGGAGTCAATCATTATCTCGTCCCCCTCTGGCACATGCTCAGGCAGTTCTGAGTGGTTTACGTGTGGTAGCTGCTCACAAAGTGCATGTAGGGAAACTGAATGCGGTCAGACGTAAGGAAGATGGCACAGATCCTTTGCAGCAGTTGATTACAGCAGATCATATGGAGGCTGTATCCCTCTTGCTTGAACACCGGGGAATCAGGGCGGGGTTCAGCGACGGAACCCGGCGCAGAGAGATGGTGAGATGATGGTTGCTCTGTTACAAGTATCTGGTAGCTCTGCCGTTCGACGAGGAACAGCAACTCGTACGGTAAAGAAACGTTCAGCATCTAGTCAGGCCAAAACAACACTGGCACCCCGCCAAAGGGTAGCGAATCGTTCGGTAAAAAGAGGCATCCCTACCGCTCGGCCACCGATTCTGTCTCGGCAATCAAAGGTAGGTCGCGAATTGCTGAATTTACCGAGCTTACGTGGGACCTTGTCAGTTATTATCTCCGCGCGTAACGAGGAGCAGACCTTGGGACGTCTGCTGCAACAGGTATCGCTCTTGGGACCTACTGAAATTATCGTCGTGCTTAACGGTTGCAGCGATAGCAGCTTTCCCATTTCCAGACAACATCGTCAAGCTATAGTTGTGCATTGTCCGGAGTCAGTTGGACATGATGTAGGGCGGGCTATTGGTGCGAAGCTGAGTCGAGGAGATATTCTGCTCTTCCTGGACGGAGATATGGTTATCCCTGCATCTCAGCTCGGATTATTCACAGCTGCTGTAGATGGTGGAATTGACGTGGCTCTTAATGATTTGGATCCACTGATGCCTTCTTTTGGATTATGCGATGATGTTACTCGCAGCAAGCTGTTTCTGAATTATGCTCTTGGACGGTACGATCTCGGAGTTAGCTCTATGACGGCTGTCCCTCACGCGCTTTCCCGGAGAGCACTTGAGACTATAGGCTACCGTGAATTAATAGTTCCTCCTAAAGCCCAAGCTCGTTCTGTATTAGAGAAGCTAAGGGTGGAGAAAGTTGGAACGGTGAATGTGATTAAGCATAATCGGCTGCGTCAAGCGAACATAGGCGCTGGAAATGCTGTGGAGAAATTGATCATAGGGGATCACGCAGAGGCTCTCCTTGAGGTGCTTTCCCGTCGAGATGATGGGGGCCTACTTAATAGCGAAACGCAGCGTGAATACCGCAGACAAGTAGCCGCTTGGAGGAACCGGATATGACGATGACTAGTATTATTATTCCGACCTACAACGCGTTACCACTGCTGCGGTCCTGTGTGGAATCGATACGTGCGTATACTCCACTGCCTTACGAGATCATCGTTGTAGATAATGCTTCATCAGATGGAACGGATGCCTATTGCCGCGCGAATCGTATAACGTTTATTTCATTGCCTGAGAATCGAGGCTTTCCATCCGCCTGCAATTTGGGTCTACTGCTAGCATCAGGGGATGAATTGTTACTGCTGAATAATGATGTGGTGGTTTCCCATAGATGGTTAACTAATCTGAAGAGATCGCTATATAGTGCTCCTGAAGTTGGTATTGTTGGGCCAGTGACAAACTATGCGAGTGGACGTCAACAGGTGAAGACTGATTATGAAAGTCTGTTAGATTTTCATAAGGCTGCAGAGATAACTAACCGTTCCAATCCTCAAAAATGGTTGGAGACTAAACGTTTGGTAGGATTATGTTTTTTATTCAAAAGAGAGCTACTTACTTCCGTAGGTCTGTTGGATGAGAGATACTCACCTGGACATTACGAGGATGATGACTATTGTTATCGCGCCAGGCTAAAGGGATACCGATTGCTCATCGCAGGGGATTGCCTTGTACACCATGAAGGAAGTGCGAGCTTCAAGCAGGTATATCACACCGGGCTGCAGGAGCTGGTGGAACGAAATCGTAAGCTTTTTATGAACAAATGGAATGTGGATCCAACGAGTTTCATATAAAGTGCAGATCCGAAGGCAAAGGACTTAGATAAAGAGGAGGAAAGTAAGTGAAAGGAGTCATACTGGCGGGCGGAACAGGATCCAGACTTCAACCGCTGACCCGGCTTATGAACAAACATTTGCTTCCGGTCGGCAAATATCCTATGGTCTGTTACGGCATAGATCGGCTTCGCCGGGGAGGGATTACCGACATTCTTCTGGTCATCAGTAAGCAATCTGCTGGTCTGTATACGGATTTTTTAGGCAGCGGTGCAGCATTTGGTGTATCTCTGACTTATAAGATTCAGGAAGCTGCTGGAGGCATTGCAGAGGCTCTCGATTTAGCAGAAGGATTCATTTTCCCTGGGGAACGGTTTGTCGTATTGCTTGGTGATAATCTGTTTATGGATGATCTGACACCTTACGTGGAGAGCTATCTCCGGCAGCCTGAAGGTACAGCCAAGGTATTGCTGAAGCCGGTGGACGACGCACGTAGATACGGTGTTCCCGTGTTCGATAGTCAAGATTCCGCATGGATTGCTTATATCGAAGAGAAACCTGAGCATCCCAAGACCAAATTTTGCGTAACAGGTATTTATATGTACGATGAAGCTGTGTTTGACATCATCCGCCAAGTATCCCCTTCCAAGAGGGGGGAACTGGAGATTACCGATGTAAATAATATATATGCTGCTAACCGCAGGCTCAGCTATGATGTTCTCAAGGATTGGTGGAGCGATGCGGGGACGTTCCAGTCTCTGCGGGAGGCGGGAGAGAAGCTGAAGGATGCACTGCCATAAGTGGCAGCGGTAACGTGGAGTGGCCGGCCTTGGGTCGGGCACTCCTTTTTTATAAACTATAAGAAAGTATATCCTTCACCATACTTTGCTTATATTTCTACGAGAAACGGGGGTCGTCCTTATGGACGGCTCCCGTTTTTTCTTGATTAGCGCAGCAGTCCGGACGAAGGAGCTGATCTCAAGCTTGCGTAGAGATATTATCTTCATCAACCCGGTTCTGTTTGCGGTATTTGAGCGGTGAGGTTCCGGTCATGGTTTTAAATACTCTTCCAAAATGGGTCAGGTTACCAAATCCTGCACGCTCAGCGATTTCCGAAACGGTTAATTTGGAGTCCTGCAGCAGAGAGCGGGCTTCTTTGAGGCGGGTGTTATTTACATATTCGCTGAAAGTAAAACCGGTTGTGTCCTTGAACGTTCGGCTTAAATGGGAGGTGCTTATGGAGAACCTGTCCGATATGTATTCCAGAGACAGAGGCTCAGCGAAGTTACCGTTGATGAAATGGATGATTTGGGAAATTTTCTTATGGGTCCGGTTCGTTTCTACAAAATGCTCGTTTTGATCCGGAAGCTTTTTTCGTTGGATGAAGATCAGCAGCTCCATCAACAGGATTTTCCGATAGTAGTCGAAATTTGGAGGTCTCTTGGTGTCTTCATGAATCAATTTGCTAAAAAGATTCTCGACAAAGATCTGGTCGTTGCCGCTTAACTTGATCGCATTTGATCTGGAGTGAAAGCAGGAGAAGAGGTCGCATGGAAGAGGGCTGTCCGCAAAAAAGTCGCGAAGGAACTCCCTTTTAAACAATAAAGTAACTCTTTCGTACATCGTACCATTTACATTAATTAGTCTGTGCAGGTCATTAGCGTTAATGAACAATAAAACCCCGCTGACGATTTGAAAGGTTCGGTCTTCTATAAAATAGTACAGCTCTCCAGACACTAAGTAGAGAATTTCATAAGCATCGTGATAATGATTTGAAGGCATACTTGAGACATTTTTTTTCTCTCGGCTAATGTGAAAGGGATCAGACTTATAGAAGTTGATTTCCAGGGGTGTCATCTCCAATCCGGCGGGAATGATCCTCGCAGAAACATGATCCATACCTGAATCAATCGTATCACGTTCATTGACCTGTTGAACAGGATAGAAATTAAATAGCGGTAAAAGTAGAAAATCATTAACAATAACAAAATATGCAGAGATTGAATAGAAATGAATGCGCTATATTTACATATAAATCGTATTTAAGGAGGGGAAAAGAAAATCAGGGTCCGCTGCAAGTGAAAGTTAAAGCGCTTAAACTATTATCTGCGAAAAGAGGGAACGAGAGTGCAAAAGAAGGGTCATTTGAAAAGAAGGCTGCACCAATCCATTTCTTTGTTGCTCGTGCTTATACTGCTGCCATTCCAGATTGCAAATGCTGCACCAGCACCAGATGCTGTCGGTTCAGATTCAATAACCGGTGTAAAGACGATTGCCGAATGGGTGTTTGATGAGGCCGCTGAAAATGTGGGGGTAATCTCGGCTACATACGGCATCTATGAGACAGCTTCTACTTTTCGCAATGTAGGCGGTGTGTTCGAGGATGTGGATGTAAGCAAGAAAGCGATCAGCTATCAGGGCTGGGACAATGGAAACGGGAAAAAGTATTGGCTTGCTACCGTGTCTACAACCGGGTTTGAGAAGATCACCTTATCCTCTGAGCAAAATTCATCCGGGTCAGGTCCGCGTGATTTTAAAGTGCAGACGAGTGTAGACCGACAAACGTGGGAGGATGTGTCGAATACGAATCTTAAAATGGCCGTCTCCAGTTTTGATTGCCCGGGAGATACCTGCAGATTGGTGAATACTCCCCTTCCGAACAGCAATGATCGGGAAATATTATATATTCGCTGGATCGTCAGCTCCGATAGCAACACCAGGGGGAATGATGAGGGCATAGGGGGTTCAGGTTCCAGTAGAATCCGAAATATCAAGGTGTCCGGCGAGCCGATCCCGGGGAAAGAACCTGTCATTCCTACCGTAGATCTTGTCCAGCAGCCTTCAGACGGTTCTGGAAATGTATCTCCCGAAGCTCCCGTTGAAATCAAATTCAACAAGGCCATTGCCCTTGATCCGGGTTATGCTGTCCGATTTGCCGATGAGAACGATCAACCGGTTGATGGGGTTACACTTGAAGTCTTAAACAGAGATACTTTGCGGATAAACCATCCTCCGTTGACTTATGGGAAGTCTTACACGGTAACTATACCCAAGGAGCTTATCAAGGGGGCAGATCTTGTGCCGCTAGTTCGGGAAGTTTCCTGGAGTTTTGGCGTTCAGGATTCGCCTCTTGCTCCAAAATCCATCAATATGACATTTAACGGAGATCCAAAGACGAGCATTGCTTTGGCCTGGTACACGGATGCAATGACGGATACCGTGGTACAGGTTATAGAAGCCTCAAAGGTTATGGGGAACATTTTCCCGGAGAACGGGGCTTTGACTTATCAGGGAGAGGCCGAAGAAATTGAGACCTTTATGAGTAAAAGCGACAGAAGTACGAACCATAAAACGAAATTTATTAGTCATAAAGTCATTGCAGACCAGCTTCAACCGGGAACAGCTTACAAATTTCGGGCAGGTAACGGCAAATCAGGTGATTGGAGCTCTATCGGCTCGTTCACTACCGATGCTGCCGGCCACCAGCCTTTCCGTTTTATCGCCGGTTCCGATTCACAGGCTTCCAGCAAGTCTGACTTTGAGCCTTGGGGTGATACTTTCCGGAAAGCAGTTGATTATATAGGCGACCCTAAATTCCTGATCAGCGCCGGAGATCTGGTGGATAACGGTGATTTGGAGGAGCAGTGGCAATGGATGCTCGGAGCAGCTCAGAATCAATTGCTGCAAGTGCCATATGTGCCTGTACTTGGCGGTCATGAGGTCATGGATTATGACGGAGACGAGACGACACCGAATAACAACTTCTACAACCATTTCAACTTGCCGAAACAGGTTGTTGCGGATACCCATGAAGGCTCTGTGTATTCTTTTGAATACGGTGATGCACTCTATCTTGTCTTCAATTCGCAGTATTCGGGGGCACTTGCAGAGAATGGGAAAGATGTGGAATGGGCGGATGACCAATTCTGGGACCAAGTGGCCTGGATGAAGAGTACGGTCGCCCGCAGCGACAAGAAGTGGAAGTTTGTTACTTTTCACAAAAGCCCCTATGCAGCAGGCGACAACTCTGCACAATGGGAAGACGATCGCGTCCAGTTTTACAAGAAATACCTGATTCCTGCCTTTGACGAGATGGGCATCGATATGGTGTTCGAGGCCCATGATCATATGTATATGAGATCCTTCCAAATGTACAATGATGAAGTTATTCCCAAGGAGAAGCTGACATTTGATGGAGAGGGCAATGCGCTCAACCCCAAAGGCACGGTCTATCTTATGTCTAATGCATTCGGAAATAAATTCTATTATAAGAACAATCAATATGAACTGGATGAGAATGGAGAACCCCGCGAGATTCAGGACGAAAACGGGAATCCGGTTCCTTATGATGATTACTTTGCAGCCATCGACGAACAGCCGGAGAAGAAGATGTTTACGGATGTTTCCATCACAGACCGAGTGCTTTCCTTTACAGCATATACCGCAGCCGTAGCGGATGAGAATCAGCCGGACACCGTTGGCGACGGCCTAAAAGCATATGACAAATATGGGATCAAGCGAACGGACACCAAACCGGACCCGGCGGAAGCGGTGAAGGTGAAATTGAACGGCAGCAAGGCGGTTCTGACCTGGAGTGCACCTTCCGCAAGTACAGAACCTGTAAGAGGATTCCGGATTTATGAGAAGAATGACAAGGTGAAGACACACTGGAGTATATATGTGCCAGCAGCGGAAGGTCAAACGGAATACACCTACACGGTAGATGATATCAATCCTGAGAAAAAATATGAATTTATTGTCAAAGCGGTCGGCACAAGAATCAATTCAGATCCGGTCGAAGTCAGTACAATCGAAGGTCCAAGCGAGTCGGAGCCGCCTTCAGCACCTTCAGATTTAAAAGGAACTGCGGTTTCTCCTTACCAAATCAACTTGAAATGGACGGCATCGGCCGGCAATATTCAGGCAGCGGGCTACAACGTATACCGCAACGGCAGCAAGGTCGGCACGACGAAGGAAATATCCTACGGCGATACCGGGTTAACTCCGGATACGGCCTATAGTTATACTGTGAAGGCCTATAATGCAGAAGAGAAGGAATCGCTGGCGAGCAATACCGTTCAAGTAAAGACCAAACCTTCATCCACTGGAGAGGGTGTCCATAAGGCATTTCCGCAGCATACGTCTTATGTGGCCGGCTCCATTAAGCCGAATCACTTGACTCAGGCCCAACTAGACGCTACGGTGGGCAGATTATATAACGAGTGGAAAACAAAATATCTGAAACAAAATCCATATCAGTCAGACCAGTATTACGTGTGGTATAGCGACGGAGATTGGTTTGAGAATAACGAGATTACAGTTTCAGAAGCGCATGGCTACGGAATGCTGATTACCGCTTTGCTCGCGGGTCATGATCCGGAGGCTAAGAAGTATTTTGACGGGATGTATCGCTATTTCAGAGCACATCCAAGTGAAATCAATCCCGATTTAATGGCATGGCAGCAAGCGGATACCGGCACCGAAATTATTGATATCAATGGTGTGGATTCGGCAACCGACGGCGATATGGATATTGCTTACGCTCTTCTGCTTGCCGACAGCCAATGGGGCAGCAGCGGGGAAATTAACTACTTGTCCCAGGCCAAAAAGGTAATCAACGCTATTATGAAAAGCGATGTCAACCATTCCGAGTGGACATTGAAATTGGCGGATTGGGTCAGTGACAATGATTCCATGTTCGGCAATGCTACACGTCCTTCCGATTTTATGCTGCAGCATCTGAAAGATTTTAAAAATGTATCCGGAGACCCCAATTGGGATCGTGTTACCGATAAGACCTACAACATCATTAATAGTCTGTATGAAAATTACAGTCCCAAAGCCGGTTTGTTGCCGGATTTTGTATTCAAGGATGATACGGATGGGCAATACAAACCGGTAAGCCAGAAAATATGGGATACCCCGGATGGATACTTCCTGGAATCGGAAAATGACGGGGATTACAACTACAACTCTTCCCGTATTCCCTGGCGGATAAGTACGGATTATCTCCTGACAGGTGATAACCGGGCTAAAGAGCAGCTCAGCACGCTGAACCGCTGGATTCGGGCCAAGGCGGATAATGATCCGGCCAAGATCCTTGCGGGATATAAGCTGGACGGCACAGAAGCAATCAATGATTATGCAGACACTTCCTTCTCCGCACCGATGATGGTCAGCGCCATGATCGATTCATCCAATCAGGAGTGGCTGAATAAATTATGGGATTATAATGCGGCGTTTTCTACCGAAGACGATTTATATTTTGGCAATAATCTGCGTCTGCTCAGCATGATTGTGGCATCCGGCAACTGGTGGACACCAACCATCGTTGATACTGAGGCTCCCATGGAACCAACAATAGAGAGAGCGGAAGCGGTATCCAGCTCTGCCATTGATCTAAAATGGACACCTTCCACGGATAATTTGGGAGTAACGGGATACAGGATTTACCGCAATGACGTTGAAATCAAGACCCTGGAGGCAACAGAATACAGAGATAGCGGTTTATCTGCGGATACCCAGTACAAATACTATATTATAGCTGTTGATGCAGCAGGAAATACGTCCAAGATAAGCAATGTGAGAATCGTATCTACATTAAAGGCCAGCGGGAACGGTGGCTCGGGCAGCGGTGGAGGTGGTAACCCGACTCCAACGCCAACGCCGGCAGCTCCGAAGCCAAGTGAAGGTCCGTCGACAACACCGGCACCAACACCGGAACTGCAGCCAAAGAAATCTGTTTTCAGTGATATCGGCAGTCATTTGTGGGCCAAAGAGGCTATTGAAGCTCTGGCGGCTAAAGGAATCGTTCAGGGGACGTCGAGTACTTTCTTTGAACCGGGCGCCAAGATGAAAAGAGCGGACTTTATATTGCTTCTGGTCAGAGCGTTTGATTTAAAGGCTGGGTTTGAAGTGAGCTTTGCGGATGCCGATCAGGACGCATACTATTATGAAGCGCTGGGAATAGCCAAACAATTGGGCATTGCCAGCGGAGTTGGCGGCAACAGGTTCAATCCGGGAGCAGAGATTTTCCGGCAGGATATGATGGTATTCATCGTAAGAGCATTGCAGAAGTCAGGAAAATTAGCGGAGACCGGTTCCATCTCCGACCTTGGCAAATTTGCGGATGCCTCCAAAGTGGCTGATTATGCCGTAAAGGCAGCAGCCGTACTGGTCAGGGAGGGCATTGCCCTTGGTGACGGGAAATTGCTCCATCCAACGGAAGCTGCAACCCGCGCCGAAACGGCGGTTCTCATTTACAGAATCATCAATAAATATTATTAATCCAAAAGGCCGACAGCCCGTTCCAAATGGACCGGGCTGTTGGCCTTTTATTTTCCATTTACACGGCCTGTTGCAATTTTCTAAAGCATCCTGAGTCCGCCAATCCACTTGTTTAGAGAAGTAACTTGCCTTTATATCCTCGGCACCGTCCCGGCTTCTGCCGCATATGCTGTAGCAGGGCGTTTGAGCAAAGGAGACATGAAGGTGCAGAATAAAATAACCAAGGTCCTGCAGCACATGGCCCATACGCACGAACAGATGGCGCGGATACTAGATGCCGAGCGCCACGTGGCTGTCCGTATGTCGCAAATTGTCCACGATCTGCCAGATGCAGATCCCGGTTTTGACGGTATCAGCGGGATGATCGAAAGCTCAACTCAAGTAAACAAGAATATTATTGCTTACTTGAATGCACTTGCAGATCTGGAAGAAGCGATGGCTGAAGGGGTAGGCAGAGTAATTAAGGAATTGAACGGCCAAGAAGAAGAGTAACGCTATAGGAGCAGGAGGCGGATGATGAGCAGAGAAAAGGCTTATCTGCAAATGCTGGAGTCGACCGCCACTATCCAGTGGAACATTGCAATGATTCTGGAAGCTAAGGCGGTTGAAGCTGAAAAGGTAAAACAGTGGGCACAACATCATATCCACGCTAGAGCTTTCGAATCTCATGAAGAGCAGCTGAAGGAATCCCTCTCCATTCACGAAGTTATCGTGGAAATGGTCGAAGGGCTGACTAAACTGGAGAATGGACTCTACAGCAATTTAAAAGCAGTGCTGGGCAGTGGGGAAGATGATGGTGGCGGGGAAGGTTTTGGAGACATGTCAGGTGATGGGTTCAGTTTTGGAGAAGACAGCAAATGAGCGGGGACCGTCTCTCTGAACATGCCGTCAAGCTGGAGATGATCCGCTCCATTTCGCGCAGTCAGGCTGCTTTGGCGGCCATCTTGGAGAGCATCGCCGAATTGACGGGGCAATCTGAGCTGACGGCCCGCAAATTGAGCGACAATATCAGAATCTTAAGTGGGTATCAGAGCGCGATGTGCCGGATGATGTCCGGGATTTCATTACATCAACCGAAACGGGGAATTCCTGCTGCGCCATGGCTGAGCAAGGCATACGCCGTAGGAACCTCCAGAGATCATGGAGCACAGGAGGAATAGAAGCATGAAGAAAAAGAGCCTTAGAACATTACGTTCAGGCAGAACCCGCAGACGCACACTGTTGCTCTCGCGGAAAACGAAAGTGCGTAGAGGTCTAGCCCGCAAACCCCGCAGAGGACTTGCTCGGAAAGTCGTTCGTTATGGAAAGACGAAGAAGGGTCTTTTGGTACGAAAGAAAAGAAGACTCCGCCGCAAGCTTGTTCGAAAGGTGAGGGTTATACAAGCACCAGTTCATGTAGTGCCGGTTATCGAGGCTCCACCTGCCCCGCAGGTCATTCCGCTCCCCCCGGATCTTGGCGTTTCGCCGGAAACGCCACCGGCAGACGCCTTTCAGCAGGGGTACACAGAAGCATACAACGTGGGGTTCGACGCCGGTTTCGCCAAGGGCTTCGAGGACGGGCATAAGCTGGAGTTTAATTGAGCAGCGGCAGGTAAGTTAAGAGGAAGGGACCCGGAGATCTAATCTATGATGTGTTATTCTGATCTTTCGTGTCCCTCAGCTTAGAGGGATTGCATCCTCTCTGGAATCATCCTACTATCGGAATTTGTCTCCGAATATGATAGACTTCTAAAACGAGAATCTATTCAGAGGTTTTCAGATGTCGATAAGAAAGAGGGGATAGCAGGATGCAAGTAGGAAATGGAATCAGAAAAGCTAGACAGGATGAGATCGAAGAGATCATGGAATTGATCTCAAAATGTGTACAAGTTATGCAGGCCGCTGGAAGCGACCAGTGGGATGAGAGCTATCCGAATAAAGAGATTATCGAACTGGATATCGCACAGGGTACCTTATATGTATGTGAAGAAGATCAAGCTATCGCGGGTATTCTTGTACTGGATGAGAATGCTTCTGAGGAATATAAGAAGATCGAGTGGAAGCAAAATCAAGGGCCACATCTGATTATGCATCGTTTAGCAGTTCATCCACATATTCAGGGAAAAGGGATTGCGACTAGGCTAATTGCTTTCGCGGAGGATTACGCAGCGCGTAATGGTTACACAAGTATTCGGCTGGATACTTATGCGAAGAATACTAGAGCATTGGAAATCTATCCTCGCCTTGGTTATGACCATAGAGGTGAAGTGGGTTTTCCGAACCGCACGGCGAACTTTCCAGTATTCGAGAAGGTGCTGAAACCGGAACATAGTTAGGAAGCTTTAACATAAAAAAAGGTTCAGAGGGTTAACCTCTGGACCTTTTTTCTTAATTCCCTTAACGGCATGTCTGATATCGAGTATCGGTATTTTTTTGATCCCGGTTAAGGATAAGAAGCCTTCTACCGGATACGCCGATCAGGTAACGAACGTTAACGATATCTTCATCGCTCATATCATCAATGGACAGAACTGCTGTAAGGCGTATTCTTGTTGATGTGCGACCCGTAACGGTGAGTCTTCTTGGGATAAAAGCAATGGTTCCTGTATCTCCCGATATTACATAAAGCCTGTTGTTTCTAGAAACGGTTTTTAAATTACAGATCATGGTGTTGCTCATTGTAATGCCCCAGTACTTTCGAAAATACGAAATAACCTTAGCTCTGGTACTGAATCTAACCGGCAGACGATAATAATCGGCGCCATCAACGCGGATCACTCTACGAGAATCGGCAGAATCGTAGACCTCGAACCATACTTTTTCAGCAGCGGCGATGAATGCTTGCAACTCATTTGGGGTTTGAGAAATTGTTGGCATTTGATCTCCTCCTCACTATTACTTTATTAAAAGCGAAGCTATCGGTTCGGGTGATAGGACGAGTATAAAAGCGGAACTTAAGAAACATTGATAAGTAGTGTGGAAAATCATAATTTAAGTTAGGTTTTTTTACATATGAATAGAGAAAATCATTGTTTTTAATTGTGAATAGATCTAATCAAGAAATTTGTGTTAGTTTAAATAACTTTTGTTGACATTAAACCTGTCTTTGTCTTATGATTGATTTATTCAAATTTGGAATAGAATAGCTTCTCTTTTCGTATATCCTTAATAATTGGTTTAAGGGTCTCTACCGGAAACCGTAAATTTCTGGCTACGAAAATATGCTACGGCATATTTTTGTGGTCTTTTTGTGTTACACCGTGAAACGGCAAACGAATGAACAATGAGGGGGATAAGGACAATGGGGAACATTCTGATCAAAGATGCTGAGATCATTACAATGAACAAACAGGAGGAAATTATTGTCGGGGATGTTCGAATTAAGGATGATATCATCGTAGAAATCGGCATTGGTCTGATCCCGCAGGGAGACGAAAAGGTCATCGATGCCACGAACCGTACGTTAATTCCCGGTTTTGTTCAGACGCATATTCATTTATGCCAGACGTTATTCCGTGGGAAGGGAGATGATCTGGAGCTTATGGACTGGCTGCGTAAACGGATTTGGCCGTTAGAGGCAGCGCATGATGAGGAATCCCTTTATTATTCGGCGATGCTCGGTATTGGAGAACTGATTTCCAGCGGAACCACTACGATTGTTGATATGGAGACTGTTCACCATACGGACTATGCTTTTCAGGCCATTGCTAAAAGTGGAATACGTGCTTTGTCCGGTAAGGTGATGATGGATCAAAAAGGAGGAGATGTGCCTGAAGCACTGCAGGAGGATACCGCTTCTTCTTTACAGGAAAGTGTGGATTTGCTTGAAAAATGGAATGGCTATGGCAATGGAAGGATTCAATATGCGTTCTCTCCGCGTTTTGTAATATCCTGCACCGAACCCTTGTTAACCGAGGTACGAGATCTCTCCGCAAGGTATGATGTGAAGGTGCACACCCATGCTTCTGAGAATTTAGGGGAGATTGAGATTGTACAGGCGATGACCGGGATGCGTAACATCGTCTATCTGGACCATCTAGGATTAGCTAATGAGCGCTTAATACTGGCGCATTGTGTATGGCTGGATGTTGAGGAGCGGCGCATATTGCGGGATCGTGGAGTTCATGTAAGTCATTGCCCTGGCTCAAATCTGAAACTAGCGTCTGGAATTGCTGATACACCGGGGATGCTCCATGATCATGTGTCACTAAGTCTGGGTGCTGACGGTGCACCGTGTAATAACAATCTGGATATGTTTAATGAAATGCGGCTCGCAGCAATTATTCAGAAGCCTCAATATGGACCTACGACGATGGATGCCCGCAGTGTATTTCGTATGGCAACTATAGGTGGGGCAAAAGCGGTAGGGATGGAAGATAAGATCGGTAGTATCGAGGTGGGTAAAAAAGCAGACCTAGTGCTCCTGAATCTCTTCAATTTCCATACCTTCCCCTCCTATGACGTAGATCCCATCTCTAGAATTGTATATTCAGCTACCCGGGCGGATGTGGAAACCACGATTATCGACGGAGAGATCGTGATGGAAAGGGGTCTGCTGAAGACTGTAGATAAAGAGATTGTTCTGAATGAAGCTAACCGTTCTATTAAAAGATTGCTTAAGCATACTTCGATCGTCTGAAGATTGACCAATCTATAGTTAACAGGGATGTTCCAAAGCCGGAAGGGCAGCGGGGCATCTCTTTTTTGATGAAAGATAATTCTACCATTTTGATAAAAAAAGTAAGTATTGTTATACTAGAACAACCTGATATTTTACAAATTACTAGAATAGATTTGATATTTCGAACAAATGAACATGTAAGAGGGGATTATAAGTGAAAAAGCAAGGGCCGGATCGCGCCCATTTTTTTATCGTTGTTATATTGTTATGGTTAAAGCTGTTGCTTCTGAGAGTGTTGTTCTTTGATAGAATTGCTTGGGAATGGATTGCAGCGGATGTAGCGCCAGTCCTTTTTATTATGGGGATTTTAACGGTGATTACGCCATCTAGGGTGAGAACAACCGTCTATTGGATATTTAACGGCTTTTTATCGCTGTTGCTGTTCGCAGCCGCTGTATATTTTAATCACTTTGGTTCTGTTCCAACCTACCTGGCCTTATCTGAAATCAATCAGGTATTTCAAGTGAAGGCAAGCGTAGAATCTACCATAAAGAGTATTGATTACTTATTCTTCGTGGATTTTGTCATCTTCGCTATCTATGGTTTGATTCGCAGATGGAAACAAGGAAAGACCTACCCGCGTGAACGCTTTAGTTCCCGGAAGACAGGATTCGTGCATGTGGTGGTGATTCTGGTATCCATTATTGGAGGCTTTTCTTTATCGGCATATTCTGTCCACTCTGCACGGGGGATTACAAATGAGCTTGTACAGGCGGAAACTGCCGGATTTCTAAATTATGAAGTCGTTGCTGCGATTAAGATTAATGAAGATAACAATCTCATTGGAACGGGTGATATTAAGGATACGATTGCGAAGGTTGACGCCCTGCAATCTTCCTATCCTTATAGTGACAAGCCAGCGGGTACGACTCCTGATTATTTTGGCTCACAAAAGGGTAAAAATGTAATTGTGCTACAATTAGAAGCTTTTCAGAATTTCCCACTACATCAATCCTTGGATGGTCAAGAATTGACGCCAGTCATGAATAAGTTAGCGGATGAGGGCTTTTATTTTCCTCATGTTTACCAGCAGATTGGTCCAGGGAATACATCTGACGCTGAATTCATGAGCAATACGTCTATTTATCCTATTGGTACTTTAGCCATGTCTACCGGATTCGGGGACAGAGAATTGCCAAGCTTACCACGACTGCTAAGGGATAAAGGGTATGAGGCATACACCTTTCATGTGAATAAAGTAGGGTTTTGGAATCGGAATGAGCTATATCCGGCGCTTGGGTTTAATGGTTATTATGACAAAGATTATTTTACGAATGATCATTTTAATGCGTTTGGTGCTTCCGATGAACAGCTGTATATTACGGGTGTCGAGAAATTGACAGAGCTGAAGAAGAAGGGAACTCCCTTCTACGCACAGATGGTGACAGCATCCAGTCATCATCCTTTCAAAATCCCAGATTCCTTTAAGAAAATCACTGTGCCTGATAATTTGAAGGATACGATGCTTGGTGATTATTTGACTGCTATAAACTATACTGATTATGCCATAGGTACTTTAATAGAAGGTTTGAAAGAAAATGGATTGTGGGATAACACTGTTCTGGTCATGTATGGCGACCACTTTGGCCTGCAGCCTCAGGATGTTCCGCCAGAGCAAGTGGAAAGTGCACTTGGTGTTCCATATGATTCCCGGATCAGCCGCTTTAATATTCCACTCATTGTGCGGGTACCAGGAATGGAGCAAGGGAAGGTAGTAGAGCGTACGGGGGGACAACTAGATATCCTTCCTACGATAGCTAATTTAATGGGTGTTTCACTACAACAAGAAGGTTATACAGCCTTTGGTCATGACCTGCTCAACATTGATCGTAATGTGTTAGGGATGAGGTATTATTTGCCTTCCGGCTCCTTCTTTAATGATGACATTCTCTATGTCCCTGGAAAAGGATTTGCAGATGGTGAAGCTGTGTCGCTGGATACGCTCAAGCCGGTAACGGACTTCTCGAAATATCAGAGCGATTATGAGTATGTATTGAAGCTAATGAATTTGTCCGACGAATATGTGAAGCTGTTACCACAGAGATAGGGGGAATCATGAAAAAGTTCTGGAAACCGGAGTATCTCGTAAGCCTTGCCGGCTGCGGTCTCATTATTTATCTGCTATTCGTAGGACCTTTTATTGGGGTTGCTGATAATGGAGATTTCCTGCGTATGATGAATACCATCGGTCTGAACTACTATGATACTGCAGCATCGTATACCGACCAGTTTTTTAATTTTAGCCATTCTCATTTTGCGTATGAGAATTTGTTTAGGGGCTTCTATCCTTCTTCACAGATTTTGGTTGTGCTTGTACCGAGGTTGATCGGCGGGCTCATCCATGGCAGCTTTTTTGATGTTAGATTGCTCGGTGCAGTTTACGGTCTTCTTTTACTGGTGGCGACCTGGCTGCTGGTGAAGTACAATGCTCGCGGCTCTTATGTTACGGGGCTGCTGCTAGGTGCAGCTTTATTGTTTGTATTCTATGATATTGGGTATTTGGCATACTTTAACTCCTTGTTTGGAGAACCGGTATCGATGGTGTTTATGCTGTTGACCTTTGCACTGGGGTTAAGACTCACTAGCCAAGAAAAGCCTACGACTAAGGGGTTAACCTTATTTTTTATTGCGATACTATTTCTGGTCACCTCCAAAATTCAGAATGCGCCGATTGGGATTGCCTTTGCATTGATCTTCCTGCGGTTTATGACGCTTGATGGTGAGCGAAAATGGAGAAAGCTGGCCTTACGCTTTTCGATTGCGATATTTCTGGTATCCATCGTTATGTACGTGACGGCGCCAAAAGAGCTGAAGCATATTAACCTGTATCAGACTGTGTTTTTTGGGATATTAAACGAATCACCAGATGTGAAGGGAGATTTGCAGGATCTCGGATTGCCGGAGCGGTTGGAGGTACTTGCGGGCACGAATTATTTTCAGACCGATACAGTGATCAAACAGGATGATCCTTCGCTGGTACCGGATTTCTACGACCGGGTATCCCATAAGGATGTATTGTTCTTCTACTTAAAACATCCAGGACGGTTAATAGATAATATGGAATATGCTGCTAGTAACAGTATGGCGATTCGTCCTTATTATCTAGGGAACTATGAGAAGAGTGAAAATAAGCCAGTAGGTGCATTATCGTACACTTACAGCGGGTGGAGCGAATTCAAGAACAAGCATATTCCGCATACGCTCGGATTTCTCACTATATTCTATCTGGTGTATTTTGCCGTGGCGGTGTTCCAATATTTCCGTAGTCGGGATGTTCGGGGAAGAGTTGCTGGTGAACTGCTGATGTTATTGGGACTGATAGGGATTTTCTCCTTCCTGGTTCCGATTCTTGGGGACGGAAGGGCTGACATTGGTAAGCATTTATTCTTGTTTAATGTGTGCTTCGATATGATGGTTGTAGTCATGTTCGGATGGGTTGTACACAAGGTAGTGGGAATTGTAAGACGTTAATTTATGGAACAAATCAAACAGCAAGTTTCCGATTATGGAGACTTGCTGTTTTTATTAAAATATAAGAATTTATATGTTCCATGTTGTAAATTATCCTTATACTTCTCGCTTAAACGCTTACCGTCCTTATAGGGACGTCGAAGGTGTTTATGCTTGCTCATCCTCTAATAGCTCACGCAGCATACCCTGGCGGTCATTCATAAATGCTTTGGTCACGGTATAGTGCTCTGTTTCCTCCAAGGCGACAGACCTTATGCCCTCACCTTCTAGAAGAAAAATCTCAGCTTCCGGATAGGACATTAGAATGGGAGAATGGGTCGCGATAATAAACTGTGAATCCTGTTGCACTAGCTCATGCATACGCACCAGCAGAGACATTTGCCGTAGAGGAGATAGAGCCGCTTCAGGTTCATCGAGAATATAAAGACCACGCCCTCCGAAACGATGAACGAACGCTGCGAAAAAAGACTCTCCGTGAGACTGCTCGTGCAGGGATTTACCACCGTAGGAGTTCTTGATCGGTGGGCTGAAACCCGGTTGTTCATCTAATTCATCAATGTAAGAAGCCACATTATAATAGCTCTCCGCGCGTAGAAAAAAGCCGTCCTTTGGACGTCTAACCCCTCTAGCAATTCTAAAATACTCATAGAGACTTGAATGTGAGGAACGAGTGTTAAAAGAGAAGTTAAGTGTTCCACCTTCAGGGTTAAAGCCCCACGCAGCAGCAATTCCCTCTAGCAAGGTAGATTTCCCTGTGCCATTCTCCCCGACAAGAAAGGTTACTGGCTTTTGAAAAATAAGCCGATCCAGTGTTCTTACGGCTGGCAGATGAAATGGATAGGCTTGGAATGATGGAACCTGATCACGAAGCAGTTCTGCATGGCGCAAGTACAACGTGGTGTTATTCATAGTGCCCCCCTTGTGAATGCCATAAATAATCATTTCCGCTCAGATATGACGAGATGTAAGTCTCAAGCTAGACCTTTATAGTGCGTGTTCTAAAAGTACGGTTTTCAGCACCGAGAAGATTGAAAGAAGGTAGAAACAGAGGAGCGGAGCGTAGTGGAAGCTACGTGAGCACCGGAAGTTTCGCCTGAATTCAATATTCGATGTCGAGTAAGCTTCTTGGGCTACTTCGTGATCAAAAGCGGACTTTTTGAACAACCTCTTATAGTATACCAGCATCCTGTGAGTGGATGAAATCATCTAAGGTTCGGGCAAGCCGGGCAAAAGACAGGGGACATCTGCCAATTTAGTTCTAGTAAAGACAGATGTCCATGAGGCGAGTGCTGACTCCGCATATAGTTATACTGTCTTGAGAATACGACGGGGCAGGGTGAAGGCCGTGAAAGCGAGAAAGAGAAAAAAACACAAGCATCCGCGAGAATATCGCGACGGTTATCACGAAGGATATCGTCTTGGCATGTGTGAGGCTGTGCAGCGTCTGAATACTCCAGGGGTCGAAGCTTGCCGACCATTTAAGTTAATGTATGTTCCTCAAGGATTTCAGGCGATCGACACTGGCGTAACGGAGGCGCTGCAGCAGCTTGTAAGTGAGCTTGTAATAAGTACTCCTGAAACGATGCTGGAAACCGCGGCACGGGAAATGCCTGGGGTAGTGCTAGTGATGAATGGGCTTCATGTATTCCCGGAAAATCATTTAGAACAGATTTCGGAGATAAGAAAGCTAGGCATCCCAACCGCCATTTGGTTTGTGGATGATCCTTATTTTACAGAGGACACTTCAGTCATTTGCAAGCATTATGATCACGTATTTACACATGAGCTGGGTTGCGTAGAGTTTTATCAATCCCTTGGGGTGTCATCGGTTCATTATTTGCCACTGTGTGTCAATCCAAAGATGTTCTACCCACGGCGTACCGGCCCGCAATATCAGTATGACATTGTATTTATTGGTAATGCATTTCGTAATCGGACAGAGCTGTTCGACGAACTGGCACCTTATCTTAAGGGGAAAAAAGTGCTTATCGCTGGGGGGTTCTGGGAACGCCTCGCAACCTATGATCAACTTACACCTTTTATCAGCAATGGCTTTATCCCGCCTGAGGAGACAGCCAACTACTACAGTGGCGCAAAAATAGTCATTAATATTCACCGCCCGTGGGAAGAGGGTCAGGATAACCGGAATAGCTACCGCCTTCCTTCACGCTCCATTAATCCGCGCACCTATGAGATCAGCGCCTGCGGTACTATGCAGCTTACGGATGTTCGTGAGGATTTGGGCAATTATTATCGGCCTGGTTATGATCTGGATACTTTTGGCTCCGCTAAGGAACTGCAGCAGAAGATTGAGTACTATTTGAAGCATGAAAAAGAGCGGCGAATCTATGCTTTACGGGGATTACGGACTACCATGCGAAACCATACATTCACTGCGCGTTTGCCTCATTTGCTGAATGTAATTGCTTCACGTGTATGAAATCTATAACGGGATAAAGGAGCGAGGATTATGAACAATAATGAATTTATTATGCCTACCCCCCCATTACCTCTGACACCTCCGGAGGAAGAAAAGCTGCGTGGTCGTCTGAGTGGTTTCAAGGGGGGGTATGATGAGGGCTATTTACGGGGACGCCTTGCGATCCTGAATGGTCGATCTGAAGAAGTATTTCCTGTGCGGAATATTCATGTCATGTATGTCGCTTCTGGCAAAGGCTACCCTTACTCTCCTTTAGATGATGCGGTTCTTTGCGCACTACAAAAATTAACAGCTCAAGTCACAATTACGGATGTGCGTCAAAATCTAGTAGAGCTGGCTGCAGCGCAAAGACCGGATCTGGTATTGGTGCTAGACGGTATGGATTTACCTCTTGAGCAGATCGATGCTCTACGCACTAGTGGCATTCGGACAGCTATTTGGCTTACTGATGATCCTTATTACACTGACTTTACGGTCAAGATTGTGGCTCACTACGATTTTGTATTCACACTTGAACGTAATTGTATTGATTTCTATCGGGGACTTGGTTGCCCTGAGGTCCATTATCTTCCTTTTGCTGCTCACCTGGAGCATTACCGTCCTACTACAACACGTTCGTCAGTGAATCGGGAAGTTAGCTTTATTGGCTCCGCCTATTGGAACCGGGTGAACTTCTTCCGTGAGATTCTTCCTGATTTAATGAACTATAACACAGTGATAAACGGAATCTGGTGGGATCGTCTGCCTGAGGCTCCGCTCTACGGTGACCGTATTGAAATTGGCAAATGGATGTCCCCACAAGAGACGTCAGTAGCTTACAGCGGCTCCAAAATCGTCATTAACCTCCACCGCTCGCACATTGATGAAGTGGTTAATAACAATACGCTTTCGATTCCTGCCGTTTCTCCTAATCCACGTACCTTTGAAATTGCAGCAACGGGCACGTTGCAATTAGTAGATGCTAGAGATGATATGGGATCTTTCTACAAACCGGATGAAGAAATTGTGACCTTTGCGAGTCCTCAGGAAATGATGGATAAGATCCGTTATTACTTAACCCATGAGGAGGAACGCCGGGCAATCGCGCTGCGTGCTTTTGAACGGACGCTCAAGGATCACACTTACGCAAAACGTATTCACCAGATGCTAACAGTAATCTACGGCTAGACTTTGGCCCAAACTGGATATGGAAATGTGCGCTTAGCAGGGGACAGGTGTCGTGCCGGCATCTGTTTTTCCTCGATATACTGTAGAACCGGACCTCAGCGTATGCCTGTAACCTGATGAAAAGAAGCTGATGGAGCGGCTTAGATAGCTGAACGGAGGCAAAGGTGGGTTATGGGCTGAGAGGGCGAGGCTCAGGCTAAGCGAATGCTTCCGAAGCGAGTTTTACTACGGAGTAAGAAACTTGAGCAACGCTTCGTAAAACTAAGTGGATGCTTTCGAAGCGAGTTTTACTACGAAGTAAGAAACTTGAGCAACGCTTCGTAAAACTTTAAGGGAGGTGAATGGCTGCTCCAGGCCCTCGTTAGGGAGCGCCGAAACGCCATGGCTGATAAAGCTACAATCGTCCTCTTTTCACATGTATCTAATACACGCAGTATTACCGGAGCGGAGAAGCTGTTGTTGTTTTTCGCTCAGGAGCTTTCTCCGTACTTTAATTGTATTATCGTTGCACCACAGGACGGCAAGCTGACTGCTCAGGCTCGAAGCTTTGGAATAAGTGTACAGTTGCTCTCGATTCCTCTTTTATATGGAATGTACACTCCTTATGCAGGGCTCGAGGCAGATGCTCGTAAATTCCAGGAAAGCAGGGAGTATCACGAGTTAACAGACTGGCTGACCTCACTGCGCCCGGCGTTTATTATTACAAGTACCTGTGTCCATGCTTTGCCAGCAATGGCTGCCAAGTCACTGGGCATTCCGGTGGTATGGAAAATATCAGAGACGATAACAGACAATGAATATACACCCATTAGTGTAGGGCTGATTCATCGGAATAGTGATGAGATTCTGGCTATTTCACAAACAGCAGCAGCTTGCTTTCCAGAGGAAGTAAGAGCGGAGAAAGTGATTCAGCTTCCCCCTTCTTGGAATGACAAAGAGATGATGATTGAGGCTTGGAGCAAGCTTCGGGGCGAACGACGGCGAGAGCTAAAGATTAAACCGCAGGAGCAGCTGGTCGGTTATATTTCTTCCTTTATTAATAAGGAAAAAGGATTGGAACATTTTGTGAAAATGGCTGTGCTTGTGTACGCGGTCCATCCTAGTGCGAAATTTGTTGTCATAGGTTCAGCTGGTGACAAAAGCTACTATGATCGGTGTGTCCGCAAGGTAAAGCTCGAGGGTCTGTATACCCGATTTAAATTTGTTGGTTATGCTGAATGCCTTCCATCTGCTTATTGCGCTATGGATGTGCTGGTTGTTCCCAGCCTGATCCGCGAAGGCTTTGGAATGACCGCTTTGGAAGGAATGGCTTTTGGAAAGCCTGTGGTCGCTTACGACTCCGGGGGCTTGCGGGAAATCCTGCACTCAGCAGGCTGCGGCGAAAATCTCGTGCCCGCGTCGGACATTTCCGCGCTGGCCGAAAGAGTCAACGTCATGCTGTCGCAGCCGGGACTGGCGATAACCATAGGCGCCCAAGCGCGGGAGCGAGTTGACGCCGTTTATGGTCCGGCGGCTTATCGGAGCCGCCTGCAGGGTCTTGCGGAGATGTGGAGCCTCCGCTATTGCAGCGCACCGCCGGTGCGCGAGGCTGACAGCGTGGTGGAACCACCCGCTGTCCTGCCTGAATTGCCCGCTGCGTCGCCGGCTTTGCCGCGAAGCAAGGGACTGCCGAGCCGCGTCGCCCGCAAGCGACGCGGCAAAGCCCGGGCGCGCCGGCGAAGCGGACGCCCGTTGGTTTTGCGCCGCGCAGCTCGCAAGCGGCGTAAGGGTTCTGCCCGGCGGCGGAGCACCGCCGGGGGCAAGCGCCGCCGAGCCCGCCGGGGTGGGCGGCGGCGCGCAGGGTAAGTGCCTCGCTTGCCGCGAAGGTGGCAAGCTGAGCGAATGGCGAGGCATTTTACGCTCTAGATTGCCTCCAATTTGGCCAACTGAGCAAAAAGAGGGGTATAAATCCCCCAGATTGTCGCGAATTCAGCTAAACGTGCAAAAAGAGGGGTATAAATCCCCCAGATTGTCGCGAATTCGGCTAAACGAGCGAAAAGAGGGGTATAAATGCCCCAGATTGTCGCGAACTCGGCTAAAAGAGCGAAAAGAGGGGTATAAATGCCCCAGATTGTCGCGAATTCGGCTAAAAGAGCCAAAAGAGCGGTATAAATCCCGCAGATTGTCCCAAATCCAGCCGGAACCGCCAAATGAGCGGTATAAATCCCGCAAATTGTCGCAAATCCAGCCGGAACCGCCAAATGAGCGGTATAAATCCCGCAGATTGTCGCGATTCGAGCCGGAACCGCCAAATGAGCGGTATAAATCCCGCAAATTGCTGCGATTCCAGCTGAAACCGCCAAATGAGCGGTATAAATCCCGCAAATTGCCGCGATTCGAGCCGGACCCGCCAAATGAGCGGTATAAATCCCGCAGATTGTCTCAATCTGCTATTCTACCAATCCTGCTAAAAGCCCAACCCGCGCTTCTAGCAGTCTCAATCCACCCGACTGAGTCAAGTCAGACCATCATCAAACAGGCAGGGGAGTGAACTCATGAAGATCATGACGATTTTAGGCACGAGGCCTGAAATCATCCGCCTCAGTGTTATCATTCCGCTTCTCGACGAACATGCTGAGCGGCATATCCTAGTGCATACCGGCCAGAACTTCACCGCCAGTCTCAGCGGCATTTTCTTTGCAGAGCTGGGACTGCGGGCGCCGGATTATGTGCTGCAGGATAAGCAAGCAGGACTCGGCGGCCAGCTTGCCGCCATGTTCGGAGGGCTAGAGAGCATTTTACAAAAAGAACAGCCAGACCGTGTCTTGCTTCTGGGGGATACGAATAGCGCGTTATGCGCGATTTTGGCCGAACGAATGGGTATTCCGGTGGTGCATATGGAGGCAGGCAACCGTTGCTATGACCTAAAAGTGCCCGAAGAGAAAAACCGCCGTGTCATAGATGCCGTTTCGACCATTAATATGCCATATACACAGCAGAGCAAAAGACATCTAATCAGCGAAGGCTTCCCAAGCAGACGTATTGTGTTAACAGGAAATCCGATTCATGAGGTCATGACTCATTATGAATCGAAAATCCAGGCTAGCAGCATTCTGGAGCAGCTGAATCTTATCTCAGGGCAGTATTTCCTTGTAACAGCACATCGTGCAGAGAATGTAGATGATCCAGAGTCCCTTGTACAAATTATGTCAGGTCTTAACGCAGTGGCTGAGCATTTTAGAATTCGTTTAATATGCAGCATTCATCCTCGCACTCGCTCCAAACTAACTGAGCAATTTTCTCTTCCAATGAACCCTCTCGTTGAATTTCATGAGCCCTTCGGATTTTTTGATTTTGTTTTTTTGGAACAGCACGCCTTGTGTGCCATCACCGATAGTGGGACCGTACAGGAGGAATGCTGCTTGATGAAAGTACCAACCGTTACGATTCGCAGAACAACGGAGCGTCCCGAAACGGTAGATTGCGGAAGTAACGTGGTGTCAGGTGTTGACCAGAAAAGTATTCTACGTAGCGTCAAGCTGATGGCGGCGCTCCGTCGGGATTGGGAGGCTCCGGAAGGTTACTTGACTCCGGATGTTTCGGTAAAGGTAGTTAAATTTTTGCTTGGAGGGAACCTGCATGTTCAATAATAAACGGATTGTGGTCACAGGCGGCACCGGTTCCTGGGGGCATGAGCTGATTAGGCAACTTCTGCCGCAAAATCCTAAGGAAATCATCGTATTCTCCCGCAGTGAGTCCGCTCAGGTGGCGATGAGCCGGGAGTTCGAGGATCAACGTCTCAGCTTTATCATTGGTGATATCCGCGACAAGGATGCGCTGATCGCCGCGTGCCGTGGCGTTGATTATATCTTCCATTTGGCGGCGCTCAAACATGTTCCGGTCTGTGAGGATCAGCCGTATGAAGCGCTCAAAACCAATGTTGTAGGCACTCAGAATGTAATCGAAGCAGCCATTGTGAATGGCGTTGAGAAAGCCATTTACATTTCTACGGATAAGGCTGCAAACCCGTCGAACTTCTATGGAATGACCAAAGCGATTGGGGAAAAATTGTTCGTCTATGCCAATCTAATTGGCTCAAACACCCGTTTTGTAACCGTACGTGGAGGTAATGTGCTCGGAACGAACGGCAGCGTAGTACATTTGTTCATGAAGCAGATCAAGGACAAGGGACAGGTACGTATTACCGATATGAAAATGACCCGCTTCTTTTTCACACTACGCGATGCGATTACGTTGTTGTTTAAAGCTTCTGAGGTTAGCTTAGGTGGAGAAATCTTTGTCATGACGATGCCTACTTGCCGGATTATCGACCTGGCTGAGGTGTTAATCGAGGCCTCTGGAGAGCCGAATGTAAGTATTATCGAGACCGGAATTCGTCCGGGGGAGAAAATACACGAGATTCTAATGAGCGATTTCGAAAGCTTAACAACCGTTGTCTACGATGAACAGTATCTAGTGATTCTCCCTACGCTGAACATGCCAGAGTTAAAGGCACATTATAGCGCTTATCCTCATGTCTCTTTTAATAGTTTCAGCTCCGAGACGAATCTAATGGATCAGGAAGAGATCAAAAGCATCTTGATTCGAGGAGGTTTCCTGCAATGAAGCTGCTTATCCTTGGTGGAAACGGTATGGCGGGGCATATGCTGGCGGATTATTTTCGCCGCCAGGGCAAGCATCACGTCTTCCATACAACCCGGGATAAGAGCGATCTTGGCGGGCTGTATGTAGATGCGAACGATATAGCCGGAGTAGAAAAGCTGGTCGATATCGTCTCCCCTCATTGCATCATTAATGCGATGGGGGTACTCAATCAATTCGCAGAACGTGACAAAATAGGGGCTTACCATGTGAATGGCTTTCTTCCTCACCACTTGTGGCGGATGGCGGAAGCTGTTCATGCAAGACTTATTCATATCAGTACCGACTGCGTGTTTGAAGGAACACGCGGGGGGTACACAGAAGAGGATGTTCCTGATGGAACCTCTGTCTATGCGATTTCGAAAAGTCTTGGCGAGGTGCGGCAACCTGGGCATCTTACGATCCGGACTTCGATTATTGGTCCGGAAATCCGCCCAGACGGCATTGGTTTGATGGATTGGTTTCTGGCACAGCGTGGTCAAGTGTCAGGATACCGCCGGGTAATGTGGAACGGAGTCACTACACTCCAATTAGCTAAGGCAATGGATACGCTGCTGGATTCCACGGTATCGGGGCTGATCCATTTAGCGCATCCGAAGCCGGTAAGTAAGTATGAGCTGCTTCAGCATATTCAGGCTGCTTTTCATAAAGAGGATGTGGAAATCATCCCTGAGGATGAACATGTTCAAGATCGAACATTAGTGAATACAAGAACGGATGTTAATTTGCCGTTGCCTTCGTACCCATTGATGCTGCAAGAACTGGCTGACTGGATGAAACAGTCAGAGATGTCCCCATGAAAGGTCAAAAACTACTGATTACCGGGGCTGCCGGATTCACCGGTCGACATGCCGTTCATTTGTTCTTGGCAGGAGGCGCTGAGGTTACTGCTGTGGTGCGTCCGCCATCCACAGCGGGTGCCCTGGCTTCCGCTTTATTTCCAGAAGGAGTGAAGGTTTATTACTGTGATTTAAGCAATCGGAAGGCCGTAGCTGAGATGATCAAGGAAACTACACCGGAGGCTGTCCTTCATTTGGCAGGAAACAACTCGGTGCCCGAGTCTTGGCGTAACCCTTTGCTCTTTATGGAGACGAATGTGATGGCAACGTTATATTTGTTAGAAGCTATGCGAAGTCTACCTACCAGTCGAATTCTTGTAGCAGGCTCGCGACTTAAATTCAAACCGGGTGTGGTGGCAGGACCCCCACACCCATATAGCCTCAGCAAAACAATAGAAGAGCTGGTGTCTCTGGCTTGGGGGACGCTGTTTAAACAGCCCGTTCTGCTGGCTGAGCCCTGCAACCTAATCGGTCCCGGTCCTTCTACTGGTTTCTGCTCTTTATTGGCACAGCATATTGTTCGTAGTGAAGTACATGCAGGCGAAGAAATCCCTCCCTTTAAACTATCATCTCGCTATGCATTACGTGATTTTTTGGATGTACGCGATGCTGTAAGAGCTTATGACTTTATATTGCGCGAAGGTACTAATGGAACCATTTATCAAATCGACTCAGGGACACAACGGCAACTTGGGGATATTGCGGAGCAACTGATAAGCCGCTCCAGTGCTTCAATTCCGATGGACTGGGGACCAGCACAAGCTGCTCTCTCTATTCCGGTTAACGGAGTGGCGGGGGATAAACTAATAACTTCAGATGCCTCTGCAACACCTGAAGACAATGTATCTTCACTGGGCTGGAAGCCGGGAATTGAGTTTAGTCAGTCCTTAACAGATATTTTGGACTATTGCCGCGTGAACTGGGAAGGACGGATGTTATGAGACCGAAAGTGTCGGTAGTGATTCCTTTTTATAACTGCCCTTATATAGAGCATGCCTTGCAAAGTGTGCTTTCACAGTCTTGGGAGCCATACGAGATCATCGTCGTCGATGACGGCTCGACTGTTCATACAGATTTGATTAGACCGTATTTTCCGCGAATTCATTATTTAGGGAAAAGTAACGGAGGGACTGCCTCCGCACTGAATCACGGCATCTTGCATGCAAGCGGAGACTATGTGGCCTGGCTCAGCTCAGATGACTTATTCTACCGAGACAAAATCAATAATCAGGTGCTGTTCATGGAGCAGAACAACCTTTTCATCTCTTATACCAACTTCAATTTTATTAACGCTCAATCTCAACTAGTTCAGATGAACGCATCGCTATTGTTTCCTAGTCACCTCGATTATTTACGTTGTTTTTTACAGGGGAACCCTATTAATGGCTGCACGGTGATGTTCAAACGAGAGGTATTTGGAGCGATTGGGCTTTTTGATGAATCACTTCCCTATACACATGACTATGATTTATGGTACCGCGCGATTCTGAACGGGTATGCACCTGTGATGCTGAATCAGTCACTCACCGCTTACCGTAATCATGAAGGGATGGGGACGCTTAAGTATTACGATGTCATTATGGCAGAGGCAGCTGCAACCAACGCTCGCTACAAGGGTCCGCTCCAACACTTGATCTCTTCGATGGGGGGGTAAGAAGGTTATGTACCGGGAAATTAAAGTGAATGACTTTCTACCAATCTTATTGGAGCAGTTGAAATTCTGTGAAAGTATACTGGATATCGGCAGTGGCACCGGTACCCTGCTTGAACGGTATGAAGCCGCAGTTGTCCTAGGACTAGAAATTCACAGACCTTACCTACTGCATCGTGAATATAAATCACCTCACATTATTCCAGTGCATGGTGATGCTAGTCATATGGATAAATTATTTCTTCCTAAGACGTTCTCGGCAGTCACTTTTATCGATTCCATAGAACACTTTGAAAGGAAGGAAGGACAGAGATTACTCGGGATGGCCGAGAGAATCGCCTATAATCGTGTAGTCGTGTTTACACCTCGGGGTTTTTTTCCGCAGGAGGGAACGGACCATTATCACTTGCAAGGAGAACATTATCAAAAGCATCGGAGCGGATGGGAGCCCGAGGACTTTATGGAGCTGGGATATGCTGTAACTGTACTTAAAGGCTTTCATCATGCTCAAAATCCATCGTTTCGTGAGGCGTATGGTGAAGGCCATGCTCCGGTAGATGCCTTATTGGCTTGCAAAACAGTATAAAGAGCGAGCTTCAGGTGAAGGAGGTGAGCGCATGAGTGAAGAACCTAAAGTGTCGGTGATCATTCCTTTTTATAACTGTCCATATGTGGATCTCGCCATCCAAAGCGTCTTGGAACAAAGTTATTCGAACATAGAGATCATTGTAATCGATGATGGATCTACTCTTTGGATGGAGAAGCTTGAGCCCTTCAAGGATAAGATTATTTATATACGAAAAAGCAATGGAGGAACCGCCTCCGCGCTAAACAAAGGTATAGGAGTGGCTACCGGAACTTATTTTGCCTGGCTAAGTGCTGACGATTTATTTCATCCGAATAAAATCAATCGCCAGATGCAAATGCTCAAGATCACAGATACTTTGTTTAATTATACAGCCTATTATTATGTAAACGAGCAGGGTGGGCGGATTTCAGAGACGATAAGTATGATTTTTGACAGCAGGACACAGTTTATTGAGACCATGATGTTAGGCTGTCCGGTGAATGGAAGTACGGTCCTTCTCCATATGGATATCTTCCGCACAGTAGGGAAATTTAATGAGAAATTGTTGTATACACAAGATTATGATCTATGGCTGCGTATTTTGCCGTATTATACATGGTCTTATATAGAGGAACCGCTGCTTGATTACCGAGTTCATAACGAAATGGGCTCAGTGATTCACAAAGAGGAGCAGAAAAAGGAGATTGAGCAGGTACAAGCAAGACATCGCCGGGTTCTATCACGCTTGTTGCAAAAGGAGAGAGGGAAATGAAATTAATATTTCCTGTTCTAACTCTAACTAGGGGCGGGGCGCAGCGTATGCTCACGGAGCTGGCTAATCGTCTGACAGAAATGGGTCATGAAGTGACGATCCTCTTACCCAGTGATGGTGTCGTAGAATACGAGATGAAATGTAAACTGATCTATGCACAAGAAGGAGAACTGGCAGCAAGCGATTTTCCTGCAGGAGATGTGATTATCTCCAACTTCTATACCACAGTCGAAGTATCACAGCGGGCAAGTGAAGAGGGGAAAGGCATTCATGTTCGATTGGCGCTTTGTTATGAGCCTACCTTTTTACCTGACAATAGCCGTTCTTTTTCATCGTATAATATTGCACCTAACCTACTGGTTCTATCACACTGGCAACAAGGAATTGTCCAGATGAACCATGGGATTAAAGGGAGAATCGTACCGATCGGGGTAGGTCCTGTTTTTAAAAATACGAAAATCCGTGATCGTAATAAAAGGCTGGTAATTTCCGCGATTATGCGCAAACCAGAGGGCGGATTCTCAGCTCACCGTGAGCAGGATTATTTACTTCAGCAATTAAACAAGGTTAAAGCCCACCATCCAGAGGTTGAAATATATTTAATTTCTCCTCCCGGAGAACAAGCGGAATCTGCAACGCTACAAGCCCTAGTGAACGACGAACGTTACCAAATAAGAACTCCAGCGAATGATACAGAACTTTGTTTCCACTATAGTGAGAGCGACATTTTTGTAAGTTCGAGTACGTATGATACAGGTTCGTTACCAGGGATTGAGGCTATGCGTTGTGGTGCAGCGCTCGTTACGGTTTACGCCGGTGGGAATAAGGAATATTGTACACATGGTCATAACTGTTTAATGTCCTACCGGTTTGAGAATCGGCTTGCAGATGACATTATAACCTTAATCAGAGACCCGTCTTTACGCCGTCGATTGGCTCGTAAGGGTGAAGAGGTTTCACAGGATTTCACTTGGGAAAAAAGTACTCGAATATTTCAAAATATGTTATTTGAGATTGTATCAAGAAATCCATCTTAGTATGTCCCAAAATTATAAAAGAACCTTCAAATCCATAAAAAAAGTGGTTTGAAGGTTCTTTTGCAGTTAGAAGATGGCAAAGGAGTTCATCATTTCACGAAAAGACTGCGCATATTTTTCCGTACCGTAACGTGAAACCATATAATTTCTTCCTTGCTGGCGGAGTGCATTTCGCATTGGCATATTGTTCATTAGCTCTAGCCCTTCATTGACGGCCGTTTGGATGTTGCCAAGAGGATAAAATTTACCTGAAATATTATGCACAATAAAAGATCTAACGCCGTCGGAATCCGTGCTAAGTACGGGACAAGTGCAGCAAATGGCTTCCGCAACGGCATATCCAAATCCCTCTGTAACCGAGGTGGATAACAGAAACCCACCAGAATTGGCTATCGAGGAATAATAAATCGGCATCACATGATTTGGAATATTGGTAAAGGTACTCAGACGGTCATTTAGACCTAAGGTTTGCAATTCTTCTTGGAAGAGCTGCTTTTGATCCTCTGTGGCTAGTTCAGGATCATGAAACATCCATAAATGAAGGTTTGGTTTGTGAAGGCGAATTTGATGGGCAATTCTCAAATATTCGCGCCAATTTTTGTTGCTTTCCAGACGCCCGACCCAAGCGATGACCGGATCAGCGGGAGGCTCAGCAGGGATGTGCTGGAAGGACTGAACATCAACAATGTTGGGAATGACATACCGATGTAGCCATGGACAGATTTCAATAAACAGCTCCAGTAAATGATCCGTTGGTGGGATTAAGACAGCATTACAGTAGGAGCGGAAATAAGGAATAGCGTCTTTAATTAGATCTTCCGCATGACTCCGTTTTCCAAGTCCTTGAGATTCGTATATCAAAATACCGCCATAACCGAGCTCACGCAGACGCTTAAGCAATAAATAATCGGATGTAACAATAATGGCATCATAGTTATGTGTCTCAAGTACTTCTTTAATCTCCTCATCTATAGAGGAAATGAAGACCGGAAAGTTAGCCTTATTCTGGCTTCCTGAACCAGGCATTAGATATAAAACATGACATTCGATCCCATTACGCTGGAGACTCTCGCACCGCAGTTTATTTAAAGTCTCCACCCCGCCACTCGGTATATAAAACGTGAATAAAACTTTCATGCACGTGCCTCCTGACTTTTGCGGAGCAATACCGACTCGTTGAAATACGGCTTACTGTTTATAAGATACGCCGATGTGCATTCGCAGGTGACGGTAAACAGACATAGTTCCAAATCCTTTCAGGATAGCTTGTTCTTCGGAAGGTCATGCTAACGACTGTTACGCTGCACACATACAACAATAGAGATGGAGGATGAATTCATGATGCGATCCAAGATCAGCATGTCAGTCTCAGCCGCATTACTTCTAGGCTTGGTGAGTATTACAGGGTGTGGGACGAACACGGCAGGAAAGACTAATGTGCAAACTAATAGTGTCCGGGGGGTAAATGACGGACGTATCGGTGTAAACTCCGTGCGCGGAGGAACAATGGGTACGCATAATATTACAAAAATGGAGGTCAGTCAGGAGCTTGCTGATCGTATTGCTGCTATGCCTGAAGTTCGCACTGCGAACGTAATGCTGGCAGGTAAAAATGCGTATGTCGCTGTAACGTTACATGATACAACTACTGGTCTTCGAGCCAAAGGTACTACATCTTATCGAGCCAAATCGTCTACAGTTCCTCACAATTATGGACCGACTGGAGTAATGTCGGGTACAGGAAGAGTGAAAATAGGACGCGATGGAATGAATGATACAGGGGCCGTAACGAATGGAACGAACGGAACCTTAAGAGGCACTGTGAATACAGTTCCTGGTACAACAAGCACTGGACCTGCAACACTTGGCATGGGTACTCACAGAAATGGAACAACCGGAATGGGAAGTTTGGGAACAGGTACTGGAACGACTGGGACAAGAACCCATACTTATAATAATGGACCTCTGCTGAATAGCAACGGTTCGAAACGTGATGTCAATATGGGGATGGGTATTGGTAACGGAATGGGCCTGGGAACCAGAAATGCAACCGGAACCGGGACAGGAATGACAGATGGTTTAGGGACTGGAATGGGTATTCGCAGTACCACTCCAAACTACACCAATAGTACGCATGGTACGAATTACAGAAGTAATTCGACTCACATGAACAGTACTCATTCGACTCACATGAACAATACAAATAACACTATGAATATGAAAGAAACAGATACAGTAACTAAAGAAATTAAAGCGAAAATCGCTGCTGAAGTTAAAAAACATGATGCAACGATTAAGGATGTATATGTATCAGCAAACCCAGACTTTGTTGAGCGTGTTAACGTTTATGCAGAAGAGGCCCGTGCGGGTCATCCAATCAAGGGTTTTGTGGATGAATTCCGAACGATGGTTGAACGAATTTTCCCAACACGTAATTATTAATCAATAGTTCGATTTTATAAACCAAAAAAAAGCAACAGTCCTCACCTTTGTGGCGAGAATTGTTGCTTTTTTATTATATAACCACCTTATTAAATGGTAATTGGGCGACCGCCAATCCATACGCCTTGCAAATTCAATTCAGCGTCAAGACGCAGGATATCACCACGTTTTCCGGCTTCCAAGGTACCGATGGAACGCTCCATTCCAATGGATATCGCCGGAGTAAGGCTTGCAGCACGTGAGGCTTCTTCTAAGGTGAGCCCTACTTCTTGTACGAGATAACGGAAGCCACGAATCATGGTAAGTGTACTACCCGCCAAAGCGGCAGGGTTATCTTTAAGTGTGGCGATGCCATCTTGAACCAGCACAGGTAAATCACCGATTGTATATTCGCCATCACTAAGACCAGTTGCAGACATGGCATCTGTAATTAATAACAAATTGTTATCTTTTTTTAGATTAGCCACTAGAGAAATCGCTGCAGGATGAACATGTATGCCATCGGCGATGATCTCCGCACGTATGCGTTTATCGAATAGTACAGCACCAGCAGTTCCAGGCTTGCGGTGATGTAGCGGTGTCATTGCATTAAACATATGCACGGCTTGATTTAACCCGGCATCTGCCGCGGCAATAACCTCTTCAAAGGAAGCATCGGTGTGACCGAGAGCAGCGGTAATACCATGCTTACGTAGCCAGAGGATAGCTTCTAGTGCACCTTCGCGTTCCGGAGCCAATGTGACTTGCCGGATCATGCCCGGATAAGCATTCTCCCATTGTTCCAGCCACTCAATATTGGCAAGAACAATATGCTCAGGATTCTGAGCGCCGGACCATTTCGGGCTGATGAACGGTCCTTCCAAATGCATGCCCGCGATTTGTGTGTATGGCATCTCAGTGGCGCGATATGCGTTTATTTCAGCAAATACTTGGTCAATGGCTGGCTTAGAGGCAGTCATAGTCGTAGCCAGCATGGTAGTTGTGCCTTGGGAGCTGTGAAATTTAGTGATGGTATTTAAAGATTCAGCATCACTATACATAAAGTCGTGGCCAGCTCCACCATGTACATGCACATCTACAAATCCAGGGATGAGCAGGTCTTCCGAAGCTTGACCATCAGCTGGCCAGTGCGCGTAAGCCTCTGGAAGCCATGCTGCCTCGCCGGCATAATGAATTTGCTCACCTGATACGGCAATCACGCCATGCTCAATTAATCCTTGGGGAGTCAGAACCTTACCAAACAGTAATTTTCCTGGTTCTTTATTTATTTCAGCCATTTTCCTGCTCCTTCATCTACAAGGACGATTACATTCGGATGGCTCTGCAGTAAAGATGCAGGGCATTGGGTAGTAATCGGACCTTCAACGGCATTCCGGATGGCTTCAGCTTTGCCAGCACCGCGTACTAACAATAGAATCTGGCGAGCTTTGAGAATGCCTCCGATGCCCATGGTTATTGCTTGCCGAGGTACATCGTCCAAAGAGTCGAAGAATCTGGCATTTGCTTCCCGTGTGTCTTCAAGCAAATCAACGACATGGGTTTTGCTGCTCAGATTGGTATCTGGTTCATTGAAACCGATATGACCGTTGCTTCCAATCCCGAGGATCTGCAAGTCAACCGGTCCGTTTTCTTCCAGCATTTTGTCATATGCGAGACACTCCGCTTCCATATCTGCTGCATTGCCGTTAGGGATATGTGTCTGTCCTGGGTCAATATCAATATGATTGAATAATTGCTCGTTCATGAAACTGCGATAGCTCTGCGGGTGATCAACAGGCAATCCGATATACTCATCAAGATTGAAGGAAGTGGCTTTCGAGAAGCTTACAAGTCCTTTTTGGTGCATTTCAACTAATTTGGCATAAACACCAACTGGGGAACTTCCGGTCGCTAGACCGAGCACCGCTTTTGGATTGCTTTGAAGCAGGCTGGCGATAAGATTCGCACCCGTTTGTACAAAATCTTCATCACTATTGAACTTAAGAATATTCATTAAGATTGACCTCCTCGTTTGTTTCGGTAATGTTGGACATTCAAATAAGATTGCTCCAGTCTAGGAATAAAATCCCCAAAACGGGTGCTGACCATTCCAGTAAACAAAATATCAATGATGTGTAGCTGGGCAATACGTGAAGCCATATCTCCTCGGCGCATTCCTTTTTCCAGAGAAGAGGAGAAGAGTGGAATATCAGCCAGAGTTGCCAAGGTGCTGCTGCCGTAAGAGGTTAGAGCGATGGTGCTTGCTCCGCTGGCTTTGGCACAAGTTAAAGCATCAATGGTCTCTGGGGTTTCTCCGGAATACGATACTGCGAATACGACATCGCCTTCAGATAGCGAAGAGGCAGATGTAATCTGCATATGGGAATCAGCGAAAGCGGTGCAATTCACGCCAATGCGGATCAGCTTCTGATAGAAATCTTGTGCGACAATGGAGGAAGTCGCCATCCCGTAAAGATCCACTCGCCGTGCTTGGCACAATAAATTAACGGCTGCTTGTAATCGTTCCAGATCTAGGAGTGAAGTAGTATCCCGGATGGATGTCAGGTGGTTCGTTTGCATCGCTTCCACAATTACGGAAAGCGGGTTACCTGCAACGATATCCTGATAAGAAGAACCGCCATCCTGAGGCGCTGCATCGCTATGAGCAATTTCAGCCGCCAGCTTTACTTTGAAATCTGGGAAGCCTTTAAAATGTAGAACCTTACAAAAACGTGTGATAGTAGCAGGACTAATACCGCATTGCTCCGCGAGTTCTGTGATGCCCATATGAACGATTTCACCTGGTGATGACAGGATCCGTTCCGCCAGCTTGCGCTCCATTTGAGACAGCTTGGACTTTTCATGCTCAAGTGCATATAAAATTGGGGACATCAATCCACCTCGACTTCTAATGTAGCTTTTTAAAATTATTTTTAAAATTACTTCTTGAAATAAGAAAATTATTTTCATACTCAGAATAAAACAAAATCTATCCGGATGCAAGGGGTAAAAATGAATACAATAAGGATAATATGCGAGAATTATTAGTCTCTCTTCTATTTAAATAAAAACGGCCCACTCACAGAAGACAGCGAGGTGGACCGTTTTTGAACAATACCTGAAACGTGCTATACCGTAGAACGTTCAATAATGCGATACTCAAGCTTACGGTGTACAGGATGACTATCATTATTTTGGATCTGATCATAGATGATCCGAAAAGCTGTAACGCCCATTTCGGGTAACTGGTTATCTATAGTGGTTAGACCTAAAAGTCGTCCGATCGGCTGGTCGTCAAATCCGATGACGGCCAGATCCTCAGGAATACGGATACCGTTCTTCCACGCTTCGATGATTAGACCGGCTGCCACATGATCGCCTGAAATAATTAGGGCATTAGGCCGGTTCTTCATTTTCAGCAGTTGGTGCAGTACACGTCCACCGTCCTCTTCATTCATACAGTTATACATCATCCATTCTTCCTGAAAAGGCTGGCCTGTAGCGGCTAGAAAGTCACTAAAGGCAATTTGCCGGATAGAACTACTGCTGCCATGTTGTCTGCCTTCACAGTAACCTATCTGTTCATACCCCTTATCATGCAAGTACTGCAGGCCGGAGCGAAAAGCGGAATAATGTTCGATATACACAGAAGAGAAGCGGCGTTCACCTCTATCTTGGCAGATGACTATCGGGCCATATGCTGTATATTCATCAATGACTTCTGAGCTCATTCTCGTAGATACAATTACCACGCCGTCAATTTCTTTGTTGCGCAGCATCTCCAGTACCTTGAGTTCTTCTTCATGGCGGTAATCGGTCTGGCACAGAATCAAGCGGTATTGCGCTAGCAACGCTTCTTGGGCTAAGCCTTCAATAATTACAGAAAAATAAAAAATGTTGATATTAGGGATAATAACGGCAATGGCGTGGGTACGGCCGGTAATTAGATGCACGGCATTCATATTACGCGTGTAGTTTAACTTTTCAATCGTATTTAAAACAGCGGTTCGTTTGGTTTCACTTACATAAGGATGATTATTGAGTACTCGCGAGACCGTTGTCACGGAAACACCAGCCATACGGGCGATTTCTTTTATATTAGCCATTCGAGAACAACAGCCTCCCTTTGGTGTTTGAGTGTAGTGTCTAGTCTTTTTATTCTATCATATCGTCCGTAAATTACTTTGCAAATAAAAAGCTTGCTATGGAATCCATTTCATAAATTAGACTGTAGTTGCAAGGGATTACCGGACTAAACCGGCGTAACCTAACGGGCGTGACGGACCGGTACATCTAGTTTCATTTTTAATGTAAAGATCCTAGCATCGGCTTCATTTAAAATCTACAAAAAACGGTTGTCATCGTTAAAAGATGACAACCGTTTTTTTCTTTGTAGCTATACAGTTTGTGACGCTTTTGGTGCTCTATTGCGTAGCATCTCCCACACAATAAACGCAAGGACAAGCATCTGAGGCACTAAAGTTTCCCAAGTTGGATACATCCCGAGCCAGCTAATAGAAGGTAATCCATCCTGTACATGTGCGGGTAGTTTCCCTGCGACTTGAAGGGAGTGAATGCTCTCTCCAAGAAAGCGAAATACTAAATAGTAAATAAGAAGTGTAGCTGTACGGAAGAAGGCGGCAATCGGCAATTTCGCACTTAAGGCAATAATTGCGTAACCTACAATCGCTAGAATGACTAGAGCACTACCGATCCCTAGCAGCAATTGAGACACTTTAATGGAAGGGGCCATCCCTACATAAAAAATGGTGGTTTCTGCTCCTTCACGTAAAATCGCAAGCGCTGCTACGGAGGATAAAGACCAGAGATTGCCCTTGGCTAATGCTCCATCCACTTGCCGTCCAACATAGTTGTTCCAATTTGCGGTATTTGATTTACTATGCAGCCAGCGTCCAATGGTAAGCATCATAATGACGGCTACAAGACCTGTGATGCCTTCAATCATCTCGCGTGCTCCACCAGATGCCGCGCGGGAAATGGTATAGGTGAGTAGAACGGCTAATCCGATACTCGCTACAAGTCCTACAGCTGCGCCAGACCAAATCCATTTCTGTGCTTTTGTGTTCCCATCACGTTTCAGGTAGGCAAGAAGGGCAGACAATACGAGAATCGCCTCCAGTCCTTCACGCAGAAGAATTAGCGCAGCATCCCAAGCATTATAGGTTGTCTCACCAGCCAAAGGAGTCAGCTCAGTGACCATATTATCCATGATCTTTAAGGCTTGATCTAGCTTAGGTGGATTAGAGAGCAGATAGCCAGTGACTGCTGCACTTTCGTTCTCAATATTGGTGTATACCGCTGGAGATGCGATCTGTACTTGTCCTTCAGCAGAGGGCCAATCTACGATGAATTGCTCCATGATATTAGCTGCTTCTGCGCTGTTGCCTGCTTTGGCGGTGGAAGAAGCTTTGTTGAGATGGCTGATCAGTCCTTCAATAGATGCTGGTTTACCGGAAGTATCCCCAGCATCTATTGCTTTGCCTTCACTGTAATCAGCAAGCAGCTGATATAAGGCTTCTGCTTCTGATTTCGCCGACTCCTCGCGGAGCGGTTCTGCCTGCAGCGCGATGCGCAACAGGCTGATCTTCGTCTCCAGCAAGCTGTAGACGGCGGAATTGTCGGCCCGGATGTTGCGCTCTGCCGGCTTCCATCCGCTGACGATGTCGCGGTACGCTGCCGCTGCCGCGCTCCAGTCGGCGCTGCGCACCGCATCCCGCGTGCGCTCCGCCGCGGGCAACAGCTTCGCCGCCGTCTCGCGACCGGCGGATCCAGTGTCACCGCCGTCCGTGCCGGAGGCGGCGGTGACATACGCGTCCACGCTTCTTGCGAGCGTGGACAGTGCCGTTTTGGCGGGCGCACCATCGCCCGCCGCAAGGGCCGCCGCCGCGTCTGCAAGCGCGGCGTCAACGGCGGCAGCCGGACCGGCAAGTGCCGGGTCCGGCGTGTTCGCGTTCGCGGTGCGCCACAGCGCAGCGAACGCTTCTACATCGGCGGCGGCCGCGTCCCAGCGGCTCTGGCCGGCTTCGACGAGCGCGCTGCCGACTGGCGGCAGCAGCTCGTCGACCGAGCCATCACCCTTCGCCCCCGCCGGGTTAGATAGCATCAGTATACATATGATGCTAAACAGAATCATTACGGCTGCCTTCGATAGCAGCCGTTTATTAAGAGAGTACATCGGGATAATCCCCTTTCAATAATGGACAGGAACATTCGATTGGAAAATTAGAGCTGGCTTAGCCTAAAAGTGCTTCCCCGATGTAGCCGCCTTGGCGAATACCTGGGAAGCAGGCAAATACCGCACTGCCTGTATGCGTCATATATTCGTTTAGCCGATCACTTTTCGAGAGGCGCTGCTGGATCGCAACAAATTGCTTCATTAAATCCCGTTGAAAGCTGATGAATAATAATCCTGCATCGAGTTGACCTGTTGCGATATCTAATCCGCTGGAAATGGAGTAGGAGCGGCGCAGCATTTTGACGGTGCCGTCACCATGCGCTAAGGCAGAATGTGAATCCGGCGGAATGACGGGCTTCCCGGAAGCATCAGCCGCTTTCAGATTCAGATCATCGAATTCATCCTTTGCACCGATAGGTGCTCCGTTATGACGATAACGGCCGAAGGTGGCTTCTTGATCGCTCAGAGAGGAACGGTCCCAGACCTCAATTCGGAAACGTACACGGCGAACTGCCATATAAGTGCCGCCGCTCATCCATGAAGGACCGTCACTGCTGCTGTTCCAGACCACTTCGTTCATTTCTGCTTCGTTCGTAGTATTTGGATTTCCTGTGCCGTCTTTAAAACCTAGAAGATTACGCGGCGTCGCTCCCTTAGGATCTGCTGTTCCTGTGCGCTGGAAGCCCTCCTGTGTCCAGCGGAGTACGGCTGTGCCACGGGCGATACGTGCCAGATTTCGGATGGCATGGAAGGCCACCTGCAGATCATCAGCACATGCTTGGACACAAATATCTCCACCACACCACTTAGGATCCAGTTTGTCTCCCGTAAATGCTGGAAGGTCGGCTAATAGGGTTGGACGCTTGGAAGATAAACCGAATCTGTTGTCAAAAAAAGAAGGGCCGACACCAAAGGTAAGCGTACAGCGTGAAGGGTTTAAACCATCCACTTCACCTGTATCGGAAGGTGGGAGATTAGGGTTGTCATTGACGTTGCCAATGAGGCTGCCAGTAGTAAGAGAAGCTGCGGCAGTTGTCCATGCTTGCATTAGCTTTTTTACATCGGATAGCTTCGTTGTGGTCAGATCAAAGGCTGCGAAGTAAATAAAATTTTGCGCAGGGGTTAGAATGCCGGCCTGATGACTCCCATAAAAAGGAATGGAATCAGCATCGGAGGCTGCTGTTGGCTCAGCTACGGCATTACGCGCAGCCATAATTCCACCAACACCTCCACCACCTAATAATAGACCAAGGCTAGTGGCGCCAGTAAGCCGCAGCATATCGCGGCGGCTTAGTTTTTTATCTAATATAAGATTGCTCTTGGTTTCTCCATTGAGAGGGGCACCCTCTGCATTCACTGGTACACCGGTAGATCTATTTTGCTTATTCATGATGATCACACTCCTAGAATAGTTCCCATGTTGGACAATGGCTCAGCCAAGGCATCCAAATTCTGACTCAACTTACGCACATCTTCTTCCTTCAGCTCTTCATAGGAAACATATCCATCTCCCGATTTGAAAGGAGCAAGCTCAGCTTGCAAGGCTGCAAACCGTTCACCAATCGTTTTTTCCAGCTCAGCATCTTTTTTCGCCAGTTCTGGCTTTAACAGCTCGTATATCTTTTGGGCACCTTCAACATTAGCGACGAAATCGTACAGATCTGTGTGGGAGTAACGTTCTTCCTCACCTGTTACTTTAGAAGAAGAAACCTCATTAAGCAGTTCTACAGCACCAGTAACGAGCAGATTGGCATCGATCTCTACGGTCTCTACTTTCGCACGTAGAAGCTGGGCATCTTTCAATAATTGGTCAGCAACTTCGGTCATATCTTTGGTAGTGTTATCCTGCCAAAGTGCCTTTTCAAGCTTATGGAAGCCGCGCCATTCAGCAGCATCTACGTCATTCTCACGGGCATCAATATTCGGATCCAAATCACCAAGCGCTTCTGCAATCGGCTCAATTCGCTCGTAATACATGCGGGCTGGTGCATAAAGTGCCTTTGCATCCTCAATCTTTGCTTCTTTAACTGCATTCGTGAAATTTTCCGTTTGCTTTACAAATTCATCACATTGCTCGATGACATATGTACGATATTGTTCAACCGCTGATGTAAAGTCGGCAGTAGTTGCTGTAGTAGTATCAGATGTATTTGTTGCCTTGGTACTGTTAGCAGCATTTGCAGAGTTATTATTGCTAGTATTGCTATTACTGTTATTGTTATTGTTGTTACTGGCACACCCGGTAAATAGTATGGAGGCTGCAAGTAGACCTGCAGGCACGGCATATGTGAATTTCATTGAATGAAACACCCCTTTTTTTATATGTGAATGATAATCGTTATCATTTATGCTGGACTTATCATAAGTCCGTATACATTTACTGTCAATATAAAATTGTGATGTATTTCATAGTTATATTTTGCAAGATAAAAAAACTCCCGGGACTGGGAGTTGAGTTTGTAGAAATATATCTAATTTTGGGGTCCGAAACTCTACTTAAAATGCGAAAAATTTACTGATAACGTCATCTGGGACCGTAACCCTCTTAAGGAGATGATGAATACACTGTTGAAGCGGGCAGTCAACGACCAACAACACAAAACAGCGATTCTCCAATAATGGATGAATCGCTGCTATGTGCTGCATACAGTTTTTATAATTAACCGAGCTGTCTCATTTATAGGAAAAAGCTACTTATTCGACAGCCTCATTCTGTGTCGTCTTTATTTTATTGTTCATTATGGGATTCATGTTCCGTAGTGGGATGATTTTTGAATACTTCTGCGGCTTCCTCAGCAGAAAATTCCGGTTCGAATTTACCAACTAGTGGCAATTTGTTTAATTTCGTAGTTTGTACCTCTGCCTTAGTAGGTTGATTATTTTTCGAGTTGCTCATACTTACACCTCCTTTTAATAAGAAACAACAAGTTGTAGTTTGCCCTGTAAGGAGATGATTCTATCCAAGAGATTTCAAGTTTTGCGGGTGAATGTCCTCACTAAAGCGGTGTAATAAGCTTCGGATGGTTAAGCCCATTTTGTAGTTATGACAGCACCATTAACTTCATCAATACATAATATGTTTTGACTGTATCCCTTTACCTTGTTATACCAAACAAACCCAGGGCAAGGAGGGGTGACACCATTGAAGGGGAACGAACACCACAGCAAATTTCTGTTGACTCATCGTGAGCGCGAAGTTTTCGAGCTTCTCGTGCAGGACAAAACGACTCGTGATATCGCTGGTTTATTATTTATCAGCGAAAAAACAGTTCGGAACCACATCTCCAATGTAATGCAAAAACTAAACGTTAAAGGCCGTTCACAAGCGGTTGTCGAGCTGATCAAGCTTGGGGAGCTGAAAATATAGCTGGCCATGTCTTCGGAAGTGACGCGTTTAAGCCTTCTCCACCTCTAGGGGTGAGGGAAGGTTTTTTGTAGTGTCCGGAATATTAGATTTGACTACATTTTATGGATTGACGGATATTGGGAATGGTTGTAAAATCATCTTAAAGTTAAAACCTTTAAACTTTTGAAATCATTTTGATACTTTCGATAAAGGTGAAACTGATATTCAATGTTCGATTCTCAGTCAGGACGTAGTTGTGGTGAGAAGAGTTAGTCCTTTTTTATTTCCCTAAAAGTTATAACGTTTAAACTATTGAACTTGGAGGCATAGAAGCTTAGATGAACATTCATGATGTAGCCAAAAAGTCGGGGCTCTCTGTAGTGACCGTATCCAGAGTTATTAACAATTCACCTTCTGTACGTGAAGGCAATAGGCGGAAAGTGCTGAGTGCTATGGAGGAATTAAATTATCAGCCCAATTCAGCGGCGCGGAGTCTCGTGCGTGGCAAGACGGGAGTCATCGGTATGTCGATTACCAACTTTAACGACTCTTTCTATGACCGCGTGATTCGCGTGGTGAACCGGAAGCTGGCAGAACAAGGTTACTTCTTGGCCCTGTCGATAGCCGAGAATGAGGATGAAGGCGTTAACTTCCTGTTTCAGAAGGACCGCGTTGACGGGATTATCCTGTTATCTCCGCTTGAGGAAAAAGAATATGTGGAGGAGCTGAAAAGAAAAAATATTCCGTTTGTCTTGCTGGATAACCAGCTCCAGCATGAGGATGTTCCCAGTGTCGTCGTCGATAACTATCAAGGGGGGTATGAAGCTACCAAGCACTTGATTGGTCTTGGACACACCCAGATCGCCTATATCGGTGGCCCTTCGGTGTTCCTGAGTGTAGCAGAGCGCAAGCGGGGTTATGTACAGGCGCTGGATGAAGCGGGACTATCGCCTTTCGGCACGGAATATTGCGGATTTACGGTAAGTAGCGGTTATGAGGTGGCCAAGAGATGGATCCGTGAAGATAAGCTGCCGACAGCCATTTTTTCAGGAGACGATTTTATTGCTTTAGGTGTTGTTCAAGCCCTGCGTGAGGAGGGGATTCTGGTACCTCAGGATATCTCAGTGGTTGGCTTTGATGATCAGCAGTTCGTAGGTGAATTTTATCCCCGATTGACGACAGTCAGACAGCCTGAGGCGCAAATGGGCAGCATTGGTGTTGATTTGCTGATGAAATTAATCAATGGGGAGGTGATGCCAGCTGTTGTAACGAAGCTCGCTCCTCAGCTTCTCGTGCGTGAATCCACCGCATCTGTAAGGTTAACCTAAATATTAGGAGTGAAACGAACTGTGAAGTACTTTTTGGGAGTCGATGCAGGGGGCAGCAAAACTTATGCAATGATTGCAAATGAACAGGGAACGGTCATTGGTGTAGGCAAGGGAGGGAACGGGAATCATCAAAACAATCGTGAACAGGCAGAGAACAGTTTGCACCAGGCTGTATCGGGAGCGATTATAGCGTCGGGGCTGACAAAGGATCAGATGGAGTATTCCTGGTTCGGTCTGGCTGGAGCGGACAGAGAATCCGATTTTCGAATTTTACGACCAATCATCAGCAGACTTGGCCTTCCCCGAACTGAGATTTCCTGCGATACCTGGATTGCCTTGCGATCAGGTACAGAGAGTAATTATGGGATCGTGCTGATCTGCGGCTCGGGAGTGAACTGCGCCGGTAAAAATCCGCGAGGCGTTACATACCAATGTGGTGGATTTGGCTATCGGTTCGGTGATTACGGCGGCGGCTATGATCTAAGTATTGAGGTATTCCGTAGCGTTCTTCGGGCGGATGATGGAAGAGAGAAAGAGACTGTCTTAAGCGAACGCTTAATTCATTTGCTGGGCTATTCCAGTGTTTCGGAGTTAAGGGAGGATTACCTGGATCATTCCAGAGACTTGCCTCCTCAGATTGCTGAGCTGCTGTTTCAAGCGGCAGATGAAGGAGACCAGGTTGCCACCCTACTGCTAACCAAGCAAGGGGATGAGCTGGGTTTGGCAGCGGTATCGACAATCCGCCATTTGGCTATGGAGGAGGATTCCTTTGACATCGTACTTGCAGGCAGCCTATTGACCAAGGGGGATCGCTCAGGCATCATCCGGCGGGCCATTGAACAGAGAGTGAAGCATTCAGCTCCAAATGGCACTTTAAGGATTCTAACCCGGGAACCGGTTGTAGGCGCGGTCGTTTTGGCAATGGAAAGCAGCGGTGTGTGTGTGAATCAGGAGGTTCTTGATCGTCTATCACTGGGTAAGGAGGGGCTATTATTATGAAGGAGACTCTGAAGCTCGTTGTCATCGGAGCGGGTTCATCGTATACGCCTGAGCTTATTGAAGGCATCATCATGCACCATAAAAAGCTTCCCGTCCGCGAAGTATGGCTGGTGGATATTGAGGCGGGAAAGGAGAAGCTGCATACGATTGCGGAATTAAGCAAGCGTATGATTGCTGAGTCCGGACTACCGATTACCGTGACCCAGACGCTTGAGCGCAGGGAGGCCATCGCCGGAGCAGACTTTATCTGCACTCAAATCCGGGTAGGTATGCTGGAAGCGCGGAAATGGGACGAATTAATTCCGCTTCAATACGATGTCATCGGTCAGGAGACGACGGGTCCCGGAGGGATGATGAAAGGCCTGCGGACCATTCCGGTTATTCTGGATATTTGCAAGGACATCGAGGAGCTAGCTCCGGATGCCTGGTTGCTGAATTTTACGAATCCGGCCGGTATGGTAACTGAAGCTGTTCACAAATATTCATCGGTAAAAAGCGTAGGCCTGTGCAACTCGCCGATCGGTTTTCAAAAGTGGCTCTCTGAGTTCTTCGGACTTCCTATGGAGAAGATCTACGCGGAGTTTGTCGGCATCAACCATCTGCACTGGGTATCCGATATCGTAATTGACGGTAAAAGCAAGCTACAGGAGCTCATTGATTACCCCCAGAACTACAAGGCGAGTAATGTGCCGTTTGATTCCTGGGACCACCGGTTTCTGAATGCTTTGAAAGCCATCCCTTCTTATTACCTGAGCTATTACTACATGACGGACGCGATGCTTGCGGAACAGAAGGAAGCAGCAGCAACGACCGGATCGCGCGCTGAGGTAGTGAAGAAGGTGGAGGAAGAGCTGTTTGAGCTGTACCGGAACGTAGAGCTAAATGAGAAGCCAAAGCAGCTGGAGCAGCGTGGTGGAGCCTATTACTCGGAGGCGGCAGTGCTGCTGATGCGCTCCATTTATAATGATTCCCGCGATATCCAGACGTTGAATGTAAGGAATAACGGAATGATTGACTTCTTGCCGGACGATGCCTCCATTGAGGTGAACTGTTTGGTAACCAAACAAGGTCCGCTGCCGATTCCGCTGCGCAAAATTCCGCAGCCCGTCAAAGGCCTGCTGGCCGCGGTCAAGCAATACGAGAGCCTCACCATCGAGGCAGCTGTGCACGGAGACCGGGATATGGCCCTGCAGGCTATGGTTCATCATCCGCTCGTGCCTTCGGTCACCGTAGCTGAACAGCTGCTGGATGAAATGCTGGAGAAGAACAAAGCGTTTTTGCCGTTGTTTCACTAGAATCGTCCAGAGGAGGAAAAACGGATGAACACGGCCGAGAAACCAAGTAGATGGAAGAAATTCACCAGTCAATTGGATTTACAGTCCATGGTTTGGCCGGGAATTATCTTTGTATTCATTTTTAGCTACATTCCGATGTATGGCGTGGTTATGGCGTTCCAGCAATACGATATTTTTGGCGGCATTATGAAGAGCCCCTGGGTTGGATTTATGCATTTCAGAATGTTCTTCGAGGCACCGGAGTTCTGGAATGTGATGCGAAATACCATTGTGATTAGTTTGCTTAAATTGATTATCTCTTTTCCAGCACCGATTCTTCTTGCACTAATGCTGAATGAGATCGGTAATATGGGCTTTAAACGCGTTATCCAGACCGTCAGCTATTTACCGTATTTCCTGTCCTGGGTTATTGTATCCGGTTTTGTATTTTCGCTGTTATCTGTTGACAACGGAACGGTAAACTATGTGCTGGAGCGATTCAATCTGGTAGGAGAGCCAGTTAACTTCCTGGCATTACCCAAATACTTCTGGTCTATTCTAGTAAGTGTAAATGTGTGGAAGGAGGTCGGATTTGGGAGCATTGTCTATCTGGCCGCAATTGCAGGCATTGATCCGACTTTATATGAAGCCGCTTCCATAGACGGAGCAAGCCGATTTAAGCAAATTCACTTGATTACACTCCCCAGCATTACCCCCATTATCATCATCTTTATGATTCTTGCCATCGGCAGTCTGCTTAGTGCGGGCTTCGAGGACATTTTGCTGCTGGCAACCAATCCAATCCTGCGACCCTACTCCGATGTTATCGACACCTATGTGTACCGTGTGGGGATATTAAATGCCAGATTCTCTTATGCGACAGCGGTAGGGCTTTTCAAAGCGGTAATCAGTGTCATTCTGCTGGTAATGGCCAACAAAATCGCGCGCCGGGCAGATGTTAGTCTCTGGTAGGTACTACTACTCATAGCGAATGCTTCCGATGTAAGTTTTATTGGGATGTATCGATTGTAAGTAATGCTCCATAAACCTTTTAGGAGAGGTGAACAATGAGACTAAGCCTAGGCGACAAAATCATGCAGCGGACTATTTATATCCTTTTGACGCTGCTGGCGCTACTTATGCTGTACCCATTTTGGAACGCGCTGGTCATTTCCTTTAATCTAGGGAGCGATACGGCGCTCGGCGGTGTAACCTTGTTGCCGAGAGCATTTACCCTGGAAAATTATTATATTGTGTTTCAGGATCATCGCCTGCTGAATTCTTTTCTGATCACCATTCTTAGAACGCTCGGCGGCACGGCATTGTCCGTCTTCTTCACGGCCCTGTTAGCTTACGGAATGTCCAAGAAAACATTGCTTTTTCGAAAACAATATATGGTGTTCTTCATGATTACGATGTTCTTCAGTGGAGGGCTCATCCCTAGTTATTTACTAGTTCGCTCTTTGGGTATGCTGGACACCTTTTGGGTTCTGATTATCCCCGGCATCATCAGCGTCTGGAACATGATTGTCATCCGCACCTTCTTCAACGCTTTGCCGGAGGGGTTGGAGGAATCAGCCAAAATCGACGGTTGCAGTAACTACGGCATTTTCTTCCGGATCGTTATTCCCGTCTCCGGCCCTGTGCTGGCCACGATTGCTTTATTTACTGCGGTCGGTTACTGGAACGACTGGTTTACGGGAGCGATCTATATTACGAAAGACGAACTGCTTCCTATACAGACCCTGCTGCGGCAGGTTATGAACTCCAACATTATGACCCAAATTGGTTCATCGAATGCCATCGCGCTGGATCATATGAACCGAAATCGGACGATTACTACGAAGTCACTGACCATGGCTACGATGATGATCGCTACTATTCCGATTATCCTGACGTACCCTTTTCTCCAAAAGTACTTTGTTAAGGGCGTAATGATCGGTTCATTGAAAGAATAGCAGTCTCCATATTATGTAGAAAGAAGGGAAAAGAATGGGCAATCGTATGAAATGGGTATCGCTTCTGCTGACTTCGCTGGTGCTTCTTCTCGCTGCCTGTAGCGGAGGGGGGAATTCTAACACTTCACCAAACACAAGTGAGAAAAATCTGAATACCGAGGTCGCCACTGATGACGGCAGCGGGATTAAGCCCGTCACCTTCAGCTTTTATGGAAATTACGACTGGCTTACGACATCACCATGGGGGGATAATGAGGCGACAAAATGGATTCAGGAGAACCGTAAGGTTAATGTTGAACCGATTCAATCGGGAGGTGCGGCCGGAGAAAAACTCAACACGATGATCGTCGGTGGTGATTTACCGGATGTCATTTTTACTGACCGGGGATCCTCAGTGGAACGGCTGGTGCAGGCAGGGCAACTTGTTGCGCTGGATGATTACTATGACAAGTATCCGAACTTCAAGAAATATGTGAAGGAATCCACCCTGAATTTGCTCCGTTCAGATGACGGAAAAATCTATCAAATTCCCAACTGGTATACATCCGGGCAATTCGGCAACGGCGGATGGATGGTGAATAAAGATATTTATAATGAGCTCGGCAGACCGGCGCTGGAGACCTTTGATGATTTGTATCAATATTTACGCTTGGTGCAAGAGAAGTATCCGGATGTTGTACCTCTGGAGGTTGGCGAGAAGGGGGCAGGTCTGGAAATTATGTATGGCGGTTTTAAGGAGAACTCCACCAGTAAGTTCATTTCACTCATGGGACATCCGGAAGGCGACAAGCTGTCATCTATCTTGGACGATCCCGCTTACGAGGAGATGGTGCTGTATATCAATAAGCTCTATCGTGAACGGCTGATTACGCAGGATGCACTGCAGCAAACCCAGGATGCGGTCAAAGAAAAGGTCAATACCAGCCGGGTAGCGGTCATGGTCGAATCCAATATCACTACGTATGGAGCCGAGGGACACCGTGCACTGACTGCGAACAATCCGGACAGCGGTTATGAAATTATTTGGCCGATTCATAAAGCCGGACTAGACAAAACACAAGTGTTTGTAAGCGGTTTCGAGACGCTGGGTTGGAACGTCAGTGTCATTACGAAAAAGGCCAAGGATCCGGAGGCCATCTTCGCTTACTTTGACTGGATTACGGGTCCGGAGGGACAGAAGGTGCTTTTCTTCGGTCCTAAAGGCTTGTACTGGGATGAGGAGGACGCAGACGGAGCACCAATTCCGAATGAGAAATACAAGACGACTCCTGCTAACGAGCGTACCGAAACGATGAGAAAATTCGAGGACTTTAACTGGGCGGGAAATACGACCTTTATTGATACGGCGAAAATGAGCTTAGAGGCGTTGCTTTCCGCGAACCAGAAATCATGGGAGACAGTGGCGCAGTCCACGGTGACCTGGAAAACCGCGCTGGACATTACGGAATTTGTGAATACCGATCCGCTTCCGGATACGGAGATTGGCATCATCGCACAGAATGTCGGGGATATTTATACCCTTGCTTACGCACAAATGGTTCAGGCGAAGTCGGATGAAGAGGTATTGTCGGCACTGGAGACAGCCAAAAAGAACACCCAAAAAGCGGGGCTGGATAAGCTGCTTGAGTTCAGAACCGAAAAATGGCAGGAGAATGTCAAGAAAATCAACGCGACGAAATAAGACTTTTATAAAATCTTATACTTGTGGAGGCGATATTATGGCATTTGCTCTGAGATCGAGATGCATAGCAATGTTAAGCTTCGTATTGGTTTCTTCAATAGTAGGTGGTTCCGTGCCGGCTAAGGCCGATGAGGAGAGTAATCCCCCTTTTGAAACGGAAGTTATTGTACGGACCGTAAACCAGTTTAAGAACACGGCGGATGTCCATAATTTCATCCAGCTGTCCACAAGCTACGGTGTCGATGTCATCAGCATGAACGTGAAGCAGGATGAAGATGATGAGGTTCCGTCTGGAAGTGTATTTTATCAGAGTGATATCGCTCCGATCGCGCAAGGCTACGAGAATTTCGATGCCCTGCAGGCTGTCATTACAGCAGCCCATGCTGCAGGAATCAAGGTTCATGCCTGGATTCCCCAGTTCCATGATCAGCAAGCCTTCCTTGCTCACGATGAATGGCAGATGCAAGCGCTGGTTAACGGGGTTCAGACTCCGTTCACAGGTTCTAACGGCAACGAATACTTCGTCAATCCGATTCACCACGAAGTGCAGCAGTATGAGCGTTCCATCATTCAGGAAGTGATCGAGAATTATGCTGTTGACGGTGTTGTGCTAGACTGGATCCGCTTTGACAATTACAACATGGACGTCAGTGATTACACGGCCCTGAAGTATCAGGCGCAGTTCGGGTATTCCCCGCTCAGCATTGACTTCGATACGGATTCGCCTCAGCGTGAGCAGTGGAATGAATGGAGAACTGAACAAATTGGACAGTATGTGGGCGATATCCGTGAGGATATTTCCGAATCCTCAAATCCGGATGTGCAGCTAGGTGTGTATATTTTGCCGCCGGAATTTACAGAGGTTGGACAGAATGTAGCCAAATTCAAAGATGATATCGACTTTGTCGCACCGATGGCGTACTTTGATGACTGGGAGTTCAATAGTGATTGGGTATACAGCACTTCCTACGGCATCCTGAAGGATACGAGCGACCGGATTAGCGGCAGTGACGTGGAAATTGTTGCGACGCTGGATAATGACTGGACTGATGATCAATATCAGGAGATTTACAAGGGAATCCGCGAGAATTATCCGGACGTGAAGCGTCTGTCGTTCTTTGCTTACGGGGCCTGGCCAGAAGATGAGCTAGCCAATATCAAAGAACGTGAAACCTGGCCGACGCCAGGCTGGACGCCTCCGGTAGAACAAGACTATCCGGCTCAATTACCAGCAGGATGGAAGGCTCGAAATATCGGTTCCATGCCGGGGAACGTTACCTACAATTCATCCAATAAGCAATTTACACTCAGCAGTAGCTCTACGGATATTTGGGGAAATGGAGATCGACTGAATTATATATACCAATCCGTGAGTGGCAATGCAGAGATTATTGTAAAAGTGCAGTCCACTAGCCGATTGGACGGCTGGGCCAAGGCTGGTATTATGATTCGGGAGTCGCTGGGTCATAATTCGAAGCACGCGGATATGATGCTTACCCCCGAGAATGGGGCAACCTTCCAGTATCGTGCAGAGACAGCGGGTAATATGGTCGACCATACTGCGGCTGCCTCGGCTCCAAGATGGCTAAAGCTGACCAGAAGTGGAAATACCTTCAAAGGCGCTATTTCGACGAACGGGAATAACTGGCAAACGGTCGGAACTGTTCAGATCCCGATGAATCGCAAGGTGTATATTGGCATAGCGCTCAGCAATCCGGGGGATGATTCGAGGAATAAGGCCGTGTTTGGAAATGTGAAGGTTACGGATTAAGCCTAATACAATTACAACTATACATCATCATTCGCTTTATTTTTTATGGGCAAAGCAAAGATATCAGAGGCTTGATTTGTATTTAGACCTCCTGGAAAGCACCCGAAGCCTGGGGATTTGCTGTCAGGGAGAGAAAGAACGGATACCGGCTGACTTTGGAATCTGAGGATGTAATATAATCGGCAGAACACAGTGAAAACAGATTGGGTTAGAAGACATTCATCTCCGAAATACGGGTGAATGTCTTCTTTCTTTGCTCATAGTGTTCTGAAAATGTCATTTATCGTGTAATACAAAGCATTAAGTTCTTCCATATAAACTGTTTTTATTTTGGTTTTATCAGGATTGTCACTTATCATTTCCATAAAGACATCCGGATCATTAATGATACCATTAAGACTTGCGCGCTTTAACAATTCTGCATCGGAAATATCATCCTTAAACGACAGTCTTAAGATTTCCATAGTGTCGTTTACTATACCTTTGAAATTCTCTTCTTCCCCAAAGAAAGTTGCAATCTTATTCAAAAAGTCTGCATATTTATCTGGTATTTTTGAATTTTCTGAAAAAAATATCATTTATATCTTCTCCCTATATTAATCGAATTTTTAAATAGTTTTAAGTAATTGGCCAGTCTGAAATCATCTAATTATAGTCAGAAACATTATAATTGGATTTGGAACAATTGGCGGTTAAAAATGATACAGTAGTACTGTTTACACAGATTAAGTGAGTACGATATATCGGAAATTCTAACTTGTTTTATAGAGTTAAGTTATAGTTGACCAATTCGAAAGCGGCGGAGGCTGGGGATGCTAAAGACAGTATCAGTTATTTTTAATGAGCGACCAAAAAGGTGGGGATTAAGAGGGGATCCATATCTTTGGGATGAGCTAGAGAGGTACTTTCAGGAAGTGAATTATCCATGTACAGGTGAGGAGTTTGCAGAGATATTCAAATACGCATTTGAGGAATTAACAGGAAGTAGCTTAGGTGATTTAGATAAACAAATCTATTGTGAGAAATACAGTCATGGTGGTATGTCCAGTGGGCATGTTTGTCTGGAGTTTTGGATTGAAGTAGCGATTCCATTGCTAATTGAACGATTGGAGGGATTAGCAATTTAAATTGGTGAACAATTGGATGCATCTCACCTTCCCCCCACCACCAATGTAATGTAAAAACTAAACGTTAAAGGCCGTTCACAGGTGGTTATGGAGCTGAAAATATAGCTGGCCATGTCTTCGGAAGTGACGCATATAAGCCTTCTTCACCCTTAGGGGTGTGGGAAGGTTTTTTGTTGTTTATGCATATTTGCTAAAAGAACATTCAATTGATAATCATTCTCAATACATATATAATGAATCCAAAGTAAGGGGAAGTAGGGATGAGCATGAAGCGTAGCGATGGTCTGAATGAAGCGGAAACGATTGATGCCCATAAGACGCTTAGATGCGAAGGGTTTAATATTACTTACCAGTTGGACGGAAGCCACTTTGAGATAAAACCACCGGTCGAGCTAGGGAAGGGCAGCTGCCGGAGCCTGCTTACTCAGCGTTATCTTCAAATGACGGATTTTGATCTCCAATTTAATCGGGATATTGAAGCGAAGGGTGAGTTTAGAACACCTCGTACGGAGCTGATATTCTGCATGGGACATGGAATTGAATGGGGGACCTCGCTGAAGCAGGACTATTTTGCCATAGATACAGGAGAAAGTGTGCTGCTTCACGGCGGAGTAAGAAGTGAAAATTGTATATACCTTAGCGGAGCGGGCTACAGATTCCTCAGCATAGATATGAGTCCGGCACAATTTGAGCGAATGACCAGCGGACTGACCGAGGATACACGGCTCCAAGCCGGAGGAGGAGCTGGGTTGTTTTTTGGCAAAAACGCAATCACACCATCTATCCGACTCATTCTGTCTCAAATTGCGGATTGTTCCTATAGTCAGGGTATGCGGGAACTCTATCTGGAGGGGAAAATGCTGGAGCTAATGGCTGTCTATCTCAATGAATCTTTATTTGAAGCTGATCGGATTTCCCACACAGTCAAGCTATCTAGAGATGATATGAAGAGCCTGCGACTAGCCAAGGAAATTCTGCAACGTGATTATTTACATCCACCGACGCTAGCAGGGCTCTCTCGCATTATTTGCCTTAATGAGTTCAAATTGAAGAAGGGCTTTAAGGAAATGTTCGGTTATACTGTCCATGCCTATGTGATCGAACAACGGATGCAAAGGGCACAGCAGCTGCTACAACATGGAAATATGACGGTAAGTGAAGCAGCATCCAGAGTCGGATACGTGAATGTCAGCCATTTCTCAGCAGCCTTTCGTAAAAAATTCGGTGTGCGTCCTGGAGAGTATCTGATCAGTGGTAGACAGCGTTCTTTAGGAACAAGGATGTAAGCTCGCATCGAAAACAGATGCTCCTGATTTGGTTGATTATAATCCCGGAAACGGTAGCAACCATGAAGAGCGTTCCTATACACTAGTGCACAGAGAATCATTCTCAGTGCACTTTTTTTGTGCGTAATTATAAAGAGTGGGGGAACAGCTGTGAGTAAAAGCAAAAATGGCATGTCGAGACTGTTGGAGATTGCCGGAGAGAAGCGAGGCCTGCTGATCCTGTCTGGTGTATTGTCATCTGTCAGCGCCGTGCTAATGCTGGTACCATTTTTGTCTGTTTATTTCATATTGGCCGAGCTACTGCGGCATGCCGCATCTCCTGGACAGGTTGATGGTGATGCTATGATTCGCTGGGGATGGATTGCACTCGGCGGATTGATCGGAGGTCTGGTGACCTCGTATTGCGGTATTATGTGCTCACATATTGCGGCTTTTCGTATTCAGTATAATCTGCGTGTACGAATGACTGAGCATCTGGGCAGACTGCCGCTCGGCTTCCTGAATGGAACTTCGACCGGCGCAGTGAAGAAGACGCTGGAACAGAATGTCGACAAGGTGGAAAATTTCGTAGCGCATCAGCTCCCTGATCTGGTCAGCGCGCTGGCGTCTACGGTGCTGATGATTGTGGCGATGTTCTGGCTGAGTCCGCCGTTAGCTGTAGCCTGCCTTCTACCGATCCTCATAGGAATGGTTGTGCAGTCAGCACTTATGATGAGCAGTAAGGGGAAAACCAGTGTGAAGCAGTATCATGATTCTTTGGAGCAGATCAATGCTTCGGCGGTGCAGTATGTGCGGGGGATGCCAGCGGTGAAGGTGTTCGGGCAGACGGTGCATTCCTTCCGAAAGTTCTACAGTGATATGACCAGATACCGTGATTATTGTCTGGAGTTTACGGACCGTTATCAGTCAGGCTATGTTCTATTCAAAACATTGCTGGCCTCCTCGTTTACCTTTATTTTACCGGTGGGTGTTTTTATGCTAAGCGGTCAGCCGGATTCCATGTCCTTTGCGCTTGTGCTGCTGTTCTTTCTAATTATGGCACCAGGCGTATCATCTCCGCTCTATAAGCTACTTATGCTGGCTTCGAGCACCCGGGATATCGGCGAAGGCGTAGAGCGGATGGATCGTCTTTTGGCACAGCAGCCTGTACCAGAAATAGCAAAGCCGCTATCACCGCAAGCTTTCGACGTTGAATTTATGGACGTAACCTTCTCCTACAGTGAAGAAGAGGGGGCTGCGGCTGCGCTTAGCGAGGTCTCTTTTCGGGCAGTACAAGGGAAGGTTACAGCGCTGGTTGGACCGTCAGGATCAGGTAAATCGACGGTGGCCAGCTTGGTGCCGCGGTTCTGGGACCCGCAAGAGGGTGCGATCCGTATCGGTGGAGTGGATATCCGTCATATGGCGATTCATGAACTGATGAATACAGTTGCCTTTGTATTTCAGGAGACCTTCCTGTTCTATGACACTTTGTATGAGAATATTGCCGTCGGCAAACCGGGAGCCACGCTGGATGAAGTCCAGGCTGCAGCAAGAGCTGCGCAATGCGACGAGTTCATCTCTCGGCTTCCGCAGGGATACGATACGTTAATTGGTGAAGGTGGCGTCTATCTCTCCGGTGGTGAAGAGCAGCGTATTGCGGTAGCCCGGGCAATCCTCAAAAATGCACCGGTACTTGTACTCGACGAAGCGACTGCTTTTGCCGACCCGGAAAATGAGCATCACATGCAGCTGGCACTAACGGAGCTTATGCGCGGGAAGACGGTAATTGTTATTGCTCACAGACTCTCCTCTATTCGTGAAGCCGCACAAATTCTGGTACTGCGAGATGGGCAAATCGTGGAGCGCGGAGATCACGATCGTTTGATTGATCTCGATGGACTTTACACTCAAATGTGGCATGCCTACAGTGATGCTGGAGATTGGCATTTGGAAAAAGGAGGGGAACAGCTATGAAGGTATTGCACAATATTACTGCTGGCAAACCGCAGCAGCTGCTGAAGCCTGTACTTTTTTCCTTACTGGCTAACATAGTTAGTGTGCTTCCGTTTGCGCTTGTAATTGAGGCGGTGCGGTTGATTTTTGCTCCTTATATTACGGTGGGTGCAGAGCTTCAGATAGAACGGCTTTGGTGGATTTGCGCGGGACTAGCCGCTGTTATGGTGCTGATGTTCCTGAGTGAGATCCCCGCATACCGCACTGCATACCGCGGGGCTTACAATGTTGCGGCACAGGGACGGGCGGAATTAGCAGAACATCTGCGTAAGCTTCCGCTAGGCTACCTGACGCGCCGGGATCCTGGTGATTTGGCCAATATGATGATGGGCGATTTCACGCTGGTTGAGACAGGGATTTCACATCTGCTGCCACAGCTTGCAGGGGCTTTTGTACTGCCGATATTCGCACTTGCGGGTTTACTATTCCTCGACTGGCGGATGGCGCTTTCCATGTTCGTGGCACTGCCGGTTGCCCTCCTAATTATGTACCTGTCAGGCAGACTGCGGCGCAGATTAGGGACGAATCATATGAAAGCGAAACTGAACGCCGCGAATCGGCTACAGGAGTATTTGAATGGTATTCGGGTGATGAAAGCCTACAACCTGACGGGAGAACGTTTTGTCCGTCTGGATAGCTCTTTTCGAACTTTGATGAAGGAAAGTGTGAAGCTTGAAGGGATATTCGGACCGGTCATTCTAACGGCTATGGCTCTTCTTCGTGCGGGTCTGACCTTAATAGTATACGTAGGTGTGCATCTATTGTTAGGCGGGGAGCTCGGTATTTTGCAGCTGGCGGTATTCCTTATTGTCGGCACACGCATCTATGATCCACTGACGACGGCGCTCGCCAACTATGCTGAATTCCGGTACAACGAACAAGCGGGTGAACGCATCGTAGACCTGCTTCGCCAGCCGGTAATGACAGGGACTACAGCTCCACTTCCCGATAGCAGTACCATTCGCTTTGACAATGTTACCTTCAGCTATGGAGGTGAGCCTGTTCTCAAACAATTAAGCATAGAAATGCCGCAAGGTTCATTGACTGCAATCGTGGGTCCCTCCGGCAGCGGAAAGAGTACAGTGCTGCGTTTGATCTCGCGTTTCTATGATCCTGACGAGGGAAGTGTTCTGCTAGGCGGACGCAATATTAAAGATATTGATCCAGAACATTTGCTAGGGTCTGTGTCGGTTGTGTTTCAGGATGTGTACCTGTTCCAAGATACCATTGGAAACAACATTGCTTTTGGGCGGCCGGGCGCGTCGCAGCAGGATATTCAACAAGCAGCAGAAATGGCCCGTTGCCATGATTTCATTATGAAATTACCGCTAGGTTATGACACGCCGGTAGGCGAGGGTGGCAGTACGCTTTCCGGAGGGGAGAAGCAGCGGATCTCCATTGCTCGTGCGATTCTTAAGAACGCTCCGATTGTATTGCTGGATGAGGCTACTGCATCGCTTGACCCGCAGAATGAAGCCGAAATCCAGAAGGGAATTGATGCGCTGATTACGGGCAGAACCGTTATTGTTATCGCGCATCGGCTGAAAACCATACGAGGTGCAGACAACATTATTGTGCTGGAAGATGGCCGACTGGTGGAGCAGGGACGACATGAAGCTTTACTACTACGAGGCGGATTGTACGACCGTCTCTGGAAGCTGCAGCAGCAATCCGTAGGATTCCGCATCACGTCATAGGGAACGTCATTCACGCTTTTAGGAGGGCAAACGTATGGCTATCACAAAGGATGAATCTACCTGAAGCCATTTAAATACAAAAGACGAAGCCATTTATGGCTTCGTCTTTTGTAGGTTTGCATACCCTTTTAATCCTAGAAAATAAGGACCTTTTACAAATGAACTATTGGACCGAAAGTACAGTCTCCAGCTCAGGAATATATTCCTTGACCATATTGTTGTCTTCCCACAGTCCTTTAGTCCCAGCTGGGGCTTGACCTTCGGAAACGACTAAGTACGGTTTGATGGTTACGGTACTTGGTATAGTCTTGAAGGGTTCAAAACGAACATTATAAGATTCGCTTAAGGGGTGAGCACCGATGGGCTTCAGTTGAACGCCGCGTTCATCTACAATGTCAAATTGAAGAGCGATGACGCCCCCGTTAGCCCCCTTATATTTCGAAGGGATAGAAGCGAGCATTTCTTCTACGCTCTGGCCCGGTTTGGTTTTGTACTCAATGGATAACTGCGTTGTGATTGGGGTGATTTCCACCTTACTGATCTGCAAGTTAATGTTATCGTGATGCATGGTCTCCTCTGAAGTTAGTACGGTAACGGGCGTTGATTTTGTAACAGGCAGAACGAATTCGAACGGGACATCGTAACCCTTTAACGTTACATTTACAGTCAAGTCAAACTGATCAGGGAACTGGACAGTCTGTGTTGTTGTGCTCGGCTCATAATAAGTGTTCAAAACCTGAACCATTATGCTGGAAGCAGTCTCAGCATCCATGTGTTCGTAACTCCAGAGTAGAGGTTGGCCTTTATAGAGAACCTCAAACTTATCCACTGCCCCTTTATTGGCATCTGAAGGCGGCGAATTGGGCTCCGAAGCCAGACGGTTTCCAGGAGTGGTTATGTTCATAAGAATTCGGGTTCCGTCAAATAACAACGTTGGGATATTCATGGTCACATCGCCATGGGTCACGCTTTGGTTTACGTTTGTGATGAAATCCTCGGCTTGTTGAACACCGGGATCTAAGTTTTTTTCGCCCCATAATGAATAGATTTGTCCCAAAACCGGAATTTGCTTGAGTGCATCAGCCATTGCGGGCGATACAAAGCCGGAAGCAAGGACTGTAACTCCAAGAATTGCAGCGGCTGCAGTGGAAATCAACCATTTATTAAAAGTTTTAGATACATTTTTCTTTTTCTGAACGGGGGAAATGGAATTATCGGTTTCCCTGATGATTTGGTAAGTCTCATTCAGCTTGGAGCGGGCAATATCCGATAACTGATCGGGAAGTAGGCTTTGGCAGTTCTTTAATTGTTCTTCTAACTTAGTGTTTACCATGTCGCAACTCCATTTCTTGATTGAATTGAGATGAATGCTTTAGCTTTTTGCGGGCGCGATGCAGCCGGGTCTTCACGGCTACCGTAGAAATTTCGAGAATGTCGGAAATTTGACTGATCGGCATGTCCTGTAGGTAATGAAGGTGAATGACAATCCGTAGATTCTCCTCAAGATGTTGAACGGCATCCCATATTTCGATTTTCTCATAATCCTTGGAAATGGAAGGGACTTCGGGAAGCTCTCCATAAGGGAGGGCTCTTGCGTTGTTTTTGATCATTTTGTTGCATTCATTAATCAGAATCCGGAAGATCCACGTTTTGAAAAAAGCGGGCTCTCTGAGTGTATGGATGGACCTAAAGGCTTTAAGCATCGTCTCTTGCAGGGCATCTGCACAATCCTCGTCTTTGTTGACGAGGGACCTTGCAGTTCTATACAGAGGTAACTCTATCTCTTGCATCAGCTGCACGAATGCTTCAGAGTCCCCAGCTTTGGCTTTGACGACAATAGGATTAATATGCAAAGATTTACCTGCTTTCTTGACTAAAAGTCTTAGGATATTCGTAACGTTACTTAAATATTAGATCGGGTAGGTAGCTAGAAGGTTACAACGAAAGTAAACCTAAGATATCCGGGGACTGCACCGCTTGGGCAAATCAGCACACATGGGATTCTCCAAGCATTCTGGACTCACAAAATAATGTAGTATCTGGTGGGGCAGTTTTGCTTACTAAAAGCAAAAGCCCCCTCCGCCGTTTTGGCGGAAAGGGCCAGTCGTCCATGTTATTTGGTATTTTTATAAATGTTAGGTTTGTTTATTCAACATTATCTTTAAATTTTCTATTTCTCTCTTATAAAAATCAACGGTCTTACCCTCTGTGACTTTCCAGTCCCTTTCTAGCAGCTCAATTATTTCGTGATGCTTTTCAATAGACCTATCATATTCCCCTTTTATTATATATATATGAGAAATGGCTTCAAATGCATCTGTATACTTTGGACTTGGCTGTAGTTCGTAACCTTTGGAATAGTATTCTATGGCTTCGTCGTACCTGCAAAGTTTAGCCATACAGTCTCCTCTGGAGGACCATGCAAGCCAATCCTCAGGATACAAATCAGTCATTTGCTCCCAGAGAGCCAGCGCCTGAGAAAGGTCGCCCTCTTCCTTGCATATCAGCCCTCCATATTTTTGATATAAATGACCAGGATGGATTTGGTTCAATTGTTCCAGAATTTCTTTTGCTTCAATACATCTGCCGTCTGCGATTAAGTAGTTCATAAGCCAAACATAAGCCTGCCAGTAATTCGGGTGATTCGGCACGAAATTCTTATAATACGTAATGAGTTTATGGTGATTTGAAAAGTTCCAATCAAAAATGATTCCATTCTCCGCATCTCGCAAAGCATTATGATTACTTTTATTGTCCGGGGCTAGTAGCAGTGCATCCTTGGCATAATGGGAAGCCAATTCACGGTGCTCATCTGAACGATGAATGTGTAACTGAGCTAGCAGGGTGAGACATGAGGACTTTTTTTGCGCATCATTTAGTTTTCCTTTTAAAAATTGTTCAGCATAGTTAAAGTCGTCTTCAGATATAAAATGTTCAGTACTAATCATATTTCCAATTCGTTCTAAATGGGTATCATCGGTTAATGCAAATAATTCATCAATTGTAACACCAAAAATCACGGATAAATCAGGGAGAATTTGAATATCAGGCATGGTTACATTGTTTTCCCACTTGGATACTGCTTGGGATGACAGATTCAGTTTTGCTGCTAGTTCTTCCTGAGTCATTTCTTTTTGTAAACGAAGTGTCTTTATTTTTTTTCCTATCTCAACATTCATTTGGATAACCTCCAATTTGTATCATTTCGACTAGTCAATTGCAGTATAACTTTTTGTATAAAATATCCACAATGACCGCTTGGTTAAGCGGATTAACCTATCAGGTTACCTTGTAGGACATTGGTTCAATTTATAAGAAGGGCGATTTGAGATTTATCGACAATTCTCCTCTGAGGGTTGGAGGTGAAGAAATGTAAAAAATTTACTTGTGATCTCGATTTTCTTTCTCAAGGTTGCGGAGCATATCTTGTTATGACATACTCGTCAGCAAATGGTTCACTAAGTTAAACGATTGAACGAAACGAAAGCGGTGAGAATCATTAATAAACAGCAACAGGTCGAAGTCATCAAAGACGATTTCAAGATGTGCCAGAAGGTCTTTTTAGCTATTGGTAATGAGACAAGACAATCTATTATTACTGTACTTATGGAGACTACCTGTACGAACGGGTTACGCGTAGGTGAGATTACTGAAAAAACACATCTATCACGACCTGCTGTTTCCCATCATCTAAGAATCTTAAGAGAAGCCGGAATTATAATGGTGAGGGAAGAAGGCTCTAAAAATTATTATTTTATGGACGTTAGAACAAAATTAGGAGTGTTAAAAAATCTTATAAACCATCTCGATGAATTTATGGAACAATATTATTAGAATTGGAGGTTTCTTAATGAAAGCGATGATCATTGAAAAATATGGGAAAAGTCCTCTTCTAATGGCAGACATTCCAACACCTTCAGTAGTTGATTATGATGTGTTGGCAGAGATCCATGCGGCGAGTATTAATCCTATCGATTTCAAGGTGCGGGATGGCAAAACTCGTATGTTGTTGAAATACGATATGCCGCTTGTGTTAGGAAATGATTTTTCAGGTATAGTCACCAAAGTAGGAAACAAAGTAACTAAATTCAAAATAGGCGATGCAATATACGGACGGCCAAGAAAAAATAGAATTGGAACCTTCGCAGAATATATATCCATACATGAGGACGATATAGCCTTAAAGCCACAAAATCTTTCCTTTGAGGAAGCGGCGTCAATCCCATTAGTCGGGCTTACATCCTATCAAGCATTACATGATATATTACAGCTATCGGCAGGGCAAAAGGTATTGATTCAAGCTGGATCGGGCGGCGTTGGGACCTTTGCTATCCAGCTTGCTAAAGCGATGGGAGTTTATGTAGCTACAACTACTAGCGATGCTGGAGCTAATCTGGTCAAATCTCTTGGGGCCGATCAAATAATCAATTATAAAACAGAACAATTTGATAAGGTCTTACAAAATTATGATGGAGTATTCGATACGATTGGCGGAGAGACATTAGAGAAGGCTTTTAAAATAGTCAAACCAGGCGGACAAATTGTATCGGTTTCTGGGCTGCCTAATGCACGCTTCGGAGTTGAATATGGGTCTGGTTTTATAAAAACGAGTCTTTTTCGATTGGTTACCCGTAAGCTAACGAAATTAGAAAAGCAATATAATGTCAAATACAGCTTCTTGTTCATGAAACCTAGCGGCAGACAACTGGAGATCATTTCGGAGCTTATAGAAGCAGGGAAAATAAAGCCTGTAATTGATCAAATATTCTCTTTCGAAGAAGCTCAGAAGGCGATGGAGTATTCTGAATTGGGCAGGGCAAAAGGAAAGATCGTATTAAAGATAAAGTGACAGGGAATTTAACCCCACTCATAGAATATAACTACTTGTGTCAAGAAAGGAGAATTTCTATGTGTTTTCACTGTTATAGGAAGATAAGAATCCGTCACCTCCCTGAAACCAACGTGTTAAAGTAAGATATTACACAAATCATATGGGGTGTACCGGATGAAGATTAATAATAATTATTTGAAGGAACAATTAAAACATGTTTACTGGCTTAATGGGGGGCCTTGTGCTGGGAAGACTACCATGACCAAGGAATTTGTAGAGGAGCTAGGCTTTCAAACATTGAGGGATGATGTCTTAAAATACAGACCATTCACTAGTCCTGTTGAATACCCTGCCCTTCAATTTCCTAATTCTGATTTGGATTGGAATAAGTGGTTCAATAAACCTGTAGATGAGCACTGCCAATGGCTATTTCAAATCGTCGAAGAGATGATGGACTTCTTTATCATTGATTTGTTAACAATGCCTAATGATAAACCAATTATAATAGATTTAGGAATAATGCCTGAACGTATACTACCGTTTATTCCAGAAGAGAGAATGATTTGTTTTTATACGTCCGATGAAGAGATAGAGAGATTATATTACTTTAGAGAAGATCATAAGATGATTTTAGATTGTATTAACGCCTACACGATAAATCCAGAAGAAACGATTAAACACGGTAACAAATCTATGGTTAAGTTCTCTAATGAGATTAAGACTGCTTGTAATAAAATGGGGATCAAAACCGTTGAAAGAATACCAAGTATGAGCGTGGAAGAACAATTTAGGTTAGTTAGAGAACATTTTGGATTGTAGAGATGACCAAAAGGCAGATCTATTACAAAGACCCCTTCCTTGTTTAGGAGGGGGTTGTCTTTATATATGGGTGTAAATTTTAATATAAGTGCAACCCATCCTAAGAATTCTCTACTATATAGATAAGAGTGTTTAAAAGGAGAAAACGAATGGAAGACCAAGGAATAATCCACCTATACTTACAGCGTTCACAGCAAGCCATTTTAGAGACTAAAAATAAATATGGGGCTTACTGCAGAGTCATTGCAAGAAACATTATTTCAAATTTCTCGGATGTTGAAGAGTGTGAGAACGATACATACTTAGCGGCATGGAATGCGATACCGCCCAATCTGCCTAGGAATTTTTCGGTATTTTTAGGGAGGATCACCCGTAATATTGCGCTTGATAAGTATGGTTATAATACAGCGAAAAAGCGTAATCGTGAGTTTGAAGTCATTTTAACGGAACTAGAAGAATGTCTAGCTTCGCCTGATACTGTAGAAACAGAGTATGAAGAAGGTGAGATCGCAAACTTAATAAATCAATTTTTATGTGGCATAGATGAGCAAGCGAGAAACATATTTATTGGAAGGTACTGGTATTCCTATTCAATAGATGAGCTTTCTATGAGATTTAATATGAGTAGTAGTAAAGTGAAATCCATATTATTTAGGACAAGAAATAAACTTCGAGTTCATCTAGACAAAGAGGGGGTTAACCTATGAAAAAAGAAGATTTATTTAAGGAGATCGGACTCATTGATGAAAACTTAATTGAAGCGGCTGGGCACAATGGAACAGAGAAAAGGAAAAAAGGAATTTCTAAAAAGTGGGTTATTTTGGTTGCCTGTCTTGTCCTATATAGTTCAACCGCTTCAGCTTTATTAGCAACAGAATATTATAAAAATCAAAATTCAGAGCCTTACATACGTTATTTAAATGCTGAAGACATGGAGTTAGAGCCTGCTACTCAATATGATGCGGAAAAATTTCTACATGCTTTAAAAAGTGATAATAATGAATATGTATATATTGCTATTAATAGGCTGGTAGAAAGCTTTAATGATCCCACGTTGAGAGTAAAAGCGTTAAAAGAACTTCAGCCATTTATAAAAAATGAGAATCAAAAAATCGCTGATGCGGCTGCTTTTGCCGTAGATATTTTGTCGAAAAGTTATCGGAGCCCTTATATTGTTAAGCTAGCAGACGGAAGTATGATATTTACGTTGTTTAATAATTATTCGGATTATGGAAGTCAAAATGTCATTTGGAGAATAAAAGACAATGTGCTTAAAGAATATTTAAGTTTTTCTGCACCATCTATGTATATTACAAAAATTATCCCTTCTCCAAATCATAAGTTAATTGCGATCGTAACATGCTCTAATAAAAGTAATTTTGTTCAAATTAGCAATATTGAAGAGGGAATGACAAGTCCAGAGTTAATAGAATCTGCAAGAGTCAAATATGGTGCACAAAAAGAACTAGATACATGGATTCGCAACGATCATGAGAATTATAGCTATGCTGATAACCTGGTGTGGAAAGACAATGATACATTAGTATTTGAAGGTTCTCTTGCCTACCAGAATACTGAGATTATTGAGAATGTTACAGTGAAATATCAGTTTAGTAAAAAGATAATAGAAGTAAAAGAGAAGGGGTTGTGACCATCGGATAAACGTACTTTTATTTCTTGTCCACATTTATACCTTACCAAAACGATGGAATTGCATTTAATGAATAATATCGATAATAAGGGAGGTTTTGAGGATGGGAAATAGAAAAGCTGGCGGTTATGACCCCGTACAGATCTTTAACTCCACATCGTTTAATGCATTTGGAAAAGTTGAATATGCATCCATCTTATGTAGTGATGACAATTATAGTGTTCAGCGTGATGAGACTTGGAAAGCTTCTAGCCGTGGAGTCTGTTTGGTGACTAGAATCACTGCAACGGTTAGAACGCCGAGTGGAAATATTCAAGCGGAACCTTATACGTCTTCCGGCACTTCTTACAGCCAGTTTGCCATTATACAGGTAGGGGTAAATAAGTTCCAAGTGACGCGTGTTGTAAGTAACAAAAGACGCAAGTAAAATTGCAAGCGGGGGATTATCAAGGATAGGCACCAAACATGAAAAGACGACAGGCCAAAGATAAGAGGCTGGTCGTCTTTTTTTTTCGTTCTAATGTTTCTTATACCATAATATTCTGCGATGCATTGAGGAATCTTTCAAGAGCCGGAATGGGCGTAAGTCCGGTTGATAATTGCCTTCAATGATCCAAATCCGGCAGTTCCTGTCGATGCCTATATCGAACCCGACTTGTCTAAGCTTTGGGTAACGCTCACCCAGTTGTGTGGCTGCCAATAATGCGATCTGTTCCGCTTTGACAAGCAAGCTCCGATCTCCGATTCGGGCTAATTTGAGTGCCTCAAGGACTGGAATGGTGCGGCTAGCCACATTCGTGACTAGATATCCTTGCGCCGCAACTTTCGCGTATGAGCCTGTCACGTTCCAAGTGGATGAAGAGCTCTTTTGTCGTTGAACCATTATCCGAATGTCGAATGGCTTGTGTTGAATTTGGGCAAGCTGCAGACGCCTTTGGACAATATATCCACGACCTCTGTTTTTTTTATGGAACAATTTAAATAACTTATCGCTGTCTGTCATGGTGAAAGCTTTCTTTTCGTTATGAATACGATAGGCGTTTGCACCGTTTCGTTTAATGAACAGGATATCCCTTCCGTAACTCCCGTTGCGAGGTTTCAATACGACGCTTTGATAGTGAAGCAGCATATTCGTTAATGCGTTCTTCTTAAGCAACTGTGTCTCTGGCAGCCGTCCGGCGAGAGAGGAACCCTTGCGAAGGATGCGATATTGCAACCATTTGTCTCTTTTGATTAACATTAGAATCACAGCCTTTTTCAATCTTCTACGGTAATTCTAAGTCAAATTAGGAATCAGTATAAGTGGATATTCGTCCATATTTATGAGCCGAAGCAGGTGAAAAAGGCTTTTAGGCGGCTTAATTTCATTACTGTTCAGCTTCGGCTGGGCGCGGATTATTTATTGGCATTCGCCCAAACACTCTTTCCGCGAATGCATATGATGATTGTGCCTACTCATTGAAAGGAGTGATCACATATGGGATTTTTTCCAACGCCGGGAAGCGGCCAATTCCCAGGGTTTCCGGGTGGACCAGGAGGACCAGGAGGACCAGGAGGACCGGGTGGACCAGGTGGATTTCCTGGGACTCCGGGACCTCCAGGAGCTGCACCGGGAGGCGTTCAAGCGCCGACGGCACCTCCACCGCAATTCGTACCGCAAATGTCGGCCACCGCATTTGCCATCGACCCCGGTGCGATCAGAGGCTGTTTGTTCCGCAACACATACATTTGGCTGAACAACGGCGAGCAATTCTGGTTCTTCCCGGTATTCGTCGGGCGTAATTCTGTTGCAGGGTTCAGATGGTTCGGTCTCTTCTGGGGGTACTTCGGTATTGATTTGAATCGGATTCGCTCGTTCACCTGCTTCTAAGGCAGACAGCGAAAGAGAACAGTCTGGGGGCTGTTCTCTTTGGGGGTCTTTTATGGATTTATATCCTGGTATTTGTCGATATACAGACTTCCGTCCAATTGGAGCTCTGCGTAAAATACTTGATCTAAAGAATGAATGTTAGCTTTCTTTAATTGTTGGTTGAGCCAGACAATAGAGACATCTATTTTATTAAGATTCTTTTCTACGATTTTACCATCAACGATAAGCTCAGTTGGGATATTGTGAACAGGTGCAACGTTTACTTTTATATCTTTTTTTGTTGCTGGCAGCAGTTCTTCTTTTATCAACACGCTAAGTTTACCGTCAGGTTCCAGAATTGCAAATTCGACGTCTTCGGGTGAGAAGACATCCTTATTCCGAAGCAACATGCTTAAATCGTCGATGTTGAGGTGCTGCTTAGCTAATGCCTCTTCCAGAATCTTGCCTTGTTTGACGAGAATCGTAGGTTGGCCGTCGAGAATCTCACGTGCTTTGACAGAGCGCAGTCCGATCAATGCAACGCTGAACGCCAAGAGTGACCATAAGACCAAGCTAGATATTCCTTGCAGCAGCGTGATTTGTCTGTTGACGATAATTTCCGCAGTGGTGGAGCCGAAGGTGATCCCTGTTACATAATTGAAAAACGTTAGATGTCCGACTTGTTTTTTACCGAGAAGACGCGTCAAAACGAGTAGAGCAACGAAAGACGTTGCCGTACGAAATAGAATTTCTCCATATGTCATATGCTGAGCCCCTTCTTGCATAACAGATAGTCTTAAAGTGACCCCCATTTTCCTCGCTTATACTTGTTAAGTGAAAGGAATCGAATGAACATGAACGGCTGGACGAACGTTTAGATAGGACATGCCGTTATGTTTTTAGTTAGAAACTGACAAAAAAGTATCCTGACTTTATAATTGTTTTATATATCCAAGTTGTGTCGCTGATCAGGAGGACGGAATGCAATTTCAACCAATGTATTATGACGGGGAATTATTACTACCGATGATTGAATTAAATATGACATTGAACCAATCGGTTGCCATTATAACGGACTTGAAGCGAAAGCAGCTTTTAATGAATCAATTAGTGGACCATTCTCAATATTATTTATTTCGGGCTGGGCAAAGCGAGTATATGCGTTTAACGGTGGAAGAGCTAATTACTTTTCTTATCCAAGTAACGGAGAGGAAAGAGCGTGCCGCTTTGTTAATGGATTATTTTGTTCTAAAAGAAGAACGGAAGGTGAGGGTCAAGGATCTAAGCTCATCGAAAAGGATGTATGTGACCTTGCTACGTGTTTTTTTTGCGCATCAGCCTACGCTTGTACTGGAGGAACCTTATTTTTACTTGGAAGAGCAGGATCGTCGTCAATTCAAACGGATTCTGGATGATCTTTCGCAAGAAAAGCAGATATTGATTTTAACTTCGAATTTAGAGGATGCCCTTATTTCCTGTGATACCATTTATCGGTTGAACGAGTCCGGATTTCATCCATTGGATATTCGGGACTTCGAAGAGGATAAGCAGGAATTACAGAAACAAGACGAGACCAATATAACCTTGCAGAAGATCTCAACCAAAAGAAATGACAAAGTAATTTTATTTAATCCGCCTGAAATCGATTTTATAGAAAGTGTAGAGGGTTCGATCCTTGTTCATGTGGATGGGGAAAATTATGACTGTGCTTTGACGTTGACCGAACTCGAGCAAAGATTGTTAAATTTCGGTTTTTTTAGGTGTCATCGGTCCTACATCGTTAATCTGCAAAAAGTAAGAGAGATTATTACATGGACGAAGAATAGCTACAGCTTGCGGTTAAATACAGGTAAAGATGCTGTGGTTCCGTTATCTCGTTCAAAATTGTCTGAATTAAAAGCACTTCTGAACATTTAATTTCCTGGGTAATGTCGAACCAAGCAAGCATTCTGTGGTACTATTCAGGCGATAATAGCTACATTTCGGCGGGTTTTGATGGCTGGAAGCATGCAATCTTTATATGCTTAAGGCATCAACGCTAAGGAAGTGGTGTTAATGGATGTTATCCAAGTAGAACGTGTCCGTAAGAGATTTGGAAATAAAGATGCGTTGGCAGATGTGTCTTTTTCAATTCCGAAAGGGGAAATTTTTGGTTTCCTCGGGCCGAGCGGTTCAGGAAAAACGACATTAATCAAGATTTTAACTGCGCAGTTAAATCCGACAAGTGGACAGGCAAGTGTATTTAACCAGCCAGCGGAGATGATGCAGCAGTCTGCACAGAAGATGCGCTTCGGCATTTTGACGGATAACAGTGGTCTATATGAAAGATTATCGATTGAGGAAAATTTGGAGCTGTATCGTAAGTTATATGATCTTCCCAGATCTGCGGTCGATAAGGTGCTGCAGTTTGTAAACTTAAGCGGAGAGCGCAAAAAGAAAGTCAATCTCTTATCGAAAGGGATGCGTCAGCGTGTCATGTTGGCCTGCGCGATTATCCATGAGCCCGAATTATTATTTCTAGATGAACCTACTTCGGCTTTAGATCCGGTAAACTCAGCACATATTTATAAAGGCTTACGCTACTTAAATGACAAAGGGACAACGATTTTTTTAACTACGCATGACATGGCTGAGGCAGAATTGATATGCAACCGCGTAGCGATTCTGTATCAGGGGCAAATCCAAACCATCGGTTCACCGAAGGATCTTAAACGACAGCACCGGGAGAACGTAGTTTTTGTTGAATTAATCAATGGGGAAGCTTACGAGCTCCCGATCGATGAGGGAACGGCTGATCAAATCGCGGATTGGATGAGACGAGGGTTAATTGACCGGTTAGAAACGAAAGAGCCAAGTCTAGGTGATATTTTTATTAAAATGACAGGAAGTGAGTTACTATGAGTATCTCATTAAAACGTGTCCAGGCGATATTTGTGAAGGATTACAAAGAGTTTTCTCGCAATTATGCGATCTCCATTATGTTGATTTTTCCAATTATTATCGCTCTGATTTTCAAGAGGGCAGGTGCGTCTTTACCTGGAGCCAGCGGTTTTCTTTTTAATAGTTCGTTTGTATTGCTAACATGTTTCGCACAAGCCTGCTTGATTGCGGAAGAGAAGGAGCGTAACACTTTACGGTCATTAATGATGACACCGGCTACGACCATGGATGTACTAATCGGCAAAAGCAGTTTGGTCTTTGTCATGTCTGCTGTTGTTCTCGCTATTTCTACATTATTATTTGGCTATGAGCCAGCTAATATATGGGCGTTTGTGGCAGTAATCATTCTTTCGATTATTCTGTACACTGCAGCCGGGACGATCTGCGGTTTATTCTCCAAGACGTTGCTTGAAGCCTCATTATCTATACTCCCTGTGGCGTTCATATTTATGGGGGCACCGTGGGGAGAAGTACTAGCGAAGGATTATCCGGTCTTCAAAGTGCTGGATTACATGCCAAGCAGTCAGCTTGTGCATCTGCTGGGTCTAAGCAATACAGGTTATACGACGGGCGATGTATTGAAACCTCTCCTCATTAATTTGGCATGGACGGTTGTGCTAACAGTAGTGTCTATCATTTTGTATCAGCGGCGGTTGAAGGACGAGTAAGGGAGCTCTGAAGGGACTTTAGCCAGCCTTCGATGGGTCTTTGGTAGGGTCGAAACAAGCGGCCGACTGAGACTATACGACGATTATTCTCATATTGAGGCTGTGATGTTGTCATGACGGGGCCTGCCGGGTAATAAAGATGATTAGAACTTTCAAATTTGGCTGAATTTGGATTGGTAGCCATGGAAACGGAGGGAAAGATCATGGCGGCACAGACAGTATCAGGCATCAGCTCCGTACAGACCATTGCGGCCTACGGCGGTACACAGAGTGATGTCAGTTCCCTGGAGAAACAGCGGAACCGGCTGATGATGGAACTGGATAAAGTGAATGCGGCACAAGGAAGTGAGATGCAGACTCCTTATCGCCGGGAGCAGCTGCAGCGGCAAATCCGGCTGCTGGAGTCCCAACTCGTACAGAAAAGCGGGAGTAGCGCCGCCGTAAATTTTGTACCGGCTTCTCCGCTTCAAGATCACCTCCCCCTCTCGCGGATTGAGTGGAAGGGAGGCCTCAAGGGCATTGGTCTGACCGATCCCCGGACGGCGACGGTGAACTCGGAGGGCCACTTCGACGTGTTAATTTAGGCAAGAGAGCGAAGGTGCGAAAAGCATCCGGTGATGAACCGGCTTTTCGCACCTCTTTTTTGAATAGGCGGTGAACCGTATCATAAGGAGCGGCAAGTTTCTCGTAGGTACCCAGCAAAACTGTGCATGAGATGTCGGATGGATGCCGACGACACTTGCTATATTGTTAGTGAAGGGAGGTCATTCGAATGGATTTGCTTGCAAATCTGAACGGGGCTCTACAATACATTGAAGAGAATCTTGCTGATGATATAGACCTGAAGGAAGCGGCGAGGTTGGCTTGTTGTTCCGAATATCATTTTTCTAGAATGTTCTCATTTCTTGCAGGCATCACGCTATCAGAATACATCCGTCGGAGACGCCTGACATCTGCGGCATTTGAGCTTCAAGCTGGAGAATTAAGAGTTATGGATGTGGCGGTGAAATATGGATATAGCTCAGCAGACGCATTTTCTAGAGCTTTCCAAGGCTTGCACGGTATTCCGCCCTCTTCGGTAAAGTTGCATGGCCCCTCATTAAAAGCCTATCCGCGCTTGACCTTTCAATTAACGATTCAAGGGGGAAGTGCAATGAACTATCGTATCATTGAAAAAGAGTCATTCTGTATCGTAGGGATTACGAGAAGGGTACCTATCCAATTTAATGGCGTAAATCCGGAAATCGCATCTATGTGGAAAAGCTTAACTAGCGATGACATTGACCAGCTCAAAAAGCTCTCGAATGTCGAACCTCAGGGACTGATTCAAGCATCGATGAATTTTTCTGAGGGGAGAATGGAAGAAAAGGGGGAACTTGACCATTATGTTGGCGTTGCTACAACCAAGGAATGCCCCGAAAATTTAACGAAACTAGATGTTCCTGCAGCAACATGGGCTGTATTCGAAGCCGTTGGACCATTTCCTGATACATTGCAAAATGTCTGGGGACGCATCTATTCTGAATGGTTCCCTACCGCTAATTATGAGTTGGCAAGAGGCCCGGAGATTTTATGGAATGAGAGTAAG